>CAKVHW010000003.1 GCA_934754495.1 uncultured Clostridia bacterium
GGGTATAAGGGTTTAAAAAAATTAATTCCTTATTACACAAAATACAAAAAACTTGCAATATTATTATCGGTGTCGTTGATGATAACGACAGTTTTGAACTTTTTTATACCAATTTACGATGCAAAGGCACTGGCATCTATCACTTCTGGCGACTTTAAATTTGCGATAATATTTGTATGTATTAGCACTGGAATATTTTTAGTGTCCAATGTGACAAGTTGGTTTTTTAACCGCACATGGGTCGTCATGGATAACAAGGTTTTATTTGATATGCGTCAAGGCATCATGAAAAGCATTGGCGACATTAAAATGAGCAAAATTGACCAAACTAACTCGGGTGTATTTATAGACCGTATCATAAGTGATGCAGGCAAGTGTAGCGACATCTTGTTGTCTATAATTACAGTTGTTATTGATATGGTATCAAATATTTGCTTCTTTATCTATATTGCATTTTTAAATATTTGGCTATTCTTACTAATGCTTGTGTATGTTGTTGTTAGTTATTTGATGGATGAGCATATTATGCGAATTTGGTTTAGAGATAACAAAGGAATGCGAGCAAGGCGAGAACAGGTAATTGGTGCTTATTCCGAACAAGTAAAGGGCGTAAGAGATATTAAAAGCCTAAATTTAAAACAAGAGATGCTTAACGATAGTGGTGAAAAATTTTCTTATGTGTTAAGAAAAAACTTGCAAGAACGCCTTCGCTTTTACAAAAACACATTCTTTTTAAAGGGTACAATAAACGAACTTATGGAAGTTGGCATTTTGATTGCTGGAATATTGCTTATTCAAAACAATATAGTAACCCTTACAACATTCTTGATTGTATACATGTATAGGGGCAGGGTTGGTAATATGGTGCGATTTATAGGTCAAATTAAACAACATGCTACTGACGGTGAATTATGTGCACAAAGGTATTTTGAAGTGGTGGAAGATTTTCCAAAAGAAAAATTTGGCAATGAAGAGCTTCCACAACCAGTTAAGGGTGATATTAAATTCGAGAATGTAAACTTTTCCTACAATGATGAAAAGGAAGTGCTAAAAGATATATCATTTGAAATAGAATCAAACAAAACAACAGCAATCGTAGGGAAAAGTGGTTGTGGGAAAAGTACAATTTTAAGCCTTATTAATAATCTGTATGAAAAGAAGTCTGGTGAGATTAAAATTGATGACATTGACATTACAAAACTTACAGAAAATTCGCTTAGAAACACGGTTGGAGTGGTTACACAATCACCATATATATTTAACGCAACAATTAAAAACAATCTACTTTATGTGAAACCAGACGCAACTGATGAAGAAATTTGGGATGCGTTAAAAAAGGCACAAATTGATGAGTTTGTTAGGTCTCAGGAAAAGGGGCTTGATAGCAAGGTTGGTGAAAGTGGAGTAATGCTTTCAGGTGGTCAACGCCAACGTTTGGCAATTGCAAGAGTTTTGTTAAAGGGGAATAAAATAATTGCATTTGATGAAGCCACAAGTGCTCTAGATAATAAAAGCCAAGGTGCAATTGTTGAAGAGCTTGACAAGCTAAAACAAGACCATACAATAATTGTAGTGGCACATAGACTTTCAACAATTGTTAATGCTGATAAAATTATTGTGGTTGACGATGGTAAAAAGGTGGCAGAAGGCACTCACAAACAACTTATGAAATCTTGCAAAATCTACAAAGACTTGTACGAAAGTGAAGATAATTTAGTTAAAATAGAAGAATAGTAAAAAAGTTAAGATAATAATGCAAAAACACTTATATTTTCTAAAACAATAGTTCGAAATATAGGTGTTTTTTGTTTGTGAAAATAATACATATTTGTTACAATATATATATGAAAATTAATGGCATTATTGAAGAAATAATTTTTAGAAATCCAGACAACAATTATACAGTTGTTCTTGTAAATAATAGTGGCGAACTTGTTACTGCTGTGGGTAAATTTCCACTTATAAACGAAGGAGAAAATGTGGAACTTAGCGGTGATTTTGTGGCTCATAGTAAATATGGTGAGCAATTTGCCGTGACAGAAGTAAAACTAAAACCGCCTACAAGTAGACAAGGAATAATTAGGTATTTGAGTAGTGGACTTATTAAAGGTGTTGGGCTTATTACGGCTACAAACCTTGTAAATAAATTTGGTGAAAGTACACTTGATGTCATAGAGTTTAATCCGTCTAGACTTGCCGAAGTGCGAGGGGTTAGCCCTAAAAAAGCACAAGATATTGCCAACGAAGTGGCATCAGTTAAAAAGATGCAAAATGCTGTTATGCTTATGCAAAATTACAACATTTCCACTAATCTTGCAATTAAAATTTTTAATTTTTATGGTGATAATACCGATAAAATATTAAAAAACAATCCATACAAACTTACCGAAGATATTGACGGGGTAGGTTTTTTTACTGCCGATAAAATTGCTCAAGAAGTGGGGGTTGGTTTTGATAGTAAGTTTAGGTTTAGAGCAGGAATAGTGCATTGCCTAAAAGATGAGTGTGATAAGGGTGGTAATACTTATGTCACAAAATCAAACCTTGAAAACGAAGTTTTTGAACTACTAAGACTTAATTCAAATGAATATTTGGATACTTTTCAGACCGTGCTTGAAACGATGGAAAGTGATGGTGTTATTAAAATAATAGTTAAAGATGATGACTGCATTGTTGCACTTACAAAATACTTTAATCTAGAAAAAATTGTTGCCGCAACACTTAATTTGTATGTGCTAAACAAAATTGAAAATGGCATTAATGTTGATGAAAACATTAGCCTTTTTGAACAACTTAACCACATAAAAATGCACGAAAAACAACGTGAAGCCGTAACTATGGCAATTAATAATGGTGTTAGTGTAATCACTGGTGGGCCAGGTACGGGTAAAACTACAATTGTTAAATGTGTTTTGCACCTATTTAAACAAATGGGTAAAAAGGTGAAACTTTTAGCTCCAACAGGTAGGGCTGCAAAACGACTAAGTGAAAGTTGTAATTTTGAAGCTAGCACTATTCATAGAGCATTAGAAGTTGATTATAATAGCCCATCAATGTTTAAGTACAACAACATGAACAAACTTAGTGCTGATGTTGTTATTGTAGACGAAATTAGTATGGTCGATATTCAACTTATGTACTTTTTGATAAGAGCTTTAAAACGCAATTGCCAAATAGTTTTTGTGGGAGATAAAGACCAGCTTCCAAGTGTTGGGGCAGGCAATGTGCTTGCCGATATTTTGGCCAGTAATGTTATTCCCAATGTGTGCTTAACACAAATTTATAGGCAAAGCGAAAATAGTTTAATCATAACTAATGCTCATCTTATTAATAGTGGTAAAATGCCCGAACTTAATAATTCTAGTAGTGACTTTTTCTTCACAAGCAAGCAAGAACCTGCCGAAGCACTTAACACAATTATTGAAATGTGCACAACAAGAATTCCAAAATTTCTAAATATTGATAGTAGTAAAATTCAAGTACTTGCACCGATGAAGGCGGGACTGTGTGGAATAGATAATCTAAATAAATGTTTACAGGAACAACTTAATCCTCTTAAGGGTTTTTCTAGTGAAATTGTGACCGAACGATATTCGTTTAGGCTAAACGATAGGGTTATGCAAACAACAAACAACTATGAGAGAGAATGGGTGAAAGATAGTGAACGTGGCACAGGTGTGTTTAATGGTGATATAGGTACAATAACACATATTGATGGTGCTATAAACGAACTTATTGTAACCTTTGAAGATGGTCGAGTTGCACGATATACTAAAGCCGATTTAAGTGAAATTGTGTTAAGTTATGCCATTACAATTCACAAAAGCCAAGGTAGTGAATTTGATTGTGTTATAATCCCTGTTTTGTCAGGACCACCTATGCTTTTGACAAGAAATCTACTTTACACGGCAGTAACCAGAGCAAAACGTATGGTTGTGCTTGTTGGGAGTGAGTTGTGTATTAAGCGAATGGTTAGAAACAACTATACACAAAAAAGATTTACTCTTCTTAAAGATTTTCTTACAAACGAAGAGATGTTGTTGGTGTAAACTATGAAAATATCCGAACTATTTTTCCCAAGCAATTATAGATGTATTTTGTGTGGTGAAGAACTTGACCACAACACACTTTATTCTATTTGTGATGATTGTATGAACAAACTTCCTTTTAATAACGGCAAGGTGTGTCTTCGTTGTAGCGAGCCACTTGGCAGTATGGCTAATTACTGCTTGCACTGTAAAAAGACAAAACCATATTTCACTAAAAACATTTCCTTGTTTCTTTACGAATATCCAATTAATAAAGTTATTCGCCAATTAAAGTACGACAACAAAAAATATCTTTCTAGTACGTTTAGTAATATGATTGCTGGTGAAATAAGTAAAATGAATGTTAAGTTTGATATGGTAATTCCGGTGCCATTATATTTTAAACGTCAAAAATTTAGAGGCTACAACCAATCGGAACTTTTGGCAGAAAGCCTTAACACAAAACTTGGTATTGAGATTAATACCGAGGCGCTTGTGAAAATTAAAAACACTCGCACTCAAGCAAATCTTACAAGAGCGGAGAGAATGGAAAATTTGAGAGATGCATTTAGTGTGTCAGATAAAAAAATTGTTAAAGGCAAGACAATACTTTTAGTTGATGATGTTTTTACAACAGGGACAACAATAAATGAGTGTAGCAAAACTTTAATTGAAGCAGGAGCCAAGGCTGTGTATTCGGTGACATTAGCCCATGCACATTACTCTAGAAGTGCAATTGTAAACGATGAGATTGATGACAAAAATAATTAAAACCGCATTTAAAACTTGCGGTTTTTTCTTTTTAATTTTAAAAAACTTTTAATTCGTCAAGCTTAGATAAATTTTATCAAATTAGGTGGCTTATTTTATTGTAAAAAGCCTTAATTTAGTGTATTATATAATATACTAAAAATTAAAGGAAAAACACTATAAATGGGACTACTAAAAAAGATATTTAGATCAGAAAATTCTAGAAATGTGGCAAAACTTGATAAGATTGCTAAAAAGATAGAAGAAAAAGAAAACGAGTATAAGGCAAAAACAGACGAAGAACTTAAAGCCATGACAGGCATTTTAAAGGAACGTCTTGCTAATGGTGAAAAGCCTATTGATATTTTGCCAGATGCTTTTGCTACTGTTAGGGAAGCAAGTGACCGTGTTATGGGAATGCGTCACTTCCACGTGCAATTACTTGGTGGTATTGCATTGTTTCAAGGTCGTATTGCCGAGATGCGTACTGGTGAAGGTAAAACCTTAACCGAAACACTTCCAGCATACCTTGTTGCACTTGAAGGTAAGGGCGTTCATATTGTAACAGTTAACGAATACCTTGCAAAACGTGACTCAGAATGGATGGGTAAAATTTTTAAATATTTGGGTCTAACAGTTGGCATCTCGATGCACGATATGGACGCAAAACAAAAACGTGAAGCATATGCATGTGATATTACTTATAGCACCAACAACGAACTTGGTTTTGACTACCTTCGTGATAATATGGTTGTTAGAGCAGAAGACCGTGTTGGTAGGGGCTATCACTTTGCCATTATTGATGAAGTAGATAGTATTTTAATTGATGAAGCCCGTACACCGCTTATTATTAGTGGCCGTGGAATGAAAAGCAACGAAATGTATAAGACTGCTAGCCGTTTTGCTAAAAGCCTTCGTCCAGACGATTACGAAATTGATGAAAAAGAAAAAGCAATTCGCCTTACTGAAAAAGGTGTAAGAAAAGCCGAAAGATTTTTTAATCTTGACAACCTAAGCGATATTAACAATATTGAGATTAACCACCACATTAATAATGCAATGAAGGCTCAATATATTATGAAAAAAGATAACAACTATATCGTTAAAGACAACGAAGTTGTTATTGTAGACGAGTTTACTGGTCGTCTTATGGAAGGCAGGAAGTATTCTAATGGATTGCATCAAGCAATTGAAGCCAAAGAAGGTCTTGAAATTCGTGACGAAAACAAAACTCTTGCAACAATCACATTCCAAAACTTCTTTAGATTGTACGATAAAATTAGTGGTATGACAGGTACTGCCAAGACCGAAGAAACCGAATTTAACAAAATTTACAACCTAGACGTTGTTACTATTCCTACAAATCTTCCAGTGCGTAGAATTGATGCTCCAGACGTAATATATATTACCGAACGTGCTAAAATTGACGCCATTGTAGAAGCGGTTAAGGAAATGCACGCCACAGGTAGACCAGTGCTAGTAGGTACCGTTACTATTGAAAAGAGTGAACTTATTTCAAATGCACTTAAAAAAGCAAAAATTCCACACAATGTGTTGAATGCTAAAAATCACCTTCGTGAAAGTGAAATCGTAGCCCAAGCGGGTAGATTAAATGCGGTTACACTTGCCACCAACATGGCAGGTCGTGGTACCGATATTTTGCTTGGCGGTAACCCAGAATACATGGCAAAACAAAAATTGCGTGAAAAGGGTTATAATGAAGAACAAATTGACTTTTGTACATCTTTATTAACTACCGACAACGAAGAACTTAATAAAATTAGAGATGAGTATAATGCATTATACAAAGAGTTTAAGGAAATAACCAATAAAGAAAAAGAACAAGTTATTATCTTGGGCGGTCTTCATATTATTGGTACCGAACGTCACGAAAGCCGTCGTATTGACAACCAGCTTCGTGGTCGTGCAGGTCGTCAAGGTGACCCAGGTAGCAGTGTGTTCTATGTTAGTATGGAAGACGAACTTATTCGCCGTTTTGGTGGAGAAAGAATGCAGGGAATTGCTCGTTTCTTCAAGATTGATGAAGATACTCCTTTCCAAATTAAACTACTTTCTAAACAAATTGAAAATGCTCAAAAACGTATTGAAGGCTTCAACTTTAGTGCACGTCATAGTGTGTTAAAATTTGACGATGTTAACAACCAACAACGTGAACTTATTTATAAAGAACGTGACCGTGTTCTAGATGGTGCTAATATCCATGGCGAAGTAGTAGATATGATAAACGAACTTGCTATGAACATTGTTCTTAACGAAACAGGTGATGGCAGTAGTTGGGACGAATGGAACATTGAAGCAATTAATAATGCACTTAATGGCAAAGTTCTACCACCAGAAACCAACTTTGTAACCGAAGAAATGGTTGAAGGAAAAGAACCACAAGAACTTGCCGACCTTGTTGCGCAAGAGGTAATTCGCCGTTATGAAGAAAAATGTAGTGAAATTGGCAAACTTGGCATTGATACAGGCAAAATTGAACGTGATATTCTGCTAAGGGTTGTAGATAGTCTTTGGATGGATCATATTGACTACCTTGAAATGTTAAGGGGTGAAATTGGTCTTCAAGCATACGGAAATCATGACCCAATTGTTGAATACAAACGTATTAGTTATGATGCTTTTGAAGATATGGTTGCTAAAATAAGAGAAGAAACAGCAACTTTCCTTATAAACTATAGGGTTAATATTGAAATAAAACAAGCACCTAAGCCAAAGGAAATTATTGCTGGTAGCAACAATTCTACTACAAGTGCAACCACTAAAGGCAAAATTGTAGGTCGAAACGAACTTTGCCCATGTGGAAGTGGTAAAAAATACAAAAACTGCTGTGGTGCAAAATAATAAAACATAACAGGGCAATCAAATTGCCTTGTTTTTGTATAAAGGAAGTTTTAATATGGATAAAGCAAAAAATGTGCTTAAATATTATGTTTTTTGCAATACTTTAAAAGATGTGGTGCGAACAGGCTGGAAAGATTGGAAAGTAAATCGTGAAAGGCTAGAGAGTATTGCAGAACATATATATGGCGTTCAAATGTTGGCAATAGCAATGAAAAGCGAATACGACTACGATGTTAATATTGAAAAGGTGTTAAAAATGCTTGCCGTTCACGAAACCGAAGAAATTGTAATAGGAGACCTTACTTTTTTTGATATTAATAGGGAAGAAAAAAATAAAATTGGTCACAGGGCAGTTGAAAAAATTTTTGCAGGGCTAATAGATGGTAAGGAATATATCAACTTAATTTTGGAATTTGATGAAAGAAAAACAAAAGAAGCACTTTTTGCTTATCATTGCGACAAACTTGAAGCCGATATTCAGGCTAGAATTTACGACTTAGATGGTTGTATGAACAACATAAATACAAAAGAAAACGAAAGATACAAAAAATCGGAAGATGTTAAAAAATTGTTGGATCAAGATATGTCGTGGGGACAAATGTGGATTAGATATGGTCAAGAACGTTATAACTATGACGAAAACTTTATGCAAGTATCACAATATGCCTTTGATAACAATATTGTGTCGTTTAAAGATGAATTAAAAAAATGATGCCACTTTACAAACATTTAAAAAAAACTAAGCCGTTATTGTTTTTGGCAATATAATGTGGTATAATATAATAAATAATATGTGGGTGATTTGTAATTATTGTGGATTAAAAAACAATAATTAATCATCATTTAAATTTTAAATAATTTTTAAGGGATAATAAAATGATTTTAAACAGCGAGAAAGAACAACTTGATGCTATTATTGGCAATTATAATGTAATTGCCGACTGTCTTTGACTTAGACAAACTAAAACAATCACTAGCAGAAAATGAAAAATTGCTTAGTGACCCTAGTGTGTATTCCGATGTTAAGAAAAGCACGGAATTAAGCCGAAAAATTAAAAACGATAGCGATAAAATTAAAAACCTAGAAACATATAAAACAAAGATTAAAAACTTGCAAGATTTTATTGCAGAAGCTGAAGAATTGGACGATGAAAGTTTTTTAGGTGACATTCAAGCCGAATTAAAAGATTTAAACAAAAAGATTGATGAGTTTTACATTACAACCATGCTAAATGGAGAGTTTGATAGCAACAATGCAATTATGAAAATTCATAGTGGTGCTGGCGGAACCGAAGCATGTGATTGGACACAAATGCTATTTAGAATGTACAAAATGTACTGCGACAAAAATGGTTTTCAGGTGAGTGTTCTAGATTATGTTGACGGCGATGGTGCAGGCTACAAGAGTATTGAATTTTTGGTTAAGGGCGATAATGCTTATGGCTACTTAAAAGGTGAAATGGGAGTGCACAGATTGGTGCGAATTAGTCCATTTGATGCCAATAAACGCCGTCACACATCATTTGCCAGCGTTGAAGTTATGCCCGAACTTACTGATGCACCTAATGTGGAAATCAACGAAAAAGACCTTAAAATAGACACTTATCGTAGTAGTGGTGCTGGCGGACAACACGTAAACACAACCGATAGTGCAGTTAGAATTACACACATTCCTACTGGTATTGTGGCTGCATGTCAAAATGAACGTAGCCAAATGCAAAACAAAGAAACCGCAATGAATATGCTTAAAAGCAAACTTATGGTGCTTGCTATTGAAAACAAAAAACAAAGCATCAACGAGCTTAAAGGCGATGTTAAAAAAATTGAGTGGGGTAGCCAGATAAGAAGTTATGTGTTTTGCCCTTATACACTTGTTAAGGACACCCGCACAGGCTACGAAACAAGCGACCTAACATCGGTTATGAACGGTGAATTAGACGAATTTATTTTTGCCTACCTAAAAATGCAAGGAAGTAAAAAATAATGTATTTAGAAAAATCAAAAGAAAAATTTCAAGCTTTAAGAAATAAAGAAAATGTGGTTGTTTTGGCAATTGAAAGTAGTTGTGACGAAACAAGTGTTGCGGTTGTTAAAAATGGCAGAGAAGTTTTGTCAAATGTAATTTCAAGCCAAATTGATATTCACAAACGTTTTGGTGGAGTTGTGCCCGAAGTTGCTAGCCGAAACCACATTATGGCTATAGACAATGTAGTTGACGAAGCCATAAACCAAAGCGGACTAACCATAAAAGATATTGATGCGGTGGCAGTCACCTATGGTGCGGGGCTAGTAGGGTGTTTAATGGTGGGTGTAAGTTTTGCCAAAGCACTTGCTTATGCGCTAGATGTCCCACTAATTAAAGTAAACCACATTAAAGGGCATATGTGTGCTAATTATATCGCTTGTGCCACGCTGGAACCGCCTTTCATTGGGCTAATTGTAAGTGGTGGGCACACAGCCCTTGTTAAGGTTGTTGATTATAATGTAAACGAACTTATTGGCACCACAACAGACGATGCAGTTGGTGAGGCATATGACAAAGTTGCTAAGGTGTTGGGGCTTGGTTATCCAGGTGGACCAAAGGTAGATAAGTTGGCAAAAGTGGGCACTCCAAATATTGAGTTTGTAAATCTAAAACACCTTGAAAAGGGATTTGATTTTAGTTTTAGTGGATTAAAAACGGCAGTTATTAATTACATACATAAGTTGGAACAACGTGGTGAAAAGATTCCTGTTGAAGATATATGTGCATCGTTTCAAAACACAGTTAGCGAACTTCTTACGGTGAAAACGATTTCCGCTTGTAAAAAATATAAAATAAATAAGGTTGCAGTTGCAGGCGGTGTGGCTTGTAATTCAGGACTTAGGGAAAAACTTACTAGGGCTTGCGATATTGCTGGCATTGAAATTCACTTTCCACCAGCAATACTTTGTACCGATAATGCAGGAATGATTGGTTGTGAAGCATATTATAGTATTAAAGGTGGTGCGAATTTGGCAGACCTTAGCCTTACAGCAACACCAAGTATTAATTTAAAATACTCTTATAAAAAGGATTAATTATGGCAGAATTAAGTGTTATATGTGATGAAAAATTAAAGGAAATGTCTTACGACTTTCATGGTAGAGATGCTATTAGTTTTGATGTAACTGAATCGACTTACGAGTACAGCGATGAAATGAATAATAGGCAATATTTTTACGATATGCTATATAATCTTTACAATGGCGAGTACAAGGAAGGTTTTACTATCTTTGGAGTTGAAGGTGCAACAAAATATGACCAAGCAAAAAAAGACCTTGGTCTAGAAATGACATACACTATAGACAAACTTAGGGGTTCAAATTATATTGATATGTTTAAAAATAAAGTTGTTTACAAAAAATTCCCTAAAGAATGTCTTTTTGACCCTAAAATGAGTAGGTCTAACTATGATTACAACAAAATAAACTTTATACAAGGCAACAAAGTTGAATTAAGTTTTGATATGCGAGATGGTGTGGTTTGTCCTTACGAAACAATTAATGGTGAAAAAGTTGTTGTGAAAAATGTTCCAATTGGCGAAACACACTTTGAAAAAATGGATAACTTTTGGCCAGAAGGAATAATAACCGAAGATGGCACATTTCACATGACTCCGCTTACAGGTCAACATGAAGCAGTGTGCAAGTTTTTATCACTTATGGGCAAAAACATGTACAATGGAATTAGAGTTTATAACACAAACCACTTTACAACTTTTGATTACCTTTCTAATCACCCACAAACTGTACGTACTGGTGGAGCAAATGTTGGCATATTGTTTAGTTGTCTTGCCGATTATATTCCTAATGACTATGGTAGATTTAGATTAACCGATGCCCAGGCAGAAACAATGCTTGCACTATTTAATATTGCTAGTAAAATTTACGATAAAGACAATACATCACGTGGTGTTCATTTTACGTTCCAAGACTGTATTGAAAATTCAACAGGACTATTTAATTGCAAACGTGGTTATAATTATATTAGCATGGCTACTAAGTTTGAAAATTTAAAAACAATTGAATATGCGGCCGACCGCCATTTTAGTAAGAGTGAATATGTGGAACATACTAAAGATTTGGATAATATTAAGTATTGAAAACTAGAGTGGAGTTGAATGGATTTTAATAAAAACTAAATTGCTACAATGCACAAATATGAATGCATAAGTAGTGAAACATATTCTTAAATTTTAATAAAAAATGTGCAAATAAAAAAAGAGTTTGACATGTTATCAAACTCTTTATTTTTTTAATTCTTTCATAAGTGTGATTCGCACTTTTTCTAGTGTTTTGTAAACATTTCTAAGTTGCTCGTTGTCGACAAGTAATTCGCCACAAATTTTACTATATTCTTCGTGTTCCAAAAAGTTGTTGTCGTACACAAACTTTAAATATGCACTATGACACCAGTAGTTACGTTTTTTTGTAATTTGCCTTAAAAAAGCATAATCCGAATCAGCAATATATTGCTTTTTCCCTTGTGAATCTATGGCTTTAAGTTCGTTTATAGCAAGCCCAAGAGTCCACCTTTCTTCGTCTATCATGTTTAGAGTTTCGTTTACGTCACCCTTGCACATTATGGCAAATATCATTTTTACATCGTGCTCAATTATTTGGCAGTACATAATAGTTTGCCCAACAAGTGTATGAAAATCTTGTAATTTTAAAACCATATTTCTCTCCATTTTATATGGCTATATTATAGCACCAAGTTTTTATTATTCAAAACTAATTATTGGTAAAAAATTTATGGCAATTAATAGTGTGGTAGTATTTAAAATGCCATTATTAAAATTTAATCTATAATCTATACATATTTATTTATTTTTTGTGGTCGAATTAATTGATGTAAATTTGTCATCTCGCCAAATTTTACCATTAACAAACTGTGTAAGTGCCATTGTAAAGGCTTGCTTGTTTAGGTCAATTCTGGTGATTTTTTCGTGTGTTAATAATCCAATTCCGCCTGTAGAACTCCTTAAATCTGATTCATGGAAAATGTTGTCCATAACAGTTCCAAGAGTGTTTTCTTTAATTTTGTTTACATATTTTTCTGGCACTGGAAAACTTGCACTCATTCCTGTGCTATAATAGCCATTTTTATCGCAAATTACCGACACATTTGTTATGTACCACTTGCCAAAATTATTTATAAGTCCTGATTCAATTGCCATAAATAAATCGGCATCTATTCCGCTTAATTTGGCATATTTTATTGTGTTCTTAACTCTGTTTACGGCACCTAAATAGGTTTCGTCATTTATGGGTTGATCATTTACCTCTGATGGTGCATTTACTCCTTCTATAACAACATCGGTGTAATAACTTTCTAATGCTTCTTTTGCACCTTTTATTTTCCCTGGATTTTTTGTTCCAATTAATACTTTCATATGTTTCTCCTTCTTAGTTTAGTTTTGCTGTAAAAAAAATACCTCCTTTATTCACGACAACAATAAAACACAGCAAAGAAATATTGTGTTTGTTATTGCCATTCATAAGAAGATTTTTTCAAATATTCCCAAAACTAAACGATCTGGAATGGACATACGAGATCATTACTAGTATAATACAACATTCCATTAAAAAAGTCAATTATTTTGATTTTAAATGTTCAAGGTTTTTAAGTTGTACTTTTAAATTTTTTGTTGCTTAAATTATGAGAAAAATGTCACTGATATTCATGTTTTAATCAATATTTATGAAAAAAATAAAAAGCCCAAGCTATCTCTCTTTGGGCTTTATTTTGGCGGAAGCGAAGAGATTCGAACTCTTGTGCCGATTGCTCGACAAACGCATTTCGAGTGCGTCCCGGTACGACCACTTCGGTACGCTTCCAAGTAGTTATATGATACACCAATTCAAGTTAAAAATCAATTTGTTTTTGTGTTAATATATGAAATTTATGCTTTTTAAAAACGGAAAGTTGTGATACAATAGGGTTTAAGGTAAAGTGGGTGAAATATGAAAAATAAAAAATACAAAAACATTATATTTGATTACGATGGTACACTTGTTATGGGTAGTGCAGACGACTTTTTTAAAACATTTTTTAGAGAAGTTGTTATTAAATATGTTAAGTGGTTTGGGGCCAATCCAGAACCTTTTAAAGAAGCGTTTTTAAAAGCGATTGAGGAAATGACCAACAACACTACAGACAAAACAAACGAAACAGTATTCTATAACACCATGGAAGAACTAACAGGTATTAACATTCAAAAAATAAAAGATTTTTTTGTGGACTTTTATGATAATGAATTTAAAAACACACATGAAGCATACGATCCAATCCCACTAATGGGTGAAGTGTTAGATTATTTGCATGACAATGGGTATAATATTATTTTAGCTACCGATCCAATGTTTCCTCGCAATGCTGTGGATTTTAAGTTAAGCGACTGTAATATTAATCCACGATATTTTTCATTAATAACAACTAATCAAAACTGCACACGAACAAAAATTTCACCTGATTTTTATAATGGGATTTTAAAAAAAGTGAATATAAACCCAGCCGAATCACTTATGGTTGGCAATCATGCCGATAAAGATGGCAATGCTGAAAAGGCGGGAATAGATACAATTTTACTATCTGATTATTTAATTAATTACAACAATAAAAAACTTGATAATACAATGACAATGCAAGAATTTGCAGAATATATCAAACGAGAATTTTAAGACATATGGCAATAGTATCAATAACAAATTTTTCACAAAACTTTGGTGACAAACTGCTTTTTGAAAACACATCGTTTATGTTAAATCCAGGCGAAAAAATGGGGTTAACCGGTGTTAACGGAGCAGGCAAAAGCACTCTAATTAAAATAATAATGGGGCAGGTTTTGGTAGATAAGGGCGAGGTGTATCGCAATAATAAATACAACATTGTTTGCCTTGATCAACATGCTGAAATCAATCAAGAATGCACCATAAAAGAATATTTGGCAGGAGCATATGCCAAACTTTTTGCATTGGAAGAAAAACTTAATAAAATAAATGAGCGACTTGCCACCGAAACCGACCCAGACAAATTGGAAACCTTAATGTATCAAAGCGGAGACATTTACGAAGAACTTGATAAAAACAACTTTTATGCAATAGATAGCGAAATTCAGAAGGTGGCAGCAGGTTTAGGGGTGACGGCACTTGGGTTAAATCACAAGGTTAACACGCTTTCTGGTGGTCAAAGAGCAAAAACAATGCTTGCAAAGCTTTTGTTGGAGTCTCCAGATGTTATGATTTTGGACGAGCCTACCAACTTTTTGGACGTAGAACATATTGAATGGCTAACAAAGTTTATTAATAGTAGCGACAAAACTTTTGTAATAGTAAGCCACGATGCGGAATTTTTAAATAAGGTTGTTAATGTTGTGTGTGATGTTGACAACAATAAAATTAATAGATATGTGGGCAATCTTGACCAAATGGAACAAGTAAAACTTGCAAAACGTGAGCAACAAGAAAAAGGGTTTAAACTTCAACAAAAAGAAATTAAGAAACTTGAAGATTATATTGCAAGAAACAAAGCTCGTGCGGCAACAGCAAATATGGCAAAAAGTCGTGAGAAAAAACTGGAGAAAATGGACATTATTACTCCACCTAGTGAGCAGATTAAACCAACATTTTCATTTAATTATAAACCTTTTGAAAGTAGCATTGTTTTAAAAACTTTCGACTTGGAAGTAGGGTACTCTAAAGCATTATTAAAGCCAATTACTTTGGAAGTACGCTCTGGCGAACGTCTTGCAATTACAGGTTTTAATGGTATAGGAAAGTCTACATTCCTAAAAACGATTTTGGGCATTATCCCACCAATTTCAGGCAAGGTAGATATATCTAAAAATGTTGTTACTGGCTACTACGAACAAGAAAACGATTTTAGAGAATACGAAGGCACTCCGCTTGGTTATGTGTGCCAATTTTACCCTAAAATAAACGAAAAAGATATTAGAAGTGTACTAAATAAATGTGGGCTTAATGCTGTGCATATGCGAAAGCAAATAAAACAGCTTAGTGGTGGCGAGCAAAGCAAAATAAAAATAGGCTTACTTGTTTTAAAGCCTTGTAATTTGTTAATATTAGACGAACCAACAAACCACTTAGATGTGTTTGCGGTTGATAGATTAAAAGAAGCAATTGCCGAATTTAAAGGCACCGTAATTTTTGTCAGTCACAACAAACAGTTTGTTAAAGATGTGGCAACTAGGGTAATTAATATGGAAAACATCGCAAAGTAATGTAGTCTAAATATAGAAAATTGATTGTGATGTAGTAATGATTTAATAAATAGAATATAAAGAGATTTATTTATCATAAAAAAACGGAAAAAGGAAGAACAATTTTGTTCTTCCTTTTTTCCTAGCAACAAACAAATTTTTCTTTGTTTGTTATACTTATTATGTGTTGTAAATTTTTAATTATTCATAAAAACTTAGTTATTTTTTATAATTTTCACGATAATTAATTCCCATTGCATTTTTTACTTTTTCTAAGGTTTCCGCAACAACTTTTCTTGCTTTGTCAGAACCCGCGAATAGCATTTTCATAACTTCATCATCTTTTAATGTTAAACGTTTTTCTCTAATAGGTTTTAAAGTTTCATTTAGAATAGCGAATAGGAAGTTTTTAATTTTCATATCGCCAAGTCCGCCTTTACGATAGTGGGCTTTAAGTTCGTCAAGGTTTTTGTATTCTGGCAAATATTTTGTAAAGTCTTCATCTTTACAAAATGCGTCAAGATATGTAAACACAATGTTTCCTTCCACTTGACCAGGGTCAGTTACTTTTATGTGGTTAGGGTCGGTGTACATGCTAAACACCTTTTCACGTAAGGTTTTTTCATCATCACTAATGTAAATGCAATTACCAAGTGATTTACTCATTTTTGCCTTTCCATCTGTGCCTGGTAGACGTAAGCAAGTTTTGTTTTCAGGTAAAACAGGTGTTGGTTCTACTAGGGTAGTGCCGTAAAGATTGTTGAAACTTCTCACAATCTCTCGGGTTTGTTCTATCATAGGAAGTTGGTCTTCGCCAACAGGAACTATTGTTGCATTAAAACCAGTAATATCGGCTGCTTGGCTTACGGGATAGGTGAAAAAGCCCATTGGAATAGACTTTTCAAATTCTCTTAGTTTTAGTTCTTCCTTAACTGTTGGGTTGCGTTTTAGTCGGTTGAGTGTAACAAGGTTCATATAATAAAAAGTAAGTTCGGTTAGTTCTGGAATTTCAGACTGTATAAACATTGTTGTTTTTTTAGGGTCTAAGCCTGCTGCCAAATAATCTTTGGCAACTTCAACAATGTTGTCCCTAACTTTTTGCACGTTTCCGTAATTGTCGGTAAGTGCTTGTGCATCGGCAACCATAACATAAAGTTCATCGTAGTCGCCACTGTTTTGAATTTTAACTCTGTTGGCTAATGATCCAACAAAATGTCCAATGTGTAATTTGCCGGTTGGGCGATCGGCTGTTAATATAATTTTTTTCATAATTTTTAATTTCCTTATTTTTTATTTTAATATTTTATTTAAATTTTTCAAAATGATTATGTGGCAAAAAGTTTTAATTTGGTTGTTTTTATGCTTTTTGCCATGCAAAAAGCCCTATAATAATGCAAAACAACATATTATAGGGCTTAAATTTTTTAATATGTTGCGAGCAGTAGAAAAACACACTCGCAAAAAAATTATATTTTACGAATGTTAAACTTCTATTGCACGCCAAGTACAAAAGTGTAACATATTAATTCTCCTTAAAATTTTATTTATAATATAATAATATCATTAAAAAACAATGCTGTCAAGCGATTAAAATATTATTGTAAACGTCATAAAAGATGACACTAAAAACGATAAAAAGCCTTTACAATGATAATTCTATTTGATATAATAATGCCAATTAAATAGTTGTGATGAAAATTAAAAGTAGCAAGTTTGATTTAATTTAGAGAGAAGTTGGTTGGTGAAAAACTTATGATGCAAACTTAGTGAATTACATAATTGGAACAACTGGCTAATGCTTGGCCAACAAGCTAAATTAAGGTTTGATAATTTTTTCAAACGAATTAAGGTGGTACCACGAAAGCACACTTCGTCCTTAAAATATTAAGGATAGGTGTGCTTTGTTTTTTTAGGAGAAATTATGACAAAAACTGATAAAAATTTGTTTAACACATTAAAGGAACGTGGGTTATTATATCAATGCACCGATGAAAAAAGACTAAAAGAACTTTTGGAAAGTGGTAAGCCCATTACACTATATGAAGGCACCGACCCAACAGCCGATAGTCTTCACATAGGCCACTGTGTTCCTTATTGTATTTTGCGCCGTTTCCAAAAAGCAGGTCACAAAGTATTACTTTTAATGGGTGGTGCAACAGCATGCATTGGCGACCCAAGTGGCAAAAGTGAAATGCGTAAAGTTATGAGTAAAGAACAAATTGAAAGCAATGTAAATAAAATAAAAAAGACGCTTAGTTTGTTTCTAGACTTTGATGGTGATAATCCAGCGGTTATTGTAAACAATGCAGATTGGTTTAAAAACTATTCGTATATTGATTTTATGAGAGAAATAGGTGTTCACTTTAATGTAAACAAAATGTTGTCTAATGAAATTTATAAAAACCGTATCGACGAGGGTGGACTAACATTTTTTGAAATGGGTTATATGCTAATGCAGGCTTACGACTTTGTTCACCTTAATAGGGAATATGGTTGTACACTTCAATATGGTGGCGGTGACCAATGGGGAAACATTGTTGCAGGTGTAGAACTTCAAAGAAAACTAAATTTTGCCAATGATACAAACATAGAACTTATTGGTGCCACAAACCCACTTTTACTTACTCCAGACGGAAAGAAAATGGGCAAAACCGAACGTGGTGCTATTTGGATGGATAAAGACAAAATTAGTGCTTACGATTTTTACCAAGGAGTTTACCAAACACCTGATGCATGTGTAAGAATGATGTTTGCATTGTTTACCGATGTTCCAATGAAAGAAGTTGATAGACTAATTAGTGAAGATATTGTTAATGCTAAAAAAGTTATGTGTTATGAAATTACTAAATTTGTTCGTGGTGAAGAAGATGCAAAAATTGCTCAAGAAGCAAGTAGTTCGCTATTTGGCGGTGGTGCAAACTTAGACAATGTTCCTACTTACGAAATTGACACTTGTGACGGAAAAAATGTGTGTGATATGCTATTTGAAAGCGGTCTTGTAAAGAGTAAAAGTGAAGGTCGCCGTATGTGCGAACAAGGTGGAGTATTTGTAAATGGAGAACAAGTTAAAGACTTTTCATTTGCAATAACTAAAGACTTATTTGCAGATGGTCATATGCTTCTTAGAAAGGGTAAAAAGAACTTTGTTAAGGTTGTATTAAAATAACAATAATGTTAAATAAGGGCTCGAGTACAAGTCCTTATTTTTTGTTAATTTAATTATTATTGTGATGTTAATATGTTTTTTGTCAAAAACTAATAAGATTTTGACGATATAATACAATTTTTTGACAATAATTCAAGTTTGATGACATTGCAGATTATTAAATACTTATTTAAATATGTTTGGTGATAAAAGTAATACATATTAAAGTGGATTTATTATTTTATGTTAAACTTAAACAATTTAACAAACAATTTAACAAGTAAAAATTATTAAAAAATTGAACTTATGAAAATAAAACACACCTAATAACCGTTTTAAGTTGGATATGGTAATTTTGCGAAATTGGTTATAATTTCCTAAAAGTATTCATATAATGTGTTAAAAATATTTTGACATAAACTGACAAAGTATTATAATGATAATATAAAAATTTAGGAGGATATTATGAAGGGTTTTGTTAAAGCTATGGATAAGTTACCTAAACTAGTTAAAGTCATTCTTGCACTTCCAGTTCTTGATATAGTTTGGGCTATTTACAGACTATGCAAAAGTATCTCTAAACACAATACTTTAGGAATTGTTTTAGCAGTTGTAATGTTGATTCTATGCCCAGCTATTTTCTGGTTGGTAGATATTATTACAATTTTAGTTGCTAATAGAGTTTTGTGGATTGATTAGTTCTAAAAAATACGGTTCTAATATAGAGCCGTTTTTTTTGAGCCTTTTTTGTTTTTTTAGACTATAGCAAACAAAGATTTTTAATGCGGAGTATAATGAGTATATGGTGGTAGTATAATATCTAATTATATATATAATTGACGTAAAATGTTTATTATTTTATTTTGAAAAAAAAGTGTATTATGATAATATAGAATTATGAAATTTGGAAAATATTTGAGCGAATATAAAGGCAACATTATTTTTGGTGCTTTAATAAAGTTTTTGGAAACGGCTGGTGACCTTGTCGTTCCTTTTATTATGGCCAACATTATAGATATTGGTGTTAAAAATCACGATGTGAAGTATATTGTTGTGTGGTCAATTGTAATTTTGCTTATTAATGTTATAGGAATTTTGGCTGGTGCAATATGTCAAAAGCAGGCTGCCATTGCGGGTCAAGGAATAGGTATGAGTATTAGAAATGACCTATATGCTCATATAAATACGTTCTCCCATAAAGAACTAGATAAGTTTGGTACAAGTACACTTATCAACCGATTTAGTAACGATGTTAGCCGTATTGATAATGGTGTGGAAGTTTTTATTAGGCAAGCAGCGCGTGCACCACTCTTATTAATTGGATCATTTATAATGATGCTAATTTTAGCACCAAAACTATCGCTAATATTCCTAGCAATTATTCCGTTTTTGTTATTAGTTGTTTGGCTTATTATGCGTAAGTCTAATAGGCTTTTTGAACAAACCCAAACCGACCTTGATAGGGTAGCACTAGAAACAAAAGAAAATTTGGAAGGTGCTAAAGTTGTTAGGGCTTTTAATAAAGAAGATTATTCTAGTAAAAAATTCTTTAAAGCTACCGACAAGCTATATCATTCGCAGAAAAAAGTTGGTAATGTTTCTGCCCTTATGAACCCAATCACAGGAGCAATTGTGTATATTGGTGTAATTGCAATTTTGTGGTTTGGCGGTATTGAAGTAAATGTTGGTAATTTGACGCAAGGTAAAATTATTGCCTTTGTAGATTATCTTTTAAAGCTTGGCACATCACTTGTGTCAATTGCCCGTATTATTGTTGTGTTTACTCGTGCATTTACATCTGCTAGAAGATGTAATGAAATTTTTAGCACAAAAACAAGCATCAGCGAAAAAACAACTGAGTATACTCCAGTGCTTGTAAGTGACGATACTCCTAAGGTAGAATTTAAAAATGTATACTTTAGATATGGTTCGGAAAACAAAAGTAAGTATGCTGTTGAAAACCTTAATTTGAAGGTTATGAGGGGGCAGACAGTAGGAATAATTGGTGGAACAGGAAGTGGTAAAAGTACAATTGTAAACCTTATTCCTAGATATTATGATGCAACCGAAGGCGAAGTGCTTGTAGATGGTGTTAACGTAAAAGAATATAGTTTTGAACAACTAAGAAAACAAATAGGAATGGTTCCGCAAAGGGCGGTTTTGTTTAGGGGGACGATTGCCCAAAACATGTTGTGGCGAAATCCAAATGCAAGTGCCCAAGAAATACACAAGGCACTTCAATTATCACAAAGCTTAGAATTTGTGGAAGATTTTCCAGACAAACTAGAACACAAACTTAGTGCAGGTGGCTCAAATCTTAGCGGTGGACAAAGGCAAAGACTTACTATTGCCAGAGCACTTGTTTCTGATCCTGAAATACTTATTTTAGATGATAGTTCGTCTGCTCTTGACTTCGCCACTGATGCAAAGTTAAGAAAAACAATTAAATATGGTATTAAAAATGCAACTATCTTTATAGTTACACAAAGGGTAACTAGTATAAAAGATGCCGATGTTATTGTGTGCATAGACAAAGGTGCGGTAGTTGGATTAGGTAAGCACGCAGAACTTCTTGAAAAATGTGAGGTGTATAAAGAGATTTATGACAGCCAAACAAAATAATATGAGAAGTAATTTAAAAGAAATTAAAAGAATATTTGCCTATGCAAAACCACTAAGATGGTTTTTGTACGGCTCGCTTATATCGTACTTTATAAGTTCGTTTCTTGGCTCGGCAATTCCTATGCTTGTAGGTCAAGCAATTGACGTAATAGTTGGGAAGGGTGCGGTAGATTTTGCTGTGCTTACTAAATATATTATAATCCTAATAGTGTGTGTTGTTTTTAGCTCGTTTTTTGATTGGCTAGCAACAGTTTTTGAAAATAGGCTAAGTTATGGAGCATCTAAAAAGATTAGACTTCAGGTTTTTGATAAAATTTTAAAAACACCATTTAGTTTTTTAGATCGTATGCCACGTGGTGACTATTTAAGCCGTATGGTAAACGATATTGAAAATATTACAGATGGCTTTTTGGAAGGGATTACTACAGTTTTTTCAGGAATCTGCAGTATTGTTTTAAACATGTACTTTATGTTTAGACTTCATGCAATTATGGCTGTAATTGTTATTGCAATTTCTCCATTGTCAATTTTTGTAACAGCATATATTGCTAAGAAAAGTAAAAAGATGTATATTGCACATGCCGATGCGTATGGTGACATGGGCGCATATGTTGAAGAAATGATAACCAACCAAAAAGTTGTTAAGGCTTTTTCGTATGAGGAACGTGCATTTGATGGTTTTAAAAAAGAAAACCAAGTATTATACGAAAGTGGCGTGAGTTCTCATTACTACGGAAACTTATCAGGCCCTGCAACTCGCTTTATTAATGGAGTAATCTACTGTGTTGTTGGCTTCGCTGGCTGTATGTTTGCATTAAACGGTGGGCTATCTGTTGGTGTTATTTCATCATTTTTAAGCTATGCTGATAAATTTGCAAGTCCATTTAGTGATATTAGCAGTGTTGTGTCCGATGTTCAAACGGCACTTGCATCAGGTACACGTGTATTTGACATTTTAGATGAGCCTAACGAACTAGATGATACTAATTTGCCAGACCTTGAAGAATGTGATGGTTCGGTTAATATTGAAAATGTAAGCTTTTCATATGTACCAAAACAAAAACTTATTGAAAATTTCAACTTGCAAGTAAAACCAGGGCAAAAGGTGGCTATTGTAGGCCCAACTGGGTGCGGTAAAACCACATTTATAAATCTATTAATGCGTTTTTACGATGTGACAGGTGGCAACATAAAACTTAACAACACACCTATAAATTCTATTACCAGAAAGAGCTTAAGAAGTCAGTTTGGTATGGTATTGCAGGAAAGTTGGTTGTTTAGCGGAACTGTGCGTGACAACATTGCATTTGGTAGACCAAGTGCTACAATAGAAGAAGTTGAAGCAGCAGCAAAACTTGCAGGTGCTCATGACTTTATTCAAAGAATGGAACGTGGTTATAATACTATTATCAATGAAAATGGTGACAACATTTCACAAGGTCAAAAGCAATTGATTTGTATTGCCCGTATCATTTTAATAAAACCAAAACTACTTATTTTGGACGAAGCAACGAGCAACATTGATACACGTGCTGAAATGGAAATTCAAAATGCATTTAATGTTGTTATGAAGGGTAAAACTTGCTTTATGGTTGCACATAGACTATCTACAATTGTAGGTAGTGACATAATTCTGGTTATGAAAAAAGGTCAAATTATAGAGCAGGGCACACACAAAGAATTACTTGCTAAAAAAGGTTTTTATTATTACCTATACAATAGTCAATTTAATGTTGTATAACAATTTTTGTAATTTTACACAAATAAGCACCTTGTTTTTAGGTGCTTATTTGTTACACAAAATAAATTTTTTTGATATAATAATGTAGTAGAAAAAGGAATTGGCTTATGATAGAACTAAAAAACATTGTTAAAAATTATGTAATGGGTGATACGACTGTTGAAGCACTTAAAGGCGTTAGTTTAAACTTTAGAGATAGTGAATTTGTTGCTATTTTAGGTCCTTCTGGTTGTGGTAAAACCACACTTTTAAATATTGTAGGTGGATTAGATAAATATTCTTCTGGTGATATTGTTATTGATGGAGTGTCTACAAAAAATTATAAAGACAAGGACTGGGATACATACAGAAACCACTATATTGGGTTTGTTTTTCAATCTTACAACCTTATTTCTCATCTTAGTGTGCTTGAAAATGTAGAACTTGCCCTTTCTATTGCAGGTATTACAAAAAAAGAAAAACGTGAAAGAGCAATTAAGGCTTTGGAACGAGTTGGCTTAAAAGAACAAATAAAGAAACGTCCTAATCAATTAAGTGGTGGGCAGATGCAAAGGGTTGCAATTGCTCGTGCTATTGTCAACAATCCAAAAATTATTTTAGCAGACGAGCCAACAGGGGCACTTGATAGTGAAACAAGTGTGCAAGTAATGGACATTCTAAAAGAGATTTCAAAAAACTGCCTTGTTGTTATGGTTACTCACAACGAAAGCCTTGCAGTAGAATATTCCGATAGAATTATTAAAGTGTTAGACGGGAATATTATTGGTGATAATAATCCATATGAGCCAAGCAAAGAAGAACTAAAAGAACAAGAGAAAGTGGCGAATGTGGAAGAAACACAAATGAAAGAAAAACCACATAAAAAGCCTAAAAAAATACGAAGTGCCATGAGTGTGTTTACTGCAATGTCGCTTTCTATTAAAAATCTTTTTACTAAAAAATGGAAAACGGCAATTACTGCATTTGCTGGTAGTATTGGCATAATTGGTATTGCACTTGTACTATCGGTTAGTAATGGGCTTAATGCATATGTAAGTAATATGCAGTCGGAAACCCTAAGTGGCTACCCAGTAACGGTTGGAACGGTGGCAATTGATTATAATGCATTGACTGATTATTTTTCTAAAAATGAAGAGAAGTCACAAAAGGTAGATGGTGATACACAAACAAGTGTGTACAGCATTTCAAACATGTTGTTCCAATTTGGAAACTTCAACTTTTTAAGTTCGGATTTTGTGGACTATATAAACAAGTACGTTGAAGAAGATAATAAAAAGGGTGACAATAAAAACCTTACATCTTTTAAAATGTCGTATGCCACAACTTTGCAAATACTAACTAAATCTAATGGTAATGTTGTGCAGGTAAATACCAAAACTACAACAAGTAGTACTAGCGGAAAGACACTTTCAAGCACTTTCTTTGAAGGTATTTCTAATAAGGATTACATTTTAGAAAACTACGACATTTTGGGAACTAATGCATATTACCCAACAAACAAAAACGAAGTAGCCCTTGTTTTGGGGTCGGACAACTCAATTGCCTATGAGAGTCTAGTAGGGCTTGGACTAAGCAATGGTGTTACAATTTCACCAACCGACAAAACAACTATTGTAGAAATAGATAAATTTTTGGGTAAAGAATACCGCTTTTTAACCAACGATGATTATTTTGTTGAGGGAGTTGATAGCGAAGGTAAAATGACATTTACTCCGCTTACTATCGACCCAACTGACAAATCAACAACAAACACATTGTATGATAGTGTGGCAGACAACACATTAAAAATTACTTGTGTGCTTAGATTAAAAGAAGATTCGTCTAGCAGTATTTTGTCTTCTGGTATTATGTACTTGCCGGAATTATCGGAACATCTAAGAGCCGATGCACTACAAAGCAAGGTTGTAAAGGAAACATTAAAACTTGGTGAGAACGACAAACTATATATTCCATTTAATTTGGAAGTTAGTGAACTATCCGCATTTATGCCAGCAGGAACACCACAAGAGTATTTTAAGTATGACACATGTGCTAGTATTATGAGCATTGTAAAATCGAAGTTTAACACAACATTAACTAAGGAAGATGCAATGCAAATGGCTCTTCAAATGTTGGGTGCAAGTAGTGTGCCTAATAGTATTTTCTTGTACACGGCATCATTTGATGCTAAAAAAGATGTTGTGAATTACATTAATAAATGGAATAGTATGGACACTGTTAGAAACAATAAAATTGTTATTAATGACTCGGCAGGATTTTTGACTGAAACCCTAGGAACATTAATTAACATTGTGTCCTATGTTCTTATTGCTTTCTCGGCAATTTCACTTGTTGTGTCTAGCATAATGATTGGTGTAATTACTTACACATCTGTAATTGAACGTACAAAGGAAATAGGGGTGTTAAGAAGTATTGGTGCAAGAAAGAAAGATATCACACGTGTATTTAATTCCGAAACCTTTGCTGTTGGACTAATTTCTGGTGTTTGGGGTGTGCTTGTAAGTCTTATTCTTACATTCCCTATAAGCGCTATTATTAAAAAGGTTGCAGGTGGAGTTATCACAACTTCAATGGCATTCCTTACAATTCCTAATGTGTTAATTTTGGTAGGAATAAGTGTTGTACTTACTCTAATTGCAGGGCTATTCCCGGCACTTGCTGCAGCTAAAAAAGACCCAGTAAAAGCACTTAGAACTGAATAATAATATAAAGTGTTAAATATAAAATAGCATGGTTTTAGCATTACAATAATGTGAAAAATAAACCTAATTAAAGTAAATTTTATTAAGTCAAATTATTTTGAAATAAAAAAAAGAACCCTTAAAATTTAAGTAAATTAATGCTTAAAGTGTTGTTTTTAAGGGTTCTTTTTTATTATTCAGTTGTAATTAAATATTTTCGGCAACAAACAATTTTTGGAATTTTTCATTGCTTTCAAATAATTCGTCAAAAGTTCCGCAGGCTTCTATTTGTCCATTATCTATAAAATATATAATATCAGCATTTTTAATTGTTGAAAGTCTATGTGCAACAATTACAACTGTGCTATTGTGAGATAGGGCATCTATGCTTTTTTTAATTTCATTTTGAGAAAAGTTGTCAAGGCTACTGGTGCTTTCATCAAACAATATTATTTTTGTGTTTCTAAGCAGGGCACGTGCAATTGCAAGCCTTTGCTTTTGACCACCGCTTAGTTTTACACCGCCTTCTCCAACATTGGTGTCAAGCCCTTTTGGCATGTCGGTAAGGAAATCCATGTTGCTTTTTTTCACAACGTCATTAATTTCTTCGTCAGTTGCGTCTGGTTTTGCAAGTAGTAAGTTTTTCTTAATTGTTGTGTCAAAAATGTAAGGAAATTGACTAACAAGACTAATATTAGACCTTATAGAATCTTGTGTTAGGTCGTTTACATTTATGCCATCTATTAGCACTTCGCCACTGTCGGCAGTGTAAAGTTTTGGAATAAGATTTAAAATGGTGCTTTTCCCACAACCGCTACGTCCAACAAGTGCAACCGTTTTGTTTGCTGGAATTGTCATATTAAAGTTTTTGAAAACTTCTTTTTTATTTGGCTCTTTTGTTTCGGTTTTCTTTTTGTCGTCATCGTAATTATCTTCTTGGTCAAGTTCTAAATAACTAAACGAAACATCTTTAAATGTAATTTCACCTGAACAATTTTCAAGAGTTTTTGTGCCAAATTTTTCGGTTTCAAATTTATTTTCATCCATAAGATCGCCAATTCGTTTGCTGGCAATTTTGCAGGTGTTAAGGTTTTCTGTTATTTGACCCAGTGCCCAGATTACTTCTTGAATTTTGTCTTTATTCAAAATTACAAAAAGAAATGCACTAATTCCAATATATGCACCTTTTAGTAGCGCAATAGATAAAAACACGATTCCTATAACAACAACATCAACAATTCCGGACCTTAAACACCATAAATTGCTGTTGGTGTGGAATTTTTTACGGAAATTTTTGTTGTATTCAGCTAATGTGTCTTCCGATTGTTTAGCAAGTGCTTTTTCCATGTTGAGCGATTTTATGTCTTTTTCGCTTCTAATAATTTCATTTGAATATGTGCTAAGTTTTTCATTCGTTTTGTTTAAAGCTTTGTTGTTTTTTGTCCAAAGTTTTTGTTTGTGTGCCTCAAGAAGTATTAATAATCCTATAGTCACAACAATTATTAAACCAATCCAAATGTTATATGTTGCTATAAATATTACAGCAATAACCCCGCTAACTGCTTGAGCTAAGGCTTCTACTAATCCGTCCATTGCCCACACAATGTTTTCCGGGTCGCTAACAATTCTAGTGTTAAGTTTGCCAGACGGAATTTTATTAAAACTTTGTGAACTAAAGTTGATGCACCTATCTAACAAATCTTTTTTTACAGATGTGCTAAGATATGATCCGATGTTGTAAAAATACACACAACTTAGCCAAATGGCAATTCTGCTACACACAATGCAAATGGCAGTAATCAAAAAGCAAATTGTTGCATTGTGATAATCATTGGCAGATATTAATTCTAAAAACTGTGCAATCTTGTAGGTGGCTAAAATACTAAGTGTATAGGATAGAGCGGTGAAAAACACATATAAAAATGTTGTAAACTTTTTCTCTTTGAAATAGTTTAGCATACTAAATTTTTTATTTGCTTTCATAATATTCTCCTAAAATTTATTTTTTAGGGGACGAAAAAAATCCCCAGATATTCATTCTAGGGATTTAAAAAACTTAGCATGTATCTTACTGCAAGATAAAAAATTGGCTAATTAGAAATCCAAAGAATGAACAATTATTAAGTTGTTAAATAAAATTGCAAAATTGCTCATTTTCGTTTTCCTCCTTATTTTATTTGCAAAAATTCAATCTTTTAACATTTTTAGGTTATCACTATAAAATTTGTTTGTCAATGCATTTTATGAAAAAATTTTCAAGTTTGACACTCCCAAAACTATTACAACTTAATAAGTTGTAAAAATTTTTATTTTTGTGATATAATTATTAAAATAGGTGAATTATGATTAACAAAAACGACATTTTAGATGTGAAAATTATAGATATGGGGTGTAATTTGGAAGGGATAGCAAAACACGATGGTGTTGTGTTGTTTGTTCCAAACACTATTGTAGGTGAAGAAGTAAAGGTTCAAGTAATCAATACAAAACAAAAAGCATATATTTGTAAACCGCTTGAAGTAATAAAACAAAGTGATTATCGTATTACTCCTAAATGCCCGTATTTCGGTAAATGTGGTGGGTGTCAGGTGCAACATATATTATATGAAAAACAACTTAGTTTTAAAACAACTCTTGTTCAAAATGCAATAACCAATATAGGAAAGTTGTTGAATACTGTCAATAAATGCGTATCTTGTGACAATATGTATGGTTATAGAAACAAATTAGCTCTTCCTGTAAACCCTACAACCAAAAGAGTGGGAATGTTTAGAACTAATTCTCATAATATAATAGATATTGATGACTGCTTAATTCAAGAGCATTGGGCAAATGATTTAATAACCATAATTAATGACTTTATTTTAAAATACAACATATCTGTTTATTCTGATGCTAGTGGAAGTGGATTAATAAAGCATATTGTTGCAAGGTGTTTTGATAATCAATATTTGTTTACGATAGTGGTAAATGGAAATAATCTTTCAAATGCAAAAGATTTGGTGGAGATGTTAAAAACAAAATTCAATAATTTTGGATTAAATATAAATATTAACACTTTAAAAAATAATGTTATTTTAACAAACCGCTTTAAACATATTTATGGTTTAAAGTCAATTAAGTGTGAAGAATATGGTGTAAAGTATGAAATAACAAATGCTAGTTTTATGCAGGTAAACAACAACATAAAGCATAAAATGTATGATGCAGTGCTTAGTGAGATTGGCGGTGGTGTGGTTGTTGATGCATACAGTGGAGCGGGGCTTCTTTCGGCAATTCTTTCTAAGCAAGCAAAACAAGTGTATGGAATTGAAATTGTTGATGATGCGGTAAAAAGTGCTGATGAACTTGTAAAAGTAAATGATATTAAAAATCTTAAAAATATTTGTGGTGATACAGCAATAGAATTACCAAAACTTGCAAACAAACTTGATAAATACACGTTGGTTCTTGACCCGCCTAGAAAAGGGTGTGACGGAAAGGTTCTTGAAACAATTTTAAAGTCCATACCAGATAAAATAGTGTACATTTCATGTAATCCTAGTACTCTTGCCAGAGATTTAAATGTTTTAAAAGGAAAATATGATATTGTAAGTATTACACCATATGATATGTTTCCGCAAACCTGTCATGTAGAAACATTGGCGATTTTAAAAATTAAATAAAAAAGGTTTTCTTATGAAAACCTTTTTTATATTTAGTTCATTTTGTAGTAATATGAATACACGTTGTTGCGAGAAAAGTCAGCTTTTTCTATAAATATTTTAAATAGGTACTGATTCGTTGAAGTGTCAAACTCATAACGAATTTCAAAAGTATAAACAGAGTCTTTTACAAAATAACCCTCGTCATTTGTTGCTGTGTTTGTTACGTAATAAAACTTGTAAAGATTGCTAGGGTTGTTGCTAAAGTAATCGGCGATGTTTTCTTTTTGTGTTATTTTATAGTAGAAGGCATCTGAAGATGACATATAACTATTTGCAACTCCAAAATATCCGTTGTAGTTTGTTTTAAAATAATTTAAATAAGTTTCGGCATTTTGGTCTAAGATGTTTTCATTTTCACATGGTTGAGAAAATGAATAGCCGTCATTAAACCAAAAAACGCTAGAGTTCATATCTCCCGTAAGCCCAGAAGGTGCACTTAAACCGGATAAACCAACATCAGACAATTCGGCTTCGGTAAACCATTTTGTACTATCGTGAAGATCTGTTTTTCTATTACCGCCAGGATTGTCATTTTTGCATGAGCAAAGAATAAATGTGGGAATAATTAGAATTATTGCTATAATTAAATTTGATAGTGTTTTTTTCAATTTTTTATTTCTCCTTTTGTATGTTAATATAATTGTATATATAAAGATTTAAAAAATTTTCTAAAATAAAAAAATTTTTTTCATTTATAATTTACAATAATATTGGAGCGGGTGATGGGAATCGAACCCACGTAGCTAGCTTGGGAAGCTAGAACTCTGCCATTAAGTTACACCCGCAAAACTGAACTATTTGATAATTTAGTAAATTATACATTCTTTATGTTGTTTAGTCAAATCATAATTTAAAAGTTTTGTGATTTAGTGTGTCAAAAAATGTTGTAAAAGAATAGTATGAAAGTGATAACACTAAAATAAGGAGGTTATCATATGACATGTTGTGGAAACAACAACGTTTGGCGTGAAAGTTGTGGGGGATTTGTTCAACCAATTAGATACACTACTGCTGGTGTAGGACCAACAGGTCCAGCCGGCCCAATCGGTCCAATGGGTCCAATCGGCCCAGCTGGTCCACAAGGCATTCAAGGGATTACAGGTCCTACGGGTCCTACTGGTGCGACAGGGGCACAAGGTATTCAAGGATTGCAAGGTGTTCAAGGTGTTCAAGGTGTGACAGGGGCTACTGGGGCAACTGGGCCACAAGGTATACAGGGTGAAACAGGGGCTACCGGAGCAATAGGTCCACAAGGAATTCAAGGTGTTGCTGGTCCAACAGGTCCAACAGGACCAACAGGACCAACAGGACCTGCCGGTGAAACACCAACATTGCTTAATGAAAATGCGACACTGGTTGATACTGCGGCACAAACAGTAACGAGTGGCACAGCTTTAACACTTTCTACGGTTGCAACAAACAATGGTTTAACTGCTGGAACTAATTCAATCACTGTACCTAATGCTGGAACATATCTAGTTAATTATGGTGTAAACACTTATACTGGTGCGGCAGCTACAGACAATGTTCAAATAGCCATTAATGGAACAGGTAATGCAAACACTCAAAGAACATTGAGTGCAACAGCACCTAATAGTGGAACTTATGTTTTAAATCTTTCAGCCAATGATGTAATTACCATTTTACCAACTGTAACAACAAGCAATACTCTAAGTGGAACAGGGGCACCAAGCGCATACTTGACTGTAGTAAGAATTGCTTAACTTAATTAATTAAATAATAGCCGAGAACAATTAAATAATATGTTCTTGGCTATATTTATTGTATTATTGTCATAAATACTATTGTTGTTGACAATAAGTCATAAATATACATATGTAATTATTGTTAAATTAATGATGCGTTTGCTTTGTAAGATTGAAGTGTGTTTGTAAATTATCCAACAATGACTAGCTTTGTGTGATGGTGTGTTGCATTGGTTATTTTAATGTTTAATACTATTAAGAGTTAAGAACTATATGGATTTAAAAAAATTGGGAGTTTTTACAAAATTTTGTATGTATTTTATTTTGACAAATTACTAATAAAATATTAAAATCAAAATAGTAAATAAGGGAGGAAATACAAATGACTAAAACAAAATACACAGGAACAAAGACAGAAAAAAATCTTGAAACAGCATTTGCAGGTGAAAGCCAGGCAAGAAATAAGTACACATATTTTGCTTCAGTTGCTAAGAAGGAAGGCTTTGAACAAATTGCTGAATTATTTTTGAAAACTGCAGAAAATGAAAAAGAACATGCAAAACTTTGGTTTAAAGAACTTGCAGGAATTGGAGATACAAAAGATAACTTAAAAGCTGCTGCAGATGGTGAAAATTATGAGTGGACAGATATGTATGCTGAATTTGCCAAAACAGCAATGGAAGAAGGTTTCCCAGAATTGGCTGCTAAATTTAAACTTGTAGGCGAAATTGAAAAACGTCATGAAGAAAGATATAGAGCATTGCTAAAAAATATTGAAAACAAAGAAGTGTTTAAAAAATCTTCTGTTAAAATTTGGGAATGCAGAAACTGTGGGCATATAGTTGTAGGCACTTCTGCCCCTGAAATTTGCCCAGTTTGCAACCACCCACAAGCATATTTTGAACTTAATGTAATTAATTACTAAAACTTTTTCAACCCCTTCAAATAGATGGGGTTGTTTTTTATATTTTCTATTAGGCTGATTTTTTTAAGTTGTTTAAAAAACGTAAAAAAAACGATGGTAAGACTTGATAGGGGTGCTGATAATATTTTATAAATTATCAACAAAAAAATATTGATAAAACCAAACAAAATAACGAAGGAGAAAATTTATGGAACGTGGTTTTGATAATGAGAAGTATTTAAAACTTCAAACGGAGAATATTTTAAAAAGGATTGATAAGTTTAACAATAAGCTTTATTTGGAGTTTGGCGGTAAGTTGTTTGATGATATGCATGCGTCAAGAGTTTTGCCAGGATTTGAACCAGATGCTAAGGTAAAAATTTTAAAGAAGTTAAAAGATAAATGCGAAATCATATTTGTAATTAATGCTAATGATATAGAACGTAACAAAATAAGGGCAGATTTTTCAATAACATATGATATGGATGTATTAAGGCAAATTGATTGCTTGCGTGGTGAAGGTCTTACAGTAAGTGGCATTGTAATTACATTGTTTAATGACCAACCTATGGCAAAGACTTTTGCTAATAGGCTGTTAAGGCGAAACGAAAAAGTATATTTTCATAGATTTACCAAAGGATATCCAACCGATATTAATACAATTGTGAGCGATGAAGGGTATGGTGCTAATCCCTATATTGAAACATCAAAGCCTCTTGTAGTTGTTACGGCACCGGGACCTGGAAGTGGTAAAATGGCAACATGTCTTTCTCAACTTTATCATGAATACAAGAGAGGGGTGAAAGCAGGATATGCTAAGTTTGAAACATTTCCTGTATGGAATTTGGACTTAAAACACCCAGTAAATGTAGCCTATGAAGCGGCAACTGCTGATTTAAAAGATGTTAATATGATTGACAACTTTCACTTTAATGCATATGGCGTGCCAGCTGTAAATTATAATAGGGATTTGGAAGTTTTTCCTATTGTTAGAAATGTACTGAGCCGTATTACTGGTGATGATAAAATATATCAATCTCCTACAGATATGGGTGTAAACATGGTTGGTTTTGCCATAAGCAATGATGATATTGTCAGAAAAGCCAGTATTGAAGAAATAATAAGGCGTTATTATAAGGCCCAGTGCGAGTATAAAAAGGGTACAACATCTATAGATACTGTTAAACGCATTGAATATCTTATGGGCGAGTTTAATATTGATCCGTTGTCACGTAAGGTTGTGGTGGTTGCAAAAGAAAAGCAACACGAAATGCATGCCCCTGTTGTTGCATTGCAACTAGGTGATGGGCATATCGTTACAGGTAGACAAAAAGACCTTATGACTGCTGCATGTGCATGTGTGCTTAATGCTGTGAAATATCTTGCAAAAATTGATGACAAATTAGAACTTATTCCAAAGCATCTTTTAGAACCTGTACTGGAATTAAAGAGAAATAGACTAAAATTAAAGAAAGCACAACTTTCAATTAAAGACGTATTAATGTTGCTTTCTATTAGCACCTCAACAAATCCAATTGCAAACATAGCATTAAATAAACTTGACGATCTTAAGGATTGTGAAGCTCATTCGTCATCTATGATAGGTTCTTCCGATCAAAATACACTATCGGCACTAGGAGTGAACCTTACTATGGAACCAAATTATTCAAGCCAATTGCTATATAGTCCGGAGTAATATTTTAAAAAATAAAGTAACAAAAAGATTTGACATTACATAAACATTAAAATATAATTTAAAAAAACAAGGAGAATGTTATGAAGAAATTAATCAAAATTTCAGCAGCTGTTTTATTTATAAGCTTGGCAATGATTTTGGTTGGAAGCATCTTACGTGGAATTGCTTGGGAACCAGAATTTGATGGTGCTTTAATGGGCGTTGCATTTAACAATATTGGTTACATTGCATTTGCATTGTCAGGTGTTGTTTTAACCAGTGTAGGCGTTTTAATGGCAGCCAAGGGCGATTGCGGTTGCAATAAAGATAAAGACCAAGAAAAATAATACATGTGAATAAAAGACACTCTATTTTATAGGGTGTTTTTTATTTGACAGATTTGGTTGGTGTATGATAGTCTACAATTAAAATAAGGTGTTTTGTGAAAAATATAAGATTAAAGTATAATTTAATATTCTTTCTATTGGCAGTTATTGTCATGTTTTCTTGTCCGCATTATTTTACTATTGTTAGGGCAGATGAGAAAAAGACTGGCAGTAGTTTGCAAAATATGAGTATTGATGAAATTGTTGCACTTTCACAATTTGATGGAAGAAATTATGGGATTGTTACGGCGGTTAAAGATCAGGGTTCTAAAAACATTTGCTGGGCTTATGCAAGTATAAATGCATCAGAATCATCAATTTTAAGAAGCGGACTAAGTGGTGTAACAAGCGATACTCTTAATCTACTTCCAGAACAAATTGCTTACAGAAGACACAATAGAGATGCAGATCCGCTTAACAACACCGTAGGAGAGTATACTGGAAAGTCGTGGACGGCTACTGCAGGTAATCCGGCATATTCGGCATTTTTGCTGTCGCAGTGGTGTGGCCCAATTAGTAGTAATTTGTCTAGTAATGCCGATCCTTACGTAAACGCAAATTATCGTTTAGAAAATGCGGTGCTTATAGATAGCGGGAAAACAGGCTCAGAGCGAATAGCAGAATTAAAACGTGCGGTCGCAACATATGGCGCCGTAACATTTTCATATAATAATGTACGAGAAGTTGATTATTACAACCCTAAAAATGAAACCGACTATGGAGTTGCGCATGCATGTACAATAATAGGATGGGACGACACAATTAATGCGAATAAATTCGTTCCAAATGGTGCGACTCAAAATGGCGGGTGGTTAATAAAAAACAGTTATTCTTCAAAACCATATTTTTACATGTCATATGACAACACTGGTAGCCAAGTTTGGGCTTTTCAGTATGCTGAAAAAGAAAAATATAATTATAATTATTTCTATGACAATTCCGTAGATGATTCGTTGAATGAATTAATAAACGGCACTCGAGTTGCAAATGTTTTTGAAGCGAAAAAGGCTGGCGAAGGTAAGGCCGAATACGTAAAAGCCGTAAATGTTTCCGCTCAAGGCACAAATGTAAAATGTAGGGTTGAAGTATACACAAACTTAACAGACAAAACCGACCCATATAGCGGAACATTATCAGCAAGTGGCGAAAGAATTTTTGAATATAATGGATATAATACGGTTGAACTTGACAACATGGCAAAAATTGAAAAGGGAACATATTATGCAATTGTTGTAAATGTATCAAGTGCCGATGGAAAAACATCACCATATTTAAGATTTTCACTTGATGATGGCGGGCAATCGTATAAGTATGGGTCTTCGTGGTCTAAAGTAAGATATAGCGCTCGAATTAAAGCTTTTACGGTTTTGGCTGATGAAAACACTACAAATATAGTGGATAATGATGTTACAATTCAAGAAAAAATGACATTCACTGGCGGTGAATTAAAACCTAATGTTGTTGTGGTTTGCAATGGAAAAACTTTGGTTGAAAATGTTGATTACACGGTAAAATATCACAACAATATTAATGTTGGGCTTGCCAGTGTTGAAATTACAGGCATAGGGGAGTATAGTGGAACAATAACTAAATATTTCACAATAGAAAAAGCCGTAGAACCAGGCCCTACAGAACCTGAAAATCCCACACCCACACCGGAGCCTGAAACGCCTAATGAAGAAGAAAAAGACACCAATAAAAAACAACTTAGTGTGCCAGAAAAAGTTGGTTTGGTTGTTGGTGTGATTGTAATTGGTTGTGTGCCAATAATCTCGCATATAATTAAGATTAAAATATATAAAAGAAAAAGATAATAAGTAAAACGTCTTATTATCTTTTTTCTCTAGCATAAATTATAGTTAAAATCGCTAGCCAAATAATTACAGTGTAAATAATAATATATAAAATGTGTGGATAAAAGCATTTTGCACCAGTATAAAATAATTGGCTAGCAATTTCGGTTGTGTGGCAAAATGGTAAAAAGTTTATAAATTTTTTAAATCCACCAGTAAAACTTTCTATTGGCATAAAAATACCTGCAAATATGCCAGTAAGCGAAATAAATATCGATGTGAAGGGCCCTGTTTGTTGTTGATTCTTGCAAATAACACCTACAAAAACACCAATTTTTAAGAAATATCAACTTAAATTGTGATATTTTTTGTGTAATAATATTTGTGAGTTGAGGGGTACAAAAAAATCCTATCGAAATGATAGGACTTTTTTATTTTTAATATTGTTAAAAACTATGCACCAATGAATCCATTCATAATTTTATCAAGAGCATCGGCTGTGATTTCCTCATAGCCTTTAAGTGAAGGGAATTTGATATTGCCTGTAAATTTGTTAACGGCAACTTTTGCATACATTAAACCGCCTAGGTATTCGCTTTCAGATGTTGTTTCTGATTCAATACCAACAAGTTTATTACCTTGGAATTCTACATATGTATCAGATGTTGTTTTGGTTTTTTCATCATTAATTCCAACGTGAAATCTTCTATTGTCGCCTTTACCAGCTTTTTCAAAAGTGATACCTTCTGTGTTTACATCTCCTACAGAATTAAGTGCTGTTAAGAAATCTTTAACTAGTTGTTCTAGATCAACAGTCTCTAATAACTCGGTAAATTCTGATGTTGATATGTCGATTGTTGCTACTTTATACTTTTTGGTTTCTTTGCCTTTAACAATCTTAAAGTAGCTATATCCTTCTGTGTAATAAGCCTCAATAGTTGCATTTTCATCAGCTTTTTTGCTTCCAAATTTTAAAGCAATACCATCAACATTACCTGTTTCGGTAACAGAGACAATAGCTGTAATTACTGCTTCTCTAATTACGGTTTTGCCCGATGTAAGTCTTATTACAGTAGTAGTCTTCATTGACTTAATTTCGCTAACATCAGGTGTGGTAGCTGTTTGAAATTCTGTGTAATCAGATTTGCTAGCAGCAACAAAGCCCTTTTTAGATACACCAGCTTCGGTGCTTAATTGTCCACCACCGCAAGCAGTAAGTGCAAATGCGCAAATCAATAAACAGATTGCGACCATTGCATTTCTAAATTTTTTCATACATTTTATTCCTCCCTTTGTATTTATGCATATTATAGCAAAAAATGTGAAATTGCTACAAATGATTTAATAAAAAAACAGTCAAACCACACAATTTATTGGTTTGACTATTATGTTTTTGGTTATTATATCTAAAGAGTTAGTTCCAAAGACTAGTAGGATATTCGCCTTTGTTTACAAGGGCTTTAATTGAATTTACAACTCCAGCCTTATCTTCTTTATAGGTCATTCCGTACCATACGGCACTGGTTCTTAGTACTTCTACGCTTGCTTTTTCTTCGGCTATTAACTCACTAACAACAAGTGGCAGATAGCACTCACAAGACTTTAAGTTGTCTTTGTTAATGTTTAAGAAATTCAAAAATTTTTCGTCCAAATAATTCAAAAATTCTTTTGGGAATCCAAACATGTTCATTGAAACAAGTGTATCTGGCTTAATTTCGTGTTCTATTGCATTATCTATGTCAATTGTTTTGGCGAATAGTCTGTTGCCGTCTTTTCTAATGCTTGATTCGTCAATATTTTTAAGTTTTCCATTTGTGTAATCACATATGCCTCGCTTTACACTTCCACTTTCACCAATTGTGTTTATGGCTTCATAACCAATTACGCAGTATTTTGTGGTATCCTTGTTGGTTTTCAAGAAATCGCTGGCTGTTTTGAATGCATCGTAGCCGTAAAAATCGTCTGCATTAATTACTGCAAAATCATCGGTGATAACAGGCTTTGCACATAATATTGCATGCGCAGTGCCTAGTGGTTTTGTTCTGTCTGCAGGAATAGAGTATTGTGATGGCACGTTTTTGTTGTTTTGAAAAACATAAGTGGTTTTTATTTGCTTTTCTACACGCCTACCAATGGTTTCCCTAAAAGCATCATAATGTTCTTCCTTAATAATAAATGTTACTTTGTTAAACCCACATCTAATAGCATCGTAAATAGAGTAATCTATAATAAAATTGCCATTTTGGTCAATTGGTTCAAGTTGTTTTAGTCCACCAAAACGACTACCCATTCCGGCAGCCATAATTACTAATTGCATAATTTATCTCCTTAAAAATTTTTTATAATTATATCACCGGACTATATTTTTATCAAAATAAAAACTTTAATAACGCATAAAAATAAAGTAAAAATTGTATTTTATTTATTTTGTAAAAAAACAAAAGCTATGGTATTATTTATAAAGGAGAATTGAATAATGAAGAAAAAAATATTTTACATTTTCGCCATTTTAGCGTTGATGTTGCCTTGTTTTGCTCTTGCAGGCTGTGGCGAAGAAAAGAGAGTCGAAGTTCTTGCACAAAATCAGTTGTATTGTAAAATTATTAAAAAGGGTACTTTCTCACATAACGGTACCAATTACTTGTACAACGAACTTATGTTGGATAGTGAATTACTAAATACCGAAGTAAGTTACGATATTGTGCTGGACGATAGCTATGATGCTGATACACTAAAGGTTTTTGCAAATGGAACTGAAATAACTTGGACTAAAGCTGGGGATTATAATAATGATACAGTGGTAAACAACTTTGGCGAACAGGTTGTTGGTTCGTTTAGTTATGTTCTAAAAGCAAACACTCAATTTACAGTTGAGTGCAAGGAAAAAACTTTAAACTTTAAATTTGCAATTAAAGATAATGCTACACTAACTAATGAGCAAAAAACAATTTTGAATGATTTTTATTTTTCAAGTGAAAAATCTCTTTTAGAGTATATAGAAAATGATTGGTCTATTGGAATCACCTTTAGTGAGATTAGAGAGCGTGACTTGTTGCTTGCATGTAACAAAAAAATTGGCTATTATAATACATTTGAAGTTTTTGAAAATGCATCCTTAATGAGTAATTGGACTGAAGAAAGAAATGGATATAGAATAACTAATTTAATGTATGATAGTAGTACAAATATACAGTCAATCAAAAATCAAAACACATTAATAATTAATCCTGAAGGATTGCAAATTTCTGCTATAGAATTTAATCACAATGAGGGGTCTATTTTAGAAATTACATCAACTGATGTAGATTTGAATTCTGCAATTAGAACTGATGTTAATGCAAAAATATTGATTAGATTGGTGGAAAAAGAGGGTATTGATGTAGAGAATGCAGTACTTTATATCAATGGTTCGCTAGTTCCTAAAACCGGTACTCACTGGATAGTATTTACAAGCAAACTTCCAATTGAATATCTTGAATATAATGCTGGATATGATAATTATTCTTATGAAGTAATCAGATGTATTTCTCAATACAATATAGAAATAAAAAATGTTGTTGTAACAGATGAAACAAAGCTTACAAAAATTATTGGTGTAGCAGATGATGCAAAGATTAGGGGTGCAAGTTACTTTTATAGTCCGGTAGAAGGTGTTTATTATGCAGAGCATGATGAAACCATGCCTGGTGATGTTGGCATAGAGTTTTATATGGGTGGCAATGAAAATAGGAGCAGATATATAGTTATTGCGAAAAATGGTGACACGGAAAACGCAACAATTGTAGATATTCTTCAATACATTACAGGTGAGAATAATTATTTTACAGTAGATGGTTATGATATTGCCCTTACAATACCGATCAGCGAAAAAAACTTAGACAACTTATATAGTGTTACGGTTTATGCTGAAAAAATAGCGGGCACAACATATACTGTAACATATACAAATAATATTAATAATTAATATTAAAAACAAATAAAAAACCTTAGATTATTGGTCAACACTGTTTGAAACTAGCGGAATATAAGCACTTTAATCTACAAATGATTAGGGTGTTTTTCTCTCTATTAACTGAAAAAGAAACAAATATTACTGATGTTGTCAAGGATTGTCGCCAATAGCGACATACACCTTAACCTTGACAACAAAGAATATTTGTTTACCATAATAAGAAAGAGAAAAAAATAACAGCAAAAAGCGAAAGTGTGTTATGTTTACCAACACTTTCGCTTTTTGTATTCTTTTTATTACAATTCTTTGTTTTGTAAAAATCAAAATTTACAAAGTTTTACAAATCTCGTCCATATACTTATTATGTTCTTTAGTCGTTTGTTTTTTGCCCAAATCAAGTCCCCTTTGATAAGGTATAAATGTAGAGCTTCCGCCCACCTTATAACTAAGTTTTAATAAGTTTGGATTATATTCTTTTTCTATTTCTCTACAGGTAGGATCAACCAAAATCCATTTTCCATCATAAAAGCATTCACAAAAAGAATGTCCTGCGTGATGAGAATAATCATTATTTTGCTGAACTTGATCCACCCAACTTTTTTCCGCTGTGTGCAAAATTGTTGTTGGAATGCCAATTTGCCTAGCAAATGTTGCGAAAACTGTAGCGTAATCTGTGCAACCTGTCATTATTTTGCTGTTCCAAATTTCTTCAGCAGTTCTTTGAAATCTAAATTTATTATTAAATTCGTTATCTCCAAACTTAACAGACTTGTTTATCCAATTGAATAAACTCTCGATTTTAGTTGTTTTAATTCCTTTTGCAAGTTTTGCGTTATAATCACACAAAACCTTTTCCAAAACATATTCATTTGAAACAAATGGATAAGTAAGGACACCTCTAGTTAGAAAATAGTTCTTGTCGGACTCCGTTAAATTTTTCACAGTTCACACTCCAAACTTTTTATTTTTCATTTTTCAACTTCGCCTTTTTTAATATAATACTATTTTTTGTTAAAATCTCAAAATGATCTACAATAAATTTATATATATTTAAAAATATATATAATAATTTTTTGCACTTTTTTAGCTCAACATTAATACACACAGAACATAAGGATTATGATACTTGGTGCAAGATGCTACTTGATTATACTCAAGCAATGGTTCATAATCCAACAGTTGCGAACAAGTGGATATTTGACAGAGCAAGCCACGATGAGTGGGTTTTATCAAAATTTCCAAAACATTTAGCGAGTGTAAAAGCTTACAACGAGTTTTATGATTTGACAGGCAAAGACATAAGGGATTTTGATTCGTTGAGTTCAGTCAAAACAAATGACAGAACAAAAATTGTAGTTCATCAGCATTTTGTGGACGAACACATGACGACAGCTTTTGATTTTAAAACTAAACTGCTTAAGCTTTGCGAAGAAGGAAAACTTGATGTAGAAAAGGTAGCAAACGAACTTGTGAATATATACAATGTTTTTATGCCAAGAGTAAAAAGCATTTTATTAGATCTGTTAAAATAATTAAAGCAAAAAATACATTTCACTAGTTAATGAATTTTAAATCTATCAAAAAAGGAACAGTGTATTAAATCTGCATTATTCCTTTTTTTATTCTGCTAGTTTCAAAAGTACTAAATCTTGGTCTAAGGTTTTATTTTTTATATAAGATTTTTCTTTATAAATTCTTTTGTTTTTTCATTTATTTTTGCATAAGTGGTGCTAATGTTTCCCTTTAAAAAGTCGATATAAAATCCAGCAATGGCATTTACTATAAAATATGAAGTAATTTCATCAACACCCACACGAAGGCTTGTTACTTGCTTTACAAATTCTTGTTTTAATTTATCAATAACACTCATAGGTATAATTTTTATTATTTTGCGATATTCTTTATCATTTTTCTCAATATGTTCTAGGGCTGTATCTACAAAAACGTCAACTGAATTCTTTTCGGCGCAAGCTTTCAGGCTGCTTGTTAGTTTTGCCATAAGTTCGTCTTTAATCTCTTCCAAAACATCGGTAGTGTTGCCGTAATGATTGTAAAAAGTCCCACGATTTATGTTTGCTTCGTGGCATATGTCAGACACTGTTACTTCACTCATCGAACCTTTCTTGTCTAGTAGGGCGATAAGGGCTTGTCTAATAAGTTGTTTGCTTCTAAGTGCATTTTTATAAGTCGCTTTCATAATTTCTCCTTAAAAACTTATACACACCATTTATTCAATGTTTAATTTTGAACACGTACTAAAAATCTGCATAAGCAAGTTTTATTTTTCGCTACTATAATAACACTGTAATCAATTTTAGTCAAGTGTCTAAAATATTGTTTTTAAAATAATAAATAGTATATAAATAATGCATAAAATTTTGAGATTATGTATATAAAAGCTATTGCACAAAAACAATAATATTTAATACAATAAATAACAGTATATTGTCAAAAAGTATAAGGTTTTTGACAATAATAAAAACACTCGTAAAATTAATACGAGTGTTTTTTATATAAACCTGCAAATAAAACAACCAACAACTGCACCCATTAAATTTGCAATCAAAGCAACAGGAATTGCATATCTAAAATGCTTAACATTTGTTTTAGAAAAGTATACTGCTGTTATGTAAAATATCGCTTCGCTACTGCCTGCTATTGCACAGCCGGCTCTTGCAAGATAACTATCAACTCCGTATTTTGTGAAAATGTTTTCAAGCACGGCAAGACTTCCACACCCACTAAAAGGTTTAATTAAAATCATTTCTGTAAGTTCGTTTGGAATGCCAAGCACTCTTAAAAATGGATTTAGGATTGTTGCAATAAAATCGCTTAGTCCAGAGTTTGAAAAAACTTCTAGTGCTATAAAAATTGCAACAATGTATGGTAGGCTAGTTAGTATTAGGTCAAATGATGTTTTGCTTCCTTTTACAAATGAGTCGTAGGCATTTATCTTTTTAAACATGCAGTAAAGCAGTAGCAAAATTATAAAAATTGGTATTACATATGAACTCATTCCGACTTGTCCTTAAATAGTTTTTTACAAAGTTTTACTAATAGTATTCCAGTAAGTGTGCTGGCTATGGTTGCAATTAGGGTGGGAAGAAGTATGTTGGCAGGAGAGTTTGAACCGTGTGTTATTCGAAGGCTTATCACAGTGGTTGGTACAAGTTGAAGGCTTGTCACATTAAGTATCATAAACATTGCCATGCTATTTGTAATATACTTTTGCCCCTTGCTTAGTCCTGCCATTCCATTAATTCCACTGGGTGTGCATGCGTTTCCCATTCCAAGCAGATTGCTTGTAAGATTAATGGCAATTTGATTTTTTGTGTATTCATCGGTTTCGCCAACTAAAAACTTAATAACGGGATTTAACGTTTTTGCTATTTTTTTATCAAGTTTTGTTGTTTCTAAAATGTTAAGAAGCCCCAGCCATATTGCATATATTGCCCATAGTTTTAGGCAAAGTGCAATTGCTTTTTCACTACCATGTTGTATACTTAAAAATGCTAGTTCGGGGTTGTTAAGAAGTAGTAGTCCTAGACCCACAACCAAAATTGAAATCCAAATAATATTCATGCTTGTCCCCTTAATTGTTAAAAAATAGCCCAATTTTAATAGATTTTTGGCTTTTTTATTTCTTTACATAGATGTTTTTTTGTGCTAGAATATCTTATGACTATAAGGGGTGATAAAATGAATAAAAATTATTACATTACAACTGCTATTGCTTACACATCTGGCAAACCACATATTGGTAACACATATGAGGCTATTTTTGCAGATGCTATTGCAAGATTTAAACGTCTTCAGGGCTACAATGTTTTCTTTCAAACAGGTACTGACGAACACGGACAAAAAATAGAAGAAAAGGCAGTTAAGAAAGGAATGTCACCTAAACAATTTGTTGATGATATTGCTGGTATTATTAAGGGAATTTGGGATAAAGCTAATGTAAGTTACGATAAGTTTATTCGTACAACTGACCCATATCACGAAAGACAAGTTCAAAAGATTTTTAAAAAATTATATGACCAAGGCGATATCTATAAAGGTCACTATGAAGGTTGGTACTGCACACCTTGTGAATCTTTTTGGACTGATTCCCAACTTAAAGATGGCAAATGTCCAGACTGTGGTAGGGAAGTAAAAAAACAACGTGAAGAATGTTATTTCTTTAAAATGAGTAACTATGTTGATAGGCTTTTAAAGTATTATGACGAACACCCAGATTTTGTAGTTCCTGCTACAAGAAAAACTGAAATGGTTAACAACTTTATTAAAAATGGCTTGCAAGATTTATGTGTAAGCAGAACCACATTTAAGTGGGGTGTGCCAGTTGATTTTGACCCAAAACATGTTGTGTATGTGTGGATTGATGCACTTACAAATTATATTACAGGTTTGGGATATGATTTAGACGGAAATAGCGACCCTAAATTTAAAGAATTTTGGCCTGCTGATATTCACATTGTAGGCAAAGACATTATTAGATTCCATATTATTTACTGGCCAATTATGCTTATGGCATTAGGGCTTCCACTTCCTAAAAAGATTTACGGCCATGGTTGGTTGTTGCAAAACGGCGAAAAAATGAGTAAATCGAAAGGCAATGTTTTGTACTTTGACGACCTTGCCGATGTTTTTGGGGTGGATGCTGTTAGATATTATGTTTTAAGTGAAATGGGGCTTGCAGATGACGGAATGGTTGGTTGGGATTTAATCACCGACCGCACCAATACCGACCTGGCAAATATTTACGGAAATCTTGTTAGCCGTACAATTGCAATGAGCAATAAATACTTTGGTGGAGTTGTGAAAAATGGCGGAGTTAAGACTGAGGTTGATGATAGCCTTATTGAGGTGGTAACAGGTGCATATGATAAGGTTTGCAAGAAAATGGACGACCTAAAAATTGCTGATGCATTGTCGGAAATTTTTGCTGTATTTAAACGAGCAAACAAATATATTGACGAAACAGAACCTTGGAAATTGGCAAAAGACGAAAGCCAAAAAGCAAGATTAGAAACAGTGCTTTACAATTTAACCGAAACAATAATTATTGGTACAAGCATGCTTAGTGCATTTATGCCAGAAACATGTAAGAAAGTGCTAGCAAATTTGAATGTTGAAGCAAGAGATTTTAGCCAACTTAACAAGTTTGGCTTATTAAAAGAAACAAAAGTTGCAGAAAAAGTTGATGCGCTTTTCCCAAGATTAGACATTAAAGAAATTATGGCTAAGGCAGAAGAAATTAAACAAAAACAACTTGAGGAATTTAAAAAGGAGAATGGCGAAACTGTGGAAGAACAAAAGAAAGATGAGTTTATAACCATTGATGACTTTGATAAAGTTAAAATTAAAGTTGGTGAGATTTTGGCATGTGAAAGAGTAGAAAAAGCAGATAAATTACTAAAAAGCCAAGTAAAAATTGGTGACGAAGTTCGCACAATAGTAAGCGGCATCGCTAAGTATTATAGCCCTGAAGAAATGGTGGGCAAACGTGTGTTGGTTGTTACAAACCTTGCACCAAGAAAACTACGTGGAATAGAAAGTAGTGGCATGATTTTGTGTGCTGAAAATGGCGAAGATTTGTGCTTAGCAACAATCGAAAAAGACCTTCCAAGTGGAAGTGAAATATGCTAGCAATTGACACTCATGCGCATTTAACTGATGAGCATTATGCTAATCCTGCTGAAATGATAAACAATTTTGAAGCAGATGGTCTTCAAATGGTTTTCACGGTTGGGTGTGATAAAAAGTCTAGTCTAGATGCTGTAAAATTTGCTGACACTTATAAAAATGTGTATGCAATTATTGGCTATCACCCAGACGATGTGGCAAATTATGATGAAAGTATTTTTGAACACCTTAACAATCCAAAAGTTATTGGTGTTGGTGAAATTGGGCTAGATTATCATACAACTAAAGACAATAAAGAACTTCAAAAACAAGTTTTTATAAAACAACTTGAAATTGCTCATAAATATGGCTTACCTGTTATAATTCACTCTCGTGATGCAGTGGGCGACACTCTTGAAATACTGAAATTGCACAAAAATTTGCTTACAAATGGCGGAATTTGGCATTGTTTTAACGAAAGTCAAGAAACGTTTAACGAAATAAAAAAGTTGGGTTTGATTGTAAGTTTTGGCGGAGTTACAACATTTAAAAATGCAAAAAACACCACCGAACTTATAAAAAATGCCGATTTGAGTGATTTTGTGCTTGAAACCGATTGTCCATATCTTACTCCAGAGCCAATGCGTGGCAAAGCGATAAATCAACCTAAATATGTGCTTTATACAGCACAACACATTGCTGATGTAAAGGAAATGAATATCAACAAGGTTATAGAAGCCACAAATAACAATACTTTTAAATTATTTAAAAAGTTGGGTAAATAATGGGTGTAGAAGTAATTAAAAAGCACGACTTTAAATTTAATAAAAAGTATGGACAAAACTTTATTTTTGACACAAATCTTTTAAATGCTATTGTTGATGATGCAAGTGTAGACAAAACAACAACTGTGTTAGAAATTGGTTGTGGTGCAGGCACTCTTACTAAACAAATTGCCCTAAAAGCAAAACGAGTGGTTGGTTATGAAATAGACGAAAACCTAAAACCACTTTTGCAAGAAACATTAATTGGGGTAGATAATGCGGAAATCGTTTTTGGCGATGTTATGCAACAAAAAACAAGCGAAATCGAGAAAAAACTTGGTGATGATTATGTGATAATTGCAAATTTGCCATATTACATAACAACCCCAATTATCTTTAAGTTTTTGGAAGAAGCAAAACACTTAAAACGTCTTGTTATTATGGTTCAATTGGAAGTGGCAGAACGTCTTACTGCCGATGAAAATACTGAGAACTATGGCGCAATTACTGCCCAACTAAAATATAGGTCTAATGTAAAAATTACACGTATTGTAAAACGTAACATGTTTACGCCAGCACCTAATGTAGATAGTGCAGTGGTGAGAATAGACTTTGTTAATAAGTACGAAATTCTTGATGAAAAATTACTTAACAATCTAATAAAATCTGCTTTTCAAATGCGTAGAAAAACTCTTGTAAACAATCTAAAAAATAGTTTTGGTTATACTAATGATTATTGTTTGACCTTGCTGGAAAAATTAGGTCTTCCAGCTACTGTTAGGGGTGAAGCACTTAAAATAGAACAATTTGTAGAACTTGCTAATTTAATTGCAAGCCAAAAATAAAAAATTTATAAATTAAGGAGAACTGAAAAGGTTCTCTTTTTTTGTTCATTTTTCTACAAATGTCGTGTTAAATTTTAAAGATACTTTAAACTTTTTTTAGCATAAGTAATATATAATTAAATAGTACATAATGGGAGAGTGGTTAATGGGATTTTATAAAAAAACAATTTTGCTAACCAATAGGCAAAATTATGATAAAGGAATGACAGTGCTTACTATTGAAAAAAACAATAGTGGTGTTTTTGGAAATATTAAGGCCTACGATTTTGATGCAAAAAATATGGTGCTTGGCATTAGTGTGAATGGCGAAAAATTAGTAAAACAAAATGTAATTTTTGCAAACGACAATGCTTTTACTTTTAAACTTGATAATAGTTTTGACATTAATGCAAGGCTTGGGTGTGTGCTTTGTAGTCGTGGTGAAAATGGATATACACCTTTGCTTTGGGGTGCTAATGAAAACCGTGCAGAACTAAAGCAAGATGTGATAAACTTAATGGAAAAAGAAAACGATTTGTCAGAACAAAAAACGCCAAAATCTCAAGAAATTAAGGCTGATTATAATACTATGCAAAGTGCTATGCAAAAAATGGAAAAATGTGAAAATTTAGCCAATATTAATGCACTGAATAATGTAAAATATGATAGTCAAAAACAGGTGCTTAAAAGTGAGGAAAAAGCTAAACTTTTTGAAAACGATGACGATGAAATTGATAAAATAATTGATAAAGAATTAGACGAACCACAAAACTTTTTTGACCTTGTTGGTGACCAGATTGACGAGTTGTTTGATAAGTTTCCGCACGATGAAAATTTGGCAAAATTAATTCCAAATTCTAAATGGGTTAGGGTAGATTATGACGGTACTGGCAAGGATTATATAATAGGTTTGATATATGAAGATGATACATTAAAATACATTTGTTATGGTGTACCAGGGGAATACAATACTCAGCCACCGCAGGAACTTTTAAAGTTTAGTCAATGGCTTCCGGTTGACCCAGGTAATCCTGATATTGGCTTTTGGGTTATGTTTCAAGATGCCACAACAGGAGATAGTATAGAGATAGATGATATGGCACTTTAATACAAAAAGCACTCCACTTTAACGGAGTGTTTTTTTTGTGCTATCGCACTTCTTACCAAAACTTACTTTATTGTGTAATATTAGTAAATCTAAATCTTTGTGCTATCGCACTTTCTATCAAAACATGCTTTATTATGCAATGTTAGTAAATCTAAATCTTTGTGCTGGCATGCTCTTTATCAAAATGTGGAGAGTGAAAAGTTGAAAGTGGAAAGCGGAATTAAGGATTATTTAATTATGACCATATGAATAACAAATGTCTTAGGACAGGCTAAACTGGAAGTGTAAATGTTTGTGATTTAGTGGTTGGCATTATATAGTATTATATTTATATAAAAAGGCTATACTTATATATAAATATAAACTAAAACAATTGACTTGAGGGTTATAATTTGCTAATATTATTTAGCAATTATAATTTATCTTATATGGAGAAAGTATGAAAAAATTTATTGTAAATTTAGTTTTGGTTGTGTGTGCATGCACAATGTTACTATGTGGATGCGGAAGCACAGCTGCTTTGAAAGATAACCCAGCGACAGATGCTGCAATTATTGGAAATGGCGGATACAGTGTTGTTAAGGGTGATTATCTATACTATGTAAATGGTTTTTTGAGTGATTACAAGACCGCTCTTGACGATTACAAAAAAGACAATGTGTACGGCAAAGTTGTGTATGGTGCAATTTATCGTACAAAACTTGTTAACGATAAAGTGGAAAAAGACGAAAAAGGTTTCCTAAAAAACACCGAACGTGTTGTTCCTAAAGTTGTTGGCTTTGAAAATGGTGGATTTTATATTGTTGGCGATTACATTTATTATGGCACACCATATATGCAAAAGAATGCTGATGGTGTTTTGCAAAACGATAGAGTGAGCATCAATCGCATTAAAATTGACGGAACTGGAAACAAAGAAATGTATGTTACTAGTAAAGATGTAACTGATCTAGACTGGAAAGTATACAACTATAACAACAATGCATATGTTGTTGTTGCAGAAGATAAAAAAGTGGTTTCTATTCGTTTTGATGGTAAAAAACTTGTAAACAAAACCGTAGTTGAAGAAGCCGGAAGTTTTGTTTTGAATGACGACCTTAGCCCTGCCAACGAATATGTATACTACACACGTAGCAAAAAAGATGATGAAAAAGATTACACAACAAGTGGAAACTTACTATGTAAGGCAAGTTTTATTACTGGCGAAGAAACAGTATATGAAATGGACAAAGTAAGTACTTTTGATATTAAAGGTTATGTAAATAATCGTATTTACTACACACAAGCAGTTAGCAATACTTACACAAGTTTGTATGCCCTAAATGCAAGTGTTAGCCTTAAAAACCAAGCACCTGTAAAACTTAGTGATAATGAATATTCAAGTTATTATTTTGTTGAAGGTGTAAATTACACAGTTGTTGCACTAGATAGCAACAAAAACCTTGTAAGATTATTTAATGATAATGGCACAGTAAAGCGTGACGATATTGCAAGCAGTATCTCAACAGTTGTTGGTGTAAGTGATAATTATATTTATTATATTGATAGTTCTACATTAAAACGTGTAAACATAACCACAAAAGCAAGCCAAACAGTATCGAATATTGGCGATGCAGAAGGCAAAACATTCTTGCTATCTGATGCAACAGCGGTTGACCTTGATGGCAGATATGTATATGTTTATGCTTCTTACACTTCGGCTACTAAGGAAAAAAATGATAATGGTGAGGAAACCGCTATTACATCATATTATCTAAACCGTATTGACACATTCGCAAACAGCATGGTTGCTGAATTTGTGGGCAAAATGGAAGATAAACACCTTCCTAGCGAACCTGAAAAAAACGAAACAACTGACGAAACACCAAAGTGGGTTTACTAATATAAAACAACAAAAAACACTACATTTAAGTAGTGTTTTTTCTTTTTAACACAATATATTGTTTAAAATGGTATATAACTTTCAAAAAGCCTATATTAAATTTTATTACGATGTTTAATCATAATTTCGTAGCATTTTCGACAATTTTCTAGTCCGATTTTTAAAATGTGTGAAGTAATGTCAAAATATGTGGTTACTTTTGGTTTGACGTGTAATTTTTTGGTGTTAAGATGTAATCAATCGGTCACGGAAAAGTGAGAAAAAAATTAGGAGATAAAAGAAATGAACGAAAAAAGAAAAATTGTGGTTGTTGATAACAACAACGAATTACAAAGGGGAATTAAAACATTCTATGGATCAGACGATGCCGTAGAAGTGGTTGATACATTTAATGATGTAAACAAAACAATAGACTATGTTAAAGAAAATAACGTAGATATTGTTGTTACTGACTTGGTTTTGCCAAATGCTGATGGATATGCCCTTATAGAAGGGTTAAAGGCATTGCCGAATTGCCCCAAAATAATTGTTGCGTCTGCAATATTTGAAGACCAATTTATAAAACGTGCTTTTGCACTAGGTGTAAGTTATTATATGATAAAACCTATTGACTTTAAGCTTCTTGATACTCGTATTAATGAAATTTTAAATAGTGGTGAGGGAGCACTTGTTTCAAGACGTCCAATTAGAAACAAACAACTTGAAGAAAAAATTACAAACATATTTATTACTGTTGGTATTCCAGCACACATTAAAGGTTATCAATTTTTGCGTGAAGCAATTAAAATGGCGATTGACAACCCTGACATTATTAATTCCATTACTAAAAAGTTGTATCCAAGCATTGCCGAAAGATTTGAGACAAGTTCTAGTAAGGTGGAACGTGCTATTAGGCATGCAATAGAAGTGGCTTGGAATAGGGGCAAAATTGAAAATATTAATTCGCTTTTTGGTATTAGAGTGTACAGCAACAATGAAAAACCAACCAATGGTGAATTTATAGCACTTGTTGCGGACAAAATGTTGATTGAAGGGGCATAAATTTAAAGTAATAGGAATATTTAAAGAAAAATAAAAATTTTATGTATTAAATAGTTTACAAATTTATCATATAGTGTATAATATGGTAAGTAAAATTTAAGGAGACTTTGTATGAAGCCACAATACATAAAATGTCCAAGATGTGAATTAAATTATATTCTTAAAAAAGATAAATATTGTGATGTTTGCAAACAAGAAATGAAAGCGGGTTGCCTAGAAGAAAGCGAACATGAAGATTACGAAGAAGGAATGGAACTTTGCCCAATTTGCAAAGTAAACTTTTTGCAGGAAGGCGAAACAATTTGTCCAACTTGCCAAGAAGAACAAATGGCATACGATAAGGACGATGATGTTGATTGGAAGAGTGTTGTTGAAAATCAAACCGATGAAGACGAAGATTTAGATTTGCTTCCAGTTGAAGAAAACGATGAAATTAGCGAAGAAATGGACAACGCATTCTCTAAAGACCTTGATGACGACTTTGCTGATGAAGAAAGCGAAGATGAAGAATACGACGATGATGACCTTGACGATGACTTCGATGATTCGTTAAATGATGACGATGTTGATGATGACGATGATGATGACGATCAACCTGCCGATGATGACGACGATGATGATGAATATTAAAATTAAGAAAGCTTAAGATTTTTACTTAAGCTTTTTTTATTGTGCTTTCGCTTTCGAATATTTTTGCCATTTTTTGGAAATAATACCTAAAAAGGGGAAGTATTGATGTCGTATTTAGATGTAAAACAAACAGTACAAGACTTGCATGGAAAAAATATAATATGCGAAATAAATAGGGGAAGAAATAAAATTATTAGAGTGCCAATAAAAATATCTCAGGTGTATTCGTCAATGTTTACAATTGAACCGCTTGAAAGTGTGGAATTAGATAGAAAAAGTTTTTCATATAGCGATGTGATGTGTGGGGATATTAAATTTTTGTAAATTTTTAAATTTTTCGTCATAACTAGTAAAGTGCCATAATACAATATAACAACATTACTTTAGGGGGTTTTGAAATGGCATTTGAACCAAGCTTTGATAAAATCACAGCGAGTTATAGAAAAAATATTGGTAGTACTCAAGCACAAATTGACTGCAAATTGCCACTTATAGAAGATGTAAATAAGGTGGTTTGTAGTAATGCAAAAGCATGTGTAATGCAAGCAGATTATAATGGCAAAGAAGTGTCGTATTCGGGCTATGTTGCTTTTCAAGTAACATATTTGACCAATGAAAACGAACCGCTTGCACTAGATTATACGGCGGAGTTTAAGGAAACATATCCTTATCAACAAGAAGGTGTTTTTACACCTGTTGTGGGTGTGGCGGTAGTTGATGTCAACACTCAAGTTGTTGGCGGTGAAATTAAGGTTACTGCAATTGTTGAAAGTGTAATTGACGGTATTTTTAGTGAAAGCCAAAACGTGCTTGTTGGTGTGAATGGGGACAATGTGTTTGCTAAAAATGATATTCTTACATATTCAAGTTTTGTGGGTACAGTGCAAAACAGATTTGATGAAAACAATGATATAGAAATTAAAGACAGTGTGGCAAAAGTTTTGTCTGTGTGCCCAAGTGTGTATTTAGATAGTGTTGAAGTATTTGATAGATATGTTACCGTTAAGGGCGGTGTGTTTGTAGATATTTCATATGTGGCAGAAAACAATACAATCCGCACAACACAAGGCAAATTTGCATTCACTCAAGAAGTTGCTGGTGATGAAATAGGTCAAGATAGTTTTGTGCAAAGTGTTGTGCAACTTGCATTTAATGATATTAAAATCACAACTTCTATCGACACTGATATGGCAATTGTAAATGTGTTTACACCTGTAATGTATACAGGATATGTGTATAATAAAAACACCGTGGATATTGTTACTGATTTGTTTAGTGGAACACATTTTACAAATGTAAACGTTAATAGTTTGCCAACTATGAGAGAGTATGCTGAAACATCTTTTGACGACAAAATTAGTGGCAATGTAGAAATTCAAGAAAATGCACCTTTTATTGACGAAATGCTTGGCGTGTGCTGTGGCAACGTAGCACTTGCTAATGCTAGCATTAATGATGGCAATTTTACTGTTGAAGGTGTTGCACATACTAATGTATTGTATTTAAATAAAGAACTTAATACAATTTGCTCGGTTGAAGTTGAAATGCCTTTTTCACTTACTAATCCTACAGATTATACTAATACCGTTATGCCGATTGTACAATTATCATTAACCGAAATTAATGCCCGTGCAAGAAGGGGTAAGGATATTGAAGTTACTGCAACTTTGGCAGTGTTTGCAAACTTCTTTGAAAATGACAAAGATGCAGTTATAACCGCTGTTACTGATGAAGATGAAGTACCAGAAGAAGAATGTGCTTTATCTATCTACTTGACTAAAGATGGCGATACTGTTTGGAATATTGCTAAGGAATTAAGGGTTTCTCCAGAAAGACTTGTAGAACAAAATCCAACCTTAACAGAGCCTATAACTGCTGGTACTAGAATAGTTGTTTATCGTCAAAAACAAGTAGAATATTAATGCCATATTTTCCCTAAAAAACGAACAATTTTTGTTCGTTTTTTTTGTTGTCTAATTTTACTTTAATAATTATTTTATTGTTTGAAAGCATTATTAAATATGTGTTACTGTATAAAAAAATAATTTATTGTGTATATTGTTGTGTTTTAATTATGATATTTTGTCATAATGTTGTTGTTTTTTGACATAAAGTCACAAATATAATAATTAGACATTGTTTTTTGCATGTAAAACAGTGAATACAATAAGATAAAATGAAGTAAAAACGTTTAAAACAATACTAAATAGTCAATAATTAAGCAAATTAAAGGTGAAAATATGAAAAAATTTGTTATTTTAATGTGTTTATTATTGTTTGTTGCATTTTGTTTTACTGGTTGTACTGGTAATAATGCAGTTAAGGTGGGAGGTGATAGTGGTAAATACTTAAGAATACATATTCGTGCTAATAGTGATTTAGATGTTGACCAACATACAAAGTATTATATAAAAGATGTTGTTGTTACTTATTTAAGTCCTTATTTAAAATTGTGTAAGAATAAGACTGATGCTGTGACGACAATAAATTCAAAACTTGATACTCTTAATCGTATTGTAAATTTTGCCCTTATTGATAAGGGTTTTGATTATGGCAGTAGTGTGGAAATTAATAACGAGTTTTTTCCAACAAAATCGTATGAAAATCTTACATTGAATGCTGGTTTTTATGATGCACTAATTATTAAGCTTGGTGTGGGGGTTGGTCAAAATTGGTGGTGTGTGGTGTATCCCAATATTTGTTTTAACGAACCTACAAATGTTGTATATAAAAGTAAAATCAAGGAAATAATTGACAAAGCAAGGGGTGATTGTTATGAATAAAAACACTGCATTTATTTTGGTTTTGATAATATGTTTAATTTCGGTTTTTAATTTTTTCAACTTTAATTATGTTTATGCTGATGTAACTAGAACACGACAAATACAGGAAAGGCTTATTGAATATGGCTACTATGCAGGAGAAGTAAACGGCTATTTTGACGATGCTACAGTTGGAGCAATAAAACGTTTTCAGGCGGACAATGGGCTAAATGTGACAGGGGCTGTAGATGCAAGTACCGCTAGTGCGCTAGGAATATATATGAGCAACCAAGAAAGTTATGATTTGTATTTGCTTGCAAAATGTGTACATGCTGAGGCAAGGGGTGAAACTTATATTGGCAAGGTTGCTGTTGCTGCGGTAATACTTAATAGGGTGGCAAGTCCAGATTTTCCAAACACTGTGTATGGTGTAATTTATCAGCCGTGGGCATTTACATGTACTCATGATGGTCAAATTGACTTAGAACCTGATAGAGCATCATATCAAGCAGCACAAGATGCCTTAAATGGTTGGGATCCAACTTATGGTTGTATTTACTATTATAATCCGGCAGTCGCAACAAGTAGTTGGATATTTAATCGTGAAATAGTAACAACAATTGGCGACCATGTATTTTGTGTTTAGGGGTGAAAAATGAGCAATAATATTATTAAAAAACTAAAAAATGCAGTAATTGCATTGTCAGTTGTGCTGGGTTGTGTAATTATTGTACTATCGATAATGTTGGCAGTTTTTGCATCACGTGCCGATAACTACAAGCTCCAACTTGAAAATGGTTATAAAAAAAATATGTACGAGTTTGTAAGCAATATTAATTCACTTGAAGTTGATTTATCTAAACTTATAGCAACTAATAATGCAAAATCACAAAGAGAATTGTTGTCTGATATATATGATACTTGTAGGACAGGGGCTTTAAATCTTGGTGCTTTGCCAATTGCAAATAATAAAACAGAGAATATAAGCAATTATTTAAACACAACTGGTGGTTATATGTATTCGCTTTTGGTAAACAATCTTAAGGCAAATACAAAACTGAGTGAAAACGATATTAAAAATGTGGAAGGTTTGTATAATTATTGTTTAAAAATCATGTATGACCTTAATAATTATATGAGTGATGTTGAAAATTTTAATGTTTTAAAATTGGTAAATTATAGCAATGGTGATTTAAGTAAATTTGATGGTGGATTGTCTAGTGTGAATGACAACAATAAGGAGATTCCATCGCTAATTTATGATGGGCCATTTTCCGATAGTGTTATAAATAAGGACATTAAGGGGTTGGCTGATGACATTATATCATGGGAAGATGCCAAAAACCATATAAAACAAAACTTTTCATACTATGGTGATTATAATATTCAACCATTAAGTGAAACAAATGGTAAGTTTGCGACATATGACTTTAGAGTGTATAACAGCACGATAGAATTATATGTGCAAATTACAAAAAGAGGAGGATTTTTGCTAAGCATAAATGCTATTAATAGCAAAACTGGCACTAAAGATTTAAGTTTAAATCAGTGTGAGATATTTGCCCATAATTTTGCAAGTTTGTTGGGTATAGAAGATATGTATAGTGTTTGGACACAAGAAGTGGACGATATTTGCTATATAAACCTTGCACCTATTATAGACAGAGTGATATATTATCCTGACCTAATTAAAGTTAAGGTTGATAAAAAACTTGGTATTGTTGTGGGGTGGGAAGCCAGTAATTATGCTTATAATCATACCAATAGACAAGCCACAACGCCAAGCATCTCATTTGAAGAGGCTCAGCAACTGCTTAGCCCAGCACTTACAGTAACAGAACGTAATTTGTGTATTATTCCAAATGAGTATTCAGGAGAAACAACCGCTTATGAATTTGTTTGTACTTGGAAAGATTACACGTATTATATCTATTTAGACGTAACAATGGGTGACGAAATAAGGATTATGAGAGTGGTAAGTACAAGCAATGGAAGTTTGCTATTATAAATTGTAAAAAAATGCTAATATTGTAAAAAATTGTTGCTTTACAATTGCAAATTATGTATAATTTTAGCATAGGAGAGTGCCCGATGGATAAAACTACAGATTTAGAACAATTAAGAATACACGAATTAAGAGATTTGGCAAGGAAAATGGGTGTTCAAGCACCTACAGTGCTAAAAAAAGAAGAAATTATAGAAGAAATAATGAAGATTATGAATGGTGAAACAGAGCCGTTTACACGCCACAACAAAAAAGGACGCCCTGCACGTAACGGTGCAGATAACTTTAATGTTGTGGATTTTATTCTTCCAAAACCAGAAGATATGCATGATGTGGAAGAAACAAGTGAGTATAACCTTGCACACGATAAGTTTACGTGGGTATTAAATATGGAGTCCGCAAGTTATGGCACAGAAGCCGAACCACATAAATGTAGTGGAATTGTGGAAATAAAGCCAGAAGGATATGGTGTATTGCATGTATCTGGAATTTGCCCATCTGAGCAAGACGTTTTTGTAAGCAAAAACATTGTAAAACAACTTGAACTAAAAAGCGGTGACAAGGTAAGTTGTTGGGCAAAACTTATTAAAGAAGGATACCCAGAAACAGCATACGAAGTAGTAAAAAATGGTGACGAGGCAAAACTTAACTTTGATGAATCAAAGACTGATAAACTTGGCAATGGCTACAACATAGATATTGATATTTCAAACTTTAAACTTGGTGGAAGATATTTTTTAAAAACAAATCGTGACGTTTATGATGTTGTGCCAGAGATAGCAGAAAGTGTACTAAAAGAAGTTAAGGGTGCTAAGGTGATTACGTTCTATTTAAACGCAATGATAGAACGCATCAACTACGAGTGCCCAGCCGAAATAGAGTATGTGCCATTTAATAAGATGGACGAAGAAATTATTATTGCTAGCGATTTGTTTTTTGAAAAATGCAAACGCATGGTTGAAACCGAAAGCAATGTTGTAGTTGTTTTAAGTGGTCTTAGCCAACTTGCTAAAGCTTGTAATGCAGTGTATTTAAAGTCAAACAACTATCAAGAAGTAAGTTCCAAAACAGCATTTAAAATTAAAAACATTTTGGCACTTGCTAAAAAGATTAACGAAAATGCAAGTTTGTCATTAATTTGTGTTGATGACCTAAAAGTACCACACAACATTTTAGACCTATTTGAGTATGAAATTTTGCCATTGTTCTAGTTTTTTTAAAACTCTTAAAAATGTCGAAGATTGTATAATATTGTCAAATTTTGAACGATGAAAAAATAGTAATATAAAATAAGATTTTGACAATATTATTTAAAATAATTTAATATTTTTAGTACTATGCAAAGTACTATTCAAACAAACAAAAAAGCACGGAATTTCCGTGCTTTTTGTTTTATTGTTTTAAGCCGTAATGAGAGAGTTTTGAATACTTAAAACAAACATTAATTTTATCTGAATTTTGTGTGTTTTCTAAGGATTATGAATGTAACCGATAGAGCCAATACAACAACAACTGCAATTATTATAATCAACCTAGCAGAAGAGTTTAGTGGAGTGGCCTTATTAATAGTATAACTTGCAATATAATTGCCGTCTTTATTATAAATAGCAACTGTCCACTTGCCTGGTTGGTTAAGAGTAATTGTATTAAGTTCGTCTGCTGTTGTGGCATCAATGTCAATTGTGCCCTGAACAACACTGTTTTTGCTAATTTGGATGTAAGATTCTCCAACTTGGCTATAAATTAATGCACCATTGTATTGAAGTTTAACTTGTTTTGTTGTGCTTGTACCATAGGTGTAATTTAAAGGCAAGATTGCAGGAACTTCATTGTTGATTCTTACATTGAATGTGAATGGCAAGTATTCGTTGGTAATATAATCAAAACCGGTTAGGGTGATGGTGTACAAACCAGACGAATCAGGATTGCCACTTGTTAGCCATAGACTATCGTCACTTGTTAGGGTGCTTGTAATGTCAAGGTTATTTTTCATAAGTTTTACAATATTAAATCCATATGTTGAAGAGAATCCAAATGTCATCTTTGTTACATTAGGGTTAACAATTGTGAAACAATATGTTGACTTGTACATTGGAACACTGCCAGTGCTAGCGGTTGTACCAGTGGCTGTAATTGTAATTTCGTAGTAGCCAGATTGAGTAAATGTGTAAGAATTATTAATTATTGTAGCAATATTGTTAAGGTTTTCAAGTGTATTGCCATCGCTATCTGTTGCGTTTTTACCATACTTAACACCGTTGTATGTGGCATATAAGTTAATGGTATCATAGAATTGTTTCATTTCAGGAATGTTGATTGTTACACTTTCGTTGTAGAACCTATTGTTAATAGGACTTTCGCTGTTGGTGTTGTACATAACATTCTTAATTAATGTGATTGTAATTGTGTCAAGTTTGTTTCCAACAAAGTCAAAAATATCAAATGTATGAACACCAGTAGATGTTATTGTAATAGTATAAGTACCAGTGTTAACTCTTGAATCTATATTGTCGGAATAAGTCTTAACAAATGCACCATTGTAGTAGTGAGTTGCAAATACTTTATTACCTTTGTTTCTAGGGTTGTTAGGATTGTAATAACTATTAAGTTTTAGTTGTACTTTCTCATAAGTTTGGTCTAGAGTAAATTCCTTTTGCAATTGGTTTGTACCAGTGCTACGGCTATAAACTGTTTCTTGACCATTTTTATCAACTAATACAATAGAGTTGATAAGACTTCCAAGTTCGCTTGTAGACTCTATTCCAATAATTCTAGCATAACAAATAATGTATTCGTCACCACCAATGTTACGATAAATCTTGTAAATAATATCTTCGGTGTCTGCATCTTCAGTAGGTGTTCCGTCTACGCCAATCTTAACAGCCTTAATGCCTTTTGTTTCATCTGGGCTAACTAATATTTCATCGGCTTTGTCGCTAGACTTTAAGTAGTAGAAATACTTAACCGTCTTGTTGTCGCTGTAATTTAGTGCATCAAATGAAGTATTGTTGATTGAAACATATTCGGATTCAAAAATTTCAAGTGTATTGTTAACAAATACTGAGAAGTAGTTGTTGCCAGCACTTACCATATAAAAACTAATGCTGTATTCGTTGCCAATTGCGTCTACAATTCTCAAAGTGTATCCACCAATTTTGCTAACTGTGTAATAGTCTAATGCAGAAATGTTAATTGTTGTTGTGTTTGCATTGTAAGTATATGTAAGTGTACCTGTAGTAGAGTAGTTGCTTGTCCAAGTAATTTGGAATTCTTTGTAGTAATTTCCGTTTGGAGCAACTTGTTGGTTTGTATCAGATATAAACCTTACAACAGGTAATGTGCGGTCAATCTTTAATGTGTAGGTTGTAACATTTTCAGGGTCAGTAGCCCAGTTGATGGTGTAAACAAAGTTGTTTATTTCGCCAAATAAAGGTTTTAGTGTGTACACCGTTTTACCAATGTCACTACCAGTTTTAATTTCGGTTGACGTAAACACATCTTCGGTGTTAATTTTGCATACAAATTTGCCGTCTGTAAACGACTTAGAACATGCTTCATCGTAGTAAACTTTGCCATTTAGGTAGTATAGATAAGCATAATCAGTGCTGTTTAATCCAGCAGTTGTTGCATCATTAATCGACATTATCTCACCAGTAGGTGTGTCGCCATTTAACTCGGCAATCCAAGGTATAAACTTGTTGTTGTCGTTAAATTCACCAACTCTGCCGTCAAATACCGAAAGTGCAATAGTATTGTTAGGTTGTGATTCGTCCATAATTACTTTGGCTGTAATGCAATCTTTTAGACCAAACTTTAATTGATATAAGTTGCCGTCTAAGATGATGTTCATGTCGCCCGAAGTAGTATAACTTGTGCCTGTTTGAATAAATTTCTTGCTAAATGTTGTAGAAATTGTATCATCTGCCTTTCCAACATTTTTGTATGTGCTGTCCGAACGTTCGAAGTTGTCTTGAATAAAGAATCTATAACTTCCTTTGCCAAGAGTGTATGTTGTTGATGGTAATCCAGTGGACTCATCGTCTTGGTTTTTAGAAATAATGTCTTTTCCGTTAAGGTCACGAATAAGTGTTTTCCATACACCATTTTCAAACGAATAGATGTTAAAATGTAAAATCTTAACGTTTGTAGAAGGGGTTGGAAGTGAAACAACTAAGTTGTCATCAAGAGTAGCAAATGATAGTTTTAATTCAGCATCAGGCAAATCTACAATAATGTTAAAGTTGTCATTAAAGCGGTTTACAATTTCAATTTTGTAAGAGTAAACACCTTGTGACGAAGCAACTAAACTTTGTAGAGTAGTAACAACATAATTGAAGAATTCTTCTGTTGTAAGTTTGTAAGGGTTAGATGTTAGGGTGGTAGCAAGTGTAAATGTGTAATCATTTCCGCTCTTAACCCCTGAATATAAGTTAACAGTTATGAATTGGTCAAATAGGTGATTACTTGGTGAAACGTTATTTTCCATAAATGGATTTCCGCCGTCACCAGTGCTAATGGTGTTATAACCGCTAGATTGAAGTAGTATTGGCATAATGCCAGTAATTCTAAACAATGCAAGCGATGATTGATTTCCGACCATATAAGCCCTAAATCCTGAGATTGCATCAATCTCGTTAGTGTTGTCAATCAAAACACTAGTTGGAACAAACTTGAATGTATCGCCAATTGTGTAGTAAGCAGTGTAGCTAACTGGTGAATTGTTTATAAGTGTCTCTTCACCGTCTTTAATTTCTCGTACTATAAATTTATCAAGGTTCTCGTCATCGTTTTCAACAATTGTGTAAGTCTTGTTTTCGTCTTCAATGTAAAAGCCTGAATTATTGTAAACCTTACTAATGTTGTAAACTACTCCGTTAATCTTAACCTGAGTAGGAATATTGTCACTGTTGGTAACAACTTCTTCGTCTGGTGAAATTGTGTTTCCAAGATAATCTTTTATTGAGAATGATACTTTTTCTTCACCTTCTTGCGTTGGCACTTTTTCAATATATAAAATTGTGCCGTCTTCGGTAGTAGTGTAGTATAGAGTATCTTTGGTGTTACGTTCTTTGCTTAAATAATTTACACCATATTGAGCAAATGTGTTGTCGCAAATGTAAATTAAATATCTTGATAGGTTTCCAGCTTCGTCTTCTTCAAAGAATTCGTAATATCCGTCACTAAAAATCCTTACGTTGTCACTGCCAGATTTATCAAATGCAAGTGAGAATGAATAGCAACTGCCAGTCATTGTATTAAGTTTGTGTGAGTATTCAAGTGGGTGATATAAATCGGTGTCATATTTATTAAATACAAGTAATTTATTATCACCTTCTTCATTTGGAAGATATGACATAACATAATCTTTTAAGTTATCACCAATAGGGCGATAATACATCTTAATGCTGTCATTAAAACTCTTTTCAAATACAGTAGAGTGGGCTGTTATTATCTTGTCACGATTACGAGATAGCATGCTTTCTGAAATACCTTCTCTTGTAGCCCAATATTTAACACTGTCTTTGCTATCTGGAACATTGTCACCAACAGAATTGCCTGTTAGATAACTTACAGCAAATACGTATTTCTTTAATAAATCTGATTTTTCAGAAGCACTTAGGCTAGCATATGGTTTGCCATATTCGGCATTGCAGTAGAAATCTAGGTTTTTATCAACATCAGCAAGCTTACTTTGGTTGTATTCAGGGGCTATTGTGTCTACTGTGATTTCAAATGATGTAGTGAAATAGTTGGCTTGTTGACCGTCTGCAACAACTGTGTAGTCGGCTTGCGAACCAATGTATTCAATAATAACTTTATAGGTTGAGTTGTCGTTTGCGTTAGATAGTAATGTTTTGTTGCTGTTTTTATCAAAAATTTTGATTGTGTAAGTTGTAGGAACGTTTGCTCCGTCACCTTTTTCAATAATCAAAACATCTTCTAGTTTTACTCCTTGTGGAAGTTTTGAGTTTTCGAATGTTGATAGTGGAGTACCTTTGTCTTCTGATTTTTGAGTAGCAAATATAATGTTGCCGTCCTTTAATACTCTTACATTGTAAGGGTTAATATCGGCGTCATATACACTAAGACTTTCAGCAAATGAGAATTGTAAGTAATCCTTATTAATATTTTTGTAAACAACTTCTTTTCCGTTTTGACCAGGGAAAGTGCTACTTGTACGAACTTCTAGGTCTTCAATTGTTCCAGCAACATCGTTTGCTTTTGTTTGGAACGAACCAGTAGGTGATACGTGATTAATTCTAAAGTTGAATAAATATTTGTTTCCGCCAAGTGTTTCAACTCTTGTACCTTGTGCGGAGTTAACTTCGTAAGTAAAACTTGCGTTGTCACTAATTATCAATTGATAATCAATGTTTTTAAACAAGCTGTAGTTGTCTGAATTTGCCAGTTTAGTAACAGTTTCAGCATCTTTAATTACATTGTTTTCAATTAACCAAACCTTGTTGGTCATGTTGTACAACGAAATGTTGTATTTAAATACTGAGCTGTTGTTTAAAATAGAGAAGTTTTCACCATTAGCATTAAGTAGATTTGATGTAGAATAGCCTACAAGTTTTTGATCGTCTGCTACTGTGCTATCGTTTTCAAGTTTGTTTGCGGTAGCATATTTATCAATAGGGAAGTCGGTCTTAACTCTTAGTTTGTTGGTTATGATGTCAATTCTTTCACTATTAGAACTATCTAATTCGTAAGTTTTTAGTATTTCAGCGGTAATCTTACTGTTGTTATCGCCCGAACCAAGAAGAATTTGTAAGAAATCACCAATACTATTAACATTATCAATTTCGGCTTGATTATATGTTAGGTTGATAATATTGTTGCGGTCAATGTAGTATACGTAGTATCTTACGGCATAATCTTCGCCAAGAACACTTAGTTCGCTACTTTCACCAGCAGTATCAATATCCTTTTGAGTTACCATTTGCCCTGTAGAGTTGTACAAGTAAACACGGCGGAATACGTATAACCCAGGAGCAGATTTTAAGTTTTGCTCGTTGATAATTGTGGATTTTTGATAGTTTGCATCATTTTCAAATACTTTGTTTACTTCAATTGATTGATTACTTGCAGTCAAACTAAATGGATAGTTGGCTGTAAATAATTTGCCTTTAGCGATTGTATTAATTTCTTCCCATGATTTGCCTTGAGCGGATTCGGTGTCAATTGTATAAGAATTGATGTCGATGCAAGGGTAGTACTTGCCGTCACTAAACTTGTATAAATTACCAAATTCAGTGTCGTATGCTAAGTCACTGTAAACAATTTTGTTTTGATCTAATGAAGTTCCTTGTTGTTTCAAGTAATTTTCGAAGTTGAATGCATAGTAGTCGTATGTTATTTGTGGCTTGAATATAGAGTTTTTATCATCAAGAGCTAGGTATTTTGCATTAATTTTGTCAATGCTGTATGCCTTGTTTGTGCCGTCTAGCAATTGATAAGTAACATTATTGTAATCGCCATTAAAACTTTCTTGAGCGAAACTTGAGTTCATGATTACAATCTTTTGAATGTAATTGCCAAATGAATCGGTAATTTTAAATGTATAACTCTTGTCGCCACTAAACATTGTTCTTATTGTTGTATTATTTGAAAGGTTCCAATATCTTTCGGCATTTTCCATTGTAGAGCCTGTGATATTTGCATATTTCTTGGTATAAACAACCGCATTATTTACAAAGTTTCCAGCATTAGGTGTTGAAGCGGTTTGGTCTACGCCATCTCTTGCAGAAACATTAACTGTTGAGATTGGAACATATAAGTATAATTTGCCGTTTGTTTCAACTGTGTGCATTCCGTTGTACTTACTGCTTTCACGATTAACCTTATCAATAAACCTTGTGTATAGGTTATCGGTGCCAACATTAGCAATGTCAATGTAAATTGCTTTGTTGTTGCCCCAAATAATTTCGGTGTTACTTTGAGTGGTGTTGTTTTCAAGTGTTTTACGTGGGGTGGCAGAACCACTGCTTTTATCTAGATATAATAGGTATGGAGCACTTGTATCGTAGAAATAGTAGTAATATGCTTCATTTCCAGCGCTATCGTAAAGTTTTAAAATGTAAATTGTTGTTTGGTCGGTCAAACCTAATATTTGACCACTTGTAAGACCTTTATCAACGTTGTTTGCATCAGGTGTCTTGAAGTTGTAAGCAGGAGAATCTGACATGTCAATGTTGTCAAATAAGGTACTGCCGGCTTCAAGCATAACATTAGTTGTAATCGCATTAAATACACTGTCAAGTGGTTCGGCATAACCATTAAATGAGTTTAAACTAATTGTTTTTAATTTAGCATAAACGGTTGCACCACTACCAGACTTCAATTTGTTTGTAACAAATACCTTAGGTGAACTAAATGCATAACTATTGTATTGTGTCGTGTATATCATGTCGGTTGTGTCAACATCATACAACGAACCAGTAGGGGTTGACTTATCCACAATTACATATGTGGTGTTGTAACTTAGTGAATTAACACCATAGTAAATTGTGAATGTGTATCTGCCTTCAATTGTAGACATAACACCATCTGTGTAAGTGCCTTCTCTTAGGGTTGTTAGTTGGTCATAACTAGTAACCTTGTAGCCAATAGTAATATCACCTTGAAAATAGTTTGGTTTTACATAGTTAACAGAAATAAAGTTTTTATTTGTATATCTGCTTGTAGAAAGTAATTCGGTGTTAGATATAAATACTGTTCCGGCATCATCTACTTTGTTGTGAACCAAAATTTCCATGTTAGGTGCAGTGTTGTCAATAACAAACATAAAGTATTGATTGTGATTTTCACCTTTTAAGTCATCTTTGTAAGCAATCTTAACTATATATAAACCAGATTGGCTTATAGATGTTTTATTTGTGTAGTTTAACTTAGAAAAACTACCATCAGTTAAAGAAACACTCTTTAAATGTCCATTGTCATAAGTTGTGTAAGTATAGTTTGTGTACCTTACATAGAATGAATCGCTGTACACTACTTCAGCATAATTATTAAAGTAAATAGGTTGAAGGTTTGTTAGAGGAATAGCATAATAATTATTTTCATCAAAGTACAACGAAGTAAGGGCACTAGGATTATCAATAAGTGTTTTTACATTAATTTCAGATGAAGTATTGTCACTGCTTAATTTAAATGTTGTGTTTGCGGTAATATCTGAGTAGATATTTTCGTCCAACTTTCTAAAGTTTAAGGTAACATTATTTTTCTTAAATCTTGTGTTTACACCATATACTTTTAATGATGCATTGCTGTTGCTAGGGTAGGTAAGGTTTGAATCAATTGCACCATAAGTGTTGTGATAAGTAAAGAACCCGTTTGTAACAACACCAAATTGCATTGTGTCAGTGCCAGTAAATGTGACATCTTCGCCATTAATTTGGATTGTTTTAGAACGACTTTCTAGAATGTTGCTAGCACCACTAGAACTTACGTCTTGTGGATATTTTTCGTATGTTGTTAGGAAATTGCTATCTGCACCGGCAGAAATCAATCTAACGTTTTTAAATTGATATTCGCCAAGTTCTTCTAGCGCCAACACAACATAATAATCAATAATTGTATCAGTAGCACCTAGTTTAATTAAACGTCCGTTTTTGTAGTAGTCGCTAATGTTTTCATAATCTGCTTTGTTTTTAGCATTGTAGTATGAGTAGTTTTCTAGCGATAATCTGTATTCGCTAGGTTCTTGACTAGTGTTTTCACTGTTACCTTTAGAAATGTATAAGCTTCCATACAATGTCCCGTCAGGGTAGTAGTAATCAATAGCACGTTCGGCTTCGTTGATAACAAGTTTTAATGAATAATCAACAACACCATTTTTATAAAGTGTAAATTGTCCGTATTCAGGTTTTGTTCTGTCAGTTGTTGCGGTGTTAAATATTCTAAAGTCGCTTGTGTATTCTCTTGATTCAAGGTTAAATTTAAAACTATAACCAACATTGTATTTTGTAGCATTAAATACATAGGTAGGTACATCAAAAGATTGGAAGTTGTAGCGGTATTCAACTTGACTGCCTGCTACATTTTTGTTTGCAATTTCTTTTACTGCAACTTCTTCACCGTTCTTTTCTTGAACAACTGAGCCAAATGTAGGATATTCCACATAATTGCTGTTGTCACTTAAATAGAATGAGTAAGTGTAGATGTTTCCAGCAGAAGAGTTTCCGTTTTCGTCAATATAAGAGTAAGTAAATACAATTGTGTAATAACCTGAAGCATCACTAATTTTGTATGTTTGAGGTTCGCCAGAAGAACCAACTCTAATAATTGCCTCGATGCCTTTTAGGTCAAAGTAGTTAAACCAGTAGAAGTTGGTGTTTTTAACATTTGCTTGTGAAGCATAATATACTTCTTCGCTTCTTTCGGAATTAATTTTAATTCTTACGCCATATTGTTCGTTAAAGAAACCTTCAGTTTTTGTAGCATATTGTGCTGTTTCTTCGTTTTTAAGGAATGCTTGAACAGATAGGGCAGTAATACCCGAACTTATTGTAGGAATTGTGCTGCCGTCATAACTGTTACGGCTACCAATTTGAACGTATACGTTTTCAATTTCCTTGCTTGTGTCAAGAGTATTTGTTTGAAGTTCGTAAGCATTTAAGTAGTTTTGAAGCATAATAACCGAACCATTTTCGTATTGAGCGGATGCTTTAAGCACGTCTTGGTTTTCGGCATATTCTTTACCATTACTACTTAAAATATCGTAGTTTTTAGCCATAGAGTCAATGTAAACTTGGTTGGCAATTCTCTTGGCATTGTCTTGTTCACCTACTTTTTCAGGAACAACACTATCAATTGAGTATTTAAAGTAATTAAATACATTGTTTGTATCGTCTAATACATAGTAGTTTCCGTTACTTAAAATGTAATTAAATGTTTTTGTTTCGGTTGTTTGGTTGTTTACACTATTTGCTTGAACAACATAGTTAAAGTTGATTCTTCTTGCCTCAACTTTTGTTTCGTCATCAGACAAAATGTAATTACCGGTAGTAGCATCTAATACAATATTGTAATTTCTCTTGAATGTAATCTTAGCATTTTCATCGGTGTAAGAATAATATTCGCTTGTGTCATACAAAACTTTTTTACCATCATTGTTGGTTGAAATTATAAAATCCTTAAATCCAGTGAATGTAAACCTATTGTCGCCACCTTCAGCATTGGTAAAATTTACTAAAATGTCTGCAGACCTTGGTTCTGTACCTATTTTGATAACTAGGTTTTCTTTATCAAGGTGGTCGGCATTATAATAGTAAATGTTAATAGCAGTTGTTTTTTCGCTTCCACAATAAATAGAGTATAACGAACCGCTATATTTAATTATTATTGTGTAATAGTGAATGTATTGACCAGTGCCAGTTCCGTCATCAACTGCATTATCATAAACCACATAACCATTTGTTGCGTTTGTATCAAGTTCGGATATTGCTAAATTTTGGTCGGGTCTAATAATTTCATCAATTTTTGTGTCGTTAATAACAATTTCACTTGGTTTGTTAAATGACTTATTGTCATTAAAGAATGAGTTTCCACTAGCAAATTTAATGTCGATGTTAAAGTTTAAAATCTCGTGGCTAACATATTTAGCACTTGCGTGTTCAATGCGTTTTGCTTCGCCAGTAGTGGTGTTTGTAAGATTAATTTCAAAGTCGTCTAGCACAACCATTACAGGTGTACTGCCTCTTCCTACTACAGTGTCAAGTGTTGCATTGGCACCATTAATAACTGCAGTACCATTTACAGGGTCAACACTTACTGTTGCTCCTTCTACTACGTTGTAATCAGCATCATATAGGGCAGAAGGATTAAATAGGTCAACATAGTAGTTTTTGTTTTCAGTGCCAGCCGAATAGGTTGCACTAGTTTTTACAAAACTGCTTAATAAGTAGTTTGTAGAACTAGCAGTGGTAAGAATGTTTACATAACCATTATCTACAACCGCATAAGTTTCGTTTATAACTGTGCTTTCAGTTGCACTTGCTGGCTTGTCAAAATAATATGTTCTGCCACCGTATTCAAATTTATAAAGTTTGAATGGTGTTGAGTTGTAGTATGCCCATTTTGTATCGGTAGAAACTGCACATTCAACCGATGTGCTTGAAGCAGGAGTAACAAATATTTTGTTTGTTGTTCCGTTGTAGGTGACTGTTGAGCGGTCAATTGATGTTATTGTAGCAATTGATGCTTTAAAGTAAAGTGCATTTTCAATGCTTCCACTTGGATTTGTACGAGATACATATAATGTCAAGCCACGATAACTTGGGCTTGCAGGGTAGTAGTACTTGTTGTTAAATAATGTTCCGTTTACAAGTGTGCTTGCTTTAATGTAAAACTTATTATCTTCTGTTACATAATAGTTGCTACCATTGTTGTTAAATGAATATGTCGCTTTTTTGCTGTCAATTGTAAGGTCGCCGTCTGGAATGGCAGTCATTTCAATAGGGCTACCAGTAAATATGGTTACAATTTTTTTGTTGTTGTCTATTTTGTAATCAAAAAATCCTTTAACTACTTCACCAGAATAACTAATTAAATATGCCACACCATCTTTAGTTCTACCTAAAAACATGTTTGTGTAAAGTTTGTTTGTGTTAAGGTCAAGGTAATATTGCTTGCCGTCAAGTGTTACTGTGGTATATTCGGCACTCTCAACAGGGTAGGTGTAGTTGTTAAGGGTAATAGAACTAACAACTGACGAATAATCAAAGTCTTTCATTTCAAGACTTTCTAGTTTTGCAGGGTCTTGAGTATCACTAGAACTTGGTTGAGAGATGTACAACTTGTTGTCGTAGTAATAGTATTGTGCATCATATGTAAAGTAGTTTGTTACAATTTGGTCTTCAAGAGTAAGAATATATAGTGTATTGTTGTTAAGTTGGTACATAAATACTGCTGTTACAGTTCCGTCAGCTACATTTATCGTGTGAGTAAAGTTAAGGTTTGATGCTATTGTTGCAACATATGGATTGTTTGCCGAACCATCGCCAATCATGGTGTATAAGTTGGTTGAATCGTTGCTTGCTACATAATATGTTCTTGAATTGATTACAACACTTCTATATGTTAGTGAGCCAATAGTTACCTTGTCTGCATCAGATGTTGAAATTGTAAATGTGCTTGTAAGTTTGTAGTAGCCGTCACCAGTGCGTTCTTGCTTAACAGCTGGGTCGGTAAGAATTGATGAATCGCCTTTTTTAACTACGTTTTTGATAATGTAATATTTTACACCGTCATATGTTAGGCTTTGGTATTCGCCATCGGTGTCTAATGCGGTTGCAATAGTGACAGTTACATTAGGTGTACCAGTACGTGAAATTGTATACTTTTCAAAAATGCTTGTATCTGCTTTGTAAATTGCTTGAATATTGTAAAATTTTATGCCTGCATCGTTGCCAGTTTCTTCGCATTTTGTAATGTACACATCTTCAAGTGTTGTTTCACTTAAAATAGGGTAAGACACTTTTTTACCATCAACCAATCCTTCTACAGTTCTGATTGTATAAAATTTTTGAGTGTCGCCATTCACATATACTTGTTGTCCGTCTTTTGTAAACATGTTGTAGTATATACCATAAGCACTTGTATCTGTGTAAGAATATTCAATTGTTTTTGCTCCAGTTTGAACATTAAACGATGTGATGTTGTTAATTGCATCAAATACAGGGGCTGGGGTAAACACTATATTGTTTGTGGTTGTATAAAGGTTTTCATTGTCTGCAGTTTCAATTCCGTTGTTGGTGTCAATTTTCACATAGTAGTTGTATACATAGTTGTTTATTGTAGGATTGAAAATCACCACTGGATAATATTTTGTATTGCTAGTAGCGGTTTCATTAAGTATAACCGCATTAGCTGTGTCAAGTTTTGAAGTAATAGTGGTTGTTGTATTGTTAATTAATTCAGAACCATGCTCGGCACTTTGAGTAAATGAATATAAGTCGTTAATAAAGTTTGGTTGAGTAGGGTTTGATGCGGTGTTTACATAGTAAGTAGCACCATTAATCACAACCTTATTAAATGTGTATCTTGTACCAGATTTAATAATTGTTGTTGTTTCGTCTAATATCGTTTCTTTAAATGTAATTGTGTTGCTGGTGTTTGTTTCAATCTTACGGTCGGTTGTGTTGGTTGGGTTAATGTCTACATAAAATTCTTTGGTGTAAAGTTCGCCTTTGTAAATGTAGTACTTTTTGCCAAACACATCAATATAACTTTCTGCAATGCTACCACTTGAAGGAAGAGTAGAGTGAACATATATTTTTTCAGGGGTGGCAGTTGTGTTTTCGCCAATAGCAACTAGGTTGCCACTTTCAAGTTTGTAAAGTTGGTTGTAACTCGATGATTTGATTGGTGCATAAGCAGTTTGATTTACACCAGGGGCAATAAGGGTTATTTCATAATACAAACTGTTGTTAATTGAAATTCTCTTTAATCCGTTTTTGCCGGTGTATGTTGTTCCGCCAATTGTGGTGGAATAGTTGAATACAATGTCGTAATCACGGTTGAATGCATTGTTACAACTAATACTATCAAAAACCATACCATCTTTGTAGTAGTAAGTGGTGTTGTTGTAACTAAACATTGAAACATCGTTTTTAATGGTGTATGCTTTGCCAATGTAAATGTCTGAACCTATAATGATGTAATTAAAAGAAATTACGGGGTTTGAGAATAATAAATCACTGTACACTTTGTTGGCATTAACATAATATGTGTTGTTTTTATAACTAAACGACCCACTGCTAATGGCAATTTTTTCACCAACAACAACTGTATTTGTTGTAGTATCTATTGCATATGTAAAGTCTTTGGCTTCTCGTGTAAGAGCGGTATTGGAATACAATTTAGAGCCATTAGCAAAATATAGTAACCCGTTTATGTCTACATAATTTAGTGTACTGCTTTCGTATTCATATTGACCATCGCCAGCAATTCCAGTTGCAGTTTGCTTGTTTAAGGTGGAAATAAATGTTAAGCCCTTAGAGCTTGGACTATCTCCATCGGCAGCAAATGCCTTTTTTAGTTGGTCTTGCCTTGCGACACTCATCAAAAAAGCACCACCCACCACAGATAGCACTAATGACAATGTCAATAAAATATTTGCAAAAATATTTCTAGACCTTTTCTTACTCATATTAATTTTCTCCCATTTACTCATTACTTACCGTAATACATTTTTCGACATTATAATAAATTGTCTTACATATTTTACCACAAACTTTTTTTTACACCAAATAAATAATTATATATTATATATAATTTTATTTTTTACTAAAAAAGTATTTTTATAATTAATAATAACATTATTTTGTTTTGTTTTTTCCCTTTGTAAAATGTTTAAATGTGGTTAAAAAATTATGCTTTTTAATAATAGTCAGAATATAAAGCAAATAATGGCATAAATTTGGCGATGTGTGTGACTTTGCAAGAATAGAGAGTAACCGTTGTTGGTGTTTATTGCTTTTAATGTTTGGTAAGGCTTTTGGAGTAGTGACTGAAAATAAAGTGATGTGTTTAACTACCATGTGGAGTAGTATAAATATAAATATATTTTAAAAATTTTGTTGAAAATCGTTTTGAATTAAATAAAATGTGTGATATTATCATAACATAAAAATGGAAAAAACTCTTTGGAGGATAAGATAAAATGAAAAACTTTATGCTAAGTGTAATGACAAGATTTATGGGTGCTGATAAGTGGTATGATGATGTTAATAAAATTGGTGAAGATCAAATGCCTACATGGGTTAAAAACATTATCGTTCCTATTCTAAAGGTATTGGATCAATTATTGGTTCCTGTAATTATTATTCTTGGTGTAGCAGGTGCTATATATGGTATTGTGCTAGGTGTTCAATTTAGTAAAGCAGAAACTGCCGACAAACGTGATGAAACTAAAAAACGTCTTATCAATGCTGTAATTGGTGTTGTAATTATGCTTGTTGCATTAATTGGTATGAAAATCTTCGTTGCTAATGCTGGTACAATCTTTGGTTGGGTTGATAGTAGTTCACAACAACAAGGTTAATAGAATGATTATTAAAAAAGTCAATTTTAAACAAATTGACTTTTTTTATTTGTCAAATGAGTACTCCTGTGGTATTATAAAATAAATAATATGTGATAATAAGGGGCATAAAATGAAATTTTTAGGGCTAATTACATCTTTTTTAGGTGCTGACGACACAAAGCAATATAATAGCGATTGGTGGGAAAAAATTGTAAAACCTGTTACTATTATTTTAAATGAATTGTTGGTTCCAATAATTATTATTCTTGGTGTTGCTGGTGCGATTTATGCAATCACACTTGGTGTTCAGTATAGTAAGGCGGAATCTTCCGATAAGAAAGATGAAGTAAAAAAACGTCTTATTAATGGTGTAATTGGTATAGTAATTGCTCTAATTTTGCTAATTATTGCAAAAATCTTTATGAACAATTCCGAAGTAATTGCTAAATGGATTTTGGAAGCAGGTCAAGTAAAATAACACATAACACGAAAAAAGTTTAAAGGATTAATATTATGATTAGTTTTTTATCAAAAATATATTTTGTATTAGCGGCTGGTGGTAATCAGTCTGGTAATACAAACGAACCAAACACTCCTGCCAATGGGGCATCTGAAGCAGCAACGACCAAAGTGGGCAGAATCTTACAAACATTTCAAGATTTGTTAAAAGAAATGTTGGTACCATTTATAATTGTGATAGGTGCGGCTAGTGCTATCTATGCAATTTGGTTGGGTGTAAGTTATTCCAAGGCTGAAGGTGATGCTAGGGGTGAAGCAAAAAAGAGAATTATAAACTTTATTATTGGTTTTGTCTGTATTGTAGTTCTTCTTGTGTTGCTTGGGTTATACACAGTATATGGTGAAGGAATTATTGAATGGGTTAATAAGGCCATTAGCAAAAGTTAATGCAAAAAATAAATTATAACAACAAAAATATCGATTGATTAAAACACATGAATAACGATTAAAATTTATAATTATAATAGGGTGTTATATACCTAAAAAACATATAATAAATTTTGATAATTTTAGTACTATGCAAACAATTAAAAAAGCACGGAAATTCCGTGCTTTTTTGTTGTTTATGTTTTTATTAATTTTTGTAAAAACAATGTTGCAACTAAATTAAATTTTATCTAAAAATTAATTTATTTTTTTGATTTCTGAAATTCTAAAATAATTCACTTTAATTGCTAATTTTTTAATTACCAATCAAAACCAGATTTGTTTTGAGGTTGTTGTTTTAATATGATTTGATTACGTTTTTTAATATCATAAAACAATTCATGTTCTCTAAATGTTTTTGGTAGGGAATTATCTTCTGGGGCAGGAACCATATCGTAAATACTAGCAACACTTTGTTTGCCGTATTTTGGGTCGTCCCAATTTCTAATTTTGTAAGCAGGTGTAAATACTGCTTTCAAAGGTGGTTGTTTTAAGATTGAGATAATAAAGTCGTCTTTTAGTGAGCCAAGTTCTTCAGGGTAGATAAGCGGACGAGATTCAACCTGAACCGAAACATTCGTTGTTTTGTTGTCTTTCCCGTCTTTTCCGGGGTCTTTGCCTTTAGAAATAGATGTACTTTCGGTTTCTACTGATATGTTGCCACAACGTTCACTAAACTTCTTTTGAGTTTCACGGTCGTTGGAGGCAATATAAATGTGAATATTACAGTTATCTTCAACCGTTCGTGCAACTTCTTGACCATATTTGATGGTAAGTTGGGCATAAGATTGAAGAATAAGTAAAAACCATATTTTACGTGATCTAGCAACCGTAATCATAGCATCAAAGCCTTCGATTTTTGGTAGGTTACCAAATTCATCTAATAGGAAATATACATCTTTTGGTAGTGTTCCACCATGCTTTGTTGCAATAGATACAAGTGTTTTGTAAAGTTGTGATATAAACATCGTTGCAATTGGATAACGTGTTTGTTTTTCGTCTGGAATTTTTATAAATAGGGCGGTTGGTTTGTCACAGAAGTTGTTTAATTCCATTTCGTTTACGCTGGTTGCATAACATATGCCCATATCGCCAAACAAACTCATACGGTCTGTTACGATACCCATATAACTACTTGCGGTTTTTTCGTTGTTACTGATAATTTGGTTTGCAAGTTGAACAGAAAGGGAAAGTGGGTCACGTCCCTTAAAATAATCACAAATTGTTTTGATTGGGTTGTAAGGGTCGTTGTCTTTTGTGTTTAATATTTTGCTAAGGTTGTAAAAGTTAAATTTTTCACGAGTCATTCCAAGTTCTGGGTTTTCGCTATCTTCTAGCATTGCTAGCATTGTTGCAAGAACCATGTCTTTGGCACCTCTGTCCCAAATAGGGTCTTGTTGACTTTGAATTGGGCATAGGGTGGTGGCAATGTCACGCAAGTCTTCAAATGCTTCGTTTTTAAGACCTTGTCTTATACCACCCATATAACTTTCTAATTCCGCTTTGCTACCAAATGCATAGCCTCTAAATTCGTACCACTCAGCATAGTACATTGTACTTGCAAGTTTTAGGTTTGTTTTTCTTGGGTCTTCATTGCGGTGAATAATTACATGTTTTGGTAGGTTGATTGCTTCTTGGTTAAGGTCATAAGCCCTTGTCATTGGGTTCCAGCAAGTGCTTTTAAAAGGTTCACGCAAGTCAAAAACCAGCACATTGTAGCCTAGTTTTCTAAGTTTTTGGCTGTGATTTGTGTAAATTTCACCTTTAGGGTCGCTCACAACAAAACATGGGTGTTTTCCGCTTTCGCTTAATATCTGCATAACAGGGTCAACAAATTGTGTTGTTTTACCACTACCAGTTGTACCAATTACTAGAGTGTGAATGTTTTGATACATATTTACAAGCAGTTTTCCATTCCTATATTCAGCCCTTATTGGAATACCAATGTTTTGAGTGTTTTTAAGGTTGGAGTATTCGCTAAATTTGTAAATAGGGTTTGACACTAGTTCTTTTTCAGTTAGCCAGTTTGTGTCATAAAACTTCTTAACTTTGCCTTTTTGTACACTTTTTGCTCCGCTGCTTTCTGGTTTGGCTTTGTTAAGGCTAGATAGCCATATTAGTAGGTAGACTAAACACAATCCGCCAAAAATATATAGGAAGTATTGGCTTGTCATTGCATTTATGTCAAATGTAAGGGTTTTGTTTTGAATGTATCCAACTGCCAGTATTGACACAAGGAAAAATGTTGCAATTATTAAAATAAATCTTAAAAGTTTGCCCACTAATTTTTCAGCAAAACTTTTACTTTTTTTCTCGTCATCCATTTTCATTCCCCTTTAAGGTTATAATGATTTACTACCATTATATTTTATTTTGGGGTTCATGTCAAAAAATTTTCCATATAATATTTAATTTTTATATAAATATAATTATATATAAAAACTTTATAAATAAATTAGTATTATTTTGTTGCTAAATGTAACAAAATAAGATAAAATATAATCAATATAATTGTTGGCTAAGTAGAGTGAATTTTTGGAAAAACATTTTTAATTTTTTACTTTTAGTGTGTTAGTAACTTTAACTTATCAACTCTAAAAATAGGAGCGTGTTTATGGCGATAGTAGCATCTGGCTTGGAAATAGCTTTTTGGTCTATTATTATTCCTTCAGTAATTGGTATTGCAATGAAATTATTTTCAAGTTTTTTCTATGCAATTGGTAAGTTGTTGTTTTGGGTAATTGACATTTTACAAACTGTGTTTAGAAAACTTGCTGGTCTTGATACTATTTGGATGAATGGTGAACAAACCGATGGCGACATACTTCTTTCTATTTTCAGAAGTCAAGTGGTTGTGGATACACTTATCTCTGTTACGGTATTCGCTGTTGCTTTGGTAATAGTTGCCACAATCGTTCAAATGGTTCGTACAGAATACACCACAGAGGGTAGTAGGAATAGTAAAGAAGGTATTTTAGGCCAAGCACTTAAATCGCTTGCAATGTTTATCCTTATTCCTGTTGTTTGTTTCTTTGGTATTAGAGTAAGCAATTATTTATTGCAAGCAGTAGATTATGCTACATCTAGTGGTGGGTCTCAAAGTATATCGGGCGCAATATTCAATGCGTCAACAATTAGTGCAAATAAAGTCGTCAATAAGTCCGATGGTGAACATGAATTTTCAGATATAAGTATCAGTGGTATTATGGATTGGATACTGCCAAACACTGATGGTGTTAAAGGTGTTAAATATGAAAACGGCGCTATAATGAATTTTGAAGATACTCTTAAGTCAAATCAATCTGATGATACAAAAGCAAGACAAGAAATTGGTAAAAAAATTGACCAATTAATGGCAATGAATAAATCATCTGCCAAAAAGTTTGGTAGTGCGGGTTATGGCGAAGGAGTAAAACCAACAGGTGAAATTTACTATGGAAATACAGCCGCTGTTAGATATTTCTATGATATGGGGGAAATCAACTACATAATTCTCTATTTTGGGGCATTCGTGGTGTTGCAGGCATTGTTTAATGCGTCTATGGGGCTTGTTGTGAGAATGTACAAGGCCACGGCCTTATTTGTAATAGCCCCAGCAGCAATTGGATTACAACCACTTGATGGTGGTAATGCATTTAAAAGTTGGAAGAAAAACTTTTTATCCAGCGTTTTGGCTGCATATGGTGTAATTGTAGCACTTAATATATTCTTTGTTGTTGCTGGTGTTGTTTCTCAAATTGAACTTTGGAATCCTAAGGATTTTATCAACTATGGCTTAAATAAATTTATGCAAGCATTATTTGTTATTGTTGGTGCAACACAAATTAAGGGCTTGGCAAAAACAATAAACACATTGATTGGTAGCGATACTGATTTAATAAGTGAAGGTGCATCTGCTACTGGTGATGCCACAAAACTTGTAGGTAGTGTGGCAAAAACAGGTATTGGTGCGGGTGTTGCACTAAAAGCAGGCGCTCATCGTGTTGCGGGTGTTGGACACTCTATCAGTGCAGCTATTACAAAAAAGAAGGCTGAGAATTTTGCAAAAATGAGTGAGGCTGAAAAGAATGCTATTACTGCTTCAAAAGTATATGATGCGAATGTAAGAAGTAATGTACGAAGAGGTAAGTTGAATGGTTCAACTTATGATGAGGGAACGGGCACATGGAAAGCAAGAGATGGAAGTACAATAACAGACAAGAGAACTATTAAAAAATACGATAAATTACGAGCCGCTGATATAAAAGATAAGCATGATGCTACCAATTGGTATTCAATTAAGCAGAAAAAATTTAATGAAAGTATTGATAAAAGCAGGCAATTATCGGCACTTAATCATGCTAAGGCAGGCCAAGGCTTTAATGCTGTAGCCGGTATGATTATGGATAGTGATCCTGCTAAAACCCTTATGGGTCTTACAGGCGGTAGCGTGTTCAAAAGTGCTGCAAATGGCAAGATGTTTAAGGATTACGATGAAGAGTATGCAAAAACTGGTATTCCACAAAAAGCAGGGCTAAAGTCAGGTACAAAGTTAGCTGGTGGATTAGATAAAGCTAGTAATTTTATAAGCAATAAATTAACTGAAACGCTTGTTGGTGGAGCGATAGATTATAAAGATGCTCGCGTGGCTCTTACACAAACACATAATGAAGCGCAAGCAGTGTTTGATAAAGACATGGCAAAAAATAATGAATATAAGGCTGGTTTTCTTGGTAATGCAGCGAAAGTTGCAGGTAGTAGTCTAGGAACTGCACATACCGAAAGTGCAACAATGTTGCAAACTCTTATGACAGATACATCGTTAGATAGTGGAATAGCAAAGAAATTGGCTACAGATATTTTGACTAATTTAGGTAGTTCCATTGGTGCATTTGGAGCAGATTTTGAAAACGCTTTAAGAAATGTTTCTACAAACGGAAGTGCTGGACTTGATGCTTTTAGAAGAGAATCGATAAAAACACTTGGCTCGGGAGATGATTTAAAAGCATATGATACGCTAAGTGCGAAAAATATACAAATTCAAGAAGCGAAAACACAAGAAAGTCAATTGTATGATCAGCATGTTAATTCTTTTGATAAAAAGATGGTTGATAATTATACGGCAGATTTACAAACTGCTCTTAAAAACGTAATTGATTCTGGTCCGCTAAAAATTGATGATGATGAAACACAAGCAGCTATTAAACAATTGCTTACTCAAGGAATAATAACATCGCCTTCCGATGCTGACCATCCATTAAAACTTGATTATAATAGGCTTACACAAACAATATCCCAGTCTATTGCTAAACAGCAACAAGAAGATGCTGCTAGGGCAAAAGAAAGTAAAGCTATGGCTGAACAGACAAAGCTTTTGAAAGATATGGTGAAGGAATTAAAGAAGAAAAAATAGTACTATGCAAATTGTTAAAAAAGCACGTAAATTCCGTGCTTTTTTATTTGTTTAATGTATTTGTTTTTTAAAATTTTTAAATAGTAAACTTATTGAAAATAAACAACAGTTTTTATGTGGGTTTTAGGACTTATTTTTACTTTTGATATTATTGTTTTTCTTTTTCTTTTTCTTTTTATTTTTTCCTTTATTTTGTGTTGAATAATGACACTTGTTGGGTATTAAAGGTGGGGCAAGGGTGGAGGGTAATGTTGTTAAATAGTTATTGAATTTATTTGGTAATATTAATAAATTAGTTTATAATATATACATAAAATTATGGGAAAATGGAAAATTATTAACAGATTGTTTTAGTGGTTTTTATTTTTCTAAAATTAGTTTTTTGTTTATTAAAACTTGGAGTTTAAAAGGGGTTTTTAAAATGCGTTATATTCCTAGAAAAAGTAGGGTAAAAACCGAGATTTACAACAATTTTACCATAGGTGACTTGCTTGTTGCATTAGTGGGAATTGGTATAGCCGCAATTATTATTACAGCTAATTTGCCATACAAAATTTACATTACAATTGGCTTTTTGGCGATGTATATGTGCTTGTATATTCCTATATCTGATGGCATTAAAATGTACTATGGTTTGTTTTTGCTTTTCAAGTTTATGGCATACAAGAAAAAGTATTACAAAAAACCCAAAAACAAAAATGATGACATTAAAAGAATAATTCCATTTACAGGATTATCTACTGATAAATTTATTGCATTTGATAATTACTACGGAATGGCAGTTGAAATTTTGCCTAGTGCCTTTGGTCTTCTTACCGAAGATAAACAAAACACAGTTATTGACACATTTAGTAAGGCACTTCAAAGACTTGCAACCAATCAAAAAGCAAGCATTATTCGTACTAAAATGCCGATGATTCTTGACGATATGGTACGTTTTGAAGACGATAAGTACAACAACCTTATTGAAATGGCAGAACGTGGGCTATATGGACAAGACGAACTTGATGCTAGAAGTGAAGTTTTTGAAGAAAGGCTAGACTGTATTAAATACCTTAACGAAGATAGCAAAATTATTAAAGACCATTATTTCCTAATTGTTTTCGATAGTGACCGTGAAGCACTAGAAACAACTGTTAATGGTATAGTTGCATCGCTAGAGAGTAGCAGTACTCCAATTTATACAAAATTGGTATTAAACAACGACCGTTTGGCATTTTTGCGTAGTACTTTCACTAGTAACTTTGACGAACGTGAATTGGAACTATTATCGCAAGACGAGCAAATTAGATGGGCATTCCCAGAAAGTGTTAAGTTTAATAGTACAACAGTGTCTATTGATAACGAAGTTAACCGTATTTTTACAATTTCCGATTATCCGCTAGAAGTGGGCAATGCGTGGATGTACAATCTGTTTCACATTGAAGAAACACGTGTTGTTGTTAATATTACACCAATGGACAGATACAAAGCCGAAAAAATGCTTGATAAGTCATTGATGGAAATGTCTATGCGTATAAGAAAAGACGCAAAAGAAAGTAAAAAGATTGAAAACGAAACACAATATGAAACATTGCAAGAATTGTTGCAAAGCATTAAAAACAGCAATGAAAACTTGTTTGAAGTGAATACTCACATTATTGCTAGTGAAAAGATTAAAAAGGAAGTTAGAGCCATTTTAAGACAAAACGGTTTTAGGTTTACTGAAAACTTTGGTAGACAAATTGATGGTTTTGTAAGTAGTAATGTTAGTAGGCTTGACACCTTGCATAGTTATAATCGTGGAATCCAAACTTCTACGGTTGCCGCAATGTATCCGTTTATTAGTAATATTTTGCAAGACGAACGTGGTTTTTATTTGGGCTACAACAACTATCCGGTTTTTGCAAACTTCTTTATGCGTAACAACGAACGTGTTAATAGTAACATGGTTGTTATTGGTAAGTCGGGTAGTGGTAAATCATTTGCTACAAAAACACTTTTGGCAAACTTTGCAGCCGACAACACTCGTGTATTTATTCTGGACCCGGAAAACGAGTACGAGTACTTGTGCTACAATCTAGAAGGCAAGATGATTGATGTAGGAAGTAGTATCAATGGTATTTTCAATCCGTTCCATATTTATCCGTCACTTGAAGGTGAAGAAGGTGGCGATGATGACTCGCTAAACATTCACTTGCAGTTCTTGGAGCAGTTCTACAAAATCATTTTGCCTGGTATTTCTACCGATGCATTTGAAGCCCTAAACTCATTAACTGTAGAACTTTATCAGCGAAAGGGCATAACAGCAAATAGCGATTTTTCAAGTCTAAAGCCGGAAGATTTCCCAATATTTGACGACCTTATGGACTTGCTAAAAGAAAAACTTGCAACCGAAAAAGATGAGTACTATCAACGTAACTATCAGATTGCCAAGACCTTTATTGAAAAGTTTGCATCGGGTGGTCGTAACAGTAACTTGTGGAATGGTTATACAACAATTAAAACAAATGAAAACTTTATTTGCTTTAACTTTAGATCGCTTATTATCAACCGTAACGATACAATTGCAAATGCTCAAATGTTGTTAATATTTAAGTATCTTGATAACGAAATTGCTAAAAACCGTGACTTCAACTTAAAATACTTTGCTGACGCAGAATTGGAAGAAGATCACCGCCGTATCATTGTAACCGTAGATGAAGCGCACGTATTTATTAATAAAAAATTCCCAATAGCGCTAGACTTTATGGCTCAAATGGCTAAACGTATTAGAAAGTACAATGGTATGCAGATTATTATTACACAAAATATTAAAGACTTTGTAGGGTCGGAAGAAATTGCTCAACAAAGTACAGCTGTTATTAATGCCAGCCAATATTCAATGATTTTCTCGCTTTCTCCAAATGATATGACCGACCTTATCAACTTGTATCGTAATGCTGGTGGTATTAACGAAGAAGAACAAGATAGTATTGTAACCGCACGTAGGGGACAGGCATTCTTAATTACTGGGCCTATGAGTCGTACTTCGTTGCAAATTGAAGCACTTAGTACGGTTAAAAAACTATTTGAAAAGAAAAAAGATGCGTGAGATTTGCTCATGCATTTTTTTGTTTACTTTAGTACTATGCAAAGTTGTGTTTTATCCTGTAAAATTTGCGATATTTTATAGGTTTTTAATAGTTTTTAAAACTTTGCAATTTTATTGATTTATTTGTATTATTTTGATATAATATTTATAATATAGAATGTGTGCTAAATTTTAGCTATTTAAAGGGTGCTTTTATGAATGAAAAGTTAGAAAAATATAAATATGATTACAGTGTTGCTAATCAAGGTATTAAAGTTGCAATTGGCGACATTAAAAAATGGCAACAACAAGAAGAAACAGAAAAAGGTGTTAAGTTTGACAAGGATTTGAGTGATACACTATGGGAGCTTTCGTCCGAAATTAAAGACTCTGTTTATACCGATGATAAAGATGGTTTTTTAAGTGAATCTGAGACTGAAAAGACAGAAAGCCTTCACTTTACACGTTATACAAAAGAAGAACTAGAAAAAAACAATAAAGAAAACATTGATAAAGTTAATGATTTGTATAAAAGCGGAGTTGCAGATGTTAAGGCGGATTATAAAAGCGAATACAACACAAAAATAACTGAGGCAAGAGTTAACGCCGGTGAAGCTATTGTTGAAGCAATTAAAAGTGGTTTAGAACGTAACCTTGAAGCACTTTGCAAGAAAAACCAAACACTTTCTAGAGATTTGGGTTATAAAAGCGATGAGGAATTTATTGAAGCCGTAATAAACAACGATCCAATTTTTGATGGTGTTGGGGTTGATAAGACTAAATGGATTCCAAAAGAAAAGAAAAAATATGACAAAAAAATCACACAAATATATGAGTCTGTTGTGTCAGGAAAGCCAGGATGTCAATTAAATGAAGATACTGTAAAATTTATAAATAGTGTTTATGTTAAGAAAGACTATAAAGGTGATGAATCACAAATTAAAGAAGAAGGTCAAAGAGTTTTACGTGATTTATATACATCAACCTTAAATAAGTTTGCGGAAAGTGGAAAATTATCTACTAAAGAAGCAAATATTTTTAAAGAAATAACAGGATTAACATATGTAGACAAAGTTCCTAGTGTTAAGGAACAACAAATGAAAGAAAGAGCAGTTGATGAGTATCTAAACGATAAGATTTATGAATCAATTATTGAAGATATCATGGCTGACCCACATTGTGACGGAAATAGAATAAAGGCAGAGAAAAGTTTTGATAAATTTAAAGATACTTATTTTAACGATCCAAACTATCTAAGTAGTGCGATATTATCAATAGCAAAAGCAAATGGTCTAGACGAAGATGATGTTAATAATGTTTTGGCAGAATCTGTTGTTGATGGCAAAGTGACAGCCCAAAACTGGAGAGAAGTGGGACGCTCAATTGTTGAAAAAGTGTTCTATATAAGACAATCGGCTGAAAGTGTGGCTGTTTCTAGAAAACAATTTACAGCTTTTAATGACTATATAAATGAAAACTTCTTTGATAGTTATAACAATGCAAAATCTATAAAGGATATTCAAGATAAGGCACTAGAAGAAAGTTTTGTTGATACATTGTACAAACAAGTAGTTCAACCAACAATATTTAATTATGGTAATTTGGAATCTCGTATTATAAGAAATTTTGCAAAATCAAGTAAAATTGATGATCCAACCTTCTGGGAAGAGAATTTTGCAAATATTAACTATAACATTGCTGTACCGCTTCAAAAGTACGAAGAAACATGTATAAAATACACTTTTGCTAATGTTATGGGTGATGACTTTAAAGACAAGCTTCAAGAGTTTGTTTTGAGAAAAGATAAAGAAACTTTAGCAAAGGAAAATCGTGGTTTAAAGTGGGTTTATAACACTTTACTTGGAAATGGTAAAGGAAAAGTACAAGAAAGTTCTAATCTTCTTACAGATAAACCTGTAAGAGAGCAAGCCTTGGCATATTTAGACGAATTTGTTGAAGAACAAAAAGCAAATAGTCTTGCCAATATCTGTGTGGCTGCTGCTAAAAATGTGAATGTTGAAAATAAAGTGGAGTATGCGCAAAACTTGTACAATAGCATGATTGAAAGGTTAAACAATGAGTTTGAAAAACAGCTTGATGCTTATACAATATTGGCTAATGGCGGTGGAGAACAAGAAAAACTTATGCTTAACAGCAATAAAGAAGAATGCAAGCGTAGATGTTTGGTAGATGTAATTGCTATCACTGAAGAAATGTTTGAAGATAAAAAACCTGAAAAACAAGATGTGAAAGTAGAAGAACAAGTTGAAAAATCAACCGAAAAAGAAGAAGTGCCAACAACTGAAAAAGAGCAAAATGTTGAAGAAACTGGTGATGTTTCAAATGTGGAAATAAAGACCGCAGAACAAGAGACCGATAAAGAATCATTGGAACTTGCTGCTTTACAAAATGTTGAACAATTCTATGCGTTCTGGGATAACCATTATGACAATATTGCAGATAAAATACGAACACGTCGTCCATCATTAGCAAGGTTTGATGAAATTTTAAATGATGAAAAGATGATTGACACTTTAGCTGAATTTATTGCTGAAGAAACTCCCGAAGATAAAAAGCCTAACAATGATGCAGTAATGAAGTGGTTTGATGAGAGTATTGGAAACCGTGAAGAAAATGCTAAGTATTTAAATAGTGTTTCACGTACAAAACTTTTTGATGACAGAACTGCTAGTGAAAATGAAAAATTAAGACATGTTAGTATAGAACTTCAAGACAGAATTGCTAAAAATGCAGACATGGTTTTTGCAGAGAAAAAGGCAAACGACGAAACCTTTGAATTTAACGACTTGTCGATGGAAGATAAGGCTGATATTGTATTTAAATCAAAATGTCAATTGGATGCTAAAAATAGATTGTATGCAAGAGTTTTAGACAAAAACAAAAAGTTTGATGAACTTCCAAATCCACAATTCAATCTTCCAGTTGTTAATAGATTTACTCCTATTACACCTAAGAATTGTATTCCTACATCGTATTCTTCTGCCGAAGCACAAGAAAAATATGTTAAGATTATTCTTGATGCAATGGAAAGGCTTGCGCCTAAAGAAATTGAACAAGAATTGTCAAAGTCAACTGAAGTAAATTCGGATACTCTTATAGAAAATGAAACCGAAACGGGAGAATATATTGATGAATCTATGATTGAGAAGCATAAAGATTCTACCCATGAAGAACCAACTGACGAGAAAATATCTGAGGAAACAACTGACACTGAAATAGAAGGAAAACCTGATAAAACAGCAGAAGAAGCAACTAGTGAAGATGCTCTAAGTAAAGAAAAAGAAGAGATGTTGGCTGGATTAAAAGTTCCAAGAGGTGTACATGATTTGGCTGTTGATGCATTGTATATTGATATGTACGAACATGTTAAAAACCTAACAATGCACACAAGACAACCTGATGAAACTGACGAAGAATATGCGGTCAGATCTAGAAATGCAGAAAATTATAGAAGGTATATTGGTGACCGTTCACTAGATCTATTAAAAATGGCTGCATATGGTGAGTGGGCTTTCGTTGACGAAGATGGTAAACTTGATAAGAATAGGGTCGAAGCGACTTATGGCTATGGTCAACAAATGTTTAGAAAAGTCCATGAAGATGCAATTATTAGAAAACTAATAGAAAACCACGAAAGAAATTCTGAGTATAAAATGCTTGATGCTTCCCAACGTAAAGATTGGATTGAGAAAAACATTAAAAATAGCGAAGATTACAAACTTGACATGGAAATACTTGATATGGAAATGGAAAAAATGTTTGAGCCAGATAAATCTAAGGAAAGAGGAATTCTTAGCCGTAGGGGACTAATGCGTACAGTTATTCAAGATATGACAAATGGAAAATTTAATGTTTCGCCAATTAATCTTGATGACAACACTATTAAAGATGAATGTGTTAAAAATACAAGGCTTTACAATGCAACCAAGAAAGCAAATTTTACATTTGATTATAATAGTTATGTAAAACATATCCAAAAGACAATTGCTGGTGCTGATATCAACTTTAAGCCTTTTGAAGGTGATAATTTAAGTAATGCCATTTGGGAATCAAGTTATATTGAATGTTTTGATGGTTCAATTGATACAAGAACTCCTTCTCCTGAGTATAGAAAGGAAGGTGTTGATTATGGGGTTTCTCGCACAACATTAAAAGATGGTACAGTTGTGTTATTTGATAATGCTACAAAGACTATTATAGATGTAGATTTAAGCACCGCAAGAAGAAGTGAATTCCTAGAAAACGTGGTAAATTCTGTTAATATTGAAGAAATAGAATTGGGTAAGAATAATACAACATTTGCATTAGATAATAGAGATGAAAAAGGACTTGACGGAGAGCGTTCGTTGTAATATAATATAAGTGTCGGAGGGAATTTGTACTATGGCTAATAAAAATGTTTACAAATTTGAAATTATAGAAAAAATTATTATGGCAAGAGATTTTTCAACAAAAGAAGAAGTTGAAGAAGTTGCTAAAAAAATGAGAGACATCGCTCTTGCTAATGAAGAGTATAGTGAAGATGTTAAACAAGCATTTAAGGACGCTTATAAAGAAATTAAAGACGAACTTACTTTAAGCAACCTTAAAGAAATTAAAAAGATTATTGAAGAAGACTAATATTTTAGTACTATGCAAAAATAAAAAATATCGTGGTTTTTCCACGATATTTTTTGTTTCTTATGCTTTAAATATAATATTTAAAAAACAACTTAAAAATTTAAAATGCTTTAATTTTTATTTGCACTTAAAAACACGTTTTCCATTTTGTGTTTTATAAGTTCTTTTACTTTTAACATTGCGTTTTTATTGTAATCCCTAATATCTATTGTGCTTGGATTTTGATTTAGTGTTTCTCTTACCCCTGCAGTATAGGCAATTCTAATGTCGCTATCAACATTAATTTTGCAAATGTGGTGTTTTGAACATTCTCTTAAAATATCTTCTGGTACACCTTTTGCGGTTTCTATTTTCATTCCGGTAGACAATGCAAAATCCTTCAAAACAGGCGGAACAGAACTTGCTCCGTGTAAAACAAGTGGAGTAGCAGGAAGAATTTTTTCTATTTCTTCCAAAATGTCTATTCTAAGTTTTGCTTCACCCTTAAATTTGTTTGGGCCATGGCTTGTGCCGATTGCAATTGCAAGGCTATCAACACCAGTTTTTTCAACAAAGTCTTTGGCTTGATTAGGGTCGGTGAAAAGTATGTTGCCATGAACATCATCTTCTTTACCACCAATTGTGCCAAGTTCGCCTTCAACTGTAACATTGTGTTTGTGGGCATAATCCACAACTTTTTTGGTGACCGCAACATTTTCTTCATAAGGTAAGTGTGAGCCGTCTATCATAACATTGGTGTATCCTGCATCAATTGCATTTTTACAATCTTCAAATGTTTGACCATGGTCAAGGTTTAGGCACACTTTAACATTACTTTTAAGACTTTTTACCATAGGTAAAATTGTGTCAAGCCCCATATATCTTATTGCACTTGTGCTTGTTTGAATCACAACAGGGGAGTTACACTCGTTGGCACTCTCTAAAATTGCCTTTAATCCTTCTAGATTTACAAAATTGTAAGCACCAATTGCATAACCGCCTTTAAGTGCATCTTGTGACATTTTTTTAAAATTAACTAGTTTCAAAATTATTCTCCATGTTTTCTTTATACTATAATTTTAAATGTTTTATGTTTTTTTAGCAAACAAATTATATAAATTTTACATTATTATTTATTTGCTTAAAATATGAAAAATGAGTATAATAATATTAATTAAATATAAGTTTTAGCATGGGCAAATTACTATGCAAACATACAAAAAATGCTTTAATATAGGGAGTTTATTATGAAACAAATTACTAAAGATATGACAATTGGCGAAGTGCTTAGTATTAATAAAAATGCTAAAGTGATTCTTACTGGTTTTGGAATGCACTGTTTTTCGTGCCCAATGAGTCAAATGGAAACACTAGAAGAAGCAGGACAAGTTCATGGCATTGATGTGGATTTAATGCTACAAAAACTTAACGAACCAGTTGCTGTTGAGGCTAAGAAAAAGGCGACAACACGTACTAAAGTTAAGAAAAATAAATAATTAATGTGATTGGGGAAGAATGAAAAAGGTACTAAAGTTTATTTTGTGGGGACTTATAGTTGTAGTAGGTGTAGGAGCATTTGGTGTGCTTGCTACTCTTATTTCTGGTGGTTTTAATCCTGCAAAGATTTACATTAACAACCTTACAATTAATGGGGTAAAAGAATACGCTACCATTTCTCAAAATGATGAGAGTTATGTGGGTAGGGTAGATTTTTTGCCTGCTAATGCCAATCAACTTACACTTACGGCAAAAATTGTTACTGGTAGTGATGTTATTGAATCTATGCCAACGGTTGTTGCTGGTCAAAACTTTACAATTAAATATGCAAAAACCACACTAACAGATGCCGCAGGAAATGAGGTTGAAGTAACAAGGGGTGGCGAAATTGAAATAAAATTTGTAGATGCTAGCCAAAATGCATATGCAACACTTAAAATTTTGGTTGACGTAAAACTTACATCTAACAACCTTGTTGTTTCTAGCAATGAAATGCTTGTTGGAGAAAATGGTGCTGCTAATGCTAATAAGGGTGTATTAAATAGTAGTGTTAATGTTGCAACATCTCAGAAAAACAGCATTAAAATTAAACCAACTTACAACAATATGATTAATTCATATAAGGGTAGTTGGTCTGATAGCACGGTAAATAGCATTGTAGATGCAAAACGCATGAAAAAGATGTTGTATTTTAATAGTGATGACAGTAAGACAGTAAAAAGTGTAAAAGACTTAAAACTTGAATATGTGAATACAACTACCGATAAGTATTACTTGTTTACATACTTGTCACCAGCAACAACAATCGCCGACCCAACAAAAATCTCGGTGTATTTATATCGTACATATTACCTAGAAAGTTTGTTTGGTGAAAATTTAGGCAAGAGTATTGTAACTGCACTATCAAACAATGTTTTTAGCGAAAGTGCACTTGATTATAATGCTATTAACACATTTGTAAACACCTACATGTATGCTAATTGCAATGACGAACAAAAATCAGCACTTTCGGCACTTGTTAACCAACAAAATGGCTTAGTTGATTTTAATGCTTCTAATAAATACGAAAGTTTAGTTAATGGTCTTAATGCTGTGCTTAATTTCGTGTACGTTCACTTTGACATTAATATTACTGTTAAAAATATCACAATTAGTGCAATTACTGTGCCAACAATCACTAATTTTAGTGTTTTGACCGAGCGTGATTATGGCGTGCAAGAACTTAACAATATTGCTTCTGATGATGGCAACTTAAATGTTTCACTTGTTGCTGGGGAAGGAATTAGTGTTGATAATGAAGTTCTTATTAACAACCTAAGAAAAGTTGAAATTTTCGTTTGCGAAAAAGTAGATGACGTAAACGACTTAACCCTTTACAAAGATTACTTTGTATTTGGTGGAAATTCGTATAAAATACTAGGCAATAATAGTTCGCTTAAAATTACAAAAACAACCGATGAAAATGGAAACACTATTTGGAAGTTAAGGACACAAATCAACACACCATCTACTAGTGAATATTTCCTTGTTTATAGATATAGAAACAACGATGTTAGTGCTGTTACATTAGGCCAATATTCCGATGGTGGTGTTCCTGAATACTATTACTATGATTCTGCAAGGGGTATATGGCAGGGCTATGATGCTAGCAATAAATTAGTGGACATAACAGACCAAACAAAGATTGATAAAATTAGCAATGTTAGAACTTACATGTATTCAGCGACCGAACGTATCTGGAAAGATGCAACAGAAGGTACTTTGCAAGAACTTAAAGATAATAGAATTCGTGAATTGCTACAAAAACGTTTTGAAGACGTATATGGTTATTCGCAATTTAAAGTAGATTATGTTCAAGGCGATATCTCGTTTGTTGGCGACAAAACCTTAGAACCATTTGTTTTGAATAAAAATAGAGTGGTGTATAGAATTGATGAAAACAACGAACGTAGTGAGGTGACAGGACTAAACTACGAAACAAAAACATATTATGTTGGTGGCGAAAATTCCAGTGTAAAACTTACACCTATTGCAGGTTCTACACGAGATATGGAATATACTACAGTGAAGTGGCTAATAAAAGAAGAAGATAATAAGATTGAGGGCAGTGATTTTTATAAATTTCAGCCAGCAATGAGGAGGGTGTCTAGCGGAAACACAGTAAGTTGGCAACCTTACACATATTACCTAAAACGTGCCGATTCTCGTAGTGTCATTACCGATAGTGACGGAAGCGACATTAAGTTTATGGAAGTTGGTACAAATGAATTTACTCTAAAGGCCTTAAATGCTTTTAGTGGTGAAGTTCAACTTTGGGCAGTTGTTATTCAAACAATAGATAAAGATGGTACACCTTATATTGAAGATGACGGTGCTAACACATTCTATTATTCTGTTTGTTACAAAACACAATCTCTTACAACATCTAAATATATTGAAAACTTGTATGCTTTCGGTCAAGATGGCATGGATTATACCGATATGACATCCAATCCACTTAAAGTATCACAAGGCACACCAGTTTTGGTTTACTTATCTTCAGTTAAACTAAGAGTGGGTGAAGGTGGAGTTATTGAGGTTGACGAACAACAATCTAACATTAGGCTTAAAGATGCAATTTGTTACAATGAAAATGGTAAGTTGATTGCGACAACAACCGACAATGAAAATACAATAGTAATTGAAAATGCGGTTGACTTTAAAAACAACGAAAAAGTTGCTATCAAAAACTACTATGACACTATAAAAGACGTGTGGGATAGTGGTGTTAAAAAGGTTACTGCTCAGGTAGAGAGTGGTGGCGATTATGGTTATTCAATTAGTCTTGTCAATTTTGACGAGTCGGGCGAAAATTTCTTTATAACCATTTCTATTAGTAATAGTGGTGGTAATGCTACAAAAACATTTAACTTGCAAATATTTGCTAACGGAACTGGAACAATGAATCAATATTTCTCTTATATTCCAAATGGTGTAACATTTGCATTCCAACTTGTTAACAATGCAAGTTAATATGGTTTAAAAATTTAAACTTAATTTAAAATATTTTTAAAAACACTAGTAAATAGTTTTGAAAAAAAATTAATTGTTGTTATAATAATTGTATATTATGGAGGTTTTTATTATGGCAGAAGTTAGTAAAAACAGTATGGATTTTATTAAAGTTGCTGGCGAAAAGGTAAAAGGTAAATTTGGCAAAGCATTTTTAGGCACATTAATGATGGTTGCTCCTTTAATGCTATGTGTTTTCACAGTTTATGCTCTTCCTTTGGCTATTTTATTCTTTGGGGTTTTCGAAACAGGGTACATTAGATTTATGCGTGCTCTAATTAATGGTGAAAATCCAAGTTATAAATTAATTTTTAGTGAGTTTAAAGCTCCTTGGCTAGAAATTTTCCTAGGCACAATTATGATTTGCATGTTTGCTCTAGGCACAGTTTTGGCTATTATTCCTGGTGCAATTTTAATTGCATATTACTCAATGTCTTTGTTTGTTGCTGAAAAAGAAGGCATTAAAGATGCTGGTGTTGCACTAAAAGAAACAAGCAAAAAAATGAATGGCAATATTGCTGGAATGTTTGCATATAAGACACTTTTCTGGGTGTTCTATATTATCACATTCTTCCTTGGTCTTATTGTTGCTTTATTTGCTACAAAACTTTGGGCTGATCACCTTGTAATTGCTTTACTAGTATTACTTGCAGATTATTTAATAATTGCTGTATTGTGGAGCATTATCACAGTGTTCTATCACACAGCCAACGAATTATTCTTTGCTGAAGTTCTTACATATGAAGAAATTAAAAAGGCTAGAAAGGCTAGTAAAAAAGTAGAAATTATTAGCGAAACAAAAGAAGCTGAAAAAGAAGAAGTTAAACCTGTAGAAGTTGAAGCTGTTGAAGAAGAAAAGGCAGAGCCTAAAAAAGAACCTGCTAAGAAAACAGCGACTAAAAAGGGAAAAACAGAAAAACCTGCTACTAAAAAAACAACAAAATAATTAAATAAAGTTTTTTAAAACACCGCAAGTAATTGTGGTGTTTTTTTTGTATATTTCCATATTTTAGTAAAATACTAATTATAACAAAATATAGGGGTGGTTTTTGCTAATGAAAAATATGGGAATGGTTAGAAAAGTAGACGAGTTGGGACGAATTGTAATCCCTAAAGAAATTAGGGCTAATTTGTTTATAAAAGAAGGCACACCTATGGAAATTAGTGTAGGTGAAAGGGGCGAACTTGTGCTTACTAAATGCAATCTTTTAAATAATGTGAGCGACCTTGCATGTAAATTCTGTGACGTGTTGTATGAAGTGCTTAATTTTCCTATAATGATAACCGATGATGAAAAAGTGGTGTGTGTTGTGGGGGCATCAAAAAAAATATATCTAAACAAACCTATAAGCCTACAACTTAAAAACATAATACATAAATCCGAAAATTACACTGCGTCAAACGAGTTTAAAACTACACTTGTTCCGATTGTTGAGGCGGAAGAAATTAAATATACAAGTCAAGTTTTAATTCCAATTTTAAACGATGGGAAATGCATTGGATTAATAGTGCTTTTAAGTTTTAACGAAGCACCTACTAATGTAGATATTAAAACCATGCAAACCGTGTCAAAACTACTTACAAAGCAGTTGGAATTATGAAAAAACAAACATTTATTGTAGGGGTGCTTATTCTTACAATTGGCGGTTTTGTAGCCAAAGTGATAGGTGCACTTTATAAAATTCCACTTACAAACGCACTAGGCTCTACGGGTATGGGGTTATACTATCTGGTGTTTCCGCTTTATTCGTTGCTGTTGGTTTTTAGTAGTAGTGGGGTAAGTATTGCGGTAAGCAAACTTGTAAGCGAAGCACGTGCAAATAAATTAAAGAAAAATGAAACAATGTACTTTAAAGCAGGAATGACACTTAGTTTTGTATCAAGCCTACTTTTTTCAATTTTGCTTGTTGTGTTTAGTGGTGTAATAGCTAATTTGCAAGGTAATGTTCTAGCGACTAAAGGCTACATCGCTATTGCACCGGCACTTGTTTCTGCGTCATTAATATCTGTGGTGAAGGGCTATTTTCAGGGTGTTGAAAATATGTTTCCGTCATCGGTTGCAATGATTTTTGAGCAGATTTTCAAACTTATTGTTGGATTGTTTTTGGCATATCGTTTTTTAAGATATGGCATAGAATATGCGGTTATGGGGTCAATTTTAGCAGTATCAATAAGCGAATTAATTACATTATTTATTATGCTTTTTAATTTTGTGTGGCATAAATCTAGAAATGATTATAAGTTCTATGCAAAAGACTTAAATACGCTTAAACTTAGGGAGATTCTGCCCAAAAACAAAGTTGTAAAAGTGGGCAGATTTAAACTTGGAAAAGTGCCAAAATATAAAAGACGACCTGTGTGGGTGCTTGAAAATAAAAACGGCAAGTTTAGATATGTTAAAATAAAAATGTTGTATTTCCATAATTCTAATAAAAACATTACATTTGGCACGGCGATTAAACAAACACTACACATATTAGTTCCCACAACATTATCATCACTAATTTTGCCAGCGATTACATTATTTGATAGTTTTTTGGTTATTAACATATTGGTTTCTTCGGGGGTATCGTCATACACAGCCACAAGTTTGTATGGGCTCAGCAATGGTGTTGTTAGTGCTTTGATTTCACTGCCAGTAATTGTTACAAGTGCCATGGCTTCATCAATGATGCCAAATTTGTCTGGGTTATATTCTGTTGGTAGGGTGCAAGAAACAACTGACCGAACGGCTTTTTATATAAAAATAACATTTGTTATTGTGCTTCCAATTTTTGCATACTTTGTAATATTTGCGCCTGATATAATTTCGGCGTTATACAAACTTAATGATGGGGTAATTAATGAATTTGCTTATACATCTAAGTTGCTGGTTGTTGGCTGTGTTGGAATTATTTACAATGCTTTTTTAAGCACTTTTGTATCAATAATGCAAGTAATAGGAAAACCATTTAAGGTGTTTTATATAATGCTTGGTGCATTGTTTTTACGAATGGGATTAATGGTATTATTGCTAAAAATAAATGCCATAAACATATTTGGGGTAGTGATAAGCAATGTTGTTTTCTATTTATTGTGCGATATTGTGTGTGTTGTTGAAATAAAAAAGACGCTTAGTATTCAGTTTGACTTTTTACATTCGTTTGTTGTTCCGCTTGTGGCATGTGCAGTGTCAGGGGCAGTTACATATGGTGTAAGTTTGCTTACTCAAAACATAAATAAATGGCTTAATTTAGGTGTTGGTGGAGTTGTTTGCATAGTAGTGTATTTTGTGCTAATTTGGGTGTTAAAGTGCTTTTCATATTCTGAGAGAAAGTATTTGCCGTTTAATAGGTTTTTAAAAAATAAAAACAGAATTTAAAGTATAGCACTATTAAAATTGGTAACAATTAGAAAAATGGAGGTAGAAAAATGAACAAAGCGGAATTAGTACGTAGCATGAGTAGGGAGAGCAAGTTGTCGCAAAAAGATTGTACAAATTGCTTGAATGCACTTATGGAAATAGTAAAGTCAACATTAAAGAGTGGTGACAATGTTAATTTAATTGGATTTGGAAGATTTCAAGTCAAGAATAAAAATGCCAGAAAAGCATACAACCCTGTGACCCAAAGTGAGATGATTTTGCCAGCAACAAAATCGCCATACTTTAAGCCTGCAAAAAACTTAAAACAAGCCATTTTTTAACATTTTTGGTGTTAATTTAGTAAAAAAAGTAAATTTTTACTATAAAATATGAAAAAATGGCTAAAATTGTTTGGTTTTTGTACTTTTATTTGATATAATTAAGTTATCAAAATTAAAGGAGAATTTTAATAATGAACAAAAGTGAACTAGTTAAATTAATTGCTGAAAAAGTTGGCTTAACTCAAAAAGAAGTTGCAGCTGTTGTTGACGAATTCGTTGAAGTTACAACTGCACAATTAGTTAAAGGTAATGAAGTTGCTATTGCAGGTCTTGGCAAATTTGCTGTAAGAAAAAGAGCTGCTAGAAACAGCATCAACCCAAGAACTAAAGAAGTAGTTAAAGTTCCTGCTAGCAAAGCACCTGTATTTAAGGCTGCTAAAGCATTAAAAGATGCAGTTAATAAAAGATAATTCATTATTTAATGTATTAAAAAACCACCTAATCTAGGTGGTTTTTTTAATTTCTGCATAGTATAAAAATAAAACACAGAAGTTTTAACTTGATTAAGTTTTGGCTTTGTGATAACATAACGTTATGAAAATAAAAAATATTGAGTTTAAAAACAACTTAATACTTGCTCCAATGGCAGATATAACAGATGTTGCATTTAGAAGTCTTGCGGTTGAGAGCGGAGCAGATGCAGGAGTAACCGAACTAATAAGCGCTAAGGCTATTGTTTTTGGTAATGAAAAAACCTTTCAAATGCTGGGAACTGTGGACAATGAAAAGATTAAAATTGTCCAACTTTTTGGTAATGAGCCTGAAATTATGGCAAAAGCCTGTGTTGACCCATACTTAGAAAAATTTGACATTATAGACCTTAATATGGGTTGTCCAGCACCTAAAATTGTAAAGAATGGTCAAGGTGCTTCACTAATGAAAAATATGGAACTAGCAAGCGAAATTATTAAGGCTTGTGTTAAAGCCACTAACAAACCAATAACCGTTAAGTTTAGGTCTGGCTGGGACAACGACCACATTAATGCAGTTGAGTTTGCAAAAATGTGCGAAAAATCGGGTGCAAGTGCCATAACAATACACGCTCGCACCAAAGAGCAAGCCTATGGTGGAAAGGCGGATTTAGACGTTATAAAAGCTGTTGTGAATGCGGTAAACATTCCAGTGATTGGCAACGGTGATGTGTGTGATAAAAAATCATTTGAACATATGCTAAAGTACACTGGTTGTAGTGCTGTTATGGTGGGCAGGGCAACTCTTGGAAAACCTTATGTTTTTAAAGAAATATTGGGTGGTGTAGAAGAAAAACCACAATTGTATTTTATTAAAAAGCACATTGATTTACTAAGAAAATATTTCCCTGAAAACTTTGTTGTAAAACACATGCGAAAACACATTTTGTGGTATGTTAAAAACGAGCGAAATGCCACAAAATTAAGGGTTAAAATTGTAAATGAACCCACACTAGACGGAGTTGTGACACTCTTGGAAGATTTTTATACTAATAAAGAAAAATATGAGGATGGAGATTTTTAAAAATTTCCATTTTTTTTTGTGCATTTGTTTGCTAAAAATTATTTAATATAATAAACTAAATATATAATACAAATTTAAGGGGATTGTTATGGATAAAAAAACTATTGTCGATTTAGACGTTTTGAATAAAAAGGTGTTAGTTAGGGTAGACTTTAATGTTCCACTAAAAAATGGTGAAATTAGTGATGATACAAGAATAAAAGAAGCTTTGCCTACTATTAATTACCTACTAAATAAGGGTGGAGCGGTTATTTTGATGAGCCACCTAGGTAGACCAGATGGTCAGGTAGTGCCAGAATTTTCGCTAAAACCTGTGTACCTAAGGCTAAAAAAACTTATGCCTAACACCAATGTGTATTTTGCAAGTGATGTTGTAGGAAATGATGCAGTAGAAAAGGCTAAAAATCTAAAGCCAGGTGAAGTATTGCTACTTGAAAACTTGCGTTTTGAAAAGGGCGAAGAAGAAAACGATAAGGCTTTTGCTGAAAAGCTTGCTAGTTTGGCTGATGTGTATGTAAACGATGCTTTTGGTACAGCACATCGCAAACATGCATCAACATATGGTGTTGCACTTTTGCTTCCTAATGCAATTGGCTTTTTGATTGACAAAGAACTTAAAATGATTTGCGGCACTATTGAAAATCCAAAACGTCCGTTTGTGGCTATTTTAGGTGGTGCAAAAGTATCAGACAAACTTCCTATTGTTAACACTTTAATTAATAGTGCTAATACCATTATTATAGGTGGCGGAATGGCTTACACATTCCTAAAAGCAATGGGCAAAAATGTGGGAAATTCGTTAGTTGATGATAGTCAAATAGAAATGTGCAAAAATACACTTAAACTTGCAAAAGAAAAAGGTGTAGATATATTGCTTCCAGAAGACGTTTTGATTGCCGGCGACATTAATTCAAAAACTTGCCAATACGTATCTGAAATTGATATTCCAAGCGATAAAATGGGGCTAGACATTGGAAAAAATACAATTAAAAAGTATAAAAAAGCCATTAAGAAAGCAAAAACCATTATTTGGAATGGTCCAATGGGTGTTTTTGAAAACCCAGTATTTTCAGAAGGTACATTTAAAGTTTGTAAAGCAGTTGCTAAAAGTCATGCAATTAGTATAGTTGGCGGTGGCGATAGTGCAGCAGCAGTAATGCATATGGGCTTTGAAAAGAAGATTACACACATCTCTACTGGTGGCGGAGCAAGCCTAAAACTTCTTGAAGGCAAGGTTCTTCCTGCTGTAGATATTATTGAAAATAGAATTGGTTAAAAAGGAAAACGAAAGATGAAAAAACTATATTTGTTTGGAAATTTAAAAATGAACAAACCAACTTGCGATTTGACTGAATACCTAAAAAAATTAAGTAAAATAGCCAAATCTAGCGAAAATGTGGTTTGTGTAAGTTTGCCATACCCATATTTAGGCTTGGCACAAAAGTTGTTAAAAAAGTCTAAGGTTTTGTATGGCGCTGAAAATTGTCATTTTGAGCCAAAGGGGGCTTTTACTGGCGAAGTAAGTGTACCTATGCTAAAAGAATTTGGCTGTAACACTTGCATTGTGGGTCACAGTGAAAGAAGAACTTACGACAACGAAACAAACGAAAAAGTTAATTTAAAACTTAAGGCTTTATTAAAGGAAGGCATGACACCGATTATGTGTTTTGGTGAAACTAAAGACGAGCGTGATAAAGCACTTACGAAAAAGGTTATTAAAACCCAACTTAGTGAAGGATTAGTTGACCTTACTAATAATGAAATTAAAAAGATTGTGTTTGCATATGAGCCTGTGTGGGCAATAGGCACTGGGGTATCTGCTACAAGCAAACAAGCGGAAGAAATGGCTAAGTTTATTAAAGAGTATTTGGCTAAAGAATATGACCTTACAGTGGGCGAAATTGTGCTATTATATGGCGGTTCGCTAAATGCTGAAAATGCACAGGACATTTTAAGCAAAACTCATATTGACGGCGGCTTAATTGGTGGAGCGTGTCTTGATGTAAATAAATACGAAAAAATAATTAACACGGTGGTTGAAGAATAAATGAACACAAATTTTGTGGGTTTAATAATTTTAGATGGTTTTGGCTATAACAAGCAAAAATACGGCAATGCTATAGCACAAGCCGACCCTAAAAATTTTTATAGTTATTTTAATAATTACCCAAGTACTCTTATTGAAGCAAGTGGTGAATATGTTGGACTTCCTAAGGGACAAATGGGAAATAGCGAAGTAGGGCACCTTAATATTGGTGCTGGTAGAATTGTGTACCAACTTTCTCAAAAAATTAGCAATGAGATTAAGAATAAAGAATTCTTTAAAAATATCGAATTATTAGGTGCTATGCAACATGCAAAAAAACATGCTAGCAACTTGCATATTATGGGGCTTTTAAGTGATGGCGGAGTGCATAGTGATATTAAGCATCTTTTTGCCCTTTTAGACATGGCAAAACAAAATGATGTGAAAAATGTATTTATTCACTGTTTTACTGATGGTAGAGACACTTATCGTGATTCCGGTGTAAAATATATGGCAATGTTGCAAGAAAAACTTGCCAAGATTAATGCCGAGGGTTTTGATTACAAAATAGCATCGGTTATGGGTAGATATTATGCCATGAATCGTGAAAAGTTTTGGGATATAACCGAAAAAGCATACAAAGCCTTAGTGTATGGCGAAAGTGACCACTACTGTGATGATCCGATTTATGCATTGCAGGAAAGTTATGATAGGGGTGTATTCGATGAATTTGTTGAACCGGTTGTTTTGGTTAAGGGTGGCTCACCAGTTGCTACAATCAAAGACGGTGATGCGGTTATCTTCTTTAATTTTAGGGAAGACCGTGCAAGACAAATAACTGAAAGCCTAATAGAAAAATTTGACAAATTTAGGGTTGTTAATTTTAAAGACCTATACTATGTGGGTTTTAACAATTACAATAAGTCATTTAAAAACTTGCATGTTGCATATGAAAACAAAACGGTTGACGTAAACTTATCACAAGTAATATCTAAAAATAAATTAAAACAATTTAAAATATCCGAAACCACCAAGTACGCACATGTGACATACTTTTTAAATGGTGGAATTGAAACACCTTATGCTGGTGAAGACAGGGTGCTAATAGATACTATTAAAGACGTTCCATTTGATAAAGTGCCACAAATGAGAGCAGTCGAGATTACAGATAAAGCAATAGAAATGATTGCGTCTAAAAAATATAATTTTATGGCTTTAAATTACTCTAATTGTGACATGATAGGTCACACTGGCAATTTAGAAGCGGCAATTGAAGCGGTTAAGATACTTGATGTGCAGTTAAAACGTCTTGTGGACGAGATACTAAAAATAGGTGGGGTGGCAGTAATTATTGCAGACCACGGAAATGCTGAATGTATGCTAGACAAAAACGGCAAGGTTTTGACAGAACATACAACTAACAAAGTGCCTTTTGTGCTTGTGAGCAACTCAAATGAAAAACTTGAATTACTTAAGAATGGTAAACTTGGAAATGTAGCCCCAACCATTTTGGAACTACTTGGACTACAAAAACCAGCTGAATTTACAGAACCATCTATGATAGTAAAATAGTTGACATCGTGTGGCTTAATAAGTTATACTATCTATATAAGGTGGAATTTTCATATGTTTCAAGCAATGTGGAATAATTTTTATAATTCAATAGTTAGAAATGTTAAGCCAGCAGTTAAGGGTAGTATTATTACTGTTCTTATTGTGCTTACTCTTGTGTTCCTAATGTTTGCAATTAAAAAAGGCGACGAGAAAAAACCTATCAAAAACTGGTTCTCGTTTTGGATGTCTGTCCTTTGCCTCGTTTTATTAATAGTATATATAATATTATTAAGCATTTAAAAATCATTAAAAATAAAGCACTCCAAGGGGGGTGTTTTTTATTTTTGTGCAATTTAACCAAAAATATTTTAAAGAAAAATGTTTTTTTTAAAAAATAAGTGTTGACAACATGCCTTAAATAAGGTAAAATGTACTTGCTGTAATATGGGTTGATGTGTGAAGTTACCTTTTAGAAGTGCCAAATCTAGGGGATAATTTACACGGACTATGGTTTATACATTAGATCATAAACAACTATTGCCAAGCACAATTTTTTTTGAGTTACAGCCTGAAACACACGGTAAAGTGTTTTAATATATAAGAAATGTGCAAATTTAAGTAGCAGTAGGTAAATTAATTTTGAAACGGAGGAAAATTAATGGCAACACAAAAAATCAGAGTTAAGTTATTAGCTTATGACCACAACCTTATCGATCAAGCTTGCAAAAGAATTGTTGACACAGCTTTAAGATTTGGTGCAAAAATTAGTGGTCCAATTCCTCTTCCTACGGACAGGGAAGTGGTTACAATTATTCGTGCTCCTCACAAATACAAGGATTCACGAGAACAGTTCGAAATGAAAACACACAAAAGGTTGATTGATATTTATAGTCCATCACCAAAGGCAGTAGACGCTTTAATGAAGCTTGACCTTCCTGCTGGCGTAGATATCAACATTAAATTGTAAGAGGAGATGAGTTTATTATGAAAAAAGCATTGTTAGGCAAAAAAATTGGCATGACACAAATCTTTTCTGAAAATGGACTAGTTGTTCCTGTTACAGTTATTGAAGCAGGTCCTTGCTATGTTACTCAAGTTAAAACACTTAGTAACGATGGTTATGATGCAGTTCAACTTGCTTATAGTGACATTAGAGAGGGTTTGGTTAACAAGCCTCAACTTGGTCAATTTAAGAAAGCAGAAGTTGCACCTAAAAGATTTGTAAAAGAATTTAAGCTTGATGGCGAATACAAACTTGGTGACGTAATTAATTGCGATGTATTTGCTGAAGGCGACCTTGTAGACGTTAGTGGCAAATCAAAAGGTCATGGCTACACAGGTACAATCAAACGTTGGAATTTTAGACGTCACAGAATGACTCACGGTAATGGTCCAGTTCACCGTCACCCAGGTTCTATTGGTAGTAACACTTACCCTGCTAAAGTATTTAAGGGTAAAAAACTTTCTGGTAGATATGGTAACGAAAGTGTTACTGTTCAAAACCTTACTGTAGTTAAAGTAGATTTAGACAGAAACATCCTTCTTGTTAAAGGTGCAGTTCCTGGCCCTAAGGGTAGCATGGTTTGCATTAAAGAAGCTGTTAAGGCAAATTAAGGAGTGAATAACTATGGCAAATATTAAAGTTTTAAATATGGCTGGACAAGAAGTTGAAAGTATTAAAGTTAAAGACGAAGTTTTTAAACAAGAATACAATGAAGCTTTAATCCATCAAGTAGTTGTAGCATATCTTGCTAATCAAAGACAAGGTACCAAAAGTACTCTAACTCGTAGTGAAGTTAGAGGTCATGCTAAAAAACCTTGGCGTCAAAAGGGAACTGGTAGAGCTAGACAAGGTTCAACTAAAGGCCCACAATGGAGAGGCGGTGGAATTGTGTTTGCACCAAAGCCACGTGATTTCTCTAAGAAAGTAAATAAAGAAGCTAAGAGAGTTGCATTCAAGAGTGCTATCTCTGCTAAATTAGCTCAAAAAGAAATTGTTGTTTTGGACGACTTAACATTAAAAGAAGCTAAAACAAAATTAATGCAAAAAGTTTACACAGACCTTGGTCTAAACAAAAATGTATTGTTTGTTACTAAGGGCAACAATGAAAACGTTATTAAGGCTTCTGCTAACATTCAAAATATTGATGTTACTACAGCAGGTCTTCTAAACGTATACGACATCATTGTTTGCGACAAACTTGTGCTTACTAAAGATGCAGTAAAACAAATAGAGGAGGCTTATGCAGAATAATGAAACAATTTGATATTATTATTAAGCCAATTTTAAGTGAAAAAAGTTATGCAGATATTGCTAACAAAAAATACACTTTCGAAGTTGTTAAAAGTGCCAACAAAACCGAAATCAAAAAGGCTATTGAAGAACTTTTTGGGGTTAAGGTTAAATCTGTTAACACCGCTAACATCGACGGTAAATTAAAAAGACAAGGAAAATCTCAAGGCTATACTTCAAATTACAAGAAAGCTTATGTTCAACTAAAAGAAGATAGCAAAACAATAGAGTTTTTCGATAGCTTGTCATAAGATTAGGAGGAAAACATAATGGCTATTAAAACATACAATCCAACATCTCCTGCTCGTAGATTCTACACAACTGCATCTTTTGATGAAGTTACTAAAAAAGAGCCAGAAAAATCCTTGCTAGTTGAAAAGAAAAAAACAGCTGGCAGAAACAACAATGGTAGAATTACAGTTAGACACATTGGTGGTGGAAACAGAGTTAAGTACAGAATTATTGACTTTAAACGTAATAAAGACAATATTCCTGCTAAGGTCGTTGGCATTGAATACGACCCAAATAGAAGCGCTTACATCGCATTACTAAACTATGCTGATGGCGAAAAGCGTTATATCCTTGCCCCTAACGGATTAAATGTCGGCGACACAGTTATGAGTGGCTCAAACATTGAAATCAAGGTTGGCAACAACATGCCTTTAAAAGATATGCCAGTTGGTGCTGTTATTCACAACATCGAACTTCAAGCTGGTAAGGGCGGACAAATGGTTCGTTCTGCTGGTATGGAAGCAAGACTTATGGCTAAAGAAGGCAAATATGCCACTATCAAATTGCCATCAGGCGAAATGAGAATGGTACTTAGCACTTGCCGTGCAACTATTGGTCAAGTAGGAAACTTAGACCACGAGTTGGTTTCTCTTGGTAAGGCTGGTAGAAAAAGACACATGGGTATCAGACCTACTGTTCGTGGTAGTGTTATGAACCCAGTAGATCACCCACATGGTGGTGGTGAAGGTAAATCTCCAGTTGGTAGAAAATCTCCACTTACTCCTTGGGGTAAACCTGCAATGGGTAAAAAGACTAGAAATAATAAGAAGGCTAGCACTAAACTTATTATTAAGCGTGTGAATTAGGAGTTAGAATAATGAGTAGAAGTTTAAAGAAAAAACCCTATGTAGAAGAAAGATTATTAAATAGAATAATCAACCTTAATAAAGAGGGTAAAAAACAAGTTGTTAAAACATGGAGCCGTTCATCTACTATATATCCAGAATTCGTGGGACATACCATTGCAGTTCATAATGGTATCAAACACATTCCTGTGTATTGCACAGTAGATATGATTGGTCACAAATTGGGCGAATTTGCACCTACAAGAACATTTAAAGGTCACGCTGGCGATAAGAAAACTGCCACAACCGTAAAAAAATAATTTAGGAGTACAGTATTATGGCAAAAAGAATTAAAGAAAAATCTGCTTTAAGACAACAAAATAAAGACACTCGTCCTACTGCTACTGCTAGATATGTTAGAATGGGTGCATCTAAAGCAAAAAGAGTATTAGACATTATTAAAAACCAAGGAATCGCAGAAGCTAACGCAATCTTAGACATCACTCCTAGCACAGCTTCTATGGTTGTTAAAAAGGTTTTAAATTCTGCAGTTGCTAATGCAGAAAACAATATGGGCTTAAACAAGGACGATCTAGTAGTTGTTGAAGCTTATGCAAATCAAGGTCCATCTTTCAAACGTGTTGCTTTCCGTGGTAGAGGTGGAGTTGATACAATTATTAAAAGAACTTGTCATATAACCATCGTGTTAGACAGCAAAAATAAATAAAGGAGCTAATAAATATAATGGGACAGAAAGTTAATCCACACGGTTTAAGAATTGGTGTTAATAAAGACTGGGATTCTTCATGGATTGCAGGCAAAAAAGATTTTTCTGACTTACTTGTAGAAGACAATAAGATTAGAACCTTTATTAATAAAAAACATGCTACAAGCAGTGTAAGCAAAGTTGTTATTGAAAGAACTGCTAACCGTGTTATCGTAGACATCTTCACTTCTAAGCCTGGTGTTATCATTGGTACTAAGGGTGCTGGAGTAGAAGAACTTAAAAAAGACCTTGCAAAAATTTGCAATGGCAAACAAGTTAATGTAAACATTAAAGAAGTTAAAAGACCTGACTTAGATGCTTCAATCGTTGCTCAATCTATTGCACAATCACTTGAAAAACGTGTTAGCTTTAGAAGAGCTATGAAACAAGGTATCCAAAGAGTTATGAGAGCTGGTGCTAAGGGTTGTAAAGTAATGATTAGCGGTCGTCTTGACGGTGCTGAAATTGCTAGAAGTGAACACTATCAAGAAGGTAGACTTCCACTTCAAACTCTTCGTAGCGATATTGACTATGCATTGGCTGAAGCTCACACCACATATGGTGTTCTAGGTGTTAAAGTTTGGATCTGCAATGGCGAAATTCTTAACAAGAAAAGAACTGTTGTGGCAGAAACAGAAAATGTTGAACAAGGGGGTAACGCCTAATGTTAATGCCTAAAAGAGTAAAAAGAAGAAAACAATTTAGAGGTAGAATGACTGGTAAAGCTACCAAAGGTAATAAGCTTGCTTATGGTGAATATGGCCTAGTTGCTACAGAACCATGCTGGATGACTTCTAATCAAATAGAAGCTGCCAGAATTGCTATTAACCGTTACACTAAGAGGGGTGGTCAAGTTTGGATAAATGTATTCCCTCACAAACCAGTAACTAAAAAACCTGCTGGAACTCGTATGGGTAAAGGTAAAGGTAACCCAGAACTATGGGTTGCTGTTGTTAAACCAGGCAGAGTATTGTTTGAACTAGCTGGTGTTCCTGAAGAATCTGCTAGAGAAGCTATGCGTCTTGCTGGTCACAAACTTCCTATCAAAACCAAATTCGTGAGCAAAGCAGAATTAAATGCAGAAGGTGGTAATGAATAATGAAAGTTAAAGAGTTAAGAGATATGACCAACGAAGAACTTAATGCAAAACTTAAAGCATTAAAACAAGAATTGTTCAACCTTCGTTTTTCAAATGCAACTGGTCAATTAAGTAATCCATTACAATTAAATACTTGCAAAAAAGATATTGCAAGAATCAAAACAATATTAACAGAACGTGAACTTAGCAAAAAGGCTAAGGCTTAATCTATAGGGAGGAATTGATATGAAAGAACAAACTGTTGAAAGAAATAGTCGTCATACTTATCTTGGAATGGTTACAAGTGATAAAATGGACAAAACCATCACTGTAAGCATTGTTGAAAACAAAAGACATCCTCTTTATGGTAAAGTTTATAAAGTAACTAAAAAAGTTAAGGCACACGACGAAAACAATGAATGCAAAGTAGGCGATAGAGTAGAAATTATGAGTACTCGTCCACTAAGCAAAGACAAACACTACAGATTAGTAAGAATAATCGAAAGAGCTAAATAAGGAGAAAATTATGGTACAACCTCAAACAATTTTAAAAGTTGCCGATAATAGCGGTGCTAAAAAGATTATGTGCATCAGAATACTTGGTGGCTCTTTTAGAAGAAGCGGTAATATTGGAGACATTATTGTAGCTTCTGTTAAATCTGCTACTCCAGGTGGTGCAGTTAAGAAAGGTGATGTTGTAAAAGCAGTTATCGTTAGAACAGTTAAGGGCACTCAACGTCCAGATGGTTCATACATTAAGTTTGACGAAAACGCAGCTGTAATTATTGACAACCAAAAACAACCTAAAGGTACTCGTATCTTTGGGCCTATCGCAAGAGAACTAAGAGATAAAGGTTTCATGAAAATCATTTCTCTAGCTCCAGAAGTATTATAAGGGAGGAATTAAATTAATATGACACTTCATGTTAAAAAGGGTGATAATGTTTTAGTGATTGCCGGAAAAGACAAAGGCAAATCTGGAAAAGTTCTAACCGCAATTCCTGCCGATAATGCAGTGGTTGTTAGTGATGTTAACATTATCGCAAAACACAAAAAACCAAAAAACGCACAAGACAAAGGCGGAATCATTAGAAAAGAAAATAAAATTGATGCTTCTAATGTATTAGTAATTTGCCCTGAATGCGGTAAAGCTACTAGAGTTTCTTATGCTTTCGAAGGCGAAAAGAAATTTAGAAAATGCAAAAAATGTGGAGCTTCTTTAGACAAGGCTGTTGCTACTAAGAAAGAAGTTAAAAAAGAAGTAAAACAAGCTAAAAAAGCAGAAGCAAAAGTTGAAAAAACTGCTAAAACAGTAAAAACTGCTGAAAAGAAAGCACCTGCAAAAAAAGCTGGTACAAAAACATTAAGCAGTGTTACTAAAGCTACTACAACCAAAGCTACTGCAAAAAGAACACAGGCTAAGGGACAATAAGGAGAGTTAATATGGCAAAAGAATTGAATAGATTATATTTGAAATATAAAAACGAAGTTGTTCCTGCTATGGAAAAAGAATTTAAGTACACTAATGCACTACAAGTTCCAAAGATTGAAAAAATCGTTGTAAACCGTGGTCTTGGTGATGTTAAAGATAATTCACAAGCTTTCAACAAAGCTGTTGATGAATTAGCAGTTATCACTGGTCAAAAACCAGTTGTAACACTTTCTAAGAAATCAATCGCTAACTTCAAAATCAGACAAGGTATGAAGATTGGTGCTAAAGTTACTTTAAGAGGTCAACATATGTATGAATTCCTTGATAAAGTAATCAGCATTGCTCTACCAAGAGTTAGAGATTTCCAAGGTATTTCTGATAAGGCATTTGACGGAAAGGGCAACTATTCCCTAGGTCTAACAGAACAACTTGTATTCCCAGAAATAAGTTACGAAAAAATCGACAAAATTCGTGGTTTAGACATTGTAATTGTAACTTCTGCAAAAACTGACAAGGAAGCCAAGGCATTACTTGCTAATCTTGGTATGCCTTTCAGGAAGTAGGAGGAAAGGATAAATTATGGCAAAAACATCATTAGTTGCAAAACAACAAAAACCTAATAAATATTCAACACGTGAATACACTCGTTGTAAACTTTGTGGACGTCCACATTCTGTATTACGTAAATACGGCATTTGCAGAATTTGCTTCCGTGAATTAGCTTACAAGGGTGAAATTCCTGGTGTTAAAAAATCTAGTTGGTAAGAAAGGAGATAAGTTTATGATAGTTACAGATCCAATAGCAGATATGCTTACAAGAATGAGAAATGCTCTACAAGCTAAACATAAAAGTGTTTCCATTCCTACATCAAAAACAAAGTTGGCTATAGCACAACTTTTACAAAACGAAGGTTACATTGCTTCTTTCAAAGAAGAGGGTGAAGGAATTAATGCTAACATCGTTATTGAATTCAAAAACGAAAAAGTTTTACAAGGTTTAAGAAGAATATCTAAACCAGGTTTAAGAGTTTATGCTAGTTGCGAAGAATTACCTCAAGTACTTAATGGTCTTGGTATTGCAATCGTATCTACTAGCAAAGGTTTAATGACAGATAGGCAAGCAAGAGAACAAAAGCTTGGTGGCGAAGTTCTTGCGTTTGTATGGTAGGAGGTTGTTATGAGTAGAGTTGGAAAACAAGTTATAACTATTCCTAGCGGTGTAAATGTTACAGTTAATGGGAATAATGTAACAGTTACAGGTCCTCTTGGTACATTATCAAGAGATTTTAATTCAAAAATCAACGTTATCGTTGAAAACAACGAAGTTAAAGTTGTTAATGAAACTGGCGATTATGAACTAAGAAAATTCCACGGTTTAACCCGTCAATTAATTCATAATATGATTATCGGTGTTAGTAAGGGTTATGAAAAACGTCTTACTATTAACGGTGTAGGTTTCAAAATTACACAAAAAGGTGCTGACCTTGTTTTAGGTATTGGTTTATCACACCCAGTAGAACTTAAAGCAGAAGAAGGCATCACATTAAGTTGCGATAAAAACGAAGTAATCGTTAAAGGTATTAGCAAGGAAAAGGTTGGACAATACGCAAGTAAAGTTAGAGACCTTAAACCAGTTGAACCTTACCATGCTTATGGAATTTATTACAGCAATGAACATGTAAGAAGAAAAGAAAGAAAAACAGGTAAAAAGTAGGAGGTAAGATATGATTAATAAAGTTGATAAAAATGCTAACAGATTAGTTAGAGCAAAACGTGTTAGAAAAAATCTTGCCGGCACAAGTGAAAGACCAAGACTTTGTGTGTTTAAAAGTTTAAATCACATTTATGCACAAGTTATTGACGATGTTAAAGGTGTTACTATTGCAAGTGCTTCTACTTTAACAAAAACTGTTGCAAGCAAACTTGAAGGAAAAACAAAACAGGAAGCTGCTTTTATGGTAGGTGAGGCTGTTGCTAAAAACGCTATGAAAAAAGGTGTTAAAACTGTTGTATTTGATAGAGCAGGAAACATTTACACTGGTAGAGTTAAAGCTGTAGCTGAAGGCGCTAGAAAAGCTGGCTTAGAGTTTTAAGGGGTGGTTATATGCAAAAAGACGATAGAAAACCAAACGTAAAAGAAAGACCAAACAGACATGCTGTTAAAGAAGTTGACCCTATTGGAAGCAAACTTGTAGCAGTAAATAGAGTTACTAAAGTTGTTAAGGGTGGTAGAACTATGAGATTTGCTGCTCTAGTTGTTGCTGGTGATGGCGCAGGTAGAGTAGGCGTTGGCTCTGGTAAAGCAGCCGAAGTTCCTAATGCTATTGATAAAGCAACTTTAGCAGCTAAACGCAACCTAGTTAAGGTTGCACTTGAAGGTACAACAATCCCTCACGAAGTTATCGGTAGATATGGCAAGAGTGTTGTTAAACTTATGCCAAGTAAAGAAGGTACTGGTATCATCGCTGGCGGATCAGTTCGTCCAGTAGTTGAACTATGCGGTATTAAAGATATCACAGCTAAGGCTTATGGTTCTAGAAACTGCATCAACGTAGTTAAAGCAACAATTAACGGCTTAGCTTCTTTAAGAACTAAAGAAGAAATTGCTTCATTAAGAGGCAAAGCTGTTGAGGAAATTAGGTAGGAGGATTTATCATGGCAGAAGTTAAGAAAACAACAACTAAAAAGACATCTGAAGTTAAAACTACTACTAAATCTACAACTAAAGCTGCTGCAACAAAAACTGTTGCAAAAACAGCTACTAAGAAAGTAGAAAAACCTGCTACAACTAAAGCAGAACCTGCTAAAAAGGCTACTGTAGCTAAGAAAGCTCCAGCTGTTAAGAAAGCTCCAGCTGTTAAGAAAACTCCAGCTGTTAAGAAGGCTCCAGCTGTTAAGAAAGCAGAAGCTGTTGAAGTTAAAACAGAAGAAGTAAAGGCTCCAGCTAAAAAGCCTGTTGCTAAAAAAGTTGGCAAGCAAATTAAGGTAACCCTAGTAAAAAGTACTATTGGTTATGACAAAAAACAAGCAAAAATTGTTAAGGCTCTTGGCCTTGGCAAATTAAATTCTACTCACGTTTTACCAGACAATGCATGTGTTAGAGGTATGATTAACAAAATCTCTCACTTGGTAAAAGTGGAAGAATTAAACTAGGAGGATATCATGAAGTTACATCAAATTTCTCCTGCAATCAATTCTACAAAAGCACCTAAAAGATTAGGCAGAGGCATTGGTTCTGGAACAGGAAAAACAAGTGGTAAAGGTACCAAGGGACAAAACTCTCGTAGCGGTGGTGGTGTTAGACCAGGCTTTGAGGGTGGTCAAATGCCTTTAATTAGAAGATTACCTAGACGTGGCTTTAATAATAAGGATTTTAAGGCAGAATACAGCATTATTAACGTTTCAGCTTTAAATCAATTTAAGGAAAACACTGTTGTTACAGCTGAACTACTTAAAGAAAAAAATATTATTAAAAATATCGCCCCTTATGGTTTAAAAGTGTTGGGAAATGGAAACTTAGAAAAAGCATTAACTGTTAAGGCTAATAAATTTTCTGAATCTGCAATACAAAAAATCAATAAAGCTGGTGGAAAAGCCGAGGTGTTATAATGTTTAAAACTATTGTTAACGCTTTTAAAGTAAAAGAAATTAGAAACAAAATTCTTATCACTTTTGGGTTGTTATTAATATACCGCTTGGGTTGCTGGCTTCCAGTTCCAGGCATTAATGTTAGTGCTTTTAGTGAAAGCATTGGCGGTCAAGACTTCTTATCACTACTAAGTAGTGTAAGTGGTGGTGCTTTGGCCAATGGTGCAATTCTAGCTTTGGGTATTTCGCCTTATATTAGTGCGTCTATTATTATCCAACTTCTTACAATCGCTATTCCAAGCCTAGAAAGACTTTCTAAGATGGGTGAAGAAGGTAAGAAGAAAATTTCAGCTTACACTAAAATTTGTGCACTTATATTAGCAATAGTTCAAGCTGTTGCAATTGTTGTTAGTTATAAATCAGCCCTTAATACACTTACTTTCCCTACATGGATGGTGGGTACTATGGTTGTTTTGATACTAGTAGCAGGTTCTATGTTTACTTACTGGCTTGGTGACAAGATTACAGCATTAGGCATTGGCAATGGCTTATCATTATTAATCTTCGTAGGTATCTTATCTACAGCGGCTTCTAGTATGTATTCGGTTATCGTTAACATATTTAAAGGAAGCACCGAAAGTATTTGGGAACTAGTATTATTCCTAGTTGCATTAGTATTTATCTTTGGTTTCATTGTGTTTATTGACCTAGGCGAACGTAGAATCCCTGTTCAATATGCAAAACAAATTAAGGGTAGAAAAATGTATGGTGGTCAAAACACCAACATTCCTATTAGAGTGAATGCTACTGGTGTTATGCCAATCATCTTTGCATCATCAATCATTAGTTTCCCACAACTATTATGCAGTATTTTCTGGCCAAATAGTAAATTCTATGCTTGGTACTCTCAATGGTTGGGTACTGGTAGTTGGATTTACATTCTATTGACCGGTTTACTAATTACATTCTTTGCATATTTCTGGACTCAAATCACATTTAATCCTGAAGATATTTCAAAGAGTATTCAACAAAATGGTGGCTTTATTCTTGGTATTCGTCCAGGTAAGCCAACAGCAGATTATTTGAAGAAAATTTCAAATAGAATTACTTTATTTGGTGCAATTTTCTTGGCTATAATTGCAATTGTTCCAAGTATGATTTTTAAAGCATTAAGTTTCACAGGCGGACTTGTTAGCGTATTTAGTGCAACAGGATTACTTATCGTAGTTAGTGTTGCAGTAGAACTTGACAAAGCCCTTGATAGTCAATTGATTATGAGAAACTATCGTGGTTTTTTAAATAAATAAGGTGGAATAATGAAGATTTGTTTATTAGGTGCACCAGGGTGTGGAAAGGGTACTCAAGCCAAACTTATTAACGAATATTTTGGCTTGACCCACATAAGCACTGGCGACTTGTTTAGAGAAGCCATTGCAAACAACACTCCTATGGGTCAAGAAGTTAAAAAATATATGTCAAAACTTGTTCCTGACGAAATTGTTGTTAAACTTTTACTTGAAAGAATAGGGCAAGATGATTGTAAAAATGGATACATCTTAGATGGTTTTCCACGAACAATTAATCAAGCGGAAATTTTTAGTAAATACAATAATTTAGACGCAGTAATATATTTTGACATTGATTTACAAGAAACACATAATCGAATTGCTAATCGCCGTACTTGTAAAGAGTGTGGTGAAATACATTCTATTAATAGTGTTGTTAACAACAAGTGCAATAAATGTGGTGGCGAAGTTGCAATTCGTGATGAGGACTTAAAGGCTAAAGAACGAATTAACACATTTGTAGAACATACATTTCCACTTGTTGAATATTACAAAAACAAAAATTTACTAAAAGTTATTGATACAAACAAATACAAAAATCTCGATTTTGAAAATGGCAAAAAAGCAGTTTTTAATGAGATAAAAGAGATTTTAGAAGGCTTAAAATGATAAATTATAAGTCAAAAGAAGATCTAGAAATTATGAGAATCGCTTGTAAAATTACAGGTGATACACTAAAACTTCTAGAACAACATGTAAAACCTGGAATTAGTACCTTGGAACTCGATAAAATTGCTTTCGACTTTATTAAAAGTCAAGGTGCTAAGCCGTCTTTTAAAAACTATAATGGATTTCCAGCAAGCATTTGTACATCTATTAACGAAGAAATTGTGCATGGAATTCCATCTAAAGACCGTATTTTAAAAGAAGGCGATATTATAAGTCTTGATGTGGGTGCTTGTTATAAAGGATTTCACGGAGATGCTGCTAGAACATTTCCAGTTGGGAAAATAACACCGCAGAAAAAACGTCTTATTAAAGTTACCGAACAAAGTTTTTTTGAAGGTATTAAAAACATTAAAGCGGGTTGTCATATAGGTGATATTTCTAGCAAAATCCAAAACTATGTAGAGAAAAAGGGTTATTCAATAGTAAGAGAACTTGTTGGTCACGGTGTTGGTAGACATCTTCACGAAGACCCAGATGTTCCAAACTATGGTAGATTTGGTGCTGGCTTAAAACTTAATGCCAATGCAACAATTGCAATTGAGCCTATGGTTAATATGGGCGAACGCAACATAACCTTCTCAAGTAATGGTTGGACTTGTTGTACCTTAGATGGGCTTCCTGCTGCTCACTACGAAAACACAATTTTAATCACCGAAGATGGTGTTGAAATTTTAACATTATAGGAGCAATATGGATTTTAAGAAAGGTGACCTAGTTATGGCTGTTAACGGCAGGGAAAAAGGTGAGTACTTTGTAATAAAAGATATTACAGGAAATATCGCACTGCTTGTTAATGGTAAATCACGAACCCTAAACAACCCCAAGCCTAAGAATTTAAAACATATTAAGTTTTGTAAAAATTTAAATTTAGACTTTAAATTTGTTCACGATTGTGATATAATACATAATATCAATATGTTTAAATGTGGGTTTAATAATAAAGTGGAGGAAATAAAACGTGGCTAAACAAGATGTCATTGAAACAGAAGGCGTCGTTGTTGAAGTATTAAGAAACGCTATGTTTAAGGTAAAACTTACTAATGGTTTTATTATTACAGCATATCTTTCGGGAAAACTTCACTTAAACAACATTAGAATTTTGGCCGGTGACCAAGTAAAAATTGAAATGTCATTGTACGATTTAACAAAAGGTCGCATTATATGGCGAATGAAAAAATAAGGAGTTAATTATGAAAGTTAGACCATCTGTTAAAAAAATGTGTGATAGCTGTAAGGTAATTAAACGTGACGGCAAGGTTATGGTTATTTGCCCTAAAAACCCTAAGCACAAACAAAGACAAGGCTAATTTAATGTTAGTCTTATAACTTTAAAAAAAATCGCAAGGTAAGGCGGCTGTATGTTAATTCATATCTTACTTCGCGTTTAAAATATATTTTATAATTTATTTATGGAGGAATAAAATGGCTCGTATTGCTGGTATTGATTTACCAAGAGAAAAAAGAGTAGAAATTGGCTTAACATATATCTACGGTATTGGTAAACAAACATCAAACCAAATTTTAAAAGCAACAAAAGTTAATCCAGACACTCGTGTTAAGGATTTAACAGAAGACGAAATCGCAGCTATCAGAACTTATATTGAAAAGCACTGTGTAGTTGAAGGCGATTTACAAAGAGAAGTTTCTCTAAACATTAAGAGACTTCAAGAAATTGGTTGCTACCGCGGAATTAGACATAGAAAGAATTTGCCTGTTCGTGGTCAAAACACTAAACAAAATGCAAGAACTAGAAAAGGCCCTAAGAAAACAGTTTCTAAGAGCAAAAAGGATAAAAATAAATAGTAATAAGGAGTTATAAAAATGGCTGGTGCAAGTAAAGCAAAAACAACTAAAAAGAAAAAAGTCACCAAAAATTTAGATAAGGGTAAAGTATATATCCAATCGTCTTTCAATAACACGATTGTTACTGTTACCGATGATGCAGGTAATGCTGTATCTCAATCTAGTGCTGGTGCATTAGGTTTAAGTGGTTCAAGAAAAAGTACACCATTTGCAGCACAACAAGCAAGTGAAATTGCTTGTAAGAAGGCAAGAGAACAAGGCATTAAGAGTGTTGAAGTTTTCGTTAAAGGTCCAGGTAATGGCCGTGAAACTGCTATCCGTGCTATTCAAACAGCAGGTATTGATATTACATTAATTAAAGATGTATCACCAATCCCTCACAATGGCTGTCGTCCACCAAAACGCAGAAGAATATAATAAGGAGAATGTAAAACTATGGCAAAATATACAGGTGCTGATTGCAAGCTTTGTCGTCGTGAAGGATGCAAATTGTTTTTGAAAGGTGAAAGATGCCTTACAAGCAAATGTGCATTCGAAAGAAGACCTAGTGTTCCTGGCGTTCATGGAGCAGCTAGAAAGAAACAAACTGAATATAGCTTACAATTACGTGAAAAACAAAAAGTTAAAAGAGCATATGGTTTGCTTGAAAAACAATTTAAGAAATACTACGATACTGCTAACAACATGAAGGGTATCGTTGGTGAAAATATGTTGTCACTACTAGAAAGAAGACTTGACAATGTTGTTTACCGTATGGGTATTGGCGTAAGCCGTGCTAAGGCTCGTCAAATAGTAAATCATGGTCACATTATGGTTAATGGAGTTAATGTTAATATTCCTTCATACCAAGTTAAAGTTGGCGATGTAATCACTATTAAAGAAAGCAAACAAGACAAAGAAATGTTCAAAGAACTTAAAGATGTTAAAATTGTTACACCAAAATGGTTAGAGTTTAACCCTGCTAAGTTGACTGGAAAGGTTGTTGCACTTCCACAAAGAGATGACATTGACCTAAGCATCCAAGAACACTTAATCATAGAGTTGTACTCAAAATAATAAGAATTAGTGCAGTACTAATTTATATGAAAAGTTTAGATTTTCATAAAAAAATCATTATAAAGTGAGGAATTTTCGTATGATAGAAATCGAAAAGCCAAAGATTACTTGTGAAGAAACAGACAACGGTTGTTTTGCAAGGTTTATAGTAGAACCTCTTGATAGAGGATTCGGTATTACCCTTGGAAACTGCTTAAGAAGAGTTCTACTTTCAGCACTTCCTGGTGCTGCTCCAATAGGAATTAAAATTAGCGGTGTTCAACACGAGTTCTCAACCATTAAAGGTGTTATTGAAGATGTTGTTGATATTGTGCTAAACATTAAGAGTTTGGCTGTAAAAACCTTTGAAACAAGCAAAGATTTCACAACAATACTACGCATTAATAAGTATGGTGCAGGCGAAGTTACTGCTAAGGATTTCGAACCTAATGATCAAGTAGAAATTCTTAACCCAGATCTTCACATTTGCACTCTAGATGATGGTGCTAAATTCGAACTTGAAGTTTATGTTGGCAGAGGCAGAGGATATGTTCCTGCAGAACAAAACAAGAAAGAAGATTCACCTATTGGTTATATTGCAGTTGATAGTATCTTTACCCCAGTTAAAAAGGTAAATTACTATGTTCAAAATACTCGTGTTGGTCAAAATATTGACTACGACAAATTAACAATTGAAGTAGAAACCAACGGAACTATGTCTGCTAGAGAAGTTATTAGTCTTTCTAGTAAATTGGTTCAAGACCATATTGGATTGTTTGTTGAGCTTGTTGAAAATATGGCTAATATGGATATCCTTGTTAGTCGTGAAGAAGACAAACAAACTAAGGTTCTTGAAATGACAATTGAAGATATGGATTTGTCTGTTAGAAGCTACAACTGCTTAAAACGTGCAGGTATTAGTACAGTTGAAGACTTAACTAAAAAATCAGAAAGTGATTTAGCAAAAGTTAAGAACTTAGGTAAAAGGTCGCTAGATGAAGTTGCTCAAAAACTTCAAAGTTACGGCTTGTCACTAAGAAATGATGAAGAATAAGGAGATTTACGATGAGAAAATTAAATAGACCTACAGATGAAAGAATGGCATTAATCAAAAATCAAGCAACAAATCTTCTTTGGTACGGAAAAATTGAAACAACTTTAGAAAAAGCGAAAGAAGTTCAATCTTATGCTGAAAAAATACTTACTCTAGCTATTAACACTTACACTGATACTGTTAAAACAGTTAAAGAATCAGTTGATGCTAAGGGTGCTAAAGTTAAACGTGAAGTTGTAAATGACGGCCCTAAGAAACTTGCTGCAAGACGTACAATTATGAGCAAAGTATATGACATTCAAGAAGTTAGAGCCCCTAAGGAAAGCAAAGCAAATTTTGTTAAGAGAACAGAAGACATTAAAAATCCTTTAATTGAAAAGATTTTTAACGTTTATGCTCCTATGTATGCAAAAAGAGCTGAAACTCTAGGAACTAAAGGTGGCTACACAAGAATTGTTAAACTTGGTACTCGTAATGGCGATTGTGCTGAAATGGCAATTTGTGAATTGGTTAAATAATTAAAAAATAATATATAAAAAAACACGATAATCATCGTGTTTTTTTGTTTTTGCATAGTACTATGCAAAACTATAAGATATTGTGGATATTACAACCCATAATGGTGTGGTTTTTCTCGGCATATTCCTTTAAAATATTAATCTCCACAATTGCATCATCATAGTTGTTTTGCTTGGTGTATTCCACAAGTCTTGTCATGGTATCGGTTAATATGCCTATATCTTTGTGATTAAACATTAGGCAAAGAATTTGCTCGTTGTCGTCCCATTTTTTCTCTATGGCATTTGCTTTTTCCGTTAATATAGTTATATCGTTTTTATTTTCTGTGTATAATGGAATTAGCTCGTCAACCTGTTTGTCAATACTTGTAATAAAGTTGTTTACAAGTACACATTCCACAATTCCTAAAGTCAAAAGTAATATCGCAATTACAATAACAGTTATTAGCCTTTTTACCATTTTCCTTCTCCTTCGTAATCTGTTTCTAGAGTGATAAACTTTCCTTCATATGGCTGAATATACATTTTTCCACGTTGATTTATGGTGGCTAAAACAATGTCGTGTATTGACTTAATGTTGGTGTTTTTAAGTTGTTTTTCAATAAAATTTTCGTTTATTTGTGCCATTTCAGCATTGTTTTTTAGTAATTTACCTTTAGTGATAATCATTATTGGAAGTGATGCATTTTCTTTATCAATTCCCACATCACCAGCAGTAAGTGGTGCATATGGTGCACGTGGAATAACAGTAAGTGTGCCGTTTGTTTGAAGTATGGCATATAGCACTTCCTCCAAATTAAAATAATTAGCACCTCTTAGGGCTTCTTGAAGGTCATTAAAATTCATATTAAGTTTTTTTAGTGCCTTAAAATCAACGCCATCTGGACTTATAAGGATAATTGGCTTGCCATTAAGCAGTTTTCTAAAGAAGTTGCTTTTTCGGCTTAAAAAAGACAATAAAAAGTGTAGGCATACTAATGCCAATAATGGGATTATGCCGTGAATTAATGGGAGAGCTGTTTCCGCCATGGGAATGGTTGCAAGGTCGGCAATTACAAGAGTAATTACCAATTCAAATGGTTGCATTTCGCCAATTTGACGTTTGCCCATTAATCTTATTAAAAATAAAACAATTGAGTATATAATAATACTTCTAATGATAATAGTGAATGTCATATTATCATTTTTTGTGTTTTTCTAAAAATTATGTATTTTGCTTTTTGTCGTTTTTCTTGAATTTGCAAGTTAAGATTTCTAAGTTAACTAGGTTAAAGCAATATGACAAAACAACAAAGTAAATTACTGATAAGAGTCCGCAAATAATTAAGGCTATAAAGTTGCCCCAAACAAATGATAATGGAGCAATAGCCCAATGATTAAATAAGAATAGTAAAACCGAAATAATAAGGTATTTTACATAAAGAGATATTTGTGAAGGATAGCCAATAAGTTTTTTTATTTTAATTAAGTTTATTACACTAACAATTCCTGTTTGAAGTCCCATACCAATTAAAATTGAGTAAATACCTACATATTTAGGTAATATGAAAATTGACAACACAATAAAAATTGCACTAATAGCATTGCTAAAAAATACAAATTTTTCGTGTCCTAATGAGTTTAAAATAGATGAAGTAATTTGAGATATCCCCATGGGTAAAACAAGCCAAGCAAATAGGCTTAAATATACACCAGCTTCGGTGTTTTTAAACAAAATCAAACAAATTGGTTCGCCCAAAGCACTAAAAACTGGCAAGAACATAAAACAGCAAAAAAGTGTAAAAGATAGGCTGTTATAAACTTGTGTTTGAAGTTTGTGCATTTGGTTTTCTTTTTGCATTATTGACAATTTAGGTACTAGTGCCATTGCTAGAGATCCAACAAGGGTTGTAGGGATTGTAATAAGTGGGAAAGTCATTCCAAGTACTATGCCTAGTTGGCTCAATGCCTGAGTTGATGAAAACCCCGCAGAAACCAACATAAGTGGTAACACGATAGATATTAGTGGTTGTAGTAGACTGCCAGCAACTCTTACAGCCATAAGCGGAGCAATGGTTTTTACTGTAGGTAATACAAAGCCCTGTGGAGAAACAAAACGTCCGCCGTCTTTAATAAAAAACACAATACCAACTACCGAACTTAAAATGCATGCAAGACTAATAGCAAGTCCTGCTGGTAAGTTGTTGTTTGAAAAACCTAGTGAAAATAAAACTAAGCAAAGTACTAATTTTAAAATTTGTTCAATTAATTCAACAATACTTACTTTGGTATATTGTTCTTTGCCCCACATATAGCCCCTAATTGGGGCATATATGGCACTAAATACCATGAATGGAATAAGTGTTAGTATTACTGTATAACTTTGCATATCGGCAAAAACAAGTTTGAAAAACCCCTTAAAACACAATACAAATGTTATCACAAACACACTTAAAAATAATGCAATTGTAATGCCAGCACTTACAGTTTTGTTTGTAGCATTTTTATTCTTGTCAACTGTGTATTCAGCGGTTTTTCTAGAAATAGTTAGCGGAATACCTGCTGTAAGAAGTGTAACAAAAATAGAGCATATGCTAATAGCAACAGAGTATATGCCAAGCTCAACAGTTGTGACTTGCCTTGACAAAATTACCCTAAAAACAAAACTTAAACACCTAGATAATATGCTAAAAAATGATAAAACGGCAACAGCCTTAAACAATGATTTAATAATATCACCTCATAAAAACAAATTCATATAAATATAATATTTAAACAAATTGCAAATTATTGCTAAAATTTTATAAAAGGTGAAATAAATATGGATACAGTTAAGGTTTTAGAAAATGAAAAAAATGGTGCAGAATATGTGGAAAATATAGGTTGGCTTGAAAAGAAGGTAAAAGATGATGTGGTTGTGCTTGAAAATATGACAGTAAAAAAACTTGTAAAATCAAGCGAAGTAAAACAATCTGATAAAGTAATTTGTGTAGAAGGTGATTTTAGTTTAATTACTTCAACTAGTGCAAGCGAGTATGTAGTAAAACCACTTGATACGCTTGAAAAAATATCAAAGAAGTTTAATGTAGAGTATTCAAGACTTGTTCAAATAAACAATCTATCTACAACAAAACTTTTTATAGGGCAAGTATTAAAGTTGTAAAAAAACACTACTTTAAATAAGTAGTGTTTTTTTTATTATTTATTTTCCTCATCGCTTTTTTCAGCAGGTTTAGATTTACTTTCTTCAGCCTTTTTAGATTTTGCTAATTTCTCTTGTTTAGCTTGTTCCTTTTCGGCTTTTAGTAAAGCTCTGTATTCAGCTTTACGTTGTTTAGCTTCGGCTTTTGCCTTTTTATATTCTTCCCAAATTTGGGCTTCTTCACGTGCAATTTCTTCTATTTCAGCATCAATTCTAGCAATTTCGGCTTTAATAAATTCTTGTCTAGCACGATATTTTTCAAGGCGTTCCAAGGTTTTATTCCTGTAGGAATTAACCTTCTTTTCATGTTTAGAAAGTTCAAGATTTTCTTTTTGTTCGGCTTTTTCAAGTTTCTTAATGTAGTTGTTAAATTCTTCTTCTTCCTTAACAGTGAATGCATTTTTGTCTTTAGCAATCTTTTCGTTACGTTCTTTTAAAGCCTGTTCTTTTTCAGCTTTAATTGCATTACGTCTTGCTTCAATTTCGGCTTTAACACGATGGTGTTCGCTCTTATGAGCAGTTTCTTCAGCATCGGCTTCTGCCTTAACTTTAGCAATTTCTGCTTCAATTTCGTCTAATTGTTTTTGAAGTTCATCAATTTGTTGTTGACGTTTAGCAATTCTTTCACGGCGATCAAGGTCTTTGTCAAGAGTTTTTGCTCTGTCATAATCGTTGTTAACTTTTTTATGAGATTTCCAATTAATTTTTCTAATAAGCACACCAACTACCGCAACAATAATTGCAAGAGCAGTAATTAGGGCAGTAACAACGTACCAGTTAAATGTGGCTTTAAATTCATCTTCCTTTTTATTGTCTTCTGTATTGTCATCAGAAGATGTTTCTGTAATTGTAGCAGATTTAACATTATTATTAGAATTTAATCCTTTTAGTAATGTATTAAAAGCATCTTCATCGGCAACATCAAGTTTTTCTAGGGTAATGTCATCAATTAAAAGACAACCACTAGCACCTTTGTCTTCAAAACCAAAGTCTAAAGATAATTCTGATGCAGTTTTTGCATTGATATAAAAACTATATTCTGTCCAACGATTATCAGTAATTTTATCGAAATATGTTGCAATACCTGTGCCGTATAGTCTTACAGTTGCGCCATTTCCAGTGATACTAGATGTTTTTGCGAAGAACGAAACTTTGTAATAAGAGCTTGCTGACACACTGAATTTTCTATTTGTTGTAACAACATATTTTCCGTTTGATTCGCTGTTGCTGTTAACAACTAGGACATTGTTTCCAGAATGAGCACTGTATCCTAATTCGGTAGGATCCATAACTTTTGCATAAGCACCAGCCATAGATGTGCTTTCTGTAAATCCGTTAGCAGAACCATCTACAGATGTTTCTTCAAAATTATAAGCAAAACGATCTAATTTTGTAATATATTCATCGCTGTAAATTGATGGAGTAGCACCATTTGCTGTAGCACTTGTGTATACACTTTCTTCAACTTTTTCTACAACAACATCATCAAAATAAGCATATTTAGATGATTGGTCGTTGTTGGTAAGACCAAATTGAATATAATAACCTTCTTCACTACCATTAAGTTTTACAAGTGTTGTAAACTTTGTCCAACCATCGGTAGTAATGTTGTTAAGATTTAAAATATAACCATTAGAGTTGTAAATTTTTACATTTGCTCCACCTTGTTTTGCATTGGCATAGAATGTAATTCTGTAATAAGAATCAGCGGTAGAAAGAGCGAATGTAGAACTTGTGTAAGTTTGGGTTCCTTCAAATTTGCTACCCATCATAAGCACGTTGTTGTTTGCGTCACCGCCATTAATTGTGCCAGGGTTGTATGCATTTGATACGGTAGAACTTCCAATTTTAAGGTTGTCATTGTTAAATAGTGTAGGGTTAGTGTTAACAACACCACTAATTGTTGTATCGCTAGCTTTTTGTGTTTCTGCATATGTCCAAGATGCAGGTTTTAGTGGATAACTATTTGTATCTTTTTCGTTTTCGGTAATATCAAAATCGTGATTTGAAACAGAGTAGTCACTGCTATCGGTGTTGTAATTAAATGTTGTAGAGTTGCTTTCGCTTGATGCATCAGCGAACTTAGAATAAGAAAGTTCCTTAATAGTTACGTCATCAAGATATAAATAACCAGTTGTTTGTTCGTCACTTGTACCCAAAACAACTTGTAATTTGCATGTTGTGTCAATGTAGGCATCGCCATAAATGTAGAATGAGTAATTAACCCAACCATTTGTAGCGCCTTCGTTTTTGCAGTTTGTTGCAACGGTTATGCTTGCTGTTTCAAGTTCTCTATCTTCTGTTGTGTTTACCAGTTTTAGAGATGGAGCAGTGCTTGCACCGCTGTTAGACCAAGCCCAAAGGCTAAGTTTGTAATAACCTTGACGTTTAATAGTAATGTCATTTTTTGTTTCAACAGTTGTTGCACTTTTTTCAGTGTTTGCAACAAACAACACGTGATTATCACTAGAACGTAGGTTGTTTCCGCAAATATCAGTAACAGAAAGATTTGCGTTGTTGTAGTCTACACTGTCTTTAAACATTGAAAGGTTAACATTTCTAACAATTGACTTAGATGCGTCAAAAGTAGGGGTTGTCCAGTCGTTAACCCAAGAACCCTCAAATGATGAATCTGTAATAGGAGAACCAACAGTTTCGTTGTCTCTTAAATCTACAAAACGTTTGAATACTGTTGTATCTGCATTGCTAACCAAACTTGAAAATGTGTTTTTGTCTAGTTCGGAAACGGTAACCTGATTAAAGAAAACTGTACCTGTGCAAGGTTCTGATTTGCTACCCAACCAAAGTTGTAGTTTTAAAGCACTTTCTGCTTTGTATTCGTTTGTAGCAATATAAAAACTATATGTTGCCCAGTCGTTGTTAAGTTGTTTACCATATTGAGATTCTACGTTTTCAAACTTTGCATTTTTAGGTTCGGTATTAAAACCAGAAAGATACATAGAAGCACGAGAATCTAGGGTAGTAGCACTACCAAGTTCACCAGCAATTTCGTTGTCAAAAGTTCCAGATAGTGTTTTTAAAGTAATTGAAATTTCATAAAATGAGTTTTTGCTAAGATTAAGGTTTGATGAAGTTTGGGTATAACCAAAGTTTCCACCTGCACCGTGTGGAGCACTCAAACTAAGCGAATAATAACTTTGTGAACCACTCTCAGGGGCTTCGCTTGTAGGGTACTTAGGATTAGCAAGCACCATGTACTTTTTCAAATAATCGTCAGTCGCTCTATTGCTGTTAAAGATACCACCAACCATGGTTTTTTCGTTAAAGTTGCCGTTGTTTTCGCTGTCGGTAACTCTTGTCCAGTTGGATGGAGCATAAGGACTACTGCCGGTATAAGATGTGAAAGTAGAGTCGTTAATATAACTTGAAGTAATATCTTCGTGGTATGCAAAAACCTTATTGCTAGGAGCAAAGCATAACCCAGCAAAGGCACTAATTGCAAGACCTAAACTAACAATCAAGCATGTAATTTTTGTTTTAATTTTTTGAAAGCAAGATTTCTTTGTCATTTTGTCCACCTTTTTGTAAATTAACTACATGTAATTATACACCATAAGCCCCAAACTTTCAAGCGAATTAATATAGTTAAAATATATAATTATAACTTATTATATTAATATATAAAGTTAAGTCTGCGTTTGTAAAACCCAAATGGAAAAATTTTCCATTTTTATTAGTATGAATAGATTTTAAATTTTTAACCATATAAAAAATAAAAACTTTTATTTTGGGTTAAATTATTAATATGAAAAACAATAATTTAAAGGTAAACACATTAAAAATAGGCAAGTCAGTAGGTGTAGAATTAAGTACTATGCAAACTAGCGAAAAACCACGTAAAATAAACATTTTTTGGCTTATATTAAGCGGTATTTTTATAGGCTTTGTAAATGGTTTTTGGGGTGGTGGTGGCGGAATGATATGTGTTCCAATTTTAACAAATCTTTTAAAACTTCCAGAGAAAAAAGGGCATGCCACAACTCTGCTTGTAATGCTTCCGCTATGTATTGCTAGTTTTATTATCTACCTAATTAAAGGCAGTGTAGATGTAAAAACCGCAATCAATGTTGGAGTGGGTTTTGTAATAGGTGGAGCACTAGGTGCATTTCTATTAAAAGGCATTAATAATTTGGTGCTAAAATTAATATTTGCTGTGGTTATTATTTTAGGGGGAATTAAGTTGATATTATGATTATTTTATGGTATTTAATCGCTGGTGCTGTAAGTGGTGTTATTGCAGGGATGGGCATGGGCGGTGGGACACTTCTTATACCAATTTTAAGCATTTTTTTGAATGTTGAACAGCGAAACGCACAAGGTATAAACCTTATTGTTTTTGTTCCTATGAGCATTGTTGCATTAATAATTCATTGTAAAAATAAGCTGGTTGATTTTAAAATAGGTATTCCAATTATGTTAAGTGGTGTGGTGGCATCGGTTGGTGGTTCGCTTCTTGCTATGAGTATCTCTAATGGTCTTTTAAAAAAACTGTTTGGCTATTTTCTATTGCTTGTTGGTGTTTGGCAAATTGTTACAATCTTCTTGCCACAAAATAAAAAGGGCAAAACTCCACAATTTAAAGTGATTGGAGTTTTTAAAATTAGGTAAAATTCGTTGATTAATTTCTTTTAAATTGCTATACTTAGGCATATATAAAGGAGATAAAACTATGACAGTAGATAGAAATAAATGCGTAGGTTGTGGTTCTTGCATGGGGGCTTGCCCAGTGGGAGCAATTTCAATGGTAGACGGCAAAGCAAAAATTGATAAAGAAAAGTGCATTGGCTGTCAAACATGTGTTGCGGTTTGCCCAGTAGAAGCAATTAGCAATGATTAATATGAAAAATTAAAGTGAATATAGTTATATTCACTTTTTTGTTTTGAAAAAAATACCACAAAACCTATAAAGTTTAGGTGTACAAATTTTATTTTATGTGTTATAATACCTACAAGTTGAATTAGGCTTAAAAAAGGAGAAATACTTTTGGAAAATATTGCAATTATTCTTTTAAACTCTGATAATGTTAAGATGCAATTTGTGCATGTTAATAAAAACAAATCTTTTGCACCATATAAGACCATTTCAATGCCAGTTAACCTTACAAAAGATTTTTATTCTGATTACTTCTTTAAACCTGCAGTGATTAAAGATGTTGTATCAATTATGAAAGTTTTCAAACAAATGATTGATATGGAAGAAATTAAAACGACTCTTTGTTATGCAACATGTTTGCTTAATGATGCTAAAAACAACAACGGTGTTCTAAACGAAATTCAAAACGTAACAGGATTAACCTTTAATGTTGTTACACCTGAGGACGAAGTTAACTTTATTTATACAGCGGTTATTAATACATTTAATAAGCCAAAGGGACTTATTGTTAATGTTGATAGTTTTAACACAACATTCATTTTGTATAATAGACGTAACATTCTAGAAACAAAATATATTCCTGTGGGTTATGAAACATTGTATAACAAATTCTACACAGCAAACACTACAACCGAAAAATTCTGTAACGATGTTAAGGAATACTTTAAATCGCAAATTGCAGAACTAAACTTTGTAAACGAATTGCCTGAAGAATTTGAAATCATTGGCGTTGGTAATATGTTTAACAACCTTGGTGTTTTGGCTAGAAGGGCTAAAAAATATCCAATTGATCTTGCACACAATTTCCCAGTAACAAAACAAGACTTTGAAAAGGTTTATGGTGTGTTAAAGGGTCAAGACATTACAAAACTAACAAAAATTAAACAAATTTCTGTAGAAGATAGCAAGTATTTGCTTACAGCATTCTCAATGATGGGTGCTTTCTTAGACCTTAACAACAAAGATGTTGTTACAATTAGTAGAACCGGCTTTATGGAAGGTGTTGCATTCAACTATGCAATACCACTAACCGTGGAAAAACCTATTAGTGATACACTTGGTTATAGTCTTCAAACAATTAATGAATACTACGATAATTCTTGCCAGGTGGCAGTTCACAACTACAACTTGTCTATGATATTATTCAAACAACTTAAAGTTTTACATAAATTGGGTAGAACTTATGTAAGAGTGCTAAGAATTGCAAGTTATTTGTATGCATCAGGCTTAAGAGTAAATTATCACGATAAAGAAAAGATTGCATTTAATGTAATTCTAAACAGTGAAATTTATGGTGTTTCACATAGTGAAATTGTTATGGCTAGTTTTGTTGCAGAACTTTGTGAATTTGACAACTTTAACCTTAGTGATTGGGTAAAATACAAAGACCTTGTTACTGAAGAAGACTTACAAGCGGTAAAACGTCTTGCTGTAATCCTTAGAATTGCAGAAGGACTTAATATCACTGGTTTTGGTAATGTGGTTGATGTAAATTGTGATATTTTGGGTGATAGTGTTATCATGAAAACAATTGTTAATAACGATGCTTCACTTGAAATTAAGTATGCAAGCCTTGTTGCTAGCGAATTTAAAAAATGTTTTAACAAAAACCTAGAAATTATATAAAAAGGACTAATTGTATGGCAAAGTATAACATTGCAATAAGTTTGGGTTGTACTAATACAAGAATTTTAAAAACAGGAGTGGGTGTAGTTTTAAACGAGCCCACTTTGCTTTTATTAGACCTAAATAGCAAAAAAAATCCGGTTTTAGCTGTTGGTGATGATATTAAAAACATTCACAACAAAACAGCATCTATGCAGTGTGTAAGCCCTGTTAAGAATGGTAATATTGTAAACAAAGAATATGCAAAAATAATGCTAAATAAATTCCTTGAAAAAGTTGGCGAAAAGAAATTTTTTAGGGGGAGTTTGTTGTGGCTTACTCCTACAAGTTTGTCTGAAAATGATAAAAACGAATATGTAAATCTTGGCTATTCACTAGGCTATAAAAATGTAAGTATTTTACCAAGTGCGGTTGCAGGTTTTCAAGAACTTGAAATTGATATGGATAATAGGCATGCACATATGCTTGTGGATATTGGCGGTGGGTGTACAGATGTGTCGGTAGTTGTGCGTGGTAAGGTTTTGCAAGGTTGCACAGCGGGTATCGGTGGCAGAGATGTTGATTTAAGCATTGTAAATTTGCTAAATGATGCATTTGAAACAAAAATATCACTAGAAAAAGCAAAAGAAATTAAAGAAAGTGTTAATACTATTTTGCCAAACGACCAACTTGGCTGTAATGTTATGATTGTAGATGAATTTGGTGCTGGCAGTGAACTTGCAATAAGTGCAAGGGAACTACGTGATGTGTATCTAACATTTTTTATGAAGGTTTGCAATTGTATTACATCTGTGATTAATATGTGTCCTAATGAAATTGTTGCAGATATCAACAAAACAGGCATTTATTTGTGTGGTGGGCTTGCAAATTTTACAGGTCTTGATAAGTTTATTCGTAGTAAAATTGGCATTCCCGTGTATGCAGTTGAAAGACCAGAATTTACGTCAATGTTTGGCTGTGAAAAACTATTTAATGAGCCAGAAAAACTTTCGCACTTAGTTACACTTAATTCTTAAAAATAGTGTAGAAAATTAAATAAAAAACGATAATAAAAACGAATGAAAAAGTAAAGTAACCGCTTAAAAGCCTGATTGCTTTACTTTTTTTTAACCTTGTAATAACTTATATTTGTAGGAGAGATTATGGCAAGAAAAATTGTTGTTACAAGTGGTAAGGGCGGTGTTGGAAAAACAACCATATGTGTAAACTTGGGTTATGCGTTGGCAAACAACGGGCTAAAAGTTTTGCTTATGGACGCTGATATTGGTCTAAATAATCTAGATGTTGTGCTTGGGGTTGAAAATAAAATAGTTTTCGACCTTGTTGATGTTTTGAATGGTAGGTGTAGACCGAAGCAAGCACTTATTCAAGATTTTTTTGAGCCCAATTTATATGTTTTGCCAAGTAATCAAATGTATTGCAATTATGATGTTTCGGTAAATTTAAAGGAAATCTTAAACCAACTTGATGAGTTTTTTGACTATATATTAATTGATTGCCCCGCTGGAATTGAAAGCGGATTTTCAAGAGCAATATCTTGTGCTAGTGAAGCCATAATAGTAACAACACCGCACTTGTCTGCAATTCGAGATGCAGATAAGGTAGTAGCATTGCTAATGAAAAGTGGAATTTCTTGTATGGGAGCAATTATAAATCGTGTGAGGGGCGACTTAATGTTGAGCGGCGAGATGTTAAATTGTGAACAAATACAAAAGTATTTAAAACTAGATATACTTGGAGTTGTACCGGAAGATGATAATATAAGTTATCAACTAGTAAGTTCAGGACAACTTACACACAAGGCAGAAGCATATTTGGCTTTTGCTAGTATTGTTAAAAAACTTCATAATGGTGAAGGTGAAGTGTATGATTGTACTAAAAAATACAAAGGATTTTTAGGTGGAATAAAAAAGAATATTAGGAAGTGGGTATGAATAAATCATTGTCAACAATTAGGATAGATAATTTAATTAAGGTAGATAAAAAAGAAAATCCAGAAAAGATAATAAAACTACTAAAAAGTGAGATAGTGTATGTATTTAAAAACTATATGGACATAAATATGGACGATGTAAAACTTGATATGGGAATAGACAATAATGGAAAATACTTAATAAACTTTTCTTGTGAAGTAAATAGAATATTTGTAGCAAATACAATTTTGTAAATTAAAAAAATATAACTTATGGGTTTAACTGTATGAGTTATATTTTTTTTGTGACAAAAATATATATTAATATTGAATATTGAGGTCGATATGAAAAATTTAAACATCTTAGCATTTTATAAACACAACATAGTTTATAAAAATATTAAGCACAAAATGGCAAAAACTTTTTTAATGTCTGTGGCATGTGTGCTAGTAATGGGTACAATGTCTTTTTTCGTTTTTAGTAATGTGAATTTTAAACAAGTTGCTGAAACAGTTAATCCAATAAACGAGCTTTACCGTGATGTGCAAGTTGCAACTTTTGTTAATGCTGAGACATTAAATTTTATTCTTCCTGTTAAAAGTGATGTAATTGAAAACAACAATTCCGAACTTGTAATTACCGTTGCAGATAGTATTATGGTGATTGCTCCAGCAAGTGGCGAGATAACAGATGTTTCTAACAAAAGTATCACAATCAAACATACTGATAAAATTTCTACTCAAATAAGTGGGGTGGATATATGTGGTGTTAAAGCAAAACAAATAGTAAAACAAGGCAAAGAAATTGCCACGGCAAAGCAGGGTGGAAAAATTAGTGTCAAGGTAATTGAAAACGGAAAAGCACTTGATGGATTATATGTTTATAAGAGTTTTATTAAATGGGATTAAAAATAAAAGTACATTATACCTTTTATATATTTTTATTTTTTAGTGTGTATTTTTGTGATTTTTTCATGTTTTTTTACTATTTTATTTCACTTGTAATTCATGAACTAAGTCACCACTTTATGTCACGTACTTCTAGTAAATTGTCACAAACTATAACTTTATTTCCATTTGGGCTTGCACTTAATGTCAATGATAATTGTGAAAATAAATTTTACAACTTTTTAATTTTTTTTATTGGTCCATTTATTAATATATTAATTGCACTTATTTGTATAGCCTTGTGGTGGGTGTTTCCAACTCTTTATTTTTATTTGAAAAACTTATGTTTGGTAAATTTATCGTTGGGACTTTTCAACTTAATTCCGCTTCAACCTCTTGATGGTGGAAACATTTTTTTGCTGTTTTTTAAAGGACAAAAAAAATACAAAATTATTAAAAATATGAAAAGAATTTCTTTGTTTTTGGCGTGTGTGTTTTTAATTGTTTTTGTTTATTCTATTTTTACATGTGTTAATTTTAGTTTTTTTTGCATTTCTTTTTTCCTTATGTGTGCAGGCATTAGTAGTCCAATGGATTATAATAAGTTTTGTGAGAGTATGTCTTTAAAAGATATAAAAGAGTGTAAGATTTATGTGGTGAAAGTTGGCACAAATTTTAACGATTTAAAAAAGTACTTTGATAGAAAAAAATATGTACAGTTTTATTTTGTGAATGACAAAAACAAGATTGTAAAAATTATTTCTCAAGATGATGTGTTGTGAGCAGGTGCAATTAGGTGTGTAAGACGAAATTTTTATTGACACTTAAATATGTATTTTTTTAATTCCTTTATTTTTTTATTACTTTATATTTTTATTATGTCTTTGTTTTTTAAATAATGTGTGATATTATATATTATATGAAACAAGAGAAAAGATACATAAATTTACGATTTTTCTTTGTGACATTTGTGGGTGTAATTACAGGTGTCTTTTCTTTTTGTTGGCTTTTGGATTTAATTGCAATAAAGTCTTTTAATGTTTTTAGGTTTATTTTTTTGTTGATGTCTGTTGCGAGTGTTGTGCTTAGTGTTGTTGGTGTTGTTAAAAAAAATAAATTTTGGAAAAAATATTTAAAGTATGTCTTGGCGTTTTTAATTTGTGTAATCGTTGGTGCAACTTCCTTTGGTATTAAATATTCGGTAATTACTAAATATCCTACTTTTGAAGGTGAGTATTCTGTGAGTGGTACAATATGTGGTTATGGGTATAGTGACACCACCTATGTAATTAAACTTACAAATGTTAAAGTTGATGGTGTTAAATTAAAAAGTAAACTAACTGTGTATGCGTATGCTGATGTCGATGTTCCAGAAAACATATCACTTGGCGATTTTGTTTCGTTTGAGAGTAAAGTAAAAAAGGCTGAATTATTTAAGAAAGATGGAATAAATTTTTCTGGTTACTCAAAAAACTCTGTTTATACTAGCAGTGTGTCGCTTAGTAAAATTAGTATTGTTGATAAAAAACCTAATTTCATTTATGGATTTCAAGATGCTATAAGACGTGTGCTTGATAAAAACTTAAATGAAGAAAATGCCGTTATTGCTTATAGTGTATTAATGGGAGATGCCACTAGGCTTAGTGTGAATTTGCGTAGTGCTTTTAATTATGCTGGCATTGCACATATTTTGGCTGTGTCGGGTCTTCATGTTGGTTTTTTAGTTGGGCTTATTTATTTCATGATAGGGTTGTTTAAAGGGAATAGAAAAGTTAAGTTTTTTGTAACTACACCAATTCTTGTTTTGTATTGTGTTTTGTGTAATTTTACGCCTAGTGTAATTAGAGTATCGCTAATGAGCATTGTGTTTATGCTTTCCGATATGATAGGGGCAAGAAATGATTCACTTAACACACTTGGTATTGCTGGGACAATTCAACTTGTTTTATTCCCTTTAAGTTTGTTCAATCTTGGTTTTCAACTTACATACATGTGTGTTTTTACAATAATAACCTTGGCTGATAGAGTAAGTAAAATTCTTACTCAAAAACTTCACATTCCTTCGTTTATCGCAAACACATTTGCAATATCTGTGTGTGTAACAATCGCAACCATTCCGCTTGTTGCCAACAAGCTTGGCGAAGTGTCTATAATGAGTGTTTTATCAAATGTGGTTGTTATTCCAATTTTTGGTCTAACGTATCCACTTTTGGTGTTGGGGTCGCTGGTTGCTGCAATTTGGCAAGGCTTTTCATTTTGTTTAGTTGTGCCAAATCTTTTGTTACATGCCATTAAGATAATAGCAAATTTCTTTGCTGAGTTAAATTTCTCACACTTTAGGCTGTTTAATATGGGCTACCTAATTGTTTTTGTGTTTGTTGTGTTAAGTCTTTTCGCAAAATTTGTTATGGTAAATATAAAAACAAAATCGATAGTTGTGTCGGTGTTGACAATAATCTGTTTGATTTTGTTGGGAGTTGGAGTAAGACCAAAAGTTTATAATGATTTTTACTTAATTACAAATTATCAATACAAAACCACAGCAACAGTGTTGACGACTGCTGGTGGTGATAAAGTGCTTGTTGGATACGATGATTACATGCTAACAAGTTTGCTTTTTGATGCAAAAATTAACAAACTTGATGCTTGGGTGATGTATGATTTTTCGTTAAATCAACTTGACAAATATCTCGATTTTATTGACAATTATAGTGTTAAAAACTTAATAATTCCACGAAATGTTGGGCTAAATAATATTACAGTTTCTGAAATTGGCAAACACACTAATATCAGCATTACAGATGATATAAACATATGTGGAACAAATGTAAAATTTGTGGTGAAAGATGCGGTTTGTGCTGGTGCGGTTGTTAATTTAAACAATGAAGACATATTGTTTTTGAGTGGAACTACAAAGGCAAAATTAAAAATTGTTTCAGATAATTTTGCATTTGAAACATTTGATTATGTTGTGCTTAATGGTAGTAAGTATGACCTTGCGGATTATTCAATAATTTACAAAAATTTGATTTGTCACAATGATGTCACAGAAAGCGGTGAAAATGTGAAAAATATATGTAATTACGATTGTTATAAGGTGAAATTATAGGGAGAAAATGCTATGAAATTTGCAGAATTAAAAAAGAGTTTAAAAAGCAATATAGAATCATGTTATTTGTTAAAAGGCGATGATCCGTTTTTAATTGATAGGTCTTATTCGCTAATTTATGATGCTCTTAATATGACAATGGACGACCTAAATGTAAATAAATTTGAGGAAGCTGTTGACTTTGAAATGGTTATAAAAGCCCTAAATACTATGCCGGTTTTTACTGAGCATAGGCTAGTGTATGTAAGACTTTCTGCCAAAGATTTTAAAAATGAAAAACTGCTAAAAGATTACTTTGAAAATGCTAATCCAACATCGGTCTTGGTTGTGAATGAAGGGCCAGAAGACCTTATGAAAACCTTGGCGAAGGAATTTACCTTGGTGGATTGCAATAGGCTTAGCAAGGACTTGATATTTCCATTTGTTGCAAGCGAACTAAAAAAATACAACAAGACAATTACCAAAGAAGCCTGCGAAAAAATGTGCGATTTTACCAATAATGACCTTTCAAAAATTGTAAACGAACTTGTAAAATTAGTGGGCTATATTGGTGACAGACCTCAAATTGAAGCGGACGATATTGATAATATGGTTACTAAAAGCACAGAATTTCAGATTTTTGAACTGACTGAGGCTTTGGCTAGAAAAAACAGCAAAAAAGTATATGAAATATTAGATGTGCTAAAGTCAAGAAAAGATGAATTTCGTACACTTCATGCACTTATCTACAAACACTTTAGAAGATTGTTTTTCGTAAGCATTTCACGTGAAAATAGGGCGGATTTGGCTAAAATGCTAGGGGTACAAGAGTATGCCATAACCAAATCTCAAGAGCAAGCAAAATTATTTTCAAAACGTCAACTAAAGGAGATAAATGATATTTGTATTCAACTTGACTATGACCTTAAAAATAGCAACACTAATATAAATAGTGCAATAGACTTTTTGGTATTAAAGATATTAAATTGCAAATAAAAAAATAGCACAATTTTTTGTGCTATTTTTTTTCTGTATTAATTTTATCTTCAAGGTCTTTAATAAAGTCCACAAAATGTGTAACATCTGTAAATTTTCTATAGACACTTGCAAATCTAATATATGCAACTTCGTCTAATACTTTAAGTTTTTTCATAACCATTTCACCAATTTGTGATGACTTAACCTCTTGTTCTAGTGAATTGGCAATTTCTTTTTCGATTTCATCAATAAGTTGGTCTATTTGAGCCATTGAAATTGGTCTTTTTTCACATGCTCTAATTACACCACGTTTAATTTTTTCAGCATCAAATTGTTGACGGCTGTTATCGTTTTTAATAACTAAAATAGGGGCTGTTTCAATTGTTTCGTAGGTTGTAAAACGTTTGCCACAACCTAAGCATTCACGCCTTCTTCTTATGCTGTTGTTTTCGTCACTGTTACGGCTATCTAGTACCTTGCTTTCAGTGTTGCCACAAAATATGCACTTCATATGTATCTCCTAAAACTTTTTGTAATTATAGCCTAAATGAGCGCAAAAGTAAATGTTTTTTAACCTGTTTGCTTATTATTTTGTGGTGGTTTTTGGTCTGGTTTTTCGGTTTTTGATAGGGCATTAACTGGTGTTAGTTCTACAAGTATTATATCGGTGCCAATTTTTCTAATGCATTTGTAGGGTATAAATATGTCGCTGTTGTTTTTAAAAATGTTTAAAAATGACTTTTCAGCAGGCACAACAAGTCCTGTAATTCTTGCACAAGTTGTGTCAAAAATAAGGTCAATAATGTTTCCCATATTGCTCCCATCACACATATTAACAACTTCTTTCGCACGTAAATCACAAAAAGATAATTCCATTATTATCCCCTTAGGTTTTATATTATATATGCACTTTTTAGCCTTAAAATGACATAATTCTACAAAATATGAAACGCATAATTTAACATTTCTTACTAAAACTAAGTGTATTAGGAGTAGGGGTATGCCACTAGATTTTGTAATAATTGGTGCAATTTTTATGACACTTTTCTTAATGTTGTCACTTTTAAAACCTCAAAACATAATTATGCTTTTGGGGCTATTTTGTGTGCTTTTAAGTTATTTTATAGGAATAAACACCTTTGCCAAATTCTCACTAAATTGGCTGTTTTTGATTGGCCTTATTCTACTTATTTTATCGCTATCACTAAATTCTAAATCGTTATTTCAGGTTTTTGTTGTGTCTGTGTCACTAGCAATCGTGTATGTTTCTCTTAATATATTCAACTTAGAATTTAACATGTTTTTTACAATACTACCTATGTGTATAATAGGGGTTTCGGCTGGTATGGTGTGTATTAAAAACATTTATAAATGCATTTTACAAGTTGTTTTGACATTGGTTTTTTGTGAAATTGTAAATGCGTTTGTAATGATAGAACATTTAGATTTTTGGGCTTTATTTAGCCATAATTTTATAATTTGCATAGTACTATGTGTTTTGCCATATTTGGTGGGTTTTTGTGCATATAAATTAGTGGGGAAAATAAAGTCTTTAAGTAAAAGAGAAAATGCTTTGCAATAAGTTGTTTTTCAATATTTGCTGGCTTAAAAAATAAAAAAGCAATTTTTTTAAAAATTGGTAAGAAATTATAAAAATTAAAATAGTGGAATTTTTAATTGTTTTTTGCCTAAATAAATTATATAATATGCTTATAAAATGATGGAAGGTGTATTATGGAAAAACCATTAGTTGCCGTTGTCGGACGACCAAATGTAGGCAAAAGCACGTTTTTTAATAAAGTTTGCGGGAAAAGAATAAGTATTGTTAAAGACGTTCCGGGTGTTACTCGTGACCGTATTTTTGGTGACGGCGAGTGGTGCGGATACGCATTTTCAATTGTTGATACTGGCGGACTTGACGTAAAAGAAAAATCAATATTTCAAAAAAATATTACAAGACAAGCTGAACTTGCTGTTGAAGTAGCAGACGTTGTAATTTTAATGGTAGATGGTAAAGAAGGGCTTACCGGTGCCGACTATGATGCTGCAAATTTCTTGCGTAAATACAATGTTCCTATTGTTTTGGCTGTAAACAAACTTGATAACTTTGACCAACAAAAGACACACGAGTTTTATGCTTTGGGACTAGGTGAACCTATTGGTATTAGTGCTGAACAAGGCAAGGGATTAGGCGATTTATTAGATGTTGTGGTGAGTAAATTTAAAGTAAAAATTGACCCAGAAAAAGATAAAGACAAAATTAAGGTTGCAATTGTTGGAAAGCCAAATGCTGGTAAGAGTAGTATCATGAACAAACTTATTGGTGAAGAAAGGGTTATGGTTAGCGATGTTGCTGGCACAACTCGTGATGCAATCGATATGCCTTTTAGATACAACAATAAAGACTTCTTACTAATTGATACTGCAGGAATTAGAAAGAAACGTTCTATTGCTCCTGAAAGTGTCGAACTATATAGTGTACTTAGGGCATTTGAAGCAGTACGTCGTGCAGATGTTGTGCTTATTGTTGTTGATGCAAAAGAAGGTCTTAGCGAACAAGACGTTAAGATTGCGGGCTTTGTACACGAAGAAGGTAAGCCAAGTATAATTGTTATGAACAAATGGGACTTAATTGAAAAAGATACCAAAACCATGGAAAAATTCAACAAAAAACTTGCTGAAGATCTTAAGTTTATGGATTATTATGTTCCGCTATATGTGTCGGCTCTAACAGGTCAAAGACTAGCAAAAATTATGGAAACGGTAGAACTTGTGTATGACCATTCATGCTACAGAATTTCCACAAGTATGCTAAACGACATTTTGCAAAATGCAGTGTTGACAACTGAGCCACCTACAAAAAACGGCAAAAAATTAAAGATAAATTATATCACCCAAGCGGATATTTGCCCACCAACATTCATACTATTTGTTAATGACAAAAACTTGATGCACTTCTCATACGAAAGATATCTTGAAAACTGTATTCGTAATGCGGTTGACTTTAAAGGTACTCCAATTAAACTTATAGTTAAAAATAAAGGTGAAAATAATGAGTAATGCTGTAAAATTTTTAATAGTGATAGTCGTTTCGTACTTTATAGGCAATGTGACATTCGCTAGATTTTTGGCGAAAACCAGAAACAATGATGACATCACAACTCACGGAAGCGGAAACCCTGGCACAATGAACATGCTTAGAACACATGGACTTTGGCTTGCAGTGTTGACTCTTGTGTTTGATACTGTAAAATCGGTTATTTGCTGTGTTGGTGCTTTTTACTTCCTTGGTGGTAAGGCGGGCGGATATGTTGCAAACATCGCACTTTATACGGCAGGTCTTAGTTGTGTTATAGGACACTGTTACCCGGTAATCTTTAAGTTTAAGGGTGGTAAAGGTGTTGCTTCTAGTTTGGGGCTTGCGTTTGCAGCACACCCAATTATTGGTCCAATTATTATTGCAGTATTTGTAGCAATTTTCTTGCTTACAAAAACCGCAAGTCTAAGTAGTATGTTATGTGCTATTGCTTATGTGCTTATAGATAGTTATATGCTATTGCACGAGGGCTATTATGTTTCGTTTATACTACTACTAGTTCTTTTGGGGTTGGTTGTTTTTGCACATAGAAGCAATATTAAAAGGATATTTAGTAATAAAGAAAACAAAATTGAAATTAAAGATGCAATCCAAAAAGACAAGGATTATGCTGAAGAACAAAAGAAAAAACGACTTAGCCTTATGGCAAGACGTAAAGAAGCCAAACTAAAAAAACAACAAGAAACCTTGGCTAAACAACATAGTGCAGTGGCAGAAACTACACCTGAAGTGGTTGAAGACCAAAATGTTAAACAACCCGTTGTTGATGCTAAACAAGATGTTGACAATGAAAATAAATAATATATTTTAATCCGTATAAAGAGTAACTTATTATAGTTGCTCTTTTTTTTGTTGTTTGGCATATTGGGCAAAGGTGTCACATATAATTTTGTATAAATACCTTGGAGGGAGTTATGAACAGTTACGATATTTATAAAAACATAACCCAGCGAACTAATGGTGATATATATGTTGGAGTGGTAGGGCCTGTTAGAACAGGTAAATCCACATTTATTACAAAAATGTTAAATTCGTTGGTTTTACCAAATATGAAAGACAAAAATAATATACAACGCACAATAGACGAAATGCCACAAAGCGGTGACGGCAAAAGCATTATGACAACACAACCTAAGTTTATTCCAAACGAAAGTGTGCTAATTACTGTGCAAAACGACATAAAGATGAGTGTAAGGCTTGTGGACTGTGTTGGTTACCTTGTAGACGGTGCAATTGGTCATATTGAAAACGATAAGCCACGACTTGTAAAAACACCTTGGAGTGACAAAGATATGCCTTTTGAACAGGCTGCCGAACTTGGCACATATAAGGTAATTGCCGACCATTCAACAATTGGGGTTATGGTAACCACTGATGGCAGTATAACTGACATTCCACGTGAAAATTATGTTAAGGCAGAAGAGAAAGTGGTGGCAGATTTAAAAGATTGCCACAAACCTTTTGTTGTTGTGCTTAATAGTATTCATCCAACAAGCCCTGAAACAATCAATTTGCAAAAATCACTTCAACAAAAGTATGGTGTTGGGGTGCTTGCACTTAATGTGAAAGAAATGACTGAAGATGATATTAATGCTGTTTTTGCTAAAGTGTTGCAAGAATTTCCTGTTACTCGTGTTTGTGTTAAAATGCCAAAATGGATGCAAGTACTTCCGTTTGACCACCCACTAATTCAAGAAGTTTACACCGCAGTAGGCGAAGCAGTAGACGGACTAAGCAAATTGGGCGACTTTGATGCGGAATTTACACTTTTTGCTGATAGTGATAAGTTTGAACCAACCACTAGCAAAACAATCGTTGCAGGCGAAGGAAAGGTTGTGTTGGAAATCTCTGCTAAACCAGATTTGTTCTACACGGTTCTTAGTGAGCAATGCGGTTGTGATATTAAAAACGAATATCACCTTGTGTCGTACATCAAACAACTTACTGTTGCAAAACACGAATATGACAAAATGAAAGATGCGCTAGAGCAAGTTAAAACAAGTGGCTATGGTGTAGTGTATCCAACTATGGACGATATGAAACTTGAAGAACCTAAAATGGTTAAGCAAGGTGGTAAGTTTGGTGTTAAATTAAAAGCGACCGCACCAAGTTTGCACATTATGCAAGTTGACATCGAAACCGAGATTAGCCCAATTGTTGGCACCGAACAACAATCAGAAGAAGTTGTTAAAGGAATGCTTAACGACTACGAAAATAATCCACAAGGGTTGTGGGAAACAAAAATGTTTGGCAGAACTTTAAGTTCGCTTGTTAATGATGGGCTTCAAACAAAACTTGTTAATATGCCACAAAATGCTCAAGCAAAAATGCGTAAAACTCTTGGTAGAATTGTGAATGAAGGTAAGGGCGGAGTAATTTGTATTTTGTTGTAAACCGCTTGACTTTAATTAGTTAAAAAATAGTTAAAGAACAGTTTATGATTAATAATAAAATCCGTATCGGTAATTGTTATAAAAAATAAACGTATTAAAAGCACTCTAATTTTTAGAGTGTCTTTTTGAATAAAACAACCGCATTTGCTTAAAATATATTATCAATTAAAAGGAGATTAATATGGACGAAAAAGTTTGCAAATGTGGTACAACCCAAAGTGCTGGGTGTTATTGTTGTACTAATTGTGGCCAAGAAGTTAATCTAGACGATGGTCAAACACTTCCACCATGCCCAAGATGCAACAACAGAACATTTACTAAAAAGTAAATATAGTTTGTTTTTGTAAGTTTTGAAAAACTCTAAAACAAATACATTAAGCCATTATTTGCGATTTTGTATAATACTAAAACAATGCCGTAAATAATGGTTTTTTTGTGCTTAAAAGTTTATTGTTTTAAATATAAAAAATAATTATTATGACACTAATTTTTTTGTTTAGTAATATAGACGATATAGAACTTTTAACTTTTAATCTAAAGCATATCACTTTAATTAGTTGTAATTATTCAAAAGCGGTGTTAAACTTATTATATGAAAAAAGTTATTGTAATTAGTGATACACATGGCAATACAAGTGGCATAAATAAGGTGGTTGGTAGTGACTTTGATTACCTATTTTTCCTAGGTGATTGCGTGAGTGATTTGGGTACATTAGTGAATGATCCTAGGGTTAAGGTAGTTAGGGGAAATTGTGATTTTTTCTCAGCCGAAAAGAGAGATTTAATTGTTCAAGTTGAAGATATTCTCATGTTTTTAACTCATAGTGATGAGTATGGGGTTAAAATGACGCTAAGTAGATTGTATGATAAGGTGAAAGAATTACAGCCCGCACTTGTTTTGTTTGGACATACACATAGGGCGGAAGATGTTGTGTACAACGGCATTCGTTTTGTTAATCCAGGGGCGCTTTCTAGTGTAAGGGGTGGTGTAAATTCGTACTTGGTAATCAATATTGACGGCGATAAATATTTTATAGAAAAGTGCACTATTTAAAAAATTTTTGTTGACATTGTATGTGTAATTTGATATTATATTGTTGCGTTTTAATAATGCGTTTTTTGCGGGTGTAGTTCAATGGTAGAACTCCAGCCTTCCAAGCTGGTAGCGTGGGTCCGATTCCCATCACTCGCTCCAAGCGTGCGTCAGTAGCTCAGTTGGATAGAGCATCGCCCTTCTAAGGCGAGGGTCGGGGGTTCGAATCCCTTCTGACGTACCAAACCTTTATGGTGAGTTGTGGTAAAGTGTTTTTATACCTTAATCAAATTACTGTATGCCATAGACAAGGGGATAATTTATGGTGGGTATAGCGCAGTTGGCGCAACTCGTTAAGAAAAGTTGCCAGTGGCAAGTTTTTAGATAAAGCGGGGAGCATTGAAGCCACTGAATATGCGACCGGGACGACCTGCTAGGGCTACCGTAACCGAGCAGTAAATACAAAAAATGCGGTTTGCAGAAGTTGTTCTGTATTTATGGTGGGTATAGCGCAGTTGGTAGAGCGTCAGATTGTGGCTCTGAAGGTCATGGGTTCGAATCCCATTACTCACCCCATTTATTATTTTAGGGTGAATATTATAAATGGCGATTATAATATAAACTAATGTACTGGATTCGAACGGTGCACTAAAAATAGTTGCCAGTGGCAAGTATTTTAGCACCAGGCGTGATAGCAGAGTGGCAAAACCTGACTGACTATCTGCGGAGCGAATCCCATTACTCACCCCATTTATTATTTTAGGTTTGTTTTGTTTTTAAAAAGTTTGTTAAATCCATATTGGGGTGTAGCCAAGTGGTAAGGCACGAGACTTTGACTCTCGCATTCGTAGGTTCAAATCCTGCCACCCCAGCCATTTTAATTTTTTAAAAACAAAAAAATTAAAAAAATTGTTGAATTGTATTGCAAATTGTGTAAAATTGGTATATAATTCAATCGTTGACCCTAAGGTGGTCAGCAGAAAAAGTATAGTTGATATGGCTCATTAGCTCAGTTGGTAGAGCACATGACTTTTAATCATGTTGTCCCGCGTTCGAATCGCGGATGAGTCACCATACTTGCGGATGTGGCGAAATTGGCAGACGCATCAGACTTAGGATCTGACGGGAAACCATGGGGGTTCAAGTCCTCTCATCCGCACCAAAAAAACTAAATATTGTGTTTGGTTTGAGTGGTTAAACACAATATATTGATTAATAAAGTGCTAAATTTTAGCACTTTATTTTTTTTGAGTAGTATTTGAGTAGTATTTTGACTTATTCAATTTATCAATATTTGATAAATTGGCATCATCGGTTATGTGGGTGTATACAGTTTTTGTTACATTAGACCCAATTTGATGTCCAACCCAAGTTTGGACAATGTGCTCTGGAATGCCAGCATTTTTACAGTTTGTTATAAATGTGTGTCTTAAGTCGTGCAAAGATATATTTGGCAAACCTGCATCATTTGTTAGTTTATGTAAATATTTCATCGCCTGATTATATGAAAAATTAAAAATTCTATAGTCGGCGTTTTTATTTTTCTCTAAAATTGGAATTGTTTTGTCAAACATTGGTACAAGTCTTATACTTTGTTTGTTTTTAGTTGTGTCCATTCCGTAACGCTCATTATATGACTTATTAATGGAAATTGTTTTGTTTATAAAGTCCAAGTCAGCAACAGTGAGCCCTAAAGCTTCACCAATGCGTAGTCCCTGGTACAAACAAACTAAGTACAAACTACCAAGCTTGCAATTTTTACAAGCTTCTTCAAATATCTTTTGTTGTTCAAAGTTTAACGCAATGCCGTGTTCTTTTATGTGGTGTGGTTTTTCAACCAGCACCATTATGTTTTTTCTCACCACATCGTGAGCTACAGCTTTTTCGAATAGGGCATTTAAAAACTCATAGACTTTTTGACTAGTTCTTTCAAATGTGATATTTTTTAGCAGTTCAATAATTTGAATGCTTGTAATTGTTTTTATACTTTGTTCCCAGATACTTTCTGGAATATGTTTGATTGCTTTCCCGTAATCAACAATAGTTGCTTGTTTAACTTTTCTGACTTTAAACAGTTCCAGCCAGCGGTTGTACCATTGATGTAAGGTCATTCCGCTGGCTTTTTTCTTTGGTGTAAAGTTTATCAATTCTTTTAATCGCTCCCTGACACCTTGCTGGGTAGGGGCGGTAATGTAAATTTGTTTGCCATCAATACGTTTTCGAGTGTACCAGGTTTTACACCCTTTGGCACGACGTATTGTGCAATTATTAAATCTCATGTCTTTATCTTCTCCTTTTTCGTTGGATTCAATAAAGTCATTTTTCTGAGTTTTAATTACTCTAAGTTGTTGGCGGTTCTCAATGACCATATCAGAGTGGGCATCAAGCCAGCCAAGAATTTCGCCAATATAACTACCTGCTTTTTCTAGTTTTTTTTAAATCTTCTGGAATCATATTATTTCTCCTGCGTAAAAATTTTTTTTACACTGTATAAAAAATAAAATGTTTTCCAGATTTTTTTTATTTCTCTTCTTGTTTTTCTATCATAGCCATCATTCGCCCTAGTAGTAAGCACAAATTCTTGTCTGATAGCATTTTGGAATAATTATTGATTTTGTCGAGTAGGTCGTCACGAGTAAATGACAACTTTTTTTGTGTATGACCAATAAGTTCGTCAATTGAAACATTGAAGACATCTGCAAGTTTACAAAGAACATTTAGCGGTGGCTCACATATGTCTTGTTCATACGAATTATATGTGGAGCGAGACAAATCAAGTTTTTTAGCCAATTCTTCTTGCGATAAACCTATTTTTTTTCTCATTGTTTTTAAATTATTTCCTAACATAATTATTACCCCTTATACCCGGTGCGAACTTTGATGTCTTTAATTTCAGTTTGAGCTTCCAAGCGGGCTTTTGCATATCCAATAACCTTAGCTTGTTCAACTAGTGTTAGATTTTTAAACACATCAATAAGCTCTTTCTCATTTTCTGTTTGTACTGTTGGAGCATCGTTTGTTTCAAGTCCTAATAGGTAATCAGTACTAACATTAAAAAGTTTTGCAAGTTCTACAATGGTTTCAGGTCGTGGATTATTTTTCAAACTTTCCCACATTCCTACATTCCCAGGATTAATGTGTAAATAATTTGCTAAATCAATTTGAGATATATTTAATTTTTCTCTACATTCTTTGATTTTTTGTCCAATAAACATTTTAAACCTCCTAGCGAAATGCTAGCATATTATAATTAAAAATTAATTTTTTCAAGACTTTCTCTAATTTTTTTTTAATTTTTCGTTGACAATCCACTAAAAAAAGATTAGAATTTCTAAAAAATACTAATTTAAAATGATTTTAAGGGGTGTGTATCGTGAAAGTAAGAGTAATGGGTAAGTCGAAAGAAATAGAGCGTTTAAAGGGGCTTTTAAGAGCCATAGGCGTGACTATAGATTACGAGAGTGGTGAGTATTATGTGCGTGGGTCAAGTGAAGCTGTAAGAGTATATTTTGATGCAACACTGCCACTGCAGTTAAAAGTTTCTATTGGTTTTGGGGTGAGTGAAGATGATTCCAAAAATAATTTTTAAAGCACAAACTGAAGACCATCAAACAGTTCTTGGTCACTATGTCAGAACTGGCATAGTAAAACAACGCCACTACATAGCCCTTATGGGAAAAGAAGATTTGACGCTTGTTGAGATTAAGCCTGAAACACTAGTGGCTCACACTGGTATATTCACCATAAAATCAATGGACGGGAAAACCGACTTAAAGATTATGTTCAATGAAAATACAGTTTGCGTTGTTGATAAAAAGCAAAATGAAAGCTTAAAGGTTATTGAACCTGAAAAGGTGGTTGACGATGATAATAATCAATAGTTGTGGTGGAGAAAAATCAACAGCAAGGCTTATGCACTTTCTTCAAGCTTCCAGATACTTTAATTTTGACGATAAAACCAAAATTATAAAAACCGTAGATGGGAAGACAAGAGCAATGTTTAGACTTACTATGGTTGACGAGCAGTGCTGGGGTGACAGGTCTTGTGATACACGAAATATCAGATATTACAGACGTTGGATGGTGTTAGAACGAGTTTTAGTCTTTGCTGGATTCAGCACCTTAAAAATTGCAAGAAATAGCAAACATATTCTTGCTGTAGATGTTGAGCTTCCATTGGAAGAAGAAAAATCGAAAGATGAGTGGTTGTGGGAAGATTGGAACGTTGGTCACGACCCTGACTTAATGCTTAACAGCGAAAATGAAAAAGTCCTATTTACTGGCGAACCTGAGATTTTAAAAATACTCGAGTTCCAGGGGCGAAGCAAAAGACTTAATGACGGCACGGTTTTAACTTTAAGAAATGAAGGCGGACTAAAGGTGTTTTTGAGTTTTAATCCGCAAAATCATATTCCAATTCACTATGCTAGCATTAAAACAGTTTTGAAAATCTTTCCTGAAGAAACAGTGCAGTTGGTTAAGTTTAGAACTTAAGAAAAATCTCAACTGGTATACATATCCTTGGTTTTTTAAAATAACCCTTAAAAAATATTATTTATTTTTTTACACACCAGACAACAACACACAAGTTTCATGTCTAATTATTCATTCGAAATTCTCTTTTGGTATGATTTTAAATACGAATTGATTTTAAAAATTTTTTTCTCAAATTTTTCTAAAAAAAACCAAGGATATGTATGCCAGTTGTAAGGAGTTAAATATGTTAGGTTCAAAAAAAGAAATTGTTAAGTTGTCACCGTTTTATGTGTTAATGGGTGATAGACTTACACCGGCTGGTGACTTAAGGGAAGTGATACTTCACGCACAATATGTTGAAGACTTATATGGAATCAATGCTCCAATATTTGAAGTGGATGGAGATAACTGTTTCATACAAGTTTCGCTCAAAGATGTGATGAAGAAGCTGGAAGAGAACAATAAAAAAACTAAATAGTTTCTATAAAACTCGGGCTAGATTATTTTTACTAATTTGGCTCGTTTTTTAAATACAACAAGGGGGTGACAAAGATGTATCGCAAACAAGGTATGAGTGGCTGGTTAAAACTATTAATTTTCATTTTAGTTTTGGCTTTAGTCTTGGCTGTAAAATGGCTAATCACAGCATCTTGCTTAAATATGAATTTTGTTGACTATGTTAAAGATGTTGTTTGGAAAGCAATGCAGAATTTCTGGGAAGCAATAAAGATGTTGTACAAAGCCCCAATAGCATAATAGCTTAGGAGAATGAAATGAAAAAAAAGAAAAAACAAAAACCAATTAAAAAATCGAATAATCAAGCTTTAAAACCTGCTAAGCAACCGCTTAGTGGGTTTCAAAAGTTTGCTATAGTTATACTTGCCATCATTATGGCAGTTTGTGTGGCACTTGATGTTTGGTTTTTAATAATCAAATTTAAAGAACCTGAGAAGATAATTTCAAACACTTATCATGTTGGAATGCAAGAAACCGAAGCCGGAGAGCGAGAGCCTTTTGTTGAAGTCAAGCAGTTCGCCAACGCATTCGAAGTCAAGTTTAATTATATGATGGACGAAACCAAAACGAAATTATACTCTCAAGGCTTGCAATACATACAAAATGATAATATACCAAACTTTAAATTTTTCAATTCAAAATGGACTTTTGTGCCAAAGGATAAAGATGTAACTGGAGAGAAAGAACAGCTTGCAAATGATTTCTATGTGTTCATTAGATTCAATTACAAAATGAAAGCATTTGGTAATTATGTGACACTACAAAATTGCTACAACTATGCATCTTTGGACAACTACAAAACTTCTACGATTTCAACAAATCCAATTGGAGAAACAACCACATTTAAGGTTCAACTCGGAAAAGATTTGTTTAAAATTCGTTTTAGAGCTAATGACCAAATTGCAAATGATTCAACTCTTTATGCTAAGAATGTAGCAGGTGAAACAAGTCTTAACTTTCTTTACAAACAAAAATATTTTTACGATTACTACGCATACAAAGACCACAATTATTTTGTAAAACTGCTAATGCAAGCTGTTGACTCAATGCCAAATGGAACAAATCAATATGTTTGCTTTGAGTTTGGTGATTTCTTTGAATACTACAAGTATGATGCTGTAAATCAGGTTTACAGTGAAGAAAGGGTCAAAGACTCAACAAAAGTAGAAGCTGAGATGAAATCTTATTACACTATTAAGGTTACTAAGACAGCTGAAAAATTAGTGCGTTCTTCAGACAGTTTGTTCAATATGTATGCAGGAACACCTAATTACAACGAAACAGGAAAGACTGAAACATCAGACTACTTGTACGGTCGCACAGTGCACACTGTAACACTTGCGGACTTTACATATGTTTCTGGAGCAACGCCAAATACATTCAAATTAAAACTTTCGGATGCTTTTGTGAATAAATATAGCAAATATGCTGAAGTAATGCTTTTAAATGTAGTTATTGAAGCACCAGCGGATGTTAATATAACAGGCTTCACAGAAGACTGTTTTGGCAATTTTAAAACATACACGATTACAGGAATAAAAGGGGGAGATTAAAATGTTAAAAATTTTATTCGATGCAAATGTTGTATATGATGTTATTTTAATCATCGCCCTTGTTTTATGCATAATTGCGATGATTAGAACTAGCTGGGGAAAATATTTCTTCGGTGCACTTATATACATTGTTCTTATAGGCACAGCGGTATATTCAGCAGTTGAAATCAACGATTACAACAGTGCTAGTGGTGGAATTTTTGGACAATTTGTCAAACCGCCAACTACCAATAATCTAATGGTTAAAGACTTGGAATTTAATATGGACAATATCGAACTTACGCAAAAGGATGCGTCAAACGATATGCTATATGAAGCCAGGTTTGAAATTGACGAAATTGTAGATGTTACCAATTACACAAAGTACGGTGTTTTCATAAACGATATTCCTGTAGAAATAACAGAGTTTTCTGTCGACTATTTGTTAGCAACTTACGAATACAATTTTTACGGAGAGAATCAACAACTAATTTTAAACGACACCTTAAAGTTGAAATTTGCATTTTACAAACAATGTTCTAAATTTATTGTTCAGTCAAACGGTGGTTCTCAGGCTGTAAAACAATGGAATGACTTTTTTAAGAAAAATTCGTTTGTTGTAACAATGAAAGAAACAGAAACTGACCTTAAACAAACAAAGGCTGACCAGTTATCTCTTGTGAAGTTTCATCTTGTTGAAAATTCGACCGATTTGGTTTTGCGTTCATATTACAGTTTAAAAACCAATACAGGAATTGAAAATCCGCCTTTAAGCAATCTAGATTACGACAAGAGTAGATATATCATTAAAGGTTGGAGTTTGGATAAAGCAAATATTGTTGATTTGTCTTCAGTTTCTGTTACTGAAAATGTGGATTTGTACGCGGTTTATGATATAGCCACATATGAAGTTACTTTCTATGGTGACGAAACAAAAACATTTACAGTTCAACACGGACAAGGGGTTTTAAGTGATATATCCAACGAGATTCCAAGCGTAACAGAAAAGCCCGTTGATTATTATAGATTTACTGGCTGGAAGGCTTATGGCAACACTTGGGTTGGAATAGAAGGCAATTACAAACTAGGTGATTTTTATATAGACCAAAATTATAATTTCTATCCTGTATGGGGAGCTGAAATCAATCTGAAAGAAATGAATAAAATTTTGTTTGAAAAAATGAAAGAGAAATACGATATTACTTATCCGGTTCTTAATGAAGACCATAACATTTATTATCAATCAGAAACAATCGAAGGAGTAAGGTATTTCAAATTATTGCTTGGAACAAAATTTGGAGCTTCAAATGTAGTATATGAAGGGCAGATTGGACTTCGTTGGAAATATCAGATTGGTGGCACTACTTGGACTGTCGTAGATGACGGACTAGCCAGCAAATTAATTAAGATGATTGACCATAACAATTTCGAACCATTTTCTAGAGCTGAATTTGTACAGGTATTAGACGATATTTTCAATAGTGCTGATTCAATATCGCTTGAAAAGTTTAATACTTTGAACCCGAAAACTTCAGGTGGTGGACTAATTATAAGTTAGAATTGTTTACATTAAAAAAACTACCCGCGTAAGCTTACGCGGAGTAGTTGCCCGAAAGGGTGACAATACAAGGGGGCTCGATGAAAATGCAAAAAAAGAAAAGTAAATTAGATAAAATTCACGGTGGCGAAATTGTCGCTGTTAATGATAAAAACACGAAAGGTCACGGCGGTATTATGCTTAAGCCAACAAAAAAAGATAGACGAAAGGATGTTGCAAAACACATTCCAATTACGCATTCGCCAACCACTAGAAGAATGAAAAATATAAGATTACAACAAAACCCACAAGCAGGGAAAGTTGAAGCTAGTTACATCTTACCAAAAGTGCAAAAAGCAAAAGCTGACAAGCTTGGGAAAAGGAAAAAAGATGTTGTAGTAAAAAATACCACAGACAAATCTGTGGTAAGACATTTGAAAAAAGAAAATAAAAAAAGAAGATAGGATGGTCGATGAATGCTTAAAGCAAACTCGCTCTGTATCGAACTACCTTCTATATAAATAGTATATGCAAAAAAATTAAAATTGTCAATACAAAAAACTAAAAAAGGAGCAGAAAAATGGCAAAGAAAAGAATAAAACTACAAAACGAAAAAATTGAAGCTAAGGCTAAAGGTAAAAACATTTTAGTGACCACAAGCTTGCTGGTTGGGGTTATGGGGGCAACTATTGGTGGAGTAGCTATAGCAAATGATTATAAACATAATAAAGCAGATATGACGCCAGGCATAGTTGAGAATACACCACAATACAAAAAAGGCTATGAAGACGGTCAAACTTATTGTACTGAAACAATCAATGCTTTGCGTAAAGAATTAGTGGAAACACGTGAAGCAAGGTCTGAAGCAATTACTGAACGTGACAATGCTCTTACTAAAATCACTGAGCTGACAACTGAACTTGAGAATAAGCAGATTGAAGTTGAAACAGTTACTACAGCAAAAAATCAATCTGAACAAGAACTTGCAACTGTAACAAATGAGAAAACTTTACTTGAAAAACAAGTTGAAGAACTTAGTACTGATAAAACATCCAACGAACAACAAATAAACCAACTTAATGTTGAAATTGCCACTAAGACGGAAAAAATTAATGAGTTGAATGGCAATATTGCAAATTATGAAAACAACATTGCAAACCTAAATTCACAAATAACCACACTTTCAAGCGAAAAGTCACAATTAACCACACAAGTCGCTGAAAAAGATGCACAAATCAATGATATAAACAATACACTTCAAAATGTCCAAAACACAATCGTTGGACTTGAAACAGGTGAAAAAGTTGTTGCAACGTTCCATTCGCCTGACGGTCTAAGCATTAACCGTTATGTAATTAATAAGGGACAAACATTCTCAAGCGTTGCCCCTGAAACAACATTAGAAGACCCAGAGAACCAGCAAGTGCGATTCAATGTAACTGGTGCTTTGCATACAGGTCAGGAACACATTTTAGGTAATTGGGACATATACATTGAAATCGTTAATCTAGTAACAATTAACTTTGTTAACGGAAGCGAAACTATACCAATTAAATACGTTGAAACAGATAAGTTTGAAACCCTTGAATCAACTCCATATCAAGCCTTATCTACACCTGATGGCTACGAATTTGCTGGCTGGGCAAGAACTGAAAATGGTGAAGTTATTGATGTTATCGGCTGTCCTGTAACTGATTTTTCTACATTATATGCTATATGGCAAGAGAAAGTTCAAAACGTTGCAAGCTTTAAAATTTATTCAAATATGAACATAAATTATGTAAGTTCTTATGCTCAAAAAAATAAATCAAAAATTTTAGGAAATGCAACAATATCTGCTACAGAACCAAATGGTGAAACTTTCTTCACTCAAGATGTTGACGACAATTTTAAAAACAATAGTGGCGAATACGAATACTTGCCATATTCAACTGTTAGAGTGTTCTACAGAATATCTAAAGTCAATTTAAAAGGTCTAGGTGGAATTCATTTCACCCTATCTGGTGATGGTAATTCTGAAGATATTTATGTTGGTGGTTACACTCCAGAGAATGCTGAAACGCGTTTCGGTATGGCTAAAAACTATATGGAAGAAGATGGTGACTATATCAAATATGTTTGTGAAGTTAAGTTTGACAAAATTACTGTTGATAGCCTTCAATTTGACTTTTATGCGGACGAATTAACGAAAACAGTTAACATAACAGACCAAAACGGAACAGCTCCAGCCATTTATTATAAAGTAAAGCAATTTTCTAATAATGCTTGTTCTAGAGATGCTTCTTGGGTGACATCTTCAAGTTGGAAATCTGCTACAGAACCTTTAGAAGTAGGATACTTCGGAAAATATCAAATTTTGTTCAATTTTGAAAAACAATCGGAATATGTAAACGTAAACTCAACCATTCGTTTAGCCGATACAACTAAATCAATTAAAGATAATACATCTTGTGTTGATATGACTTTACTAACGGTTGAGGAAAGTGAAAACTCGATTTATTTCACAAATATCGGCGACAACGCTAAATTTGAAATCACTATTGTTAGTGTTTAAAAATAGCCTACGCATATAGTGTAGGCTAGCCCCAATGGGGCAAAAGGAAAGTGCCATGAGATGGTTTAGAAAACAGGATTATAAAAGCAACTTAATAGCCATTTTTCGTGACAAATATATCGGCATTGATGGTGTTACGACTGGTGCTGGTAAAACAAGCTTGTTGACGGCTCTGCAGGCAATATTCTATTACTTTAACAACAAAAAAGAATACAAATTTAGAAAGCAAAAGTTTAAGTGGTATAAACTTACTGGACAAGCTTGCGGAAATCAAGAAGTGCCAGAACACGCAATGTATAGTAACTATGGCAATAAACTTAAAATTGGTAAAAACTTTGTAGAGCCACACGATGTAGATTATGGCGAAATCCGAATGCCAAATAAAGAAGATAAGCCATTCCAATACTTTCTTCACGGCTCAGTAATTGCAATATCTGAAGATATAGAGTTGGCAAATGACAACCTTAGCGAACAAAAAATTGATAAAACAAAACTGGAATTTTTAAAGAAAAAACGTCACGGTCACATAACACTACTAGCCGAAACACAGTTCTTAAGAAGAGTAGCGAAATGGGAACGAGAGAGAATGGACTGTTTAATATATGTCTGGAGAGAAAGAGAAGATAAACACTTTTTCAATAGACGCATAAAAACAACTTGGAATGTTTGGATTTATACCGGGAATGAAGAAGTGCTCAATTGTGGTTTTAAACACGAACCACCACTAAGTCCAACAGAATGGAAGCAATATGCAAAGGGCACTAAGTTTGGTGGTCGTGAATATATCCAGGAACGCCAAATTACTTTCTATGGTGACATTAACAAATATTATGACCCAGTAGAACACGAAACAGAGTTCACAAAAGGTTGTAAAAAATTCACCTTTAGAGAAAAGTTTGACACTGTAGTAAAAGAGCAAGTTAAAACAAAAGAAGCATATAAAAAGGTTAAGAAAACTGGTTCGGTATACTGTGTTAAACTGAATTAAGGAAATAACATGGGACTATGGATAATGTTTGAAAAAACAACTATAGCCAATAGGCACACGCTATAGCATATACACACTGTGTCGTCTGTATCGCCCCGCGGACAGTTATTATCGGCAGAAAGAAAAAGGAATCGGCGATAGCCGTTTCCGATCCAACCGCGTGGGCGGTGAGAAACCGCACACGCGGGCGACACAAATGACACAACTTTTAAACAATCGAATAAAGCCATTTTGTAAATATGCTTAAGCATAAAATCAAAAAAAATAAAAATAAAAAAAATCGAAAAAAAATTTTTTCAAAAAAAATTTTTGGAGCAAAAAATATGTTTTCATTCATTTCATCAATCATAACAACTTTATTATCAGGAGCAGGCTTAGGCTTTTTATATGCTTGCAATAAGTCCTTTAAAACACAGCTAACATCAGACGGGCACGGCTTAAGTAAAATCTTTTATGTTCCGCTCGGCTGGATTGTTTTAGTCATTTGTTATGCTTTAGTTTTAAGCGCCATAATTTCAGCTGTAAAATCTCTCTGCAGAACAAGAACCAAAACATTTAAACTATTGTCCGTCATTATTCTACTTTTAGCTGTAACAATATTAGTACTTCTTATATTCGTTACGCTACAGTTTAACAAATTACAAAGGAGCTAATATGCAAGACTCAAGTTTAAAAATACATGCTACCAGGATGCAAGAAGCGTATGTTCTTGGCATTTATAAAAAAACAAACCCTGAAACATCAGATGTCGAAACATATCTTAAATTAATTAAAACCATATCTAATGGCCATATATTATTTGCCCTGGTTGATTCTACTAATCATGTAAAGATAGTTTCGACCGGGGAAAAACAAATAAAAAACCGTATGCTAGAAATAGGGTACAAGCTAGACCGTAATGCTTGCCTAAAGTATCAGGAAACACAGTACAGAAAAATACATAGAGCTAGTAGGAGTAGGAGTTTGGCAAATGGGTTTATTTAAACATAAGAAAAAAGTACCAAAAAGAAAGAATGTTTCGCAAAAGGTCAGGAATGGTACAACACTTCAGACACGAGATGAGTTTTTGGAAAGTTACGATGGGCAAAACAACATAAAACCCAATCATCCAAATAAAAACGATTTATATCGACGAGTTGTGGTTGTAGATAGTAATAGAAAGGATGAACTTGCTGTTGTAAAACTAACAACCAAAGGAAAACACAAATTAGCAACATATGAAAATGGTAAAAGCACATACAAACCCATTGTGGAAACAAAAACCAATAAAGGGAAATCGATAAAAATTGATGGTGCTAAATTTGTTAAAAACAAATCAAAAAAAGATTTGTCGGAACAAAGTGTAAATAAAATAAAAAAAGATGCATTAAAAAAATCATCAAGTAAAACAAGATTTGAGAACAAATCCAAGTTGAGAAAATTAAAAAATAGGAAATAAAAAAGGTTCTAGTAAACTAGAACCAGCCCCCTGTTACTGATATAAAATCAGTCAGCCTTATAACATAAGTTATATATTATTATTATATGCAACTTTTTGTTAAAAGTCAATACTTAATGTAAAAATTTACGAAAGGAGAGTGAAGTATGCCAATTCAATACAGCGATATGTGTGTTCAAATCCGTGCTAAAAAACGTTGGACTCAAAAACAGCTTGGACGCAAGCTAGGGTGTACTCGGAGCATGATAAGTGCAATTGAGCTTAAAAACCGCTTACCGGGCCCAACTTTAGCCATCAGACTCGAAGAAGAATATAACAAAATTATTCGTGGTGTAAACCAATTAAAAATGATTGGATTATAAAAAGGAGTGTAAAAAATTATGCAATTTTATTTTTGTGGCTTCAGTCGACAAAAATTAAGGCTATTTGGGCTTAATAATGACGATGTGGCAGTATTTGATTATTTACAAAGGTTCTTTAGTTCTGGACAAGCAAAACATATTCTGCACGATGATGATAAGTATTGGTTTATCACTTATCGAAAGCTGGTTGAAGACCAAATAACCGATTGGAGCATTGAAACATATAAAAGGCGATTCAGGTATTACAAAACCATTCAAGTTCTTGATATATTTAAACCCGTAAATAAGTCGACAAAGTTGTATATTAAACTAAATTTAAACAGCTTGTACGAAACTGATGAGTTCGAAACAGTTGCTGGCAAAGATGTTACATTAAGATTTTATCGCCCGCAGAACTACTTTAATTCCATCCAATTCAACGATACGACCTTTAAATATTACTCAAGTGTATTAAAAAACAACTTTATAATTGATTTTAACAAAAAAAATCAGGCATTTAGTTCAACTAAAGACCCTGTTTTCACTAATATATTTAAAACATTCCTTAAAAAAATAGTTTCAAAACGAGTGTTTGACCTATATTTAAGCCGATGTTACATTGTCTTAAGTAATCCAAACTTCACTCAAATCAATTTTACATTTACAAACAACCAAAAATTCATTATCGAAAAGGAGAAATTTAATATAGAACGAGCACTGTGTGATGCTTTCTTATTTGTCTTAAAAGAGCCACACGCCGTAGAAAAATACGAAAATTTAACTTAATATTTAAAAATTTTACATACAAAACTAGTGTCTTGGATGACACTAGTTTTTTCACATTTGCTGGAATTGTGCATAAACTAGTGTCACCAGTGACACGAACTAGTGCCAATTCACATGGGGTAGATAGTCTAAATATTATAATTTATTATTTATATATAATATATATGCGTGCACACGCGTTATTTAATATAAAAACTTTATTATTTTAAATATACTAAGTCTTAAATTCGGAATAAAAAAATCCACCTTTTTAAAAGATGGAAGATTTTCAACTAGAATAAAGGCTGAGTAGTATTTGAGTAGTATTTAAATAATTAAAAACTTTAAAAAACGGCTTTATTTGGTGGTTTTTGTGTTGTGGTGGATAAAAATTTTGTGTTTCAAGTCCTCTCATCCGCACCAAAAAGACCGAGTGGTTTGTACTCGGTCTTTTTTATTATATTGATTATATGTGAAGACTTGAATGCCACATAAAAAAGTTGCTGCTGGCAAGTGTTTTAGTGGTATGTGTGATGTTAATTGCTAATTTTTTTTGTTTGGAAATCTTGAGATTGTGTGTTATTATATAAAAAAGGTGGTGATAATATGCCAAAATGGATTAAAATTACGGCATTTACATTATTAGGTTTAATTGGACTGATACTGCTAATTTTAGGTGGTTATGTTTTATATTTATCTATTCAGTATTATAGAATTAAGGACCATCAAGCTCTTTCAACAACAAATAATCTAGAAGCATTAGTTCAATTAGATACTAATTACAGTATTAGCACATATAATATAGGTTTTGGTGCGTACTCTCAAGACTTTAGCTTTTTTATGGACAGTGGAGTCATGAAAAACGGGAAAAAGATTTCGGGTACTGGTAGTACTGCTAAAAACAAGGAAACAGTAATATCAAATACAAATGGTGCAATAAATACAATTAAAGATGGAAACTATGATTTTATGTTTTTCCAAGAAGTGGATACTAAAGCAACAAGAAGCCACAAGGTTAATCAATACAATTTGTTGAATGAAAATTTTAGCGACTACGGAACAACATTTGCATCAAACTTTCATTCTGGATTTTTGTTCTATCCTCTAACAGACCCACATGGTTTTGTAAATGCAGGCATTGCGACATATAGTAGGTATAAGATTAGTGAAGCAGAACGTCGTTCTTTTCCGATAGATAATGGCTTTTTTGCAAAATTTTTCGACCTTGATCGTTGTTTTTCTGTACATAAACTTCCAATTGAAGGCACAGAAAAGCAACTTGTTTTAATAAACTTGCACCTAAGTGCTTACGACAAAGGTGGTAAAATTAGGGCAAAACAACTAGCAATGCTGAATACGGTTTTGCAGGAAGAATACGTTAAGGGAAACTATGTTGTTGCGGGTGGAGATTTTAACCATGATATTGCCAACTCGCTTAATTTGTTTGAAACAGAACAACAAGTGCCAGAATGGGTTTTCCAACTATCTAATTCGGATTTGGCTGAACATTTCTCTTTTAGTGCATCAACTAATGCACCAACTTGTCGTTCGTCTGATATGGCTTATAAAAAGGGCGTAAATTATTCAGTTGTTTTAGATGGCTTTATTGTTTCTGATAATGTCACAGTTGTAAGCAACTTAAATATTGATACTGACTTTATGTATTCAGACCACAACCCAGCAACAATGACATTCAAACTTAATTCTTAATTATAAAAACAACTAAATCCTGTTAAAAATGTTTTAAAAAACAAGCTGCATAAATTTTGTATTAAAAAAAACACTGCAATTATGCAGTGTTTTTTGTTTTAAAAGAACTTATTAATAATTTAATTCATTTTTTCTTAAATATTTGGGGTAGTGATTTTTTATTGTGTTGTTTACAATTTTCCCCCAACCAACAGAATTGTTGTTATACGTGATTAATGTCCAACCTGTTAGATTTGTATCAGTATCAATTGTAAGCCCATTTATATAGTTTCTTAGTTGGCTTTCATTTAATTCTATGTATTTAGTTGTTGTGGGTTGATTATATGGGGTGTTGAACAACAATTTTACTGGTTTTAAGGCTAGAGCAAGGTTATGACTCGGAATAAAAATTTTGTTCTTATCTATTTCTCCCAGATAAAGCCCTGCCATTTGTATTTTAAGTTTATCTAGGTTTGGTGTATTTTGCGGTGCTAAATACAAGTGGTTGTTAAAGTTTAATAAAATACCTTGTGTAAGATTAATTGAGCAATCGTTTAGAAATTTGTTTAGTATTTCCAATGATTTTTTGTCAATGTTTGACTTAAGTGGTTTTGTTGTTATTGTGTCAAAAGAATTTCCATTTTTTATCATCTTTGCAATATAGTGTCCTTCGCCGTTCGTGATATGAGGGAAGATTCTTACTGTTTTTTCAATGTTTTTAAAGTTGTGTTTTGTGTTGCTTATTATTCCTTTTGAAAAGTAGGTGTAGTCAATTTCTGCCAAGGTAAATTCTGGATTTTCGAGTAAAAATTGTTCGATAACTTGCTCGTCTTCTTCTGGTGAAAAGGTGCATGTTGAGTAAACTAGTGAACCATTTGGTTTTAAGCAGTCTTTAATTGTGTTTAGTATGTTTAGTTGTCGTTCTTGACACATTTTAACATTTTCTTCACTCCATTCACTAATGGCTTCTGGATTTTTTCTAAACATTCCTTCGCCAGAACATGGTGCATCTACTAGAATTTTATCAAAATAATTCTGAAATTTGTTTGCGATGCTTTCAGGGCTCTCATTTAAAACTACTGTGTTTGTGATGCCGAGCCTTGCGATGTTGTCGGCAAGAATTGTTGCACGTTTTGAAATTATTTCGTTTGATACAAGTAGTCCTTTGTTGTTCATTAGTGTGGCGATTTGAGTGCTTTTCCCGCCTGGTGCAGCACATAAGTCCAAAACTGTGTCGTTTTCACTAGGTGCAAGAATTTCTGCAACACTCATTGCACTGGCTTCTTGTATGTAGTAAAGCCCTGTATCATGAAAAATACTTTTCCCAGGTTTTAAATTATCGTTGTAATAGAACCCGTATTTTGCCCATGGAACAGGTTCTGTAAAATCGTTTAGTATTTTCAATGTGTCCTTAAGCGGATTAAGTCGCAAACTAAAAAAGTTTTGTTTGTTGTATGAATTCAAAAAATTGTTGTAATCATTGCCAAGCATTTTTTTCATGCGTTCTAAAAATTGTTTTGGTAAATCCATTGTGACTTCCTTGAAATAAAATATAATATAATAATTTTATATTATAATCCAATTTTAAGCAAGTGTATTTTTGTTGTGAATTGTTGTATAGTGTTAAGATTAAGAATTAAGTATGCTAATTTTTATTTAAAATTGGTATTCACAAATTTTTGATACTGTGCTATTATTGTATTAGAAAAGTAATGGAGATATGAAAATGAGTGGTGGGGTATTTTTGGCGATTGTGTTAATAACAATTTTTGTCGTTCCAAAATTGTAAAAGTTAATTTTTTAAAATTGTAAGGCGATTTTTATTTACAATTTTTTTTGTTTGCAATAAAAAGGTTGTTGTGATATAATTCACATAGTTTATCATGTGGGTGTACCTCAGTAGGATAGAGGGTTCGCCTCCTAAGTATCGACTTGGACAAAATAAAAATCGCTAAACATCCCTAAAACACTAGCAATTTGCGATTACTTCAAACTCACACAAAACCAAAGTTCACCCAACCTTAACAAAAACACTAATATGTGGCTATAGCTCAGCTGGATAGAGCGATCGCCTCCTAAGCGATAGGTCTGCAGTTCAAATCTGCATAGTCACACCAATTTACAAAGAAAAAAGACGGCTTTAATTAGTCGTCTTTTTGTTTTGTAGCTGAGTTCATCTTATATATATTTTTAGTTCCAGATTCGCAAACAGATTTTAGACATATAAAGTCAAGAAAATTTTTAAAGTCTGAATTTTCATTTATTATAAATTTATTATCAGCGCTTAATTGTAACCCATAATCATTTGCTACGGCTTGTCTTTCTTGCAAGTCTTTAACTCTATCTAATCTTTCTTCATCAAATGAGATAAAAGCTTTAGGAGATTTATAAGATTTTGAAAAGGCAATAAAATCATCTGGTTTTTCTATTATGTTTGTATTTATGATTTTCTCGACAACTTTATTTTTTACTTTTTGTACTGATTTTTCAATATCAAAAATTGTTTCAAAACTATTATTGAAAGTATAAAAATTGCCATCATAAACTAAAGAATCTACACCCCAATAAAGTCTAAAATAATTATCGCTTAACATATCTAATTCTTCTTCTGGGGAATCTTTGTACGTGATGCATTTATTGTTTTTTAATTCAATAATAGGGCTAGAAAATTTGATAAAAGTTATAGGTTTTAATGTTTCATTGACAGGCTCGCCACATATAGCATAGCCATTTATTTTACCATCAAAACGACTGTCTGAAGCATCTTTGATACATTGGACAAAATTATTCCATTCTTTATTAATTAAATCGCTTTGCAATGGGATAAAATCGCAAACAATATTTGCGTTCATTCCGTTATAACTCTCTATACTTTCTAATTTTCCAAGTTGGAAATTGGATACACAATTTATAACTCCGTTTATGTAATTATTTAGCCCACTACTATCACGATATCTTTTTTTGTATGATGAAAATGGTTGATCTTTATTTCTTCTATCCTTTTTAAAGAAATACAAACTCCAACTGTATTCATCTTTATTATTAACGACTTTCATTAAATCTTCTATTTTCATTTTTATATTCCTTATTCTTTAGTTATATCAATATATATTTTATTTTCAAAATCCCAATATTCTATATTTCTATTAATTTCTGAATCTAAGTGTTTCTTACTTAATACCAAACAATCAGAATATTCTACATTTGTGTTTGCTCTGATACATTGAAGCTTGCAATTATACATTCGGTATCCTTTCACCTCAAATAAAAAATTTATATATACATTGTTATTCCTTATACATACGAAAGCCAAAACATAAAAGTAAATTAAAAATAGTATAACATCTAGTAAACTTGTAAAATTGAATGCAATCATTGGTAAAATATATGAAAGTATAAAATCAGCAGTTAAGTTTGAACTATGTTTTGCTTCCAATATTTTACAAGTCGGTTTATTGTTTTCTACTTTCTTATTCTTAAGAAAATTATTTAAGTTTATTATACTAATTAGTAGTAGTATTGTTATTGCAAATATCAAAAAAACACTCAAATAATTATACTTTAAAAAAATAACTAAGTTCGCTCCAAAATTTAGTTGAGCATTCACTCCATTAATTAGCCACTCTGTTGATTTCCATATATTGATGACAATTATGGAAATCCATAGTGGAATAAATGATGTAAAGAATAAATGCCACTTAAAACTCTTATCCATATTCTCAACTCCTTTTTGTATTATATCATAATTTTAAAATAATTGCCATATGTTGTGACATTTTATTCAAATATTTTATTTATTACTTTGCTTGCGTGTATATCACTATTCTTTAGGAAGTGACTGTAGAAATCACTGGTGGTTGAAGTTTTGCTATGACCAGCTCTGGCTGATACTGTTTTCATATCTACACCTGCCATTAGTTGCAATGTTATATTTGTATGGCGAAGTGAGTGAAGTGTAACTATTGGTAGTCCTGCTCGTGCAAGAGCTTTTTGTAACCATACTCGTAGCAGTCCTGGGCAGATATCTTTGCCGTCTTCTGTGTAGAATAGTCTATCCGTGTCGCCAAGTCTATCACCAAGATACTGCTTTTGATTTTGCCACCAAGCCTTGTATTCATGTAAGTATTCAATTAGTTTGTCTGGCATGTGTTGATGTTTTGCTCAATGATTGCTGATATTATGATCCTTGTTAATAGCGAAGGATTTAATTATGTTTGCTATACTTCTATAATTTCAAATGGAGGTGAAAAAGTTGAACCACGTTTTGCAACTAGTGAAAGATACACTAGAAAACGAAAAACTCAGTGCAGAAGAACAACTGCAACTAACTAAAATCTGCGAATTAGAAGATGAGTTTGTAAAAGATTTTTCAAAAGAAAAATGGCGAGAGTATTTTAATTTAGACATAGAAAAAGGTCAACTTGTAAACCTACAAATTGACCATGTTGTTGAGATTACTTATAACATTTGTAAAAAGTTGTTTAGATAGGATGTTTTTCTTTATAATCCCTATATTTTTCTAAATATTGATAAACATCTCTCTTTTTGATTTCTTCAATTAATTTAGTATTTTTAAGTATCTCATCATTAACTATAATCACAATTTCTAAACAAGCCAATGAATATAATATAACCTTATCAAAATTTGGTAAATACATTGAAATGTTATTATTAAAAGTATCTTCATTAATAGATAGTTTGTCTAATAATTTTTTATCAACAATCATTCCATTATGCACTATATTATTTCTTATTGCATGCAATTCGTTATAAAGTGCAAATTCATAGTCAAGTTTTCCTTTTAATTCTGGGAACTTTTTATAAAAATTAGATTTAGGATTATCGTTAAAACCTTTTGGTAAGTTACTATCGTTCTCTATATTGTACATCAACTTAAAAAATATATTTATGTATGTATCAGCATTAATCATTAAGCATTGAGATGCCCATTTATATTCATCAGCAAAATCCGACATTAATCTGAGTGTTGGATCATCAAATATTTTAATTGCTTCTGCATTTTCTTCTATAAAATTTTGAAAATTATCCAAGTTATAATTCAACATTAAATCATTATTATTAACATTTAAACAACTTAATATTTTTGAAAACTGATTATCAGGATTATCCTGCACTCCATTTTGAATAACTTTTATTATTTCTTGACCAATTGGTGTTTTTATAAGTTTGCTATTATCAATTAAAAATTTGTTTAAAAAGTATTTATATCTGTCAAAAACTTTTTCAAGCCCCAGAATGACTTCATTTAATTTGAACGATTGATTATTATCCATATTTATCCTCAATTAGTATTATAACACATTTGGATTGATAACGCATTAAATGAAAGTATTTTTATTATAAACTATGAAAAATCTTTTTTTAGTGCTATAATGTAAATATACGAGGTATGCACTAATGGATTTTAATGAATATTTGAGAAGAATAAATTATCAACCAAATTCTGCTCACATCCCAGATAGTATTATAAAAGGATTTGAAGAAGAAAAACGCAAGGAAGAATTAGAAATACAGAAGGCCAATAAAATAATGCAAATGCAAAAAGATGTTGAAACTCAAAAACTTAGCCAAGACGCAATGGCCAGGCATTTACAAGAATTGGTTTCTTTACAACATGAGTATAATGTAATTATTCAAAACCAATGTGAAGAATTAAAAAGGCAAAATATTGCACAAAAGAATGAACTGAAGAAACAAAAGATCTGGAATTGGATTACTTATGGAATAACAACAGCAATTGCTGTTGCTTCTGTTATTGCAACCTTTATTGGAATTTTTAAGTAAATGTTGAAAATGCACCCAAACGGTAAAATTGGGCAAAAGTGCCCCAAATCGTCACCGCGATTTGGGGTGGGTTTGATTAAAGTTAGAAAAGATAGTCAATTTGATTGAGATTTTGGGTTAAATTGGCTATAATTTTGATGATAATTGATAAAATGTGTGATAGAAAAGTTATTTTAATAATTTTCCATTTCTCCTAAGCGAAACGCCGGCGGTTCGACTCCGCCCACTCACACCATTATATTTTTCTAAGTCCTTAATGATTGATAATGTTTATATCAATAACCTCAATTTAATGTAGGGGAATAGGGTTGAATTTTAAGATTTAAAGTTAAAACATAAGGCCATCGTATTTAATTGCGATGGTCTTTTTGTTGTAATAATATTTAGGACAATAATAACTTTGAGGTGTTAAAGAATGCTGTAATATTTGTGTTGTGATTATAATAATTGTGTAATATTTGTTATACTATTTTGTGTGAAATATTTGTGATTGCATATTGTAAAGAAATAATAGTATATATATTTGTTAAGAAAAAATAAAAAAGTTGTAATTTTTTATTTGTGATAATATATTGTCATAAACGTGTGTGATATTGTCACAAAATATATATAATATAATATATTTTTATAAAATTAACGACATAAACATGTGTTTCTATGCAAAAATATCAATTTATAAAAAAATTCATTTTTGTGTGTTTTTTAATATATTTTTTATGTAAAAAATCAAGACGAGGACTTATGGTGTTATGATAAGATATATGTTTGTTGCTATATAAAAACAAAAAAAACAGACACTTAATAATGTCTGTTTTAAAAATTAACTTGTTTGACTTTTAATTAAAACTTGAGATAAGGAAGATCGTCTTTTATTTGATTTAGTAACTTCATTGAATCATTTTTTGTATCTAATTTTGCAATCTCTTTTAATATAATGGTGTCCATTAAATCTTGTGTTTGGTTAAGGTGTTCTGTTACTTGGTAAGCATTTTGTTTTAACTTTACATGATTAGTAGAGAAGTATTTTTCATAAGCAGTATTTGATAGTTTTGATAGTTGTACTAATTCTTTTGGAACAACTTTATTGTCAGATAGTGCTGGATTCATTTCTCTATAAATATCATATGTCTTTTTGAAAATTATGTATTCTTTTATTTTTTGAATATAAGGAATCGTCATTGTTTTAAAGTCTTCCATGTTTTCAATGCTGTTTAGGTAGTTGTCTGTTGTGTTGCAAAGTGTTTCGTGCATCACATAATTTTCTTCAGAAGAAAGATTTTCTTTTGCTGAGACTGGTCGATATGCTTTATCTATTCTGTAAAGATTATATAATTCTTTTGTGTTTAGCTTTTTATACGATTTTAATATGATGTTTTTGAAAGTGAAGTAGTCGTATATTGTTGCGTGCAATCCTTCGTGATAGGCGATAGACAAAGCATGTTCTGGTTCGGTTGCAAATTTATTTGTTTTTATAATTGTTATTACATCTGGTTTTTTCTGGCTAAATATTGCATTGATTCCCAGCATAGTATTATTACAATTTTCCAAAACAAGTTTGCGTGCTTCTCGGTTATTTTCTTTTGCGTTTTGATTTTCGTACTCTTGAAGCATTTCTAGTTTGCTTGTTTCGTTTATTTTATTCCAATATTTTATAATATCGGTGTAAAGTGTTTGTTTCATAATTTTCCCCTCGTATTTAATGAGAGTATATCATATTGATTTTTTCTTTTCAAGATGCATTTTATTTATTGTGTTGTTAAACTTGTGGTTTTTGTTTTAATGTGTTACCATTATTGTAAATTAAATGGGAGATTTAACATTATGATTAATAAATGGGACAAAAGATTTATGGAAATGGCAAAACTTGTGGGAACATGGAGTAGCTGTTTTAAAGAAAATAGAAAAATTGGAACCGTAATTGTACGTGATAAAAGAGTACTTACAACTGGTTATAACGGAGCACCTGCTGGCATAAAAAGTTGTGTTGAACGTGGCGAGTGCTTAAGACAAAAACTTGAAATTCCTAGTGGAAAAAATGCAGAAATTTGTTATGCTGTTCACTCAGAACAAAATGCAATCTGTCAGGCGGCTAAAATGGGTGTTTCGTTGCAAGGTGCAACCTTGTATTGCACTCACCAACCATGTTCTATGTGTACAAGGCAAATTATCAATGCGGGTATTATTAGGGTGGTATATCAAAATCCATACCCAGATGATTTTTCGTTAAAACTATTTAAAGAGGCTGGCATTGAAGTGGTGGTTTTGCCTGAAGAAAAGTAAACCCAAATGTAATTATACAACCATATTGTAAAGATATTTAAGCGACAAAATGTAAGGAAGTAATAATGAAACAAATTGTAAATCCAGTTATTAGAAAACCAGCAAACGAGGGAATTGTGCCTTATTGGAGTGATCAAAGTAAATATTTGATGCTTGGCTCAATAACAGCGATTGATGGAATGAGAAAAGGTTTTTATTATGCTAGTGACAGAAACCAACTTTGGGCTCTTATGGATTATTGTTTAGGCGGAAACGATTTTGGAAATCTAAAAAATGAGTTAAAACAAAACTATTTGTCGTTTGCAAGCGAAAAACAAACAAAAGAGCAATTTGAACAACATAAAATAGAAATTCAAAACAGGTTTAAACAAACACTAGATGAATATCACTTTGCTATTTGCGATGTTTTTAAGGAATGTTGGTTTAACAATAATAGTTCGCTAGACCAAGATATCATTATGCGAAATGATAATTATCCATATATTACTAGCAAAGCAGAACTTCAAGAGATAATTGATGCAGGAAATGTAAAAACAATTTTTTGCAACAGTAAATTTGTTGAAAATGAGTTTAGAAAACTAAACATTAAAGGCGATTATGAAATTGTTTCGCTTATGAGTCCATCGCAACGCAGGGGAGTAATAGAAAAGAAGATGGCGGACTGGAAACCTAAGTTTGATGCGGTAGTAACAAAGAACAATAATAATCAAAAATAAAAACATATTTGCGAATAATAATTGTAGTAGAGTCCAATTTAAAGCATAAAACAAAAAAGTAAATTATTTTAAAAAAACTTGCTTCAAAATATTGACACGGTTCTACAAATTTGATATTATTATATCGCAAATGTTTTGGGGGTATAGCTCAGCTGGCTAGAGCACCTGCCTTGCAAGCAGGGGGTCAAGAGTTCGAATCTCTTTATCTCCACCATTTTTTTAAATCTCCCTTATGATTTAAAAACGACAGTTGTAAAGTCGTTAAAACAAAATATAGGAGTGTAGCTCAGCCGGTTAGAGCACCACCCTGATAAGGTGGGGGTCGGTGGTTCGAGTCCACTCACTCCTACCAGATAAAGTAAGTATTAGTACTTACTTTTTTTTGTTTTCTTACACCTTATCAGTGGTTTTAGGGTTTTTCCTTAAAAGCACCTTGGTTTTTGGAATAAAGAGAAATCACAATGTATTTCAATTATTTTTTTGTGTTCTTTAATTTATGAATATCACTAATTGACTAAATTCTTAATATAATGCCTTAAAGAGGTGGAGTATGTTACATAAATTAGAATCTATACAACAAATGCTAAATAATTCGCCAATGATTGAAATAGAGTATGAGTATTTAGGGAAAACAGGTGTAATATATGCAAAATGTGAGTGGTATTCGCTTACTGGCAGTATAAAAGATAGGGTTGCTTATCAAATTTTTCATGATGCATATAAGTGTGGTGCATTAAAAAACGGTAACAAAGTTGTGGAAGTAAGTAGTGGGAATATGGGCATATCTGTAAGTGCTATAGCCAATATTACTGGAAATCCAACAACCATAATAATGCCACGAAATATGAGCGATGAAAGAAAGAAACTTATAAAACTATATGGTGCAAAACTAAAACTTGTGAACGATTTTAGTGAGGCTTTTAAATTGTGTGAAAAAATGCAAAAACATGGTTGTTTTTGCCCACAGCAATTTGCTAATACACAAAATAAACTTGCACACCAAAACATCACAGGGAAAGAGATTGCTGATAAGGTGGCAGGCAAGGGTGTTAAGTATTTTGTAAGTGGGGTAGGAACAAGCGGAACACTTATGGGTGCTGGCGAATATTTAAAGCAAAAACTAGGACTAAAAGTAATTGCTATGCAACCTAAAAATGCACAAATTTTAAACACAAATATCGCCCCAAAGCACCATAAAATTCAAGGAATAAGCGATGAGATTGTGCCACGGTTGTATGATAAAAATGTGGTTGATGGTTTTGTTGCGATTGGTGACAATGATGCTATTGCAATGGCTAAAAAACTATGCAAGTGCTTATCGCTTCCTGTTGGTATTTCGGGTGGCGCAAATTTTTTAGCAGGAGTAATGCTTGGTGAAAAAGTGGCCACTGTTTTCCCTGACGACAACAAAAAATACCTTAGCACCGATTTGTGTAAAGTTGTAAGGTCTAAATTAGTAAGCCAAATCAAATTAAAATCGGTAAGATATATTTAGTGTAATTTGCTTTTGCTTGACCAAAAAATTATGGTATAATCCTTTTTATAAAAGGAAGGTAAAATATGAGTTTTTCAAGTGAAGTAGTAGATAAAATTATTGCACGTTTTAATGATCGTAAAATGTATAATAGCAAAGCAGCATTTGAAAAATGGCTTGCAAAAAAAGAAAAGGATAATGCAAAACCATATCATTTGTTTTACCCATTTAGCAATCTGATTACGGTTGAAACTATGAAAATAGACGGTATGCGATACTATGTGTTAAATAGACAATTTTGCAAAAAAACCATATTTTATTATCACGGTGGAGCATATATTTCTCGTCCAACAATCATGCATTGGAGATTTGTAGAAACATTGCTTTTAAAGACTGATGTTTGCATGGTTTTCCCAATATACCCACGTATGCCACAATACACTTGCCACGACTGCATAAGTAAGTGTGTAAAATTATATAACAATTTTTTAAAAAACAACGATGTTGAAGAAGTTATTTTTATGGGTGATAGTGCAGGTGGCGGACTAGCTCTTGCAATGAGCGAACAAGTAAAAAAATTGCCTGAAAAACGAGTAAAAGCAATACTTATTTCCCCTTGGATTGATGTGAATACAAATAACAAAGAGTCAGATGTAATACAGCCAACTGACAAAATGCTTTCTAAAAAGGGACTTCATATGCTTGGAAAAATTTGGAGCAATGGTAATCTAAAAGACCCTGTTGCTAGCCCGATTTGGGGTGATTTAACAAGGGCAGATATTATGGTTGTTGTTGGCACAAATGACTTACTTTACCCTGACACAAAGGTGCTATGCAAACTTGCAAAAAAGCAAGGAACTAGTGTGGACTTTCACGAATATAAAGATATGTGTCATTGCTTTATTTTGATGCCAACACCAGAAGCTGAAGATGCTACAAAACTTGTTTTGAAAGAGATAAATAGAAAGGTGTAAATATTGCTTTTAAAGCTTTAATGCTATTTATATTAAGATAAATCCAAATCTAATGAATACAGGTTTGTATAAATTAATTGAATAAGTACTTTTTAAAATAGATATTAATATTACAATAAAAAAGACCGCATTTAATTGTGGCCTTTTTTTGCTTTAAAATATTGTGTTGTTATTTATAATTGTACAGTAGTTTAATTGTTTTCTTCTAAAAAATTAAGTATATCGGAAAAAACTTCTTCTTTGTTAAGTTCGTTGTGAAGTTCGTGACGGCAATCTTTGTATAATTTTAACCTTGCATTAATACCTTTTTTCTTGAAGGTTTTTTCAAGTTTGATAAGGCTTTTTCCGTTGTTTCCAAGAGGGTCTTTATCGCCCGCAATAATTAAAATTTTTGTATCAGGTGCAATATTTTTAATTCCTTTGTTAAGCTTTCTTAGGTTTTTAAATAAGTTGTTGTAAAAACTTAGTGGAAATGATACACCGCAAAGTGGGTCGTTGTGATATTCATTCCAAACATTAATATCTCTAGACAACCAGTTGTGGTCGCTAAATTTTTTTTCATATCCACCAAAAGATATTTTTTCGATTATTTTGCCAGAACGATTTTTGCCAAATATTGATAAAAATCCAGTGACAAGTTTGCCAAAACCAAACACCGCATCACTGCCATTTCCTGTACCAGAAAGCACAATTTTTTTAGCAAGGTGACATACTTGAATGTATTTTTGTGCTACAAGGCTTCCAAACGAGTGTCCATAAACAATCAAAGGGTAGTTGTAGTTTTTGGTTATAAATTCAGAAATTGTTACGGCATCTTTAACGCACTCACTGTAAATGTCGCCTTCGCTAAAACCTGCTTTTCCGCTTTCAACTGCTTCCTTGCCGTGACCACGTTGGTTGTAGGTTATTACGATATAGCCGTTGTCGTTAAAAAACTTTGCAACATGTTCGTATCTAAGGCAATGTTCTTGCATGCCGTGGATTAGTTGGATTACACCCTTTGGGCTTTTTACATCATCATAAACGTACAAGGTGATAGGGCGGTTGTCAAATGAAATTATTTCTTTTGTTTTCATAATTAATTTCCTTTTAAACTTAAATTAACTGTTTTCTTCCATTTTTTGTAATACTCGTTGGCTAGTTTTTCGTTCATCTTAGGTGAAAATTCTTCTTTTATTTTGTACATGTTTTTAATGTCGGTTATGGTAAAGGTTTTTGTTGCAATTCCAGCCATATATATTGCCCCCATTGCTGTGGCTTCACTGCTAAGCCCAAGCAAAACATTTTTCCCAGTAATGTCGGCTAAATATTGTGTTAAAAACTTGTTTTTTGTGCCACCGCCGTCAACTTTTAATTCGTGTATTTTAATTCCTTTTAGTCTTTCCAAAATATCACGAGTATTGTATGCCATGCTTTCTAAAATACTGCGAGCAATATGTGATTTGTCACAACCATATGTTAGTCCAATAATTGCGGTTTTTGCATTGCTGTTCCAGTAAGGAGCACCAAGACCTGTGAATGCAGGAACAAAATATACACCATCGTTGGATTGAAGTTTGCAAGCAAGGTCATCAATTTCGTCATAACTATCAAATAATTTAAGGTCGCTTTTCAACCATTCAATGGCACTGCAAGCAGAGTACACGCTTCCTTCAATGGCATACTTTGTTTTGCCACCAATAGTGTAAGCAATAGTTGAAAGTAATTTGTTTTCGTTTACAATTTTGTCGCCGGTGTTAACAAGTGTAAAACTTCCAGTTCCGTATGTGGTTTTCGATGACCCTTCGGTCACGCAACTTTGACCAAATAGGCTAGACTGTTGGTCACCAATCATGGCACATAGTGGAATATCAAAAAAGTCTTTGCATTTTCCCACAATGTGGTCACAAGACACAACTTCTGGTAATGTGTTTTTAGGTATTTTGAATAGTTTTAAAAGTACTGGGTCCCATTCAAGGGTGTTAATGTTAAATAGCATTGTACGGCTGGCATTTGTGGTGTCGGTCACAAATTCGCCTGTCATAATATAGGCTAGGTATGTGTTAATGTTTCCAAAACACAAGTTGCCGTCTTTTGCTAAAGCTTTGGCTTTTGGCACATTGTTTAAAATCCATTCCATTTTGCTTGCGCTAAAGTAGGCGTCAGGAATAAGACCTGTGCGGTTTTTAACAACCCTTTTTAAATGCGAACTAAGTCTTTCAATTCGTTTGCTTGTACGGCGACATTGCCATACAATAGCATTGTATACAGGCTCGCCAGTAGTTTTGTCCCATGCAACTACTGTTTCACGTTGGTTTGTGATTCCAATACCGATTACATCTTTTGGGTTAATACCATTTAGTACTTCCTTTAAAGATGCAAACTGAGCATCTAGTATTTCTTTAGGGTCTTGTTCTACCCAGCCAGGCTTTGGGAAATACTGCTTAAATTTGTGGTTTGAAGTAGTTATAATTTTTTTTGCCTTAACATCAAAAAGTACACTTCTAGCACTAGTTGTGCCTTCGTCTAGTCCAATAATATATTTCATATTCAATTCTCCTAATTTATAAATATCTTAACACAAAAATAATTTTTTAAAAAACAAAATGTAATAATAACTAAAACTTGTGCAAAATTTACTATAAGTAAATTACATTTGCATATTGTTTGACTAAAATAAAAATAACTTTTATAATCAAAATAATGGAGAGAAAATATGGAAAATAGAGTATTTGATGTTGCCGTATTTGGTGGCGGAGTAATAGGTGCAAGCATATTTAATGCACTTGTAAAAAGCGGTTATGATGCCGTGCTTATTGAAAAGGGCACCGATGTTGCTGTGGGTACAAGCAAGGCAAATTCGGCAATAATTCATGCTGGGTTTGATGCAAAACCTGGCACAAATAAGGCAAAATTTAATGTTGAAGGAAACCGCATGTACCCAGATGTTTGTGCTCGACTGGGTGTTCCGCTAAAAAAGATTGGCTCTTATGTGATAGGAAACAACAAAAATGTGGTAAAAGAACTTATAGAACGTGGCAAACAAAATGGTGTAAACGATTTGGTGTATAAAAACAAAACCGCATTAAAAAAGGAAATTCCTAATGTTAGCGATGATGTGACTTGTGGACTTTTTGCACCATCTTCTTACATTATAAATCCATACCTTTATACAATTACTTTGGCGGAAGAAGGTGTTGTTAATGGTGGTGTGGTTCAACTAAGATACAACACTAAAAACATTAAAAAGCAAAAGGGTTTATTTGTAATTTCTAATGGCAAAAAACAATTGATGGCAAAGCAAGTTGTTAATGCTTGTGGTGCTGGTTACAACGATATTGCACAACTTGTTGGTTGTGAAAAATATCCACTAGTATTTAAACGTGGTGAATATTTTGTGCTTGACCATAGCGAAAGAAACCTTGTAAAAAGTACAATATTCCCACTTCCTGATGCACATAGTAAGGGTATTTTAGTTACTCCAACAGTTGACGGAAATATTTTGGTTGGGCCAACATCTTATGAAAGCACTTCAGAACCAATCACAACAGACGGCGGTTTAAACGAAATTAGAGAAAAATGTCGCAGACTTATTTCAAATGTTGACCTTAGTAAAACAATTAGAAACTTTTCTGGTGTCAGAACTTTGACTGGCGATGACTTTGTGATAGAAAATAGCAAAGCGGTGGCAGGAGTAGTTAATATAGTAGGTATTTGTTCACCAGGATTAAGTTCGGCACCAGCTATAGCAAAATATGTGGTAGGATTGCTTGGGCTTAAATACAACCCTAATGTAAAAACGGTTAAAATAAAACCTTATTTGGTTTTAAATAATCTTAGCGATGCGGAAAAAACAAAGTATATTAAGAAAAATCCTAGTTATGGTAGAATTGTGTGCAAATGCGAGGGTGTAAGCGAAGGTGAAATAATTGATGCTATTCACCGCCCAATTATTCCTACAACAACCGATGGTATTAAACGTAGGGTAAGACCAGGAATGGGGCGATGTCAAGGTGGGTTCTGCCTTGATAAGGTTATTAAAATAATATCTCAACAAACAGGCATTCCTTTTGATGATATTGAAAAAGATAGCATTGGCAGTAAGTGGATTGTGGACGAAGTGAAAGGGGGTTACGAAAAATGAAAACAGATGTGCTAATTATTGGTGGTGGTCCGGCAGGAATGGCAGCCGCACTTGGTTGTGCTGAAAATGGAACAAAATGTACAATTGTAGAACGTAACTCATTCCTAGGTGGAATACTAAGGCAATGTATTCATAACGGATTTGGTTTACACTATTTCAATGAAGAACTTACAGGCCCAGAGTATGCAAGTCGTTTTAAAGAAAAAATTGCCAAAAACAAAAATATTAAAGTTATGCTTAACACTTTTGTAACGGCGGTTGATGGCAAAATTGTAACTATCACAAACGAAAGCGGTGTTCAAAAAATAGAAGCAAAAGCAATAGTTTTGGCCATGGGGTGTAGGGAACGTGTTCCGGCAAATATTTCGCTTGTTGGTTCTAGACCGGTAGGAGTTCTTACAGCTGGTTGTGCCCAAAAATTGGTTAATATTTATGGAAAGCTTCCAGGAAAAGAAATTGTAATTCTTGGCAGTGGCGATATTGGGCTTATTATGGCAAGACGTCTTACATTGCAGGGTGCTAAAGTAAAAGCGGTACTTGAAATAAACTCAACACCTAGTGGATTAAGACGTAATATTACACAATGTCTAGACGATTTTAATATTCCGCTACTACTTAAAACAACCATATTTGAGGTAGTTGGTGACGGCAAGATTAAGGGTGTTTATTATGGTCAAGTTGACGATAAATTTAACAAAATTGAAAACACCAAAAAGTTTTTACCTTGTGATTGCTTGATACTGTCGGTTGGCTTAACTCCAGAAAGAGATTTGGTGGAATACTTACCATTTAATAGAGCCACAAAGAGCACTTTTGTAGATGATTTGTTGCAAACAAATGTTGAAGGCGTTTTTGCATGTGGAAACTTCCTACATGTTCATGACCTTGTGGATAATGTTACAAATGAGGCTTTTGTTGCTGGAAAAAGTGCAAGTGAATATGTAAAATCTGGCTACAAAAAGGTAAAAACAGTGTCAGTAGTGGCGGGTAATTTGGTAAGCTATGTTTTGCCTAATTTTGTAAGATGTGAAAGTGGCACAGCAACTTTAAAATTTAGGTTAAGAAACAAAGTTGTTAAGTCGTTTGTGGTGTTAAAACAAAACGGTGAAACAATTGCTAAAAAATACCTTTTGGCTGGGCTTCCTGGTGAAATGCTAACAATGGACGTAGATAAATCACTTGTAAAATCTGATTTGACTTTGGAGGTGGAGTAATGAAACTAACCTGTATTATGTGCCCAATGGGGTGTCAAATTGAAATCACTAAAAAAGGCGATGGATTTAATGTTATTGGCAATAATTGCAAACGTGGTGAAATTTATGCGATTCAAGAAATGACCGAACCAAAACGTGTTGTTACTGCCATTTTAAAAACACGAGATAGTGGGGTGTTGTCGGTGAAAACAAGCACACCAGTTCCTAAAAAACTTGTAATGAATGTTATGCAAGAAATAAACAAACTTAAAGTAAAATCTGCATCGCTAGGTGATGTTGTAATAAAAAATGTACTTGGCACAGGTGCAGATGTGGTAGTAACAAGTTATAAAGTTGAATAACAAAAAAAATAGCCTAAATCTAGGCTATTTTTTATTATATGCATAATACTATGCTTGTTCGAAAATTGATATTACAACATTTTGAGTTAATGTGCCAAAATCAATTCTATTATATTTTGGTGTGACAATTTCGCCATTAACTTTAATCACAAGTTTTGAAGTGTTTACAGTGCTTTTTATTAATGAAGTGTTTATGCTTAAACTAAGATGATCTTCTTTTGGTGAAATCCAAAACATGTCCGCTAAGGAATAACTATCGTAAACTTTATCGTCAAAAATATAAAATCTTTTATCTTGAAGTCCTTTTTTAAGATTTTCATAATTATAAAAGTATTGTACTGGTAACGTTGCACTACTGAAAACGTCACTTTTTTCTATTTTAATTGAATATTGCTTTTCGGCGACAATGTTAACAGTGAGAGGGGCAAGTGGCATAACTTCATAAATATTTTTGTAATAAATGCAAGGATCAGTTTTGCTAGAACTATTGTAATAATCGCTATTTTTAGAAAGACTTACATTAAAAGCATATCCGTTTAAAGTGGATAAGTCTTTTTGAGTTTTGATATTTTCAATAATCATTTGTGGGGTAATTACTGGATTAATTTCTGATGCTTTGTATGATGTTGTCATATTAAATTCTTTAATGTTACTAACTAAATTTACTTTACAGGTGGTGTTTGTTGCTGATAATGTGGCAAAAAGAATTATTAATACTGAAAACACACCAACTAAACTCAAAGCAGTTATTTTTTGCCATTTTGGAAAGTTTTCAATATATTCGGCATCTTCTTTTTTAACATAGTCATGATTTATAATAAATTTAATAAACAACAATATACAACTAACAAGTAAACCCACAATAATTCCTGAATAGTGTCCAGCATTTGTAATTAGGTCAACAGGGTATGGTTTAAAAGGAAATCCGCCTTCTTCATTAAAGCACATTGCAAGTATAATAAGTGCAACGGTTATTCCGCCCCAGATATTGTTTGTTTTGTCTTTTCTGTTTTTAATTACTGTGTATATGTAGGTTACAATCAAAACCCCATATAATGAGTAAATCGTAACAGAAAATCCACCCCAATTGTTTGAGTCTCCTACAGTGCTAAAAAATACACTAGAAAATATTATGTTAAACAAAACAAGAACAAAATATTTAATGCTTCCAAATTTGCGTTCGAGATATAGGCTTATTACTGTAAAACAAAGCATATTTAAAAGTAGGTGTTGCCAGCCGTAATGAGTAAAAGAATTAACAATTCCAAGTAGTAGCCCGTTTAGTGTCTGGTATGTTGGAACAATGCTATTTTGTAGTGATGGTGAGCAGGTGAAAAACATAAAGTTTATAAATACAAATGTTAGTGTCGCAAGATAAAAATAATTTCTGGTAAGCCAAGTAAGTTGTTTGTTTTTTTCGTCAAATACTTTCATAACAAAACCTCTATTAAATTGTATTAAAAAATTTTAACATAATTTTTTTATCAAAACAAGTCAAAATATATTTAATTGACTTTTTGTTTTAATAATTATTATGAAAATATTTTTTAGTTATGATATACTTAATATCATAAAATCTTAAGGTGGTTTAAAAATGAAACATAAAACAAGTGCAGTTTTTATAATGTTGGGCTTAATAATGCTTATGTTTATTGGAATTTCAAAGCCAGTTGTTTTTGCAGACAACGAAAATGCGGTTGTTATTGAAAACAACGATTATAGGCTTCAAAACGACTACCTTGCCTTTTATTCGGTCCCAACAAAAGAGTTTACATATATTGGTAATGGTGGGGAGCTTTCTGGTAACGAACTAAGTAAGGCTTTTGACCGTAATTTCAGCACAAGTTTTAAATCGGCTCAAGACAATAATGTGTCATATACTGACCCTGAAACGCACGAAACGAAGCCGAATTTCATAAATGTGATAGATGTCACTTTTTCACAAAAAGTAACATTAAATAGAATAATTTATGCACCAGAAAACGGCACTGCAAGGGGATACCCAACCGAACTTAATTTGTACTACGATAGTGGTGCTGGGTTTACACTAATTAGAAATTATAAAACAACCGAAACGGCTAAATTTGTTGTTTTTGATTTTTGTCAAAACATTACAATGGGGAAATTTAGATTTGAGTATGTTAAGGTTTCTACTAACTACAAATACGTTGCAACTGCAAAAGAAATAATATTTTTACAACCTGAAAACGATGATTTCAACTTGTATGAAAATATGTTTGCAGATTATTCTCAAACCACATTAATTGAGAGCCTAAACACATTTGACAAACTTAGTGCTTTTGAAGAAAAATTAAAATCGAATATTAATTATTCTAGTATGCTAGAAAAATTTGATAGAGCAAAGGCTGTTGTGATAGGCAAAGTGCATTTTAATCCAAAACGTGAATTTTCAACAGACCAAACAGCACAAAATGTTATTTTTCAATATGGTGATATTGCAAGTTATTGCCAAAACGACTTGCAAATGAGTTCGTTTGGAACAAATAGGCAAGTAACAGGTATTTTGTCTAATGCAGGGCAGGAAATAAATATATATGTTGATGCGCTAGATAGCGACCCGCTACCTAAAATAAGATTTTCTCAACATGTGGGAAGTTGGCGAAAGTGGCTTGGCGGTGAATTGCAATTAAAACGTGGCAAAAACACATTTACAACACCTAATTTTAAACACACCGATTATACCATTGACGTTGCGCTTGGTGGCTCAATATATCTTGTAAACCCATATACTAGTACTCAGCAAAGTAGTAATGTAAAAGTATATATTGAAGGCGGAAGTTTTTATCCTGTACTTAATAAAAACACAAATGAAAGCGAGTATAGACATGAACTATACGAGTACTCAAAACTTGTTAATGAAAATCCTAGCACGGTTGTAAACTTAACTGAGATTGTGACCGATCATGCAATTATTACAGTTGATGCAACAAGGGCTTATGAAACATACAAGACTTACAGCCCACTTTTAGCGGTTGAAAAATGGAATAATTTTATGGATCAACTTCTAAATTTTGGCGGAGTGTCGCAAGACCCAACTAGCCCAGTATTTAATGAGAAAAACTTACATGCTAATTTCAACATTAGGCTTGTTCAACCATGGCCAGGTGCAGGGGCTTTTACTTATACCGAACATGTTGGAGTGTACTCAAGTTGGCAAGGTTCATTGCTAATGGGCAGTGGTTTTGGCTGGGGTGTTCCGCACGAAATAGGACACATGATGGACAATAAAAACCGCACAATTGGTGAAACCAGCAACAACATGTGGGCAAAATACAACGAAACAGTTGTTGAACAACTAAATGCAAGGGGTGAATTTAGTAAAACCACCGAAACCCTTTCAAGCGACTTAAATTATAATAGTGTAGATTATTTTAATTCTAATAGATACAATTTTCTAATTTGGTGGTACATTGAATGTTGGCAAAAAGGCTTTTGGGGCAACCTAGAAAATTGTTATAGGGGAACATATCCTAGGATACAAGAGTTTTGGAATGAATACCCAGATTTAAAAACAATTGTTGGCAATATGTCTCGCACAGAGTTGCAAGTGTTTTATGCGTCAGTGGTTACTGGTGTAGATATGTCGTATTATTTTGACCGCTGGGGTTATTCGCTTACAAATGGTGAAAACGACCCAGTGTTTAAAATTGCAACAGCAAGTGAAACTTTTAATAACTTTATGTCAAAGGCAAAACTTGGTGGGTTTGCTGATGATTCAAAACAATACAAGCTATGGTACCAAACCAATATGGCTTACCATAATACAAACACATCACCTGTTTATTCGGATTCAACTATTGTGTCTATAAAGAGTGTTACAAAAGCAAACAACGGCTACAATGTGCTTATCAACCACACATCAAACGCAAATCATTTGGGCTATGAAATATGGCAGGGTGATGATGCTAATGGCTATAAGGTTGTTGGTTTTACATACGGCAGTTCGTTTTTAGATACAACAATTTATGTAGATGGCTATGTGCCAAAATATAAGGTTGTTGCGGTAGACAATACTTTTAATACATCAAGACAAAGCGATGCGAAATCGGTTGTTGAAAACACCGATATTGTTGCAACTATTAACGAAGTAGGTTATACAACACTTGCAGATGCGGTTAAAAATGCGGAAAGTGGCGATACAATTAAACTTCTTAAATCATTTTCAACCATAAATGTTACAATTGATAAAAACCTAAATATAACCATCGCCGATGATGTGGTGGCAGATGTTGTTGTAAATAGATTAGAATCAGGCAACATGATAACGATTTTGGCTGGTGTTACACTTACAATTAATGGAAACGAGAACTATAGGCTTGTTTTAGACGGCGGGGCATTTAGCCAAAACGGTGCATTGCTTAGCATTGCAGGAATTGTAAAAGCGGAATATATTACACTTCAAAACAACATTTCATCTAATGCTGGAGCAATTGTGATGCAGTCTAATTCTAAGGGTTCTACCTTTAAAAACAGCCTAATTGCAGGCAATATTGCTAACACTGGTAGTGCATATATTTGCGATTATGCTAATTCAAATGCGGTTTTTGAAAATGTGTTATTTGAAAACAATACAAGCAGTGGAAATGGTGTAATTGCAAGCAAAGGCACGCTCACTCTTACAAACAGCACGATTAGAAATAATACCGTAAAAAATGGGACAATTTTAAACTATGCAGGCGGAATTTTGTATGTTGTTGGCGGAGAAGTGAGTGGAAACTCTGCTGAAGTTGGTGCAGGATTTCATATAGACGGCTACACAAGTATTAAAGGTGTTAACATTAAAAACAACACTGCAAGTGTAAAGGCAAGTGGAATTTATTACAACACAACAGTTGCTGTAAGACAACTTATACTTGAAAACTGCAACATTATAAGTACCACTGCTGATAATGGTGGCAGTTTGCTTGTGGAAGGCGGAACAGTAAGTATTGTAGGTACTACATGCCAAGGCGGAGAACTTTCGCTTCTTGGTGGTGAAATTACTATTAATTCCAATTGTGATATTACATCAAAAATTGTTGTTAAAAATGGGGTGGGTTTAATCCTAAGAGGCGGATTATTTTCTAACATTGAAAATTGCACAATTAATGTAATTGCTTTTATATCTAATATGCAAGTAATTGCTTTCGAAAATTACACGGCCAATAATGAAGATTTGGCTAAAATTATTTCCGCTAATGAAAATATTTTGGTTGTTTTGAATGACAACAAGGTTTTGGCTACTCCAAAAGCGGTGCAAATTACAATTGTTGTTGATGGTGAAACTAAACCATATACCTACAATTATGGTGACACTTTAAACTTTGATTTTGATATTCCAAGCACTAAATATGTAAGCAAAATTACCGATTCGGCAAATAATGAATATACTTTTGGTGACAACTATGTAATTGAAAAATCAGAAACTCTATTGGTTCAACTTGCTGATAAAATCAAAGTAAAGTTGATTTATGAAGATGAAGAAAAAATTGAACTATTAACTCCTTATGCTGAATTTGTTTTGCCAAGCAAAAAAATGGTACAACGAAAAATTGTTGGCTGGAAAACAAGCAAGGCATTTTACGATGTAGGTGAGTGTGTTGTTTTTGGAAACGATACTGACCTTGTGGCGGTGTACGAACAATTATTTAAATTAACTCTTAAAAACAATGATACAGTTATTTATGAGGATTATTTTGAGTATGATACAAAAATAGATTTAAGCAAACTTTCGCTTAGCGTTAGCCCAGATTATTGGTCTTTAAATGGTGATAAGGTGTCTAATGTAATCACGCTAAACAATAATTTAACATTGCAAGCGGTATTTAATTTAAAAGATCCACATGCTAAAATAGTTCCTATTATTTCTATTATATCTGCTTGCTTTGCAGGGCTGTTGTTGGTGGCATCGCTAATTGCATATTTCTATTTTAGAAATAAAAATAGCGATTAGAACACGAATAAAATAGCAATAGAAAGCAAATAAGGCAATGCTTAAGAATAACAAAAAAAGAAAGCACAAAATAAGTGCTTTCTTTTTTTAGATTGGTGGACGATCAGTGATTCGAACCCTGGATCCACTGATTAAGAGATGTGGTTAAAACTTGTTAAAATAGTTTATTTTATATCCTACAAATATCTTTATTCCCTTATTTAACCTATCAAATTCGTGTTATATAATTTTATTTCGTTTTATAGCAATTCTCCTTAATTTATTTAAGTTTTTGGTGTCTAATTTTAGACGAGTTTGAAATGATCGAGTTTTAAAGAATTGTATTAAAAAAATTCTCACTTTAAATATTCAGATATTTGACAAAATTTGGCTTAAAGTTATATAATTAAAAAGATTGTTGTAAGGAATATATTTGTTATGGAAAATGATATTATAGAAATTAAAAATCTTGATAAATCTTTTGGAGATATCCATGCTGTTGATAATTTATCATTTAAAGTTAAGCGTGGTGAATTATTTGCGTTTCTTGGTGTAAATGGTGCTGGGAAAAGTACCACTATTTCAATCATGTGTGGGACTCTTAACAAAGATAATGGAAAGGTCATAATAGATGGCAAAGATATTGACACTCAAATTTCAAGTATAACAAAAGAAATTGGTGTCGTTTTTCAAAACTCTGTTTTAGATAAAGTTTTAACTGTAAAAGATAATTTAATTTCCCGTGCTAGTCTTTATGAAATTTATGGACAAGAAGCCAATAAAAGAATTCTTGAACTTGCTGAACTTTTAGATTTTAAAAATTTACTCAATCGAACTGTTGGAAAACTTTCAGGTGGACAAAGGCGAAGAATTGATGTTGCTAGAGCTCTTTTACACAATCCCCAAATACTAATATTAGATGAACCAACTACTGGTCTTGACCCACAGACAAGAAAAACATTATGGTCTGTTATTGATAATTGTAGAAAAAAACAAAATATGACAGTATTTTTAACCACTCATTATATGGAAGAAGCATCTGATGCGGACTATGTTATTATTCTTGATAATGGCAAAATATCTGCCGAAGGAACTCCCTTAGACTTAAAAAACAAATATTCGGGCGATTTTATAAATATTTATAATGAAACCGAAGAAAATGTTAAAAAATTAGGCGTTTCATATGAAAAAATAAGAGATTTTTTCAGGCTTGAAGTTAAAGATACCGAAGAAGCAAAAAATCTTATTATAAAATATCCAAAGTTATTTAAAGATTTTGAAATAACAAAAGGTAAAATGGATGATGTGTTTTTGGCTGTAACTGGTAAAAAACTCGTAGGGGGTAATTAAGATGAAGACTTTATTTTACATAACCAAACGAAACATGAAAATGTTTTTTAAAGATAAAGGAATGTTCTTTACTTCTCTTATAACACCTATCATATTATTGGTATTATTTGTAACTTTTTTGGCTAAAATTTACAAACAAAGCTTACCAGCAGGGCTTCCTGAGAGAATACAATATGGGATTGTAAACGGACAATTATTTTCATCTTTATTTGCTGTAAGTTGTGTAACCGTTGCTTTTTGTGCAAATATGCTTATGGTTTCCGACAAGGTTAATGGCACAACAAAAGACATATATATTACTCCAACTAAAAAATCTACCATTGCAATGTCATATTATTTTGCATCTTTATTTGCCACTTTGCTAGTTGCGCTTGTTGGCACAGTTGCATGTTTTATCTATATTGGAGCAACGGGTTGGTATATGTCATTTGGAGATGTAGTTTTAATTTTTATAGATTTATTTATGCTTAGCCTGTTCGGAACAGCATTATCTTCAATTATAAACTGTTTTCTATCATCTCAAGGACAAATATCTGCTGTTGGAACTATTGTTAGTGCCGGGTATGGCTTTATATGTGGAGCTTATATGCCTATATCTCAAATGGGCACGGTTATGCAAAATGTTTTAGCATTTTTGCCCGGGACATATGGAACATCTCTACTTAAATATAATGCTTTGAATGGCGTGTTTAGAGAAATGTCCAAACAAGGAATTTCTGCAGATGTTATATCTGGCATAAAAGATAATATTGACTGCAATTTATACTTTTTTGGCAATCAAGTAAGCATTGGAACCATGTATGGAATTATGATTGGCTCAATAATTTTGCTTATTGGTGCTTACATACTTATAAGCGTGTTAAGAGCCAAAAAGAAAAAATAAAAAATTTTAAAGCAAAAAAATACAACCGAGCAAGGTTGTATTTTTTGTATTTTGTTTTCTTATTTAAAGAAAATATGCATTCCACCAAATGCAAAGAATAGCACTCCCACAACCAATGTAATGGTTGGTAAAACATTTGCGAAAATCAATGCTGTAGTGCCTTTCCCATTGATTTTTCTTTGTTGTTTGGCTAAATTGATTGCTTTTATTTGAATTGAAGGTGTAAAAATCAAAACCAAAACTAAAACAAAAATACCCAAGCCAATATTTACCTGCCATGAACTAGCAACCAATATGAATGCAATCAAATAAACAATGGTGCTGACAATAGTTACAACAATAGATAATTTCCCTTTTTTGTTATCTTTTAATTCTTCTTCCGTTGGATTTCTGTTTATTTCTGTGTCCCTTATTCTTTCTATTCTCCAAAGTTTTCCGATAGCTTCAAACGTTGCCTTTAAACCTCTAAAAAATTTCATAATTACTCCCTTATGTAATATTATGAATAAATTATATCATATTAAATAAA
>CAKVHW010000004.1 GCA_934754495.1 uncultured Clostridia bacterium
CTTTACAACAAATTAAATAGCGAAAATCCAACATATACACAAGAAGAAACTAGTGAGTTGAATTTGATTGTTGGCTGTATAAACTTAATTCAACAACATATTTCAACCAATTATTTTAACTTGATTGAAACCGTAGAACTTGATAATACATATGATGTTTTACCATTTTCAAAGATAACAAATAAACAAATTTATAAAATAATTAATATAAAAAACAATAATAACAACAATATACATTTTGTCATAAAACCTAATGGAATTGTCACCAACAAAGGATATAATGCAATAAAATATAGTTATTTTGCCAACGATGTTGCAATTACTGACAATATTTCAATGTTTCCAATTGGTGTTAACGAACGAATTTTTTTGTTTGGAACTTTAGGTGAATATAATTTTATAAAAGGCAATTTTGATGAAGCGAAAATTTGGGAAGATAAATTCAAAACAGAAATGGAACAATTAAAAATGCTTAGTAGGGTACCAGATGTTGCTAGGAGAAATTGGCTATGAAAACATGTGCTACTTTAGACACTAAAATTATTGATTTATCTGACGTGAAAAATGGTGCAAATTATGATGAATATTTGTTTAATAAATACGATGCTACTGCTGGCTATAACTTTAATTATTTTGATGGGAAACTAACTAATGCGTTGGGTTTACAACCACTATCTGTTAGAGTGAATTCCACATCTGCAAATGTTAAAACCTTGTCTTTATCTATGGCGTCTAAAATTATGTCGTATTCGTCAGTTGTCCTTAATAAGATGAGTGTAGTCATTATGGATTTGTCGTACAATCTTTACAAAAATGATATCGATAGTTTTAGCTCCGATTTTACAAAAATTACACAGTTTGATTCACAACCCAACATAATAAGATTGTCCACATTAAATGAAAATTATATTGTTTTTTCTACAGTAAATAAGTTTTATATTTACTCAGGTGGGTATGGTGTTAAAACTCTTGATAGTGATGTTAAACTTCTCGATGTATGTGTTCACAATGGTTCAATGTTTGTAGTTAAAGATCAGGAAGTGAGGCATACAGTTAATTGGTTTTCTGATATTAATCCTGATAATATTGTTACTAATCTAAAAAGTGCTAATTTGATTTCAGTGCCTGACACATGTGGGAATATTGTTAAGATTATTAGTTTTAACGATTATTTGTATGTGTTTTGTGAATATGGAATATTTAGGCTTGTATCATATGAAAGCAAAAAGAAACAATATGTCGAACCAGTTTTTGTTGGTTCGGCTCGTATTTTCCCAAATACTATTGTATTGGCGGGTGGAAATATTATATTTACTTGTGAAGATGGTATTTATAATTTTACAGGTTTAAAAGTAAATAAATATGATGTTAAAATCACAAGTTTGTTAAAAGGTGTAGACAATTCATATGCAAAAGCGGTGTTTGGAAATGGTAAATATTATTTAACATGTAAACTTAATTATGGAGATAAAAAGATTGTTGGTGCTGAAGGTGGAATGTGCCCTAATAATACACTTGTTGAACTTGATTCGAACCTTGAGGTGGTTTTAAATAGGGGAATCTGTTTGCAAGATTTATCTACATTGTTTGGTTATGAAAATCATAAAGTTATGTGTATTGCAAAACAATATTCGCCGACTGTTAAGGAATTATGTGAATCTGGTGAGTATGATGACGACTATCCGCTTAAGAAAAAATGGCAATATGCAAAGTTTGATTTAGGCAAACCAGAAACCATGAAAGTGGTTAAAAGATTGTGTGTAAAAACTTCAAGCGACATTACAATAACTTTTGAATGTGATGATAAGTTTAAAACTGTAAATGTAAAAGGCTCAAATATTGTTCAAAATATTCCTATCAATTTAAAAGGAAAAGTCCTTGGTGTTATGGTTGAATGTGAAAAAGCTGTTGTTAAAATTGAAACAATAAAACTTTTGGTTGGTGTTTATGATTAATTCTAAACTTGATTATAGTTACGAAGAGAGTGTAAAAAACAACAGAAAAAATAACTTGCTCTCAGTAGATACTAGTGGGAAAAAAATTAATTTTCATTATAATGTTTCAAGTGGTGTTTTTTCAAAAATAATTAATTTTTCATCAGTTCAAGAAAAAATATCGCTTGGTGTTTTTGCACAAGGTGAAAGTACATGTAACGTAAAAATTAAACTTAACAATGTGCTAATTTTTGATGAAAACTTTTTAAACTACATATTTGTTAATGAATATGTTTTTGCTGATGAAAGTAATGATTTAGAAGTGGTTATTACTCCATCAAGTGGCGGTATAAAAAATATCAACATTTCATTATTTGGAAAATTGGCTATCAAAATTGATAAAAAATTAATGTTTTTTAAAGAAAATTCAGCACTTATTTTTAATGGTCAATTATTAAGTTTTAATACCTTTTCTAGTTTTTTAAGCAATGTTTGTGACATTAAACCATATATTAATGACAAATACTATGATATTTCAAGTAATTTTTCTAATGAAAATCAAAAATGCAAAAATTATATAATTTTGTTTGAAAATAATAACACATTAATATATAAAGAAATTGAAACAAATAAAATTGTTAATGTTGCCACAGGTGTAAGTGATGCTTGTTTTGTTCCTGTTGAGGGGTATAATGGTGCAATAGTATATTTAAAAAATGGCATTGTGAATTTGACTACTGTTTCAAGCGATTACACATTAAGCGATGTTATAGTGTTACAACAATTATCAGCACTTAATATTACTCGTCTTATTTTTATTGTTACTGAAAGTCCTTTATCTAAATTTATTGCAATTGGTGATGAAAATGTTTATCTTGTTAGTTTTGTCGGAACATCAAACACTTTTTCGGCTGTAAAAATTGACTTGCTTTTTAGCGGAGATAATGCACAGTCTTTTTATTACAACAATAGATTGTATCTATTTTCGTCAAGTATTGACGGTGTGACATTATATACTTTTTTGATTGGTGATACTGTTAAAAAACAATCGGAAGTTTTTTATGCTAATTTTGATGATGGTTTTGTATATGGTGGTGATGTGTATTTACGACGTGGCAGTTTGGTGAGAAAACTTGACACCTAAAAAATACCTGTTGCATGAAATTGCAAAAAACAAATTAAAAAATTTTATTATCGGTGGTGGATTTAATATGGATTACAGAATGACAGAAGAGTTTAGTAAAAGTGCCCAGGCGGTTGTTGAAAAGTCAATGCTTGATGAAAGTGTTAAAAGACTAAAAAAGACAATTGAGAATCTTAAACTAAATGACTCTACTCCTAAAATTGCAAACACATGTTTTGATGATGTTGAAAGTGAGAAAATATTAGCGGAACAGAAAAAACTTGAAGATGTAAAGGTTGGTCTTGATGCAAAACTCGAAGCATTAAAAATTTGTAAAGAAAAATATCTAGAAAGTTTTGATATTTTTAATGCAACAAAAGTTGTTGATGAAATTGATAATGTAAACAAACTTTTAGATGACAATGCAACATCGCTTAATGCACTTAGTGATTCAATTAAGGTAAGTGAATTAAAATATCAGCAACAACTTGACCAACTTAATAGTGAGTTGGGTGGTTTTAATTTTGAAACATCGTCTCCAAATTTTGATGACAAATATTGTAAAAATGTTGTTGGTGATTTTAAAATGTCAAAAGCAAAAAGTTATGTAAACGATTTTTTATCTAATCTTAAAAGTGAACAACGAAATATTGTTTTACAAGAGAATGAAGATTTAAAAAGGTACATAGAAAATGTGGGAGAAAATATTTAACCTTGCCATAAGTAATGGCATATGGGCGGTTTTATTTTTAGTGTTGTTGTTTTTCCAACTTAAAGACAGCAAACGTCGTGAAGAAAAGTATCAGCGGACTATTGAGGCGCTTGGTACATCATTAAAGGTTGTTACCGAAATAAAAGAAGATGTTGAAGAAATTAAGGTTGAACTTAATAAACTGAAGCCTTGTGGAGAAAATGATGAACCTAAAAAATAGAGTGAAAACTTATGCGTTTTGGGTTGCACTAAGTAGTGCAGTGGTTGTGCTTGTGCAAAGTCTTGGAAAATTATTCGGCTTTGAAATAGAAAGTTCGACAATCGAAAATGTAATAATGTCGATATGCGGAGTATTGATTGTGCTGGGAATTGTAACAAATTCTACAGACTCTAAGACTGATGATGGGGTGGATTATGATAAAACCCAAGATGAAATATCGGATAGTTTGAGTGACGAAAACCATGATGATGCAAGTGCTGCTACTAGTCTTAAACAGCATGATGAAAATAATGACACTAAAAAATAAAATACTGTATTTAAATAAAAAGTATGGGGTGAACAAAATACTTCACTTATTCCCATACTTTTTTTTGTGCTAAAAATAGTGTTATAAAATAGTAGTGTAAAATGTTGTTTAGGGTTAAATAATAAGCAAAAGATGTTATCTTATTGCTATTTTTATTGATTTTTGGTTGTTTTTAATATATAATAAACTAAGTTTATGTGGTTTGGTCGCACGTATGTAAGGAGCAAAGAATGTTATACAAAAACACTTTTAGGTTAATGTTTTCTAATAGTCACTTAATTTTTAAAATAATGTTGTACCTTGTTGTTGCATTGTTGGTTATTGGTGGGCTATCGTTTGTTGTTGCCATTCCAATTTTTAATTTGCTTATAAACGAAAGGTTTTTTATAAAAATTGGCGAAGTTTACTCCAATTTCTTAAGCAATCTTGACCTTAAAGCATTGATAATGGAAATTGGTATTTTGTCTGAAAAATTAATTTTAATTTTAAACGAAAATTTCACATCTATTATGTTTTCAGCATTTGCTGTTGGGCTTATAACTTTTGTATTAGGTCATATTGTAATGAATTTTTACACAATGCCAACTTCAACTGTTGTTGATATGTATATGAGTAGCAATGTAAAACAAAAAATGTCTACCGCATTTACTCAAAGTTTTAAGAAAAATATCTCGTACCAACTTGTTTCGCTTTTGATATTATTCCCATTAAATGTTGGTATTGCATACTTGTTTTTGTATTCGCTAAGGCTATTTAAGTTGGGTGGGGCATTTATAATATTCTCACCATTCATTATCTTAATTGGCTTTGCACTTATAAACTCGCTAAAACACACATTGTTCTGCGGTTGGATTCCGTCTATTATTGTTAGAAATAATGGTGTGTTTAGGGGCTTAAAAGATGGCTTTGTTGTTTCAAAACGTAGATTTTGGCAAACATTTGCAAATTGTTTTGCAATAGAACTTACACTAATTTTTATTAATGTTTTTGGCAGTGTATTTACTTATGGTGTGGGCTTAATAATAACTGTTCCAGTAACGGCGCTTGTTCTTAACATCTTTGGTTTAGTTGCTTACTATAGTGCTAATGGTCAAAAATATTACCTTGATCCATACAATGTTATGGCACCAAAAACACAAGAATATACAGATAAATTCCGTGACCAACGTTATATTGTTTAGTTTTAAACGATTTTAAAGCAACTCCTAAAAAATAGGAGTTGTTTTTTTGTTTTCCAAAATAAGTCAAAATTTTTGTTGCAATTTAATCTTAAGTGGTGTATTATATTACTTAGTTACAAAAATATTCCTTTTTGTGGTTATTCAAGGAATATTGTCATAATCAAAAAACTATGTAAAGGCATATAAAAAGGGCTTAATATTTTTTTGGGCTGATTTTTTTGCTTTTATTTTAAGTTATATATTTTGTAATAAATGTTTAGAAAATAAAAGGAGAAAAAAATGAAACAAGCAAATTTAAAAATGTCGTTTTTGGGTGGTGTAGGCGAAGTTGGCAAAAACATGATGGCACTAGAATACCAAAACGATATTATCATTATTGATGCGGGGCTAGCATTCCCATCAGACGAAATGATGGGTGTTGACTTAGTAATTCCTGACATCACTTATCTAATTGCCAACAAAAATAAAATTAGAGCCATTATTTTAACTCACGGTCACGAAGACCATATTGGTGCACTTCCATACGTGTTGCAAGATATTAAGGCTCCTATTTATGGTAGCAAACTAACTTGTGCTTTGGTTGAAAATAAGTTTAGAGAACATAAAAAAGTGGCTTGCAAACTTAATGTTGTAAAACCAAAACAAGTAATTAAAGCAGGTTGTTTTCAAATAGAATTTTTAAAAGTAACCCATAGTATTAGTGGGGCTATGGCATTATGCATAACAACCCCAATTGGTGTGTATATTCACACAGGTGACTTTAAAATAGACTATACACCAATTGATGGTGACCCTATGGACTTAGTTAGACTAGCTGAATTAAGTAAAAAGGGTGTGCTTCTAATGACATCTGATAGTACTAATGCAGAACGTCCAGGCTACAGTATGAGTGAAGCAAAAGTTGGTTTGACACTAGACGGATTATTTGCACAAAACAAAGAAAAACGTATTATTATAGCCACTTTTGCATCTAATATTCACCGTATCCAACAAGTACTAGACCTTTGCGAAAAGTATGGTAGAAAAGTTGTGTTTACAGGTAGAAGTATGCTAAATGTCTGCGAAACAGCAAGTAAAATTGGCGAACTAAAATTCAATAGAGAACTACTTGGTGATGTAAACAATGTAGATAAAATGGACGATGATAAAACACTTATTTTGTGTACAGGTAGCCAGGGTGAAGCAAATAGTGCTTTGGCAAGAATGGCAGATGGTCAATTTAACAAAATTGAAATTAATGAAAATGACTATGTAATTTTCAGTTCGTCTTCAATTCCTGGAAACGAAAAGAATATTAACGATGTTATAAATCAATTATATCGCCGTGGTGCAAGTGTAATATACGAAGGTCTTGCTGCAGTTCATGTGTCAGGACACGCATATCAAGAAGAACTAAAAACAATGTTAAGTCTTGTTAGACCAAAGTTTTTCGTTCCATGCCATGGTGAATTCCGTCACCTTAAAGCACACGCAAAACTTGCAGAAGAAATTGGAATTAATCAAAGAAACATCATCATTCCAGACCTTGGCGATAGTATTTCTATTAGTCGTAACGTTATTAAGAAAATTGGTACTGTTCCAGCAGGAATTAGGCTTGTAGATGGCTTTGATGTAAGCGAAGCAGGTGGCGCTGTTCAACGTGATAGAGCATTGCTAGCCGAAGAAGGTGTGTGTGTTGTTGCACTTACCGTAAACAAAACAACAGGAAGTTTGTCTTCAAAACCAGAACTTATCTCACGTGGATTTATCTACATTAAAGATAATGCCGAAGTTATTGAAGAAGCAAAAGATTTAATTATTAATACAATATTAAATTGCAACTTTAAAACACAGGATTGGAATATGATTAAAGCCAACTTGAAAAAGGTTTTGTCAAACTTCTTCTATAAGAGAATGAAACGTAAACCAATGATTGTTCCTGTAATTATGGAAACTAAATAAGGTAGAATTAATGGAAGATATTATAAAAGAAGCTAAGGAATTTCACATTCCTATAGTACGACCAAAAACCCTAGAACTGCTTTTAAAAACAATAAAAGAAGCTAATCCTAGCACTATTTTGGAAGTTGGCACCGCAACAGGTTATTCGGCATGTAATATGCTAAGTGTGTGCGATGCTTTGCTTACAACAATAGAACTTAATCCCGACAACCAAGAAAAAGCAAAGTCAAATGTTGAAAGGCTAGGATTTAGTAATAGGGTGGAGTTTATATTAGGCGATGCAAAACAAGTGCTAAAAGACCTTGTAGAACAAAATAGAAAATACGATTTTGTGTTTTTGGATGGCCCAAAAGGTCAGTATATTAACTACTTGCCAGACATTACAAAAATACTTAATGTTGGCGGAATTTTGTTTGCCGATGACGTACTTTTTTATGGTCTTGTTAAGGGCGATGAATTTGTTCCGCACCGCAAACGCACAATAGTTGTAAACTTAAGAAAATACTTAAAAGAAGTAGAAAATAAGCCATTTTCTAGCACTTTAATTGATATGGAAGATGGTGTATGTATTTCTAAAAAAGTGGAGTAAAATATGATAGAGTTGTTAGCCCCAGCGGGCAATATGGAAAAATTAAAAACCGCATTTTATTTTGGTGCTGATGCATGCTATTTTGCTGGCAAACAATACGGTCTTCGTACATTTGCTGATAACTTTGATTTACCAGAACTTGAAGAGAGTGTAAAGTTTTGCCATAAGATGGGCAAAAAAGCATATATTACAATTAATGTTTTGGCTCACAATGGCGACTTTGCTGGGCTACCAGAATACTTGCAGTTTTTAAACAAAATTAAGGTAGATGCTGTAATTGTAAGCGATATTGGTGTTATGAGTTTTGTAAAACAATATGCACCTAGTGTAGATATTCACGTTAGCACCCAAGCAAGTGTAACTAATAAATACACCGCAAAACAATTTGTTGATATGGGGGCAAAACGTATTATTTTAGCAAGAGAACTTAGTATTGACGAAATTAAGGAAATTCGAGATTATCTTCCTAAAGATATTGAAATAGAAACATTTGTTCATGGTGCAATGTGTATTTCTTATTCTGGTAGATGTTTGCTTTCTAATTATCTTACAGGTCGTGATAGTAATCGTGGTGCTTGTGTACAAGCTTGCCGTTGGGAATACTGCATTCGTGAGAAAAACCGCAAGGGTGAGTACCTAGAAATGCAAGAAGACGAACGTGGCACATATATTTTAAATAGTAAAGACCTTAATATGATTGAATACATTGACAAACTTCGTGATGCTGGAGTTACTAGTTTTAAAATAGAAGGCAGAATGAAAAGCCCTTATTATGTGGCAACCGTTGTTAATGCTTACCGCCGTGCAATAGACATAATGGAAAAAGGCGGAGAATATCATTGCCCAGAGAGCTTGGTGGCAGAACTAGAAAAAGCCAGCCACCGCCGTTATACAACAGGGTTTTATTTTGGCTCTTATGATAAGGAATGTTTGGAAAGTAGTATGCCTGTTCAAACACACGAATTTATGGCAATAGTGCTAGACGACCAGAAAGACGGCAAGGTTTTAATTGAAATGCGAAACCGCTTTAAGGTAGGCGAAACACTAGAAGTTCTTTCACCAAATAGCACATTTAACGAGCAAATTCTTGTAGAAAAAATGACCGATGAAAAAGGTCAAGAAGTACTTGATGCTAATCAAGTTCAACAAAATTTGTGGTTGTACACAAATGTTAACCTTAAAAAGGGCGATATATTAAGAAAAAAAGTGATAAAATAAATTTTTAAAACACCGGTTGTAACATGCCGGTGTTTTTTATGTCATAAAAAGCATTCCGTACAAGCAAATTTCGACATCTTTCGCATATATTTATATGAAAAGGGGTGTGTATGATTTTTGAAAGTTTTAGTTCGTTTTTACGAAAAATTATGTTTTTTACGGCATATGTTAATAAGACATCATCGTTTCCAAAACCGCTATCTAGCGAACAGGAAGCGGAATATTTAAAAAAGTTTCATGATAATGGCGACCAAGAAGCCAAAGATATTTTAATTCACCATAATTTGCGACTTGTGGCACATATAGTAAAAAAGTATGGCGGAACAGAAGAAGCCGATGACCTAATAAGTGCAGGAAGTCTTGGACTAATTAAGGCTATAAACTCATATCAATATGGCCATAATACGCAATTTTCAACATATGCCGCAAGGTGTATTGAAAACGAAATTTTAATGCTACTAAGGGTGAATAAAAAGCATAAAAATTGTGTTAGCATTGAAGACACATTGCTTAACGACATAGACGACAATGAGATAACGGTGCTTGATATTGTTGAAGCCCCAGATAGCGATGTTGAAGGGCTTGTTGGTGGAATGTTGATTAGTAAAAAACTTGAAGAAGTTCTGACAAAAAATCTTTCAAAACGAGAGTATTTAATTATGAGCCTTAGATATGGGCTTAATGGAAATCCAGCGCTTACTCAAAGGGAAGTTGCGCTTAAACTCAATATTAGCCGTAGTTATGTGAGCAGACTTGAGAAAAAATCACTTGAAATACTGCAAAATGTGGTAAAAAAAGAAGACTATAGATAACAAATTTTACACAAAATAAGGTATCTAAATTATTTTGATAATTTACATATTTGTGGTATCATTATTTTGAAATTTGGAGAAACGAATGAAAAAGTTAGGAAAAGTTGCATTAATAATATCGTGCTTTGTGCTTATGCTCACGGCTTTTACAGCTTGTAGTTTTGGCGGAAAAGACAACTCATCAGATAACGACACAACACCATCTACACCTTCAAAGCCACAACAAGTTGAGCTTTCATTAAGTGGATATAATGAAGAAATTACAGTTGGTGACGAACTTTATTCAAAGCTAAAAGTTCAAAAAAAAGTGGGAGGAAATTGGGAAGAAGTTGTTAAAGCGGATTATACAATCTCCACCGATTACGACAAAACTGCATACGGCACTTTTACTCTTACAGTGACTTTAAAAGACGGCACTGGTGAAACTAGTGTTGATATTAAAGTAAAACCGCTTAAGGTTAAACTTCCAACTTATACAACCGTGTATACTGGTGAACTTGTTGATGTTAAGACAGCACTTGAAAAAAACTCAACCCCAGTAGGCACTTTTGTAAAACTTTATGATGTTACAACTTACGAAAATAAAACAAATGTTGGTGTTTACACGGCAAAAGTAAAACTAACAAATCCTAAAAAATATGTGTGGGTTGATGTGGACGGAACCGAATTAAAAGGTGCAACCCAAGTTGTAAATTGGAGCATAACGTTAGCCCCACGAAAAACCACCTATAATAATAGCCTAAGCCTTACGGTGTACTATGGCGACACACTTAGACAAGTGGTTGAAGATAACAAATTAAATTATGATAATCACGACATTATAGATTTTGCGTTTATTAACGAAACCGGAGAACAACTTGACGAAATGACCCTTATAACCAACCAAATAAGACTTTATGCTAAGTTTAGACCAAATGCAAACTATGAGTACAATGAAAACCTAGTGTTTAATGTTACTGTTGTTACAACTGCCGAGTATAAGGTTGAACATTATAAAAAACAGGGTGATACATATGTTTTGGCTGATACAGAAACTTTAAGCGGTCAAATTACATCGGTTGTTTCGGCTACGGCAAAAACGTATGATGGCTTTACCCTTAATGACACCCTTAGTGATAAGGTTGGCAGGATAACAAAAGATGGATTACTTGTTATAAAAATGTATTATGACAATTAATAAAAAAGAGCATTAAATATTTGCTCTTTTTTTGTTGGTTACTATTGAAAAGCATAATTTGATGTGCTATACTTTTATAAATTGAAAAGAGGTGAATTATGAATCGAGCAACTAAAGATTATTATAATAACAAGCAAATACTAACAATTGAAGCATTACTAGATGACATTGAAATGAACGAGATAAACTATGCTGAAGTGTTGGTAAAACGTATTAATGAAGAAAAGGCAGACAATAATTTTTCATTGGAAAAATTTTTGTACGGCAAATCAAAAGTAAGATATTCGGCACGTGAATATTACAAAAATGAAAACGGCATTATGGATTCTCGCTTTGTAACAAAAACACGTACTGCATATACTTCTAATGCTACAGAAAAACTATTAAAAATTGTTGACCTTTGCAATAAATATGATTGCCCAGACCTAAATAAATTTTTAAGCGAAGCAATTAAATATGCCGTTGAAAATGAAGGCGAATATGTTAATGTATCTGCCAACAATGAAGTTAAAGATGGTCCATTTGTATTGGATACCGATTTTGACACAATTTTAGCAAAATACCTTCGTATTTCAGACGAAAAACAAGACAAAGATACATTACTTTCATTCTTTAAAAAGTACGAAAAAATTGACGAACAATGTTATGATGAGTTAGATGATATTACATTTAAGGAACTTAACTATCTTGGCGATTCAGGCTATAAGGCAGTTATGAAATTGTTCTCTTATTATAAGGACGAACTTACGGTTTCTGATATGTCAAAAATAGGTCATTATGTAAACTTCCGTTTAAGAAGAATGGAAAATGTTATGTCAAACTTTGGTAAAAATGAAGTTGCAAATAAAGCAATTAATATTATCAAACGTAATAACAGTGGCAATGTTCCATCATACAAAGAAGTTGATGAAGTCATTAATGCACTTGAAAAAGTAGATAGAAATCGTTTTGACGAACTTAGAGCAAAATACAATCACGAACTAAGCAAATACTTAGTTGTTGTTAGAAAAATTAAAGGCTTGTATGATTCTGCAAATCCTAAGGGAAATAGATCAATTGATGCTCTTCTTCGTTCTATTCGTACTACAAGAATTATTATTAATGAAAGCGATTTATACAAGAAAAATGCCGTTAAAAACGATGAATATAAAGACATGCTTTTAGATATTCCTGTAAAAAGACCATCAAGAACTCGTACAATCTAATTTGACATTTTATTTGAAAAATGATATACTATTTATATTAGATAGACATGCAATCGCGGGGAGTATTCCCTGAGGAAAGTCGGAGCACCACAGAGCAGTAGTGCCAGCTAACGGCTGGTGGGGGCAACCCTAAGGAAAGTGCAACAGAAAATATACCGCCAAGGCAACTTGGTAAGGGCGAAAAGGCGTGGTAAGAGCACACCAGCATTATGGGTAACCATAGTGTTTGTAAACCCCACTTGGTGCAAGGTTGAGAATCGTTATAACCCTGCTCGGCAGATTCTCGTTACACCGCTTGAGATTGATGGTGACACCAATACTAGATAGATGATTGCTTAATACAGAACTCCGCTTACGGCTATTCTAATAAAAAGTTCCACTCTAAATTAGGGTGGTTCTTTTTTTTGCCAAATTATTTTACAATTTTGAACATATATGGTATAGTATGATAAATATTTATACAATATAGGAGAAAAAGTTTTGGAAAACGAAAAACTAAACAACGGCAATCTAGATGATATAAAAGATGCCTCCAAAGTAGAACCAAATAGTTTAGACGCCCAGAAACTTAATCAAAACAAAGAAATTACACAATATAATAATTTAGATTATGCTAATCAAGCAAAACAAAGTAGTGATGCTGTTTTGAAAGAAAATGAAGCACAGGTGGCAGAACAGCAAAAACCCATGAATGAAGTAGAAAGACTTACTCAGTATTATAATACAAAACAAGATAAACCACGTGTTAATGCAATTATTATGATGACACTATCAATTGTGGCAATGATATTTGCAATTGTAGTAGGGGTATTTATAACAGTAAGTTTTTCTGTTTCGATGTTTGGGGTTGACGGAAACAAGTTTTTCGACCAAAATGCTAATGTGTTAACATTTGGTATTGCTGGGCTTAGTGGTGCCATTTTCTATATAGTGAGTGGTGCAGTAATTATTTTATTGCTTGGGCTTACATATTGTGTTGCATACAGTTATTTTAAGCTGTTTAAAAACCTTAAAAAAACCAAACAACAACCTTACTACATTGCCACTTACAATGGTACAATTAAATTATACTTCTTAGTTAACATAATTTACCTAATAGCATTTGTTGCAATTACAGTAATCAACTACCAAAACAATATTAAGGGTGCTATTCCTATATTGCTTATTGTAATGACTGTTTTGAGTGCTGTGTTGGCAATTGACACTCTTGTTGAAATTATAATAGCTAGAATTAGTTACTCAAAATGCCCAGATGAAAAACTAAAACATGAAGTAAAAAAAGAAGCACATGAAAGATTTAAACTATATATAACTAATAGAGGCAGAGATATTGAACGTGCAAAAAATAGAAAAAGGTGGTTTTAATTATGAGTAATATTTTAAATTTAATTTTTCCGTTACTTGCTAAAAAGGATCGCAACCAAAAACTTTATGAAGACTTTAAACAAGAAAGACCAGAAGAAATTCCAAAAATAAAACAATTTGGGGTAAAATCCTTAATTTATTCATGTTTAAGTGTAGTAATAGGTGTATTATGTATACTTGGTGTTGTATTATGTATTAGAAGTTTAAATCCTTTCTTTATGATTTTTGGTACAATATTTATGATTTACTTGTTTTTTTCACTTGGTATTGTAATTAATATCATGTCAATAAAACTTTGGGTGTTACAACTTAAATGCAATAAAAAAGCAATAGGTTGGGTTGCTATGTCAATATGGATTTTGTGTACCATTCTAACAATAGTAGTTCCACTTCTTATTGCTACATTATTTAAATAATACTAATCATTCCCAAATTTGGGGGTGATTTTTTTTAACAATATAATTTAAAAATAAAGATTTTTTAAATAAGAAACAATAACAATTTTAAAACATTTGTTCGAATAACTTATATTAAAATGATTGACAATATTTACCTTATTTGTTACAATACACATGATAATTTTTAAGGGCATAATATATGGATTTATTTGACGATAACATTAAAAAGTTTGCACCACTTGCCGATAGGTTAAGACCAACCGAATTAAAGGATTTTATTGGACAAGAGCATTTGGTGTATGATAATAGTTTGCTTGTAAGAGCAATTAAGGCTAGCACAATTGGTAGTTGTATTTTTTGGGGGCCACCAGGCACTGGTAAAACAACTATTGCTAATATTATAGCCAATTCTTGTAATGGCATTTTTAAAAAACTTAATGCCGTAAGTTCGGGAGTAGGCGATGCAAAAGAAATAATCGCTCAGGCTAAAAGCACATTGCAGTTGTATGGCAAAAAAACATTTTTACTATTAGATGAATGCCATAGATGGAGTAAGGCTCAATCCGATTGTGTGCTAGAAGCAATCGAAACAGGTTGTATTGTTTTCATAGGTAGCACAACAGAAAACCCATATATTAACATGACAAGGGCTATTGTAAGCCGTTGTCAAGTATTTGAGTTTAAACCATTATCTAAAGAAAATGTAATTAAAGCACTTAATAATGCTGTGGAAAACAAAGAAAAAGGGTACGGAAATATTAACGTAAAACTTCTACCAGAAGCCAGCGAACACCTTGCATGGGCAAGTGCAGGCGACTTAAGAAGTGCATATAATGCTTTAGAACTTGCAGTAAAAACAACTCCAGCCAATGTAAAAGGTGAAATTGTAATAGATAAAAAAGTCGCCGAAGAATGCATTCAAAAACGTGAAATTAGTCTAGATGAAAATACAAGTTTTGATATGCTTAGTGCATTTTGTAAATCTCTTCGTGGCAGTGATGCCGATGCTGCTTTGTTTTGGGCTCAAAAACTTTTGCTAAGTGGTTTTGACCCACTAATTCTTGCTCGTAGGCTTGTTGCTCATGCAAGCGAAGATGTTGGAATGGCAGATAGCAATGCGGTTCTTTTAGCATTATCTGCACTACAATCATGCGAAAAACTTGGTATGCCAGAATGTAATCTTACTTTGTGTCATGCAATTATTTACATTTGTGAAGCGGAAAAAAGCAACAGTGTATGTGTTGCCATGAACGAAGCAATGGCTGATGCGGAAAATTACAAAGATGCAGTTGTTCCTAATCACCTTAAAAATCACCCAACAGGTTATAGCGATGGACATGGTAAATATAAGTACCCGCATGATTTTGGCGGATATGTAAAACAACAATACTTGCCAGATGTGTTGAAAGATAAAATTTATTATAAGCCACTTAATAATGGTAGGGAAAAGGGAATGTTAAGAAAAAAATTTGATTCCAGAGCAAAAAAAGGTTAAAAACTGAGTAGTTTTATTATATATTTAAAAGCAAAAAAAGAACCCACTTTTAAATCATTGGGTTCTTTTTATTGTTACAGAAAACGAAAGTGTGTTATGCTATGTCAAAACTTTCGTTTTTCTTTAATTTATTAATTCATTGTAACTTTAGCGTTCCGCCGACTTGTATCAAGACAAGCACACGTTTAAATGCAAATTATTTTGCAGATAGCAAAAAATATGTTATATTATCTAATAAATAAATGTTGGAGAGTACTGAATGTTTTGCACGTTTAAAAACATGAAAGAAGGTAAATTAAGTTGTGGAGCACCATTTATTGAATTACAATATTGCAAATTAAAAACAAAATCTAAAACAAAAAAAATAGTTTCCGTAAATAAACTCGACTTTAGTAAAGAAGATTCTTTGTATCTTAGTATAAACGACACTGAAAAGTTTGATGTTAATTATGGCAATATAATTTGTGGTGGAACTTACAACAATTTGAAAAGCGGTAAAATTGATTGGTTTGGAATAAATTATTTTTCCATACAACAATTAGTTGACATAATTGATAAAATTGAAAAATATAAACCTTTGGACTATGAGATTCTGCTTGGTTGGTTAAAACAAGGTCTTAATTATAATGGTTTTTACATTTTAGGTATATAAAAGGAAAATTGTATGAATAAAAAATACTATATTATGAAAAATATAGTATTTTTTGTCAGTTTTAAAATCTATGACCCTTAGTCACTTTTTTTGTTTTTTTGATTTGATTTTTTTATTTTTCTCTTTCTTGGCTGATTTTTCTGTTTTTTTTAAAGTCGTTTAGCATCTTTTTTTCAGCAATACGTTCTGCCGATGTAACTGTTTGTGACATTAGTGATGCAATTGTCATTGGTCCAACTCCGCCAGGAACAGGAGTGTAGGCGCTTGCTTTTGATTGGCATGCTGGGTCAATGTCGCCCACATTTCCTGCGTTGTAGCCAGCATCAACTAGTACAACCCCGTCTTTTACCCATTCAGGTTTTACAAAGTTAGGTTTTCCAACAGCACCCACAACAATGTCTGCAGTTTTAATAATGTCAGGCAAGTTGTTTGTCTTGCTGTGACAAGTAGTAACAGTACAATTTTCGTTTAGAAGTAACATTGCCACAGGTTTTCCAAGTATTGCACTACGTCCCACAACAACTGCATGTTTTCCAGCAAGGTCAACATTGTTGCGTTTTAGCAGTGTGATAATTCCAAGTGGAGTAGCACTTTTGTAGTAATCAAGCCCCATGCTCATTCCGCCAAAAGATGCAGTATTTACACCGTCAACATCTTTTTCTGTTGCAATTGCATTAAAGCATTTTTGCTCGTCAATGTGCTTAGGAACAGGGTGTTGAAGAAGTATTCCGCACACTGTTTCGTCATTGTTTAGTTTGTTTATTTTGTTAAGTAGCTCTTCGGTTGTTGTTTCTTCTGGCATCTCAACAACAATGCTGTCAAGACCAACACGTTCGCATGCTTTTCTTTTCATTCTTACGTATGTCACCGATGGTGCAAATTCACCAACAATTATTGTTGCTAGTTTTGGCACGAAATTAAGTTTGCCTTTTAAATTATTTACTCTTTCTTGAAGTTCCGCTTCAATTTGTTTTGATAATAGTTTTCCGTCTAAAATTTTTGCGTCCATTTCGTCACTCCTTTTAATTTCGGTTACCATTATATCAGTTTTGGCAAAATATGTAAATATAATAATGTAAAAGTATCGTATATCACTTTTTTATATTTTCCATAACTTATTTTTATGATAAAAAAAAGACCACCTATAAAAAGTGGTCTAAAATACAAATTACTAAATAGTAGGTTCAAATCCAGTAAATACAATGTTGTCGCAGTGTTTTGCAACGTCCATATATTCTTGTTGGTTTCTTACATTGTATGCAATCACACACACAGGCTTAACATGTTTTACATGGCGGTTAGGTAAATCTTTAGCATTGTAACAAATAAAATCAGGTAGGGCAATCTTGAAGTATTTTAATTTTGTAAGATGTTTTGCTTTTATTGAACCATACATTTTAACTTTAAATTTTCCGCTTCTAAGAATACGTGGAAACCAAGGTGCTTGTTCTAAAAACCATTCAAGAGTGTAAGGGTTTAGGCTCATTACAGCAACACTATCAAATAGGTTGTGTTTTACAATGTACTCATCAAGGATGTCGGAGACCTTCTGTTCAAACTTTCCTACAGTGCCATCGTTGTTGATGTCAATAATAACAGGAACTTTTCCAGCAATAGCATTAAGTGCTTCTTCTAGGGTAGGGATTGTCTCGTTGGTGTCGCCAATTTTAATTTCTTTTAATTCGTCAATAGTAAGTTTGCTAATATAACCGCTTGCTTTGGTTGTTGTGCTTAGCACTTTGCCATTAAAACATACAATTTCTCCGTCATCAAGCATTTGTACTTGAATCAAAATAGGGTAACCCTTTTTTACAGCATTTTTGTAAGCCTTTATTGTGTTTTCAGGAGCATTTTCGTCAACAAATCCAAATTTTGCTATGTAATTGTCAATTAGCCAAGCATGTTGTAAAACATTGTCAACATAATCGTTTTTTAATCTTAATTCGCAAAGTTCGTTGTTTTTGCAAAGTCTTTTAAACTTTGTTTTGCGGTCATCATATTTGGTAGGTATGCTTTTTAAAATCGGTTTTTCATCAACAATCTTATCAGTTTTTTTCATAATATATCCTTAAAATTCAAAGGGGACTTTGAATACAATTTTACTTAGTTACTGCATTAGTATAGCATAAGTAAAATATTTTTTACTAGTAAAATTAACCAAAATTGTTAAAATAGTCTAAAATTTTGTTCTAAAAAACAATTTAAAAGATTTTTATTGCTTTAACTTTATGTTTAGTATATTATATTTAGTGTAAAAAATATAATATTCGCCTAGTGTTTTACTTTGTAGACATATTTCAGTAATTTAAAATAATTTGGCGAAACAAATGGAGAGCATTATGACCCACAGACAAAACCATATTCGCAATTTTTGTATAGTTGCTCATATAGACCACGGAAAAAGTACACTTGCCGATAGACTTTTGGAATTTACAGGCACTGTAGCAAAACGTGACCTAACAGACCAAATTCTAGATAGTATGGAAATTGAAAAAGAACGTGGCATAACAATAAAACTAACCCCAAGCAGAATGAAGTACACTTATAACGGTGAAGAGTATATTCTAAACCTTATTGACACTCCAGGTCACGTGGACTTTACATACGAAGTATCACGTTCGCTTGCTGCTTGCGAAGGTGCAATTTTGATTGTTGACGCAACTCAAGGTGTAGAAGCACAAACTCTTGCTAATGCATATTTGGCTGTTGAAAACGATTTGGAGATTTTGCCAGTCATTAATAAAATTGACCTTCCTAGTGCAAACATAGAAGAAACACGTAAGGAAATAGAAGATATTATTGGTTTGCCTGCCGATGATTGCCCAGCCGTAAGTGCTAAGGACGGAACAAACATTGAACAAGTACTTAAGTCAATTGTAGAACAAGTCCCAGCACCAAAGGGCGACGAAGACGCTCCACTTAAAGCACTAATTTTTGATAGTTATTATGACAACTTTAAAGGTGCAGTATGCTTGGTTAGAATTGTTGATGGTAAGGTAAACAAAAACGACAAAATTAAGTTTTTCAATACAGGTAAGGTTTATGACGTAACCGAAATTGGTTATTTTAGTCCAAGCCCCAAAGAAACAAACATGCTAGAAGCGGGTGATGTTGGTTATATTTGTGCAAGCATTAAGACCGTAAGTGAAACCAAAGTTGGTGACACAATCACTAATGCCGAAAATCCAGCAAAAGAACCACTTCCAGGTTATAAGGAAGTTCAACCAGTTGTGTTTAGTGGGATATTCTGCGTTGATGGTTCTAGATACAATGACCTTAAAGATGCATTAGAAAAACTAAAACTTAACGACTATTCGCTTGAGTATGAGCCAGAAGTGTCACAAGCCCTTGGTTTTGGTTTTAGATGTGGCTTCTTAGGACTTCTTCATATGGAGATTATTCAAGAAAGGTTGGAAAGAGAGTTTGACCTAGACCTAATTACAACCGCACCAACCGTAAGTTATTTGGTACACAAAACAAATGGTGAAGTGCTAAATATCTCTAACCCTAGTGACTTGCCAGAACCACAAAGCATTTCGTATATGGAAGAGCCAATGGTTAAGGTTAATATTTTTACTCCACCAGAGTATGTGGGTGCATTAATGGAACTTAGCCAAGAAAAACGTGGTATTCATCTGGACTTACAATACATTGACCCTCATCGTTGTCAATTGGTATATAAAATGCCTTTAAATGAAATTATTTTTGACTACTTTGACCAATTAAAAAGCCGTAGTAAAGGTTACGCAAGCCTAGACTATGAAATTATTGGTTATGAGCAAAGCGACCTTGTAAAACTTGATATTTTGTTAAATGGTGAAGTTTGCGATGCGCTTTCGCTTATTGTGCACAAAGATAAAGCATATCAACGTGGCAGAGCAATTGCCGAAAAACTAAAAGAAGTAATTCCACGTCAGTTGTTTGAAATTCCAATACAGGCATCAATAGGTAATAAGGTTATCGCTCGTGAAACAATTAAAGCACTAAGAAAAGATGTGCTTGCTAAGTGTTACGGCGGTGACATTACTCGTAAGAAAAAACTTCTAGAAAAGCAGAAAAAAGGTAAAAAACGTATGCGTCAAATAGGCTCAGTCGAAATTCCAAGCGAAGCCTTTATGAGCATACTAAAGGTTGATTAACATGAAAGAATTAGGAATATATGTTCATATTCCGTTTTGTAAAAGTAAGTGCTATTACTGCAACTTTAATTCCTATGCCGGTTGTGATACGTTACAGCCTGATTACCTTAAAGCACTGCTTCTGGAAATAGACCATTATGCGAGCGACTGCAAAAATTATATTGTTTCAACAATCTATATTGGTGGAGGGACTCCTAGCAATTTTATTAGTGGGGGCATTGTAACAATTTTAGATGAAATAAGGTCTAAATATAATGTTTCGCAAAATGCCGAAATATCAATAGAAGCAAATCCTAATACAATCACTTATGATAAGATTGTTGAGTGGAAAACTGCTGGTGTAAATAGGGTAAGTGTTGGGCTACAGACCGACAACTCAAAACTTTTAAGGGTTATTAATCGGACACATACAAAAGCTGATTTTTTAAATGCAATTAGCCTATTAAAAAACAATGGATTTTATAATATCAATGCCGACATAATGATTGGACTACCATTACAAAAACTAAGTGACGTAAAAAGGACGCTAAAAACCTTAAAAAAGTGTGATATTCCCCATATTAGTGCATATAGCCTAATAGTAGAAGAAGGGACACCAATTAGCGAAATGATTAAGTCTGGAAAGTTGAAAGAACCAAACGAACTACGAGTTATTAAAATGTACGACTTTGTGAAGGACGACTTACTTAAACTTGGACTTAATAGATATGAAGTAAGCAATTTTGCTAAAACTGGTTATGAGTGTAAGCACAACCTAAATTGTTGGAAAATGGTGGAATATATAGGCTTTGGGGCTGGTGCTCATAGTTTTTTAAACAATGTTAGGCATTATAATTACAGCCAAGTTAATGATTATATTAATAAAGTTACTGCTGGTGGCAGTGCTGTTGATGTAAGTGAAAATCAAACCAACAACGACCTTTTCGAAGAATATGTAATGCTAAAACTTCGCACAACAGAAGGAATAAATTTAAAACACATTAATGACGAATACAATATTGATTTAATGGCAATAAAGAAAAATAAAATTGAAGAGTTTAAAAAGGCAAATATCGTTGAGATAAATGGCGACTTTTTAAGGCTAACAGATTTGGGTTTTCATGTCTTAAATAGGGTTGTTTTGGAACTTGTTTGCTAAAAATTATGTGTTGTTTTTGACAAAACCTAATCTTTGTGTTATATATATAATATATTTTAATAGGAGGGCAATGCCAATGGATAACTATGAAAAGCTAGAATTCAGGCTATATATGGGTGATATGGATTTTGGTTTGGCCGAAGCGAGCGAACACCGCAGAGCATATCGTGATGCATTTACATACTATCAATCGGCAAAAAATTCTTACGAAAAAGCAAAGATCTGTGCAATTGCTGTTAAAGACGATGCCAAACATAGCTATGCAAAATCTCGCATTACAATTTGCAATAACAAAATATCAGAAAATATGTCACATTATAATGCGGTTAAGTCTGACGAACCAGGTTTTAAACAAAAAGACAATTATATCGAATATACAAAATAAGGAATTTTAAGTTCCTTATTTTTTTTGTCTTTTAAGGTCGTTATTTCTAAACAAATTAAAAAAATAACGTTTTTAAATTTAATATGAAATCACTTAAATTAGAGTTGTTTACAATGTTTTAAATTGACGGGACCTTATTTAATAATAAAATATAATATAATAATAAAAATTCATTATTATTTGTCAAAACACCCCCTTGACAGTGTTATTTATTCGTGTTAAACTTTTTGTAAAGTTATAGGGTGGTGTGATGATTATGTTTGGTAAAGAAGAATTACGTAGAAATGTAAATGTAGCCGATGGATACATGACTTTGGCTGAAAAATACGAAAATGAAGCAAGAAAATATTATAATAGCGTTACAAGGCGAGAAAAAGAACAAAAGGATAAAAATTTGTTGCAAGCGTCAAAGTTTTATACTGTTGCTAAGGAAAAATATTTTAATATTTTACAACCACTCAAAGAGAATCCTTGCGAACTTGACAGAGTTTCTAAAGATTTAATTAAACATTGCAAGAAAAACTACAGAACATGTCGAGAAAGAGCTGATGCAATTAATCGTAACCTTATTGTTAGAGTTTTGGTGTAATTATGGATACAGTAAAATTTAATAATACCATGCACCAAGGCACTGTTTTTGAAAACATGGGCAACAATAACTTAAATAAAAACAAACCAGCCCAAGCCCTAAAATGCTACACAGTTGCACTTACATTTTATAAAAGAGCATCAAAACTTGCTAAAAATAACGAACAAAAAAACAAATCAAGCATAGCAATAAATTCTTGCGAAAAATTAATACATTCTGTTGAAACAAAAAAGGACATTCATATTAAATAAGGGGAATTTTATGGATATTACAACACTATATTATAAGAAAAAAAGTATTGAAGCGCTTGAAAAAACGGCATCTCAAAACAAGGCGAGTGCTATAGACATGCAAAAAACTGGCGATTTAGTTTTGGCAAATAATCATACTGAAGACCGCTTTAATGAGGCTAAGGTCTACTTTAATCTAGCTATCGATTTTTATAATGTTGCACTTTACGATTACATGAAAGCATATGCTTGTGCATACGAACTTGATAATTTGGTGGATAAGGCTAGTTATATGGCAGAATGTGTTGAGTGTAAAAAGGGTATTGAAGTGTTAAATCGTGCTGTAAGATTTTGTGACGATACCCTTAAAGCAAGACATGAAGATTTTTTAAAAACAAAATAAAAAAAGGAAGAAACAATAATGACTATTACACAATATTACGAAATAAAAAAAGAACTTAAAAAAACATTAAGGGATGCTAAAGCATATAAAAAATTAGCAACACATAATGAATTGTGTGGAATAGATGAATATGTTGATGCAAGCCTTAAATGCAAAAATGTTGCAAATAAGAAAGCCTACATGGATAGTATTAAATACTTGATTAACGAAAAATGCATTTCTAATGCCGAATTGTATTACACATATGCAGCCGAAGAATATCATTATGCAGTTTTAGATTCTAGAAATTTAAAACAAAAACCTGCAATAACTCAAAAATATATTGATGCTGAAGTATATTGTAATACCAAAGCGCACGAAATGAAGGTATTACTTGCTGAGACTTTATATACTCGTGTTCCAGAAAAAACTACAAAGTAATTTAATTATAAATTTAAAAACACAAGGAAGAATTCTTGTGTTTTTTTGTTGTAAAAAATTCTACAAAATTTTTAAAAATTTTTGACATAAACACTTGACAACTACATATAATAGGTACTAGAATAGTGCTAGCAGTCTAGAAAGTAGAGTGCTAACAGATAAAACAACAAACTGCTAAAAGGAGGCTTATGAAAAGTACAGAACGTGATAGTTTTGAACTAAGCGACCGAAAAAAGTCACTTTTGCTTGGAGCGGTTGAAAGTTACATTGAAAATGCTCTTCCAATCACAAGTGAAAAGGTTCAAAGTAATTTGTTTACGAGCCTATCTAGTGCAACGCTTAGAAATGAGCTTTCCACATTGGAAGAACTTGGCTACTTAAAACAACTTCACACATCTTCTGGTAGAGTACCAACAACTAAAGCTTATAGATATTATGTTAACAACTTAATATCAAGCAAAAGTTTTGATAAAAAGATGTTAAAAAGTGTTAAGAAAAAATTTGAAGACCGTAGTTCGTTTTTGCTAGACACAATAGATTGCCTTGCTAAAAAGATTGGCGAAATTGTAGAATATCCAGTTTTTGTTTCGGCAAAAGGATATGAAGAACTTATTATTAAAGCAATCAATATAATTCCGCTTATCACAGGTCAGGCACTTGTGTTAATCCAAACAAACGAAGGTATTATTAACAACACTATTCACCTTGAAAAGGGTGTGACCGAAGAACATTGTAAAGACGCAAGCAAGTTTTTAACCAACAACTTCTACAACAAACGTGTTGCTGATATGCTAGAAAATTTTGATTATTATAACAATATGTTTAAAAATCAAATCAAGTACTTTAATGATTTGTTTACTCAACTTATTAATGTATTAAGCCAGTTTGTAGAAAATGGCACACTAACAGTTGAGAAAGGTAGCACCGATAAATTACTTGAAAAGGCAAACATGCAAGACCTTGACAGTGCTAAAAAGTTTTTAAGAGTGGTTGAAAATGAAAACGAGATTAAGCATATCATCAACAAAATTGATGAACAGACCGATAGCGACATAGTATTTTCAATTGGTGATGAAAACAAGGACGAAAATATTAGTGATTATAGCATAATTAAAGCAAACTACCATATGCCAAATGGTATAACTGCCAGCATTGGTGTGGTTGGACCCGAACGTATGGATTATGCTAAAATTGCATCAGCATTAAAGTATGTTGTTGATGAAATAACCAACACAAAAGGAGATAATGATGAGTAAAGAACATAAATGCAATTGCGGTTGCGAGCACGAACATCATGATGAGCATAAGCACGATACATGCAATTGTAATTCAAATACATGCGCAAGTAAAGAACAAGAATATCTAGAACTTGCCCAAAGAATTAAAGCAGAATTTGAAAATTACAAACGCCGTAATGCCGAAATCACATCAATAAGTTTTAATAATGGTGTTGTTTCAACAATTACAAAACTTCTTCCAGCAATAGATAGTTTTAATCAAGCAAAAGCAAATATTAAAGATGAAGATACCTTGGTTGGCTTAAACTTGATTTTAAACAATATTCTAACTGCTTTTAGCGAGCTTGGAGTAGAAAAAATAGACGCAGTTGGTAAGGAATTTGACCCCAATTTACACAATGCAATTTTGACTGGCAAAGACGAAACAAAGCCAGAAGGAATTGTGCTTGAAGAATATCAACAAGGATTTAAACTAAGAGATAGGGTAATCCGCCATAGCGTTGTAAAAATTAATAAATATTGATTTTTCTTGATGTTTTCTAATAAAAATATCAAATTTAAATATACAAATTAATTAATCAAAAAGGAAATTTATGATTATGGGAAAAATTATTGGTATCGACTTAGGTACAACAAATAGTTGTGTTGCGGTTATGGAAGGTGGTGAACCTACAGTTATTGCAAACGCAGAAGGTGACAGAACCACACCTAGTGTAGTTGGTTTTAATAAAGATGGCGAACGTCTTGTAGGTAAAATTGCAAAACGTCAAGCCATTGCAAACCCAGAAGATACAATTATTAGTATCAAACGTGAAATGGGTACAAATATGAAGGTTAAGGCTCATGGTAAGGAATATTCTCCACAAGAAATTTCTGCTATGATTCTTACAAAATTAAAAAATGATGCCGAAGCATATTTGGGCGAAAAAGTAACTCAAGCAGTTATCACAGTTCCTGCTTACTTTACCGATAGCCAACGTCAAGCAACTAAAGATGCTGGTAAGATTGCTGGCCTTGATGTATTAAGAATTATCAACGAACCTACCGCAGCCGCTCTAGCATATGGTCTAGATAAGGGCGAAAATAAAAACCAAAAAATCTTGGTTTATGACCTTGGTGGTGGTACATTCGATGTATCTATTCTTGAAATTGGTGATGGTGTATTTGAAGTATTAAGCACTGCCGGTGACAATCGTCTTGGTGGTGATGACTTCGATAACGAAATCATGAAACTTCTTATTAACGACTTTAAGTCAAACACAGGCATTGACCTAAGCAATGACAAACTTGCTATGCAAAGATTAAAAGAAGCCGCTGAAAAGGCTAAAATTGACCTTTCTGCAACAACAAAAACCAACATTAGCTTGCCATTTATTGCATTTGATTCTACTGGACCTAAAAACCTTGACTTCGAACTTACTCGTGCAAAATTTGATAGCATTACAGAATATCTTGTAAACAAAACAGTAGATAAAATGCGTCAAGCATTAAAAGATGCAAAACTAACATATTCTAATATTGATAAAGTATTGCTTGTTGGTGGTAGCACACGTATTCCTGCTGTTGAAGCAGTTGTTAGAAAAGAAACAGGCAAAGAACCATATAAGGGACTAAACCCAGACGAATGCGTGGCTATTGGTGCATGTATTCAAGGCGGTGTTTTGGCTGGTGATGTAAAGGATGTATTGCTTCTTGATGTAACTCCACTTTCACTTGGTATCGAAACCCTTGGTGGTGTATTTACAAAACTTATTGAACGTAATACCACAATTCCTACAAAGAAGAGTCAAATCTTCTCAACCGCTGTTGACAACCAACCTGGTGTAGATATTCACGTATTACAAGGCGAAAGAGAATTTGCTAAAGATAACAAGACCCTTGGTAGATTCCAACTTAACGATATTCCACCTGCTCCAAGAGGGGTTCCACAAATTGAAGTTACATTCGATATTGATGCTAATGGTATCGTAAGTGTTAAAGCAAAAGACCTTGGCACTAATAAGGAACAAAACATTACAATTACCGCTTCTTCAAACTTAAAAGAAGAAGATATTGATAAGGCAATTAAAGAAGCCGAAGCACATGCTGAAGAAGATAAAAAGCGTAAAGAACTAGTTCAAACTAAAAATGACGCAGAAAACCTTGTATTAGCACTTGAAAAAATGCTAAGAGAAAATGGCGATGCAATCTCTGCTGAAGACAAAGAAAAGCTTGAAAAAGCTATTGAAAAGGCTAAAAAGGACTTCGAAACAGATGATATTGACAAACTAAGAAAAGCTATTGAAGAATTAAGCAAAGAAAATGAATCTGTTGTAACAAAACTTTACCAAGCCGCTGCTGAAAAACATAAAGCAGAAAACCCTGATGCAAATAAAGATGACGAAGTAATTGTTGAAGATCCAGACAAAAATAAAGAAAACAAATAATGACTAATTAAAGTACTTAAAGTCGCTAATTCTAGCGACTTTAAAGTATTTTCTAAAAGGAATATAAATGGCAAAAAATTATTATGATGTTTTGGGTGTAGATAAAAACGCAAGTGCTGATGAGATTAAAAGCGCTTACAGAAAACTTGCTAAAAAATATCACCCTGACCTAAACAAAGATAATCCCGAAGCCGCTGAAAAATTTAAGGAAGTAAACGAAGCATACGAGTGTTTGGGCGACCAACAAAAACGTAGCAACTACGACCAATTTGGCAGTGCAGATGGTAATCCAGGCGGATTTTCTGGCTTTGGCAATGGTGCTGGTGGTTTTGGCGGAAGTTTTAATATGGACGACATCTTTAATATGTTTACAGGTTTTGGCGGTGGTCAAACTGCTAATATGGGGCTTCGTGGCGATGATTTGCAAGTTCAAATTAGTTTGACGTTTGAAGAAGCTGTTTTTGGTTGTACCAAAACTTTTAACATTAATCGTGTTGAAGCATGCAGTAAGTGTAATGGTACTGGTGCAAAAAATGGCACTGAATTTACTACATGTAGTGAGTGCGGTGGCACAGGTATAGCTAGATATGCCGAAAACACATTGTTTGGTAGGGTAGTTAAAACTGGTCCTTGCCGTCGTTGTAATGGAACAGGTAAAATTATTAAAGAAACATGTAGTGAGTGTAGTGGCAGTGGTAAAAAACGTGTTAATGCACAAGTTAGTGTAAATATTCCAGCAGGTATTGATGATGGTCAAGTAATTACAATGCGTGGCAAAGGTAATGCAGGTAGTCGTGGCGGTCAAGATGGTGATTTGCATATTATTGTTAAAGTTGCTCCACACAAAATTTTGGTACGTGACGGCTATGACCTTAACCTAAAACTTTATGTACCTTTCTATACTTTGCTTTTGGGCGGAGAAGTTGAAATTCCACTTCCTAAGGGAACAACAACTTTAAAGATTCCAGAACTAACACAAAGTAATACAATATTCAAGTTAAAGGGTAAGGGTATTAAAAACCTTAACTCGTCAGCTGTTGGAAACCTTGTTGTTACGGTTGTTGCCGAAACACCTAAAAAACTTTCTAAAGACGAAAAGGAAATGCTAGCAAAATTAAAGGATAGTCTTGGTGATGAGGATTTTGCTAGATACAAAAATTACAAAAAAGATATCTCTAATCTAAAATAAACAAAAACCAAGAATAAGGGTGCAATAAACCCTTATTTTTTTGTTTTGTATTTTTTAAGTACAGTAGTCGAAAATTGTCGGTTTTTGAAATTAAGGTATTGTAATTAGTGGTCAAATATGGTATTATTTAACCAAGGAGAATTGAATATGAAATTTGTAAAAGCTAAAAGCGATTTTTTATTAGGAAAGTACTTAGAAAGTGCTAAAAATATTACTACTGTAGAACATGACGGCAAAACATATCTTGCATCGGAAGATTGGGGTGACAACAATATTTATATCACTAAAAAACAACTTGCCAATCGTGAAATTTTACGTACAATTATTGGTAAGGGCTCACCTGAAATAATGAGATATGCCAGCAACTCGGTTTTAACTGACTTTAATGCAATGGAAGATTTTGTAGAACAAAACATACGTACTTTTGCATATTTTGACTACAACCATGCACGTAATTGTTCAGATGCACAGTTATTGCAGTTTGTGTTAAATAAGGTTGAAGAAGACCCAACAATTATTTTGGATAGAATGAAATATATTAACAAGTGCGAAGCCGACCGAAACTGTGATTTTGTGCTTACAAATAATAAAATATTAGGTTGTTCTCTAAACAAACTTGTAAAAGGTTCATATCCATTTGAAATTTTAGATAATTTGAGTTATCAAAATACTTTTAAAGAAGTGTATGCAGGTTTTATGTATGATAATCCATCATATTCGATGATTGCATATGCCGAGTTAAGTAATAACAAAAAATTAGATAAAAGGTTTAATGATATAGAAAACATGAAAAACCTACTAAATGAAACCTATGCAATGGGAAAGGTAAACATTAAATAAGAGCTTGATTTTCAAGCTTTTATTTTTTTAATATAGTAAATTAATTGTTGAAGAAATTTTCAAATTGATATATAATGATGCTATGAAAAGATTTTATGTAGATAAGTCACAACTTAACAACAATCAAGTAGTTTTAGATGGTAGCGAACACAACCACCTAAAAAATGTTTTGCGTCTTAATGAAGGTGAAGAAGTAATTGTTGTTTGTGGTGATGAATTTGATTACATTTGTAAAATATCAAAAATTGCTAAAAATAACACCTTGTTAGAAGTTGTAAGTAAAAGCGAAAATACTTACAATCCTAAAGCCGATGTGACGGTTTTTCAAGCCCTAACAAAGTCGGAAAATATGAGCCTAATTGTACAAAAACTTAACGAACTTGGTGTGAAAACTTTTGTACCATTTGAAAGTAGATACATTACAAGCAAAGATAAGTTTAACAAACAAGACAAACTTCAAACAGTGGCAAACCAAAGTGTAAAACAATGTAAACGAAGCATTCCAATGCATGTAGAAAAAACACTTTCTTTTGCTAAGTTGGTGGAAAGTTTAAGCGGTTTTGATGTTGTGATTTTCGCAAACGAAACTGAAAAAACAAAGAATTTAAAAGACGTTAAATTTTCGCATGAAAATAAGGTTGCAATAATTGTGGGCAGTGAAGGCGGATTTAGCGAAGACGAAATAAAAGAAATCGAAAAACAACCTAATGCAACTAGTGTTAGCCTTGGCAAACGTATTTTGCGTGCCGAAACAGCCAGCATAGCACTTACAGGGGTTGTTATGTATTTAATGGACGAGTGGAATATATGAAATTTAAAGTAATCACCTTAGGGTGTAAAATGAATAAATACGAAAGCGATGCAATTACAAGCAAACTTATAGATAATGGTTATACGTTGTCGGACGATGATGTGGCGGACATTTACATTATAAACACATGTGCCGTAACAGCCGAAAGTGAGAAAAAAAGCCGTCAGTATGTTGCAAAATGCCTTAGTCATAATCCAAATGCTAAAATTGTCGTTTGTGGTTGTGCCAGCCAAAACAACATCGAACAATTTAAAAACAAACCAAATGTTTTTAGTGTAATTGGCACCGAAGGAAAACAAAACATTCTTGATATTATTGAAAAACCAGTGTTTACAACATACGAATTTTCAACTTGCTATGAAAGTATAGAATCGCCAAAAGTGACTACAAATAGGGCTTTTTTGAAAATCCAAGACGGCTGTAACAACTTTTGCAACTATTGTCTTATTCCATACCTTCGTGGTAGAAGTCGTAGCCGAGATATTCCGTCAATTGTTGGCGAGGCTGAAAAACTATCACTTACTTGCAAGGAAATTGTTGTAAGCGGAATTGATATAAGCAGTTTTAGCCCATCACTTCCACAACTTATGAGAGAGCTTGCACATATTAAAAGCCGTATTAGATTAGGAAGTTTGGAAGTAAACGTTATTACAAAAGAACTTTTAGAAACTCTAAAAGCAATGCCAAACTTTTGTCCGCAATTCCATCTAAGTCTTCAAAGTGGTAGTAATAGTGTGTTAAAGCGAATGAATAGGCATTATACAGCCGAACAATTTTTAGAAAAAGTTCAACTTATTAGGTCTTATTTTCCAATTGCAAATATCACTACCGATATTATTGTTGGTTTTGCAATGGAAACCGAAGAAGAATTTTTAGAAACAGTAAATTTTGTAAAACTTGCAAAGTTTGGTGATGCACATATCTTCCCATATAGTGTACGAAAAGGCACTGTTGCTAGCAAGTTGTATAAGGAAGATTTACCACTAAAAGTGAAAAAACAACGTGTAAATGACCTTGAAAAAGTGGTTGAAGAATGTAAACACAACTACATAAATCAGTTTGTGGGACATAAGTTTACTGTGCTTACCGAAGATCATGAAGCAGGTTATGTTGTGGGGTATAGCGAAAATTATATTAAGTTTTATTTGCCACAAGACACCAAAACTGATAAACTAGTAGTAGTAAAACTAGTAGAACCTTTGCTAGATGGCGCAAAAGGTGAACTTGTTTAAAGGAGTATAAAATGGAAGATTGTTTGTTTTGCAAAATGATAAATGGTGAAATTCAAACACAAAAAGTGTACGAAGATGATCTAATGATTATTATTAAAGATATTGCACCAAAAGCACCCTTGCATTTTCTTGCAATTCCTAAAAAGCACTATAAATTTTTGATTGAACAACGTGATGATGATATGGTTAATTTAGGCAAAATTCTTAACAAAATTTCAAAATTAAGCACCGAACTTGGTTTATATAACGGCTACAGGCTTATTATAAATCAGGGCGATGATGCTGGTCAAAGTGTTCCGCATTTGCATGTTCATATTTTAGCTGGCAAGCAAATGGATTGGAATCCAGCATAAATTTGCGATAAATGGTTGACAAAAGCCAATTTTTTCGTATAATAATACTAGTAATTTGATATAAAAGTGGGTGAATTAGGTAATGTCAACAGTTAGAGTTGGTGAAACAGAAAGCGTTGAAAGCGCTATCAAACGTTTCAAACGTAAATGTCAAAAAGACGGCATCATTGGCGATTTAAGAAAACACGAACAATACGAAAAGCCAAGTGTAAAACGTAAAAAGAAACAAAAAGCAGCTATTAAAAGAAACAAAAAAAATAGATAACAAAATATGATAACTATTTCAAAAAAGTGCCAATAATCGACACTTTTTTGTTTTTTTAGTATATGCATATACTATGAAAAATCACTCCCCAAATGGTATAATTTTAATAAATACAAAAGGGAAGTGATAATATGAAAAACGATAACAATTTAAAAAGACTAGCAAGCCTTGCTAAACAACGAATGAAAGAAGGTAATTATTCTGCCACCCAGATTAGAAATAATATAAAAACAAAACCTAGTGATTACTTTTATCAAAATGCTCTTGCACTTAAAAGACATAAGGTTAAGGCAGAGTTTGTTACAATAGACCAATTGGACGTGAAGTTTGAAAACAAGGTTATGTCATTAATTGAAAGTGGCGAAACCTTATTTAATCCTATTGGCAAACTTGTAGATAAGAGCTATTTTAATACCCTTAATGAATATGAAAAACAACATTATATTTTGTCGCTATGTGAAAAGTACAATCGCATAAAAGAAAAGTATGATTTGTCATTACAAAAAATTAGTTAATTTCCATATAATTATGGAAATTTTTTTATTATATTTTGAAAGTTACAAGCGGTGTGATATAATACTCTAGATAATTAGGAGTTAAAATGTATTCACTAGATTCGCTTAATGAGTTACAACATAAAATTGCCGTTGACACCGAAGGTGCAGTGCTTGTATCTGCTGGTGCTGGTAGTGGCAAAACAAGATTACTTACACATCGTATTGTGTACCTTATTGAAGAAAAACACGTTCACCCAGAAAACATATTGGCTATTACATTTACTAATAAAGCCACAAATGAAATGAAAGAACGTATTAATCAAATGACAAGCAATGGTAATGTTTGGATAAGCACCTTTCATGCAATGTGTGCTAAAATGCTTAGGGAAAACATTTATCACCTAGATGGTTATAATAGATATTTTACCATTTACGACACATCTGATAGAGATAAGATTATAAAACAAGTAATTAAATCTCTTAACCTTGATGACGATTTTAAAAGTAAAGCAGACTATCATATTTCAACAGCTAAAAACGAAGGTCTTAACCCAATAGAATATGGCAAACAATTTTCGTATAATCCTGATATTGCCGACATTGTAAAAGTGTATCAAGCATATGAAGACACGTTAAAAGCCAATAATGCGCTTGACTTTGATGACTTGCTTATGAAAACTCTTGTAATGTTTCAAACATGCCCACAGGTGGCAGAGTATTATCAAAATAAATTTCACTATATTTTGGTAGACGAGTTTCAAGATACTAATACCATTCAGTACAAACTTGTAAAAATCTTGTCAGCAAAACATCACAATATTTTTGTTGTAGGTGATGAAGACCAATGTATTTATGGTTGGCGTGGTGCTAATATTGAAAATATTAAAAACTTTATTAAAGAATTTGGCAATGTTAAGGTGTACAAACTAGAACAAAATTATAGAAGTACCAAAAACATAATTGGCGGAGCAAACAAACTTATTAAAAATAATACTTCTCGTATTGATAAAACCTTGTACACCGAAAATGATGAAGGCGAAAAAATTACATACTATACAGCCGGCGAAGAAACAGATGAAGCCGATTATGTGGCACGTACTATTCACAACCTTACTTCACAAGGGGTAGATTACAAGGAGATAGGAGTGCTAATGCGTATTAGTGCCCTTAGTAGACTTATTGAAGAAAGACTACTTAATTATAACATTCCATTCACTGTAAGCGGTATTTTTAAATTCTTCGAACGTCTTGAAATTAAAAATATTCTTGCATACTTGTCTATAATTGTTAACCCTAAAGATAATAATAGCCTTGTAAGAATTATCAATTATCCAAAACGTGGTATAGGGCAAGCCACCATTGACAAGTTGTTGTCACTAAGCCAACAAACAGGACTTTCAATTGTTGAAATTCTGGACGATATAGATAGTTATGACATTGGCAGTGCAAAACTAAAACTACGTGATTTTGCTAGCCTTATTGATAAAATTAAGTCAAGTTATGAAACAATGGGCATGACCGATTTTGTAAAAGAACTTTTAAAAATCACTGAAATAAACGAACTATATAACACAAAAAATGAAGATGATATAAACCGTAAACTTAACATAGACCAATTTGTACAATCGGTTGAATCGTATGAGAAAAACAATGAAGGTGACGGCATTGTGGATTATTTGCAGTCTGTTACACTTCAAAATGACTTGCAAGATGATGATTCCGAAGATGGTGTAAGTGTAAGCACAGTTCATGCAAGTAAGGGGCTAGAATTTAACTATGTGTTTATAATAGGTGCCGAAGAAGGTTCGTTTCCGCTAAGTCGTGCACTTGACAACGATGACGAACTTGAAGAAGAACGTAGGCTGATGTATGTTGCGGTGACACGTGCTAAGAAAAAACTTTATATTACTCGTGCAAAATCAAGATTTTTATACGGCAAACGCAACTATACAGTTGAAAGCCGATTTATTAAGGAAATGGGTTTGTCTGTGCCAAAAGAAGAACCTAAATTCAACTACGGCGGAGAATATCAAAATAGTTATAATGATGGCTACAGTAAGGCAAGTTATGGTAACAACTATGGCGGATATTCACAAGGCGGTTATAACAAACAATTCGAAAATAAATTTGCCGGTTCTGGTAGTTCGTTTGGTGGATATGCCGATGAGCCAAGCGGTTTTGCATCTAAGACACCTGTTTCAATAGGTAATCCTTGGGAAGTAAAACTTAATGCTTCAAAATCTGCTGGTTCTACTCCAAACGGAGAAAAGAAGGACTTTGAAGTTGGCACAATGGTATTGCACCCTAAGTTTGGTATAGGCAATGTTATGAAAGTTGATGGTAGTGGCGATAATAAATCAGTAACCGTAAACTTTAAGACAGTTGGTGTTAAGACGCTAGTACTAAGTTTTGCACCGCTTAAAATTATTAAATAGGAGAATAGTAATGGACACAATTGCTAGAATGCTAAGTTTAATAGCCGAGATTAAAAAGCATAACTACAATTATTATGTTTTAGATAATCCCACAATTTCTGATAAGGAATATGATAAACTATATTATACGCTTGTAGACCTTGAAAAGCAGTCTGGTATTGTGCTAGAAGATAGCCCTACAAAACAAGTAGGTGATACTATTTTAAAGGGCTTTAAAAAACATGTTCACGAAAAGAAACTATATTCGCTAGACAAACGTAACACTTACGAAGAACTTGAAAAATGGCTAACCGATATTAACAACGAATACGGCAAACAAGAGTATACTGTTGAATATAAGTACGATGGTCTTAGAATAACCGTAACTTATGAAAATGGCATATTAAAATGCGGTGCAACACGTGGAAATGGTGAAATTGGAGAAGACGTAACAGAACAAATAAAAACAATTAAAAGTTTGCCAAAAACAATCCCATTTAAGAATAAAGTTATTCTAATGGGTGAAGCGATGATGCGCAATAGTGCCTTTAAAAAGTACAACGAAACAGCATCAGAACCGCTTAAAAACCCACGTAATGCTGTTGCTGGCGCAATTAGAACTTTAGACCTAAGTGTAACAAAACAACGTAATGTAGATATATTTTTCTATGATGTTTTGATTATTGAAGGAAAACAGATTAAATCTCAATCCGAACTTCATCAATTTTTGATTGATAATGGTTTGCTTGTGGATTATTTCTATGTTACTAGTGATATAAATAATGTCATTAATAAAGTTAAGGAAATTGACGAAATTAAAAGCACACTTGATGTTCAAATAGACGGAGCAGTGGTTAAGGTAAATGACTTTGCCGTACGTGATGAAATAGGAGTTACTAATAAATTTCCTAAGTGGGCTTTGGCATATAAATACGAAGCCTTGGAAGTAACAACGAAACTACTAAATGTGGTTTGGCAAGTTGGCAGAACTGGAAAGATTACACCGGTGGCAGAACTAGAACCTGTTGACCTAGCAGGTGCTACAGTAAAACGTGCAACCCTTAACAATTATGGCGACATTACAAGAAAAAAACTAAAAATTGGTAGCACGGTTTTTGTAAGACGTAGCAATGAAGTCATTCCAGAAATCTTAGGTGTTGCCGAAGATTTTAGCGACTCTAAAAACATAGAAAAACCGCTTAATTGCCCAAGTTGTGGTGCAACACTAGTTGAGATTGGTGCTAATCTATTTTGCCCAAACAAAGATAATTGTATGGAACAAATTATAGATAGATTTTCGCATTATTGTAGCCGAAACGCTATGAATATTGAAGGTATTAGTGAAAAAACGATAAGATTACTTCACGAAAAATACGGCATTAGCGAACTTAGTGATTTGTACTCAATTACTTCCCAACAACTTGCGACTCTTGAAGGATTTAAAGATAAAAAGATTGCAAACTTTTTAAGTAGTATTGAAAAGAGTAAAAATCCTAAGTTTAACAACTTTATTTTGTCGCTAGGAATATCTCAAGTGGGCGATAAGACTGCTAAAGATTTGGCAAAACACTATGCCACTTTTGATGACCTAAAAAATGCAAAAGTTGAAGATTTGCTTTTAATAAATGACATTGGCGAAATAATGGCAAAAAATATTGTTGAGTATTTTGCTGATGATTTTAATATGGAAATGATTAATAAATTATTTAGTGCAGGGGTAAAAATTGTTTATCCATCTAAGAGCATAAAATCGTCAATTTTTAGTGGAAAAACCGTGGTTTTGACAGGTACACTAGAAAATTATTCTCGTCCAAAAGCCACCGAAATTTTAGAAGGTCTTGGGGCAATAGTTACCACAAGTGTTTCTAAAAACACCGATTATGTTTTGGCTGGCGAAAGTGCTGGTTCAAAACTTACTAAGGCTCAAGCCCTAGGTGTAACAGTGATTAGCGAAAAAGATTTTCAAGATGTAGTAAATAATAGTAAATAATATTATTAAATAATGTTGAAATTTTTGTTTTGATGTGATAAAATATTTTTGTATTAAATTTAAGGAGATGACATTTTATGTTACTTGAACCACCTATTGACGAATTAGTAGAAAAAGCAGAAGGTAATCCTTACAAATTGGCTGTACTAGTTGGTAAAAGGGCTAAACAATTAGATAAAGACCTTACTGATGAAGAAAAGGAAAAAGAAGAAGTTGTTACTCGTGCCGTTAACGAATTTTATGACGGTGAGATTGTAGAAAAAGATAATTAATTATTTAATTAGTTTTTAAGTTCTATTGCTTAATTTTTGTAAGGCAATAGAACTTTTTAGTTTAAGGGGACTTTATGATAGCACAAGTTATTGTGGATATTCTTAATAGCGAAGTGGATAAGGTGTTTGACTACACAATCCCAGAAGAAATGGGCGTACAAGTGGGCGACCGTGTTTTGTTGCCATTTGGCGGTAGAACAATTGAAGGCTATGTGCTTAAAACAACCGACACTTCCACTTATGACTTTTCAAAATTAAAACCAATTATTAAGCGAATGGACGAGTATCCTATTATAAAACCCGAACTTATAAACTTGATTTTTGAATTAAAGCAAAAATTACACCTTAGGCTTGTAGATGGTGTTAGACTTGTCATTCCATCGCAAATTAGGAATGGCAAAGTTAACAAAATTGAGATTAAAATGTTGCACCTTAATACTGATGACAACATGGTAGATGAGTATTTTAGTAAAATTAGAGCCAATGCAAAAAATGAGATTTCAGCTATAAACTACATGAAAAACACAGCTGAAGCAGATTTTACAAAACTATCAAAAATGTTTTCTAATTCAACAATTAATAAACTTATTAAAAACAACATTTTACTTGTTGATATGGTGCACATAAATCGTCAAGCCTACGATATTAGCACCGAAGAAAACAAGGTAAAACTTAATGAAAAACAACAGCAAGTTGTAAACGAAGTTACCGGTAATGTGGCTAATTACTTGTTGCACGGTGTAACAGGTAGTGGCAAAACCGAAGTGTACTTAAACATTATTGAAAACATGTTAAAGCAAAACAAAACAGCCATAATGCTAGTACCAGAAATTTCACTTACACCACAAATGATAAGAGTATTTACAGCAAGATTTGGTAATACCGTTGCCGTGTTACACAGCGGTTTATCGGCAGGAGAAAAGTTTGACGAGTGGTACAGGCTATATAGCGGTGAAGCAAAAATTGCTATTGGTGCAAGAAGTGCAATATTTGCACCGCTAGAAAATTTGGGTGTTATCATAATTGATGAAGAGCATGATAGTTCGTATGTTAGTGACTCAAACCCACGATATAATACCTATGACATTGCAAAACTTAGGGCAAAGTACAACAATTGCTCATTACTTCTTGGAAGTGCAACACCTAGTATTGAAACTTATCACCTTACCGAAACAGGCGAGTTAAAACTACTTGAAATGCCAGAACGAATTAATGGCAAACCAATGCCACCAATTGAAATTGCTGACATGTGCAGTGAATTTAGAATGGGCAATAAAACACCATTTTCAAAACAACTTATGGCGGAACTAGAAAAAACCGTTGCCGAAGAAAAACAAGCAATCTTATTTATAAACCGCCGTGGTTTCAGTTCGTTTTTGATGTGTCGTGACTGCGGTTATGTGCCAAAATGCGAAGCATGTGACGTATCGCTTACATATCACAAAGAAGATAACCAACTTAAGTGCCACTATTGTGGCAAACGATATAAAGTGCTTACTAAGTGCCCAACATGTGGAAGCGATAATCTAAAATATGGTGGAGTTGGCACAGAACAAGTTTGCGAACAATTACGAGAAATATTCCCTAATGTAAAAGTTCTTAGAATGGACAATGACACCACACAAAACAAAAATGCTTATGCAAAAATATTAGGTGAATTTGGTGCATCAAAACCAGCAATACTTGTGGGCACACAAATGATTGCTAAAGGGCACGACTTTCCTGAGGTAAACTTAGTGGGTATTTTGGACGCAGACTTAAGCCTTTATTTTGGTGATTTTAGGGCAAGTGAAAAAACATTCCAACTTATCACACAAGTTGCGGGAAGGGCCGGTCGTAGTAAAATAGATGGCAAGGTTGTGCTTCAAACATATTTTCCAAAACATTATGTTTACAAACTTTGTTCGGCTTACAATTACAATAAGTTTTATGACAAGGAAATAAATTTGCGAGAAACCACACTTTTCCCACCATTTAGCGAGATTGTTAGGGTTTTGCTTACAAGCGAACATGACGAAAAGGCACGTGATTTGACCCATAATTTGTTTTTAAGGTTAAAAGAATTAAGGGTAAAATATGGTAAAGATTTTTATTTTCTAGAAGCAATGAAATCACCTGTTACTAAAATAAAAAACAAATATAGATACCAAATTTTAATGCGATATAGTGTATCGAAAGCGGAAGAAATAAAAAACGAATTATATGACATTTTAGACAACAACAAAAACAAACTTGTTTCGTGTTTTGTAGAGTTAAATCCTTTATCTCTAAGTTAAAATGTGGTATAATAATTATATGGAGAAAAATATATGGCAACAAGAAAAATTGTATTAAGGGGAGATGAAATCCTATCAAAAAAGTGCAAACCAGTAACAGTTTTTGATGAAAAACTTGGTGTACTTCTTGACGATATGTACGAAACAATGCTTTTAAACAACGGCATTGGTCTTGCAGCAGACCAAATTGGTGTGTTAAAACGTGTTGTTGTGGTAGAAGTTGACGGCATAAAACTTGATATGGTTAACCCTGAAATAACTAATAAAAAAGGTGAAGAAAGTGGTATTGAAGGTTGTTTAAGTGTTCCAAACATTCAAGGCTATGTAAATCGCCCAAAACAAATCACTGTTAAGGCATTTAATAGATATGGCGAACAATATTCGCTTACTACTACAGGCATGCTTGCAAGGTGTATTTGTCATGAGTGTGACCACCTAGATGGTATTCTGTTTACAGATATTATGACAGGTGTTTATAACCCAGAAAAAAATAAAAACAAATAGGATAGGTTTTAATGAAAGTAATATTTTTTGGAACACCAGAATTTGCTGTTCCGTCATTAAAAGCAATAAGTGAACATCACGAAGTACTTGCGGTTGTGACCCAACTTGATAAGCCGGTTGGCAGAAAAAAAACACCAGTGTTTAGCCCAGTAAAACAATTTGCAGTTGAACACGGAATAACTGTTTTGCAATTTGAAAAAGTGCGTCGTGACGGTGTTGAAGAACTTAAAAAACTTAATGCCGATATTATGATAAGTTGTGCATATGGTCAAATATTTAGTAAAGAAATTTTAGATATTACACCATACGGAATGTACAATATTCACGGTAGTATTTTGCCTAAGTATAGAGGTGCAGCACCAATCCAATGGAGTATTATTAATGGTGAGCCTACATGTGGCATAACAATTTTAAAAACCGATGTTGGACTTGATGATGGAGATATTCTTTTAAAAAGCGAAGTCGAAATAAAAAAGTATGAAACAAGTGAAGAGTTGTTTGAGCGATTAAGTCATGTCGGGGCAGAATGTATCATTAAAGCCCTTACAATGCTTGAAAGTGGTAATTTTACACTTACACCACAAGACCCTAGTCTTGCAACAACTTGCACAATGTTAAAGCCAGAACTTTCAAAACTTGACTTTAATAAATCAGCACAGACACTTTGTAATTTAATTCACGGAATTAATCCTTGGCCAGTGGCTAAGGTCACAATAGAAGGAAACAACTTTAAAGTATATAGAGCACAAGTGGCTTCAAGTGATTATACAGGTGCTAATGGAGAAGTTGTTGTTGCAAATAATAAGACTGGACTTATAGTAAAATGCGGTGATGGTGCAATTGAATTTACCGAGATTCAGCCAGAAAATGGCAAGCGAATGACTGCAAAAAGTTATTTAAATGGCAAAAAAATTAATTTAGGAGCAATTGTTAGTTGAACAAGGAATTTTTAGAGTCATATGACATCTTGAAAAAAGTTTATTATGACGGAGCATATGCTAATATAGAACTTAATAGGTTTTTGAAAGAAAAAAAAGACATTAATAACAACCTTGTCACTAAGATTGTTTATGGTGTTTTGCAAAAAGACATTTATCTTGATTATGTCGTAAAAAAGCACATTAAACCAAATACAAAACCACAAGTTGTTTTGCTACTAAAAATGGGTAGATATATTTCAGAAGAAGTTAGCGGTATTCCACCTTATGCGGTTGTAAACGAACTTGTAGAAATTGCAAAAAAACAATATGATAGGTATGTTGGTGGCTTTGTAAATGCTACACTAAAAAATGTTATTAACTCACAAGTAGAACTTCCAAAGCATGGCACAAAAGAATATTTAAGTGTTAAGTTTAGTTATCCAATGTGGGTTATCGATAAGTTTTTAAGCAATAGACCATATGATTTTGTAGAAGCATTTTTGTCAGAACCACTTACAACTTATACTCACATTAGAATTTTGGGCAATGTAAATGTATTTATTGAAGACCTTAATAAATGCGAAATTGCTTATGAAAAAACGGTTCTTGACTTTACACTATATGTAGATTATAATAACTTGCTAAAACATGATGATGTGTTTAAAAATAGATATGTTGTGCAAGGGCTACCAAGTTTGATTGCAAGCCTTGCACTTGGTGTTACACCTAATAGCACCGTACTTGATGCGACAAGTGCACCAGGTGGAAAAACGGCAGTTATTGCAAGCATTGACCCAAGTATCAAGGTCACCGCTTGTGACCTACATTCTCATAGGGTACTGCTTGTAGAAAACTACATGAAAAAACTTGGCATTAAAAATGTTACTGCATTAAAACAAGATGCGACTGCTTTTAATCCAAAATTCGAAAACGCATTTGATTATGTGCTTTGTGATGTACCTTGTTCGGGGTTGGGGGTTGTAAATAAAAAACCAGACATTCTTCTAAATCGAACAGCCGACACACTTAATGAAATAATAAAAACACAAAAAGCCATACTTGAAAACAATGCAAAGTATGTGAAAAAAGGTGGTGTATTACTATATTCAACTTGTTCACTTTTAAAACAAGAAAACAATGATATTGTTAATGATTTCTTAAAATCACACCCTGATTTTAAACTAACACCCATTAACGCATTTGGACTTAATGTTTTAAACGAGAATAATTGTTATACATTTTATCCACACCTTAGCAAAACAGAAGGATTTTTTATAGGAAGGTTAATAAGAAAATGAAAATTTTACTTGATTACACATTAGACGAACTTAAAGGAATTATGCTTAGTTTGGGCGAACAAAAATTTCGTGCCGAACAACTTTTTAACGCTTTGCAGTCTGGCAAAGATTATGGTGACAAACTTAACTTGCCAAAAAGTTTACTGGAAAAATTACAACAAAATGGTTTTGTTATGCAACCAGTTAAAATCACTAAAAAGCAAGTAAGTAAAGATAAAAACACAAAGTTTCTTTACACCTTACCAGACGGAAACCTTGTTGAAGGAATGCTTATGCAATATAAGTTTGGCAACACATTATGTGTAAGTACACAAGTTGGCTGTAAGATGAACTGTGCTTTTTGTGCTAGTTCGCTAAATGGATTTGTTAGAAACCTTACAGCAGGCGAGATTTTAGGGCAAATTACGGCAGTTAATGCAAGTCTTGGTGGAAACTTAAAAGACCGCCAAATTACAAATGTTGTGCTTATGGGCTGTGGCGAACCACTTGACAACTTTGATAATGTTACTAAGTTTTTAAAGCTTGTAACTTGCGAAGAGGGGCTTAATATTAGTGTTAGAAATATTTCTGTTTCTACATGTGGTATTCCACGTAAAATTGAAGAATTAGCCGACCTAGGTTATGCTGTCACACTTTGTATTTCACTTCATGCACCAAATGACGAAATTCGCCAGCAAATTATGCCTATCGCTAAAAGATATAGCATTCACGAAGTTTTGGAAGCAGCAAAGTATTATCATACAATTACTAATCGCCGTTTTATTATTGAATACACTCTTATTGATGGTGTTAATAATAAGGTTGCACATGCTAAAGAACTTGCTATGCTTTTAAAAGATCTTCCTTGCCATGTTAATTTAATTAGACTTAATGAAGTTAAGGAACGTGGACTAAAAGCACCAAGCCTTGATAGTTGTAATACATTTTTGACAACATTATATAAGTTTAAAATTAGTGCAACAATGCGTCGTACTATTGGTGAAGATATTGACGGTGCTTGCGGTCAACTTAGAAACAAAAATTTAAAAACGGATAAAAAGTAATGCAGGGTAGAGTACTAAAGGTTATGGGGGCTAATTACTTAGTGTATGAAAGTAAGCCCTACAACTGTATTTTAAGTGGGTTAATTAAGAAAAACAATAAACCACTTGTTGGCGATATTGTAGAATTTTCGGTTAATGATTACGATAAAGACAAAAATGTAATCACTAAAATTTTGCCACGAAAAAATCAATTAGTACGTCCGTACATTTCAAATCTTGACCAACTTTTTATTGTTTTGTCTAAATCACCAAAACCAGATTATTTGCTTATAGACAAACTTATTATTTATGCCAAAATAAACAACATAACTCCAATTATTGTTATTAATAAATCCGATATTTTGTCAGAGCAAGAAATTGCAGAAATTAAGGGACAATTTCCAACATATAAAATAATCGTTGTTTCGGCTGTTAATAATGATGTCACCGAATTAAAACAATTACTTGTAAATAAAATTTCAGCATTTGCAGGACAAAGTGCAGTAGGCAAAAGTAGCCTAATTAATGCTATAAGTCCTAATTTAAATCTTCAAACAAATGGTCTTAGTTCTAAAATAGAGCGTGGTCAGCACACAACTAGACACAATGAAATATATATAATGGACAACAATATTTACATTGCCGATACTCCAGGCTTTAGTATGTTGTCACTTGACTTAAAACCAAGCGAGTTAAAAGACTATTATGATGACTTTAAAGTGTTTGAAGACAATTGTAGATATGTTGGTTGCGACCATATAAATTCTAAGGCAAAAGATTGTGGTGTAGTTAAAGCGGTGGAAGAAGGCAAAATTTGCTTGTCACGATTTGATAGATATTGTAAAATATATTCAGAATTGAAAGAAAAATGGGAGAGAAAATATGATTAAACTATCAGCTAGTTTTAATCCATGTTCAGAAGAAAAATCGGCAGAATATTGCCGTAATCTTCAAGATATGAAGGTTGATTATGTTCATTGCGATATAATGCGTGAAAACTTTGTTGGTCACGATGCTTTAAACCTTAACACTATTAAGGAAGTTTGGGATAATATTGTTGTTCCTCTTGATGTGCATATTATGGAAGCCGAACCCTTTTCGACACTAAAGAGTGTTGTTAAAATTAAGCCACATATCATAACAGTGCACTACGAAGCATTTAAGAATGATAAAGATTTAGTGAAAGCATTTGATATTATTAGAAAAAGCCATATGCTTGTAGGGCTTAGTATTAAACCTAACACTTTTATCAAAGATATTAAACATTTGCTTCCTTTGGTTGATGTTGTGCTTGTAATGGGGGTGGACCCAGGTAAAAGCGGTCAAAAAATGATTAGCAATACAATTCCTAAAATTAAGGAACTACGTGGCATTATCTACGAGTACGATTATCCTGTCAAAATTGAAGTTGACGGTGGTGTTAATGAAGATAATCTAAAAGCACTTGCCGATGCAGGTGTAGATATGGTTGTTATGGGGAGTTGCCTTTATAATAGTTCAAGCCGAGCAAAACTAATTGAAAAAGTTCATAAGTTATAAAAAAACATCTAGCACAATTCTGCTAGATTTTTTTACAATTCAATTTGTTTTATAATGAGTTTTTTTTCATTGTTAAACATACTAAAAAACAAAATAATAATAGTAATGGTAATTGTAGTAATAAGTGTGTTATAATTGACAAAAAGGTAATTTTATGGTATTATTATAATAATAATAATTCATGGAGGAAAAGAGAGTGAAAATAGAAAATTTTACAAAGAAATCATTACAAGATGCAATACAAGATGGCAAAGTTAAGATTACTGTTGCTGAAGGTGGAGATGTGCTAGTTGAAGGTGCAGAAAGTGATATTGATGAGTATGGCATGATTTCAATTCCTGAAAATGTAGTTGCTATTGGTGTTGGAGCATATGAAAAATCTAAAGCATTAAAGGCTATTAATAGTATTAATGATACTTTCTTTATTGGTGTAGAGGCATTTTATGGTTGTAAAAATCTAGAAAGTGCATTTCTTATGTCTAAAGATACTGAAGGTAATGCTAAAAGAATTATTGGACAATATGCATTTGCAAATTGCACATCGTTAAAGAGATTATTTATTGATGATTCTTTTGTTGATTTGGAAGAAGGGGCATTTGAAAATTGCGAATCACTTGATAATGTTGTATTGCCAACTAACCTTGAAAGAATTGGTGATAGAGCATTTGCTGGTTGTAAACACCTTCAAACCATCGAAATTCCAGATGGTGTAACTGAGATTGGAGAAGAAGCATTTAAGGGTTGTAAAGCATTACAAATGGCAGTAATTCCAGAACACTTGGTTGAAGAATGTAATGCGAAAAACGTTTTTAAAGACTGCCCAAGATTACAAATTGTTGTTAAACCTGAAAAAATGAAAGAAGATATGAAGGTTAAAACACCTGTACCTGAAGAAAAACTTAACGAAAAGGTATTATATGCTATTAAGGCGAAAAATGATAAACAAAATTTAATTAATCACTTAAATGCTGAAACTAAACTTAAATCACGAAATGATGAACGTGAAAAACAAAATATGGATAGTTTAAAGGAAGCAGCAAGTAAATTACCTGAAAAAACTGATAAAGAAGCACTTGCATCTATTATTAAGAATAATGACATTAAAGACATTCCAAACGAAATTATTAAAAAAGGCAAATACGACAACATTAGAACAAAATAGTTGGTAGTGTTTACGTACAGTCCATTTTAAATATTTTGTATGTAAATATAATAAAGATGTTAAAAATTTATTAAATAAAAAACAGTGAAGTCAAAATCACTGTTTTTTTATATTTATATTTTATTAAGTATCTTATTCTCAATATCTAAAAATAAGAGAGTTAGTATTTATATTTGATGTTTAGACACTAATAACACCAATAAATCATATATATCAAATAATAGGGAGAAAGTATATGAAAATAATTTGCATTAAGTGTCCATTTATTTTAAAACCGCTTTTAAAGTTGATATTTAGAAAGCAACTTTTAGAGTAGTGTGGTTTTGGGAAATAAGGATACATAAAAATAAAAAAATCCACTTCTAGTAAAGTGGATATTTTTTATACTAATTATTGGTTATCTTTTTTAAGAGTTTTCAAACACTTAGTGCAGATATATTTCTTAGTAGCCTTGCCGTCAATATCAACAGGTTTCTTTTGTAGATTTGCATCAAAAGTTCTGCCTGTAGCAATATGTGAGTGGCTAACTTTATTTCCTGCCACTTTTCCTTTTCCACAAATATAACATTCTTTTGCCATTTTGTACCCCCAAAGTAATTCGTATAATTTTCATTTGCAACTAAGTATATCAAACTTTATTGTAATTTGCAAGAAAAAAATCAAAAAATTTTTCTAAATACTATATTTCCTAACAACTTAATTAAAATCTCTTGCAAAATTATGTGAATTATTGTAAAATCTACAATGTAAGTTTAAGGCGAGAATATGTTTTTTCGCATATTAAATGAATATTAGGTAATAAATTACTTTATGAGTAGTGATTAAAGGAGGTCTTTTTTATGGCAGTAAATACAATAAATGCCTATGGAAAAATTACTATTAGCAACGAAGCTATCGCATTGGTTGCTAGTCATATTGCACGTGATTGTTATGGCATTGTTGATCTTGTTAGCCAAAAAGCATCAGACTTTTGGTCTAAGAAAAAAAGCAAAGTAAAAGGCGTTAATATAATCACTGTAAATAACAGAATTTATATCGATTTGTTTGTAATCATTAAATATGGTGTGTCTATTTCCACCGTTACTGAAAACTTAAAAAGTGCTATTAAATATGGCGTAGAAAAATTTACAGGTATGATTGCCGACTCAGTTAATATTAATGTTGTTGGGGTTAGAGTATAGCCCTTAGAGTTTATAGGAGATTATTTTAAAATGCTTAAATCAATTAATACCACCACGTTTAGAAAAATGCTAAACGCAGGTGCTAAAGTTTTGGACGATAACAAAAAATTCGTTGACTCACTAAATGTATTTCCAGTTCCAGATGGTGATACTGGTACTAACATGAGTCTTACATTAAATACAGCCGTTAAGGAACTTAACGCTTGCTTAGAAACATCTTTTAGCCCAATTGCAGATAGTGTTGCAAGAGGTGCACTTCGTGGTGCAAGAGGAAACTCTGGTGTTATTCTTTCTCAAATTTTAAAAGGTATGTGCACAGTAATTGGCAAAACCGAAAAAGACATCACAACTAAAATCTTTGCAAAGGCTTTAGTTGAAGGTGCAGGAGTTGCTTATAAGGCTGTTACACAACCTAAAGAAGGCACAATTCTTACAGTTATTCGTTCGCTTGGTGAATCTGCAACTCGTCATAGCAAAAAGTATGGCGACTTTGAACCTTTCTTTGAAGCAGTTTTGCAAGACGGTGAAGCAGTTCTTCAACAAACACCTGAAATGCTTCCAGTGCTTAAAAAAGCTGGGGTAGTAGATGCTGGTGGTCGTGGTTTGCTTGTAATCTTTGCTGGTATGCAACGTGTAATTATGGGCGAAGAAGATATTGAAATTAATATGGAAGAAATTAATTCTACATTAATTGCCGATAACAACGACTTCTTTGTTAATTTGGACAACCTTGCAGATATTGAATTTGCATATTGTACTGAATTTATGGTTACCCATATGAAAAAGAAAACAACAGCAAGTGATATTGATAAACTTCGTGAAAACTTGCTTAACATTGGTGACTGTGTAGTTTGTATTGGTGACTTGGAACTTGTTAAGGTTCATGTCCACACAAACCAACCAAACCTTGCAATTGGCAATGCGCTAGAACTTGGTGAAATTATTAACATTAAAATTGAAAACATGTTGGAGCAAAACCGTGAAATGAAACGTCTTCGCACCCAACAAGAAAAAGACCTTAAAGACTTTGGTATGGTTGCAGTTGCTCCTGGTGACGGAATTGCAAATGTATTTAAAGACATTATGGTAGATAACATCATCGAAGGTGGTCAAACCATGAACCCTAGTGCCGATGATATTGCAAAAGCAGTAGATAAAGTAAATGCTAAGAATGTGTTTGTAATGCCAAACAACAAAAACATCATTTTGGCTGCCGAACAAGCAAAAGCACTTACTAAGAAGTATATTCACGTTATTCCTACTAAAAATGTTCCACAAGGCTTGGCTTCAGCACTAGCATTTAACCCAGACGGAACACTAGAAGAAAACCTAGATGCTATGCTTAATGCTAAGGATCAAGTTATGGCAGGTTCTGTTACATATGCTGTTCGTACTACAAATGTAGACGGATTTGACCTTGAAAAGGGTGATATTATTGGTCTTGACGACAAGGCAATCTTGGCTAAAGGTCAACTTGTAAAAGACACGACACTTCAATTAATTGAAAAAATTATCAATGATAATGTTACTAATATTACATTGTTCTATGGCAAAGAAATTCCTGAAGAAGAAGCAGAAATTTTAAGGGCTGAAGTAGAACAAAAATATCCTGCTTGCGATGTTACTTTAATCTATGGCGGACAACCTGTTTATTACTACATTATTAGTTTAGAATAATCTTATATTGATATGATTATAATAAAAAACGGCTTTAAATGGCCGTTTTTTTTGTTTACATATATTCCCAGCAATATTTCTACATTATTTGTCAAAATTCGTCAATACTATTAATAACAAAACAGATATTAAACTTTAAAAAAGATACATTCTATCATAACTTTATGAAAAACTATCTTACAAAAATATGTGTTTTGTGTATATAGGAGGTGAAATAATGGCAAGAAAAACTGAAAAAACAAGTAGAAAGCAAAAACGTACTGAATGCGGAGCTGATAACGGCAGAAAGTGCAGAAAAACTTCTACAACTAAAGATTGTCACTAATAAGTAGTTTCAATTAGCCAAGATTTCATAAGTTTTTTAAAAGTAGGGTAAAAACCCTACTTTTTTTGTTGTAGTTTAATTTTAATAATGTAATAACATAAAATTTTTAGGTTAAAATAATGTGGAGTATATAAGTAGGGCAAAGGCATAATTTAAAGCAAAATAAAAAAAATTAAAAAATATAAAAAACTTTCAAAAAACTGTTGCAATTTTATAGAGTTTTTGGTATATTATTAGTGCGTTTCAATATGGACGTGAAATTATGTGGGAGTTTAGCTCAGCTGGGAGAGCATCTGCCTTACAAGCAGGAGGTCATAGGTTCGAGCCCTATAACTCCCACCATTATTTTTACCGATAGCATGTTGTATTGATTGTGGTTAGATACATTACATGCGTAACCTCTTTTCTCAATTTTCCTTTCACCACAGTTTTGAATTTTTAGATGTTGTTCTAAAGCAATTTATGCTTTAGGCAACAAAATAAAGATTCCATCATAAATAAATAATAAGTTTTAAGTATGCGGGAGTGGCTCAGTGGTAGAGCGTTGCCTTGCCAAGGCAAATGTCGCGAGTTCGAATCTCGTCTTCCGCTCCATTTTTTTATCTACTGACCTTAACTTTACAGAAGATGAATATATTTTGATGGCACCATAGCCAAGTGGTAAGGCTCAGGTCTGCAAAACCTTCATCCCCAGTTCGAATCTGGGTGGTGCCTCCAAATTTGCCGAAGTGGCGGAATAGGCAGACGCACAGGACTTAAAATCCTGCGAGGGTAACTCCTCATACCGGTTCGACCCCGGTCTTCGGCACCAAGAAAACTCTCTATTTTTAGAGAGTTTTTTTTGTTTTTAATACATATCATTTCAATGTGACCAAATTAACTATCTAATACAATATATTGGGTTTTTACTAAATTATCTCTTACCACATATTGTAATTATATAATTGCAATTTTACTTATATTGTGATATAATATTTATATAGGATAAATGGGAGAAAATTTATGAAAAGAATAGATGTTGTTATGAATATCATTAAGAGAGTTGACCCAAGAATAAGAGATATAAAAGAAGAAGATATTAATAGATTTATTGATAATTTTGTGGCGAAATATAATTCAGAATCAATGCATGATTACGTTAAGTTTATGTCTAGTTGTGAAGCCGATACACTTTCGCTTTACGAGGTTGTGGGCTCACTAGGGAAAACCGTTGATTATATTCCAAATGGTAGGCTTAGGGATATTAATTTTACAAAAGAAGATGTTCAAAAATGTATGCACGCTTTTTTTGGAAAATATCTTCCTAGAAAGGTAAATGTTGTTGATAGTATTTTAAATGGAACAGACCCATATTTTATAGACCCAGATGGAAACTCTCATGTGTATTTTAATAGTGTTCCTAAAGACGATAGAAATTCAAGTTCAGTGGGACATAGTGATGAAAATAAATTCTTGGAATTTAATGTGTATTTGCATGGGTCTATTGAAGATTTATCAACAACAGCACATGAACTTGGACACGCAATTTCCGCGTATCATCGAAGCTTGCTAGATAATGTTAGGGCTGGAAATAATGTCCCTAAAAGAGATCCTGCAAACGATTGTGTAGGCGAAATAGAAAGCCATATAATAGAGGGATTGTTTGTAAGATATTTAAGAGATAAAAATATGCTTACAATAGGCGATATGGAAGATTATAAAAATTGTAGTAATACTTCATTAATAAAAGAAACGACTACAATTACAGAAGAAAGAGAAATTCTAAAAGACCTTCCTAAAAATTTTACTCGTGACGATGTATTTGATCTTATTGAAAAATATGATCAAAATAATGATTTAAATAAACTTAGAAGAGTTGAAAAAATGGCTAGTGAAAGGAGAGAAGGTCAATATCTTTTTAGATATGTTGTAGGAAGGGTTGTTTCAGATCAATGGCTAAAGCAATATGACAATGCTGATGAAAATGCAAAACAAGGTATGCTAAATACATTCCAAGATTATTTAGACAAAACAGATACAATCAAATTAGATGATGCTTGCGAAATGCTTATGGGACAAAATTATGCTTGTATTGTTGAAGATTTTGCAACAGATAAATTATCAGAACGAAAAGATAGAATAAATACCACAAAAGAATTTTTTAAATAAAAAAAAGCACTTTCTTTACTTGAAAGTGCTTTTTTATTGTTATTTATTTACTAATAAGTTTTAAAGTGTTTTTAACTTTAGCCTTGTAGTGTTTTGGCATTTTGTATTCCCATTGGTTATAGGCAATTCCTGGAATGTTCATTCGGTAAAATTCGTCTTGCATCAATAAGTCTTGAATTTGGAAAATGTCGTATTTTGCTTCGCTTTTTAGCATTTTTTTCATTGTTGCTATTAAAACTTTTTTCTTATCTATTTTTGCATCTAAATTAAGCAGTCTGCAAAATTCAGTTTTAGATGTGTCTTTAAGGCTGTTAAAAAATCCAATAAATGTATCGTTGTCGTGAGTACCAATATAATAAATATTGTTTGCTTCTACGTTGTTTGGTAGGTATCTAGTGTTTTTAAGAACATCTTCAAGTAGGCACATGCCAGTAAGATTGTATTCTTTCATAACCTTATCACATTCTGGCTTTATAAATCCAAGATTTTCAACTACAACTCTGTTTATATCAACTTCTTTGCTAAGTGTTGCGAAAAAGTCCATTCCACCAGCCTTAACCCACTTGTTGTCACTAGTGTTGGTTGTAGAAAATTCGTAGTGTTCCACATAACCATAAAAGTGGTCTAGTCGTAAAATATCAAATTTGTCCAACAACATTTTAATTTTGTGAATTAAGTATTGATAGTTTGTTTTCTTTAAATAATTCCAGTCGTAGACACTTGAACCCCAATTTTGTTCTATTTCGTCAGTGCTGTTTTTAGGAACACCGCCAGTACATAGCATGTTGAAACTAGTATCCAACTGATATGCATTTCTGTCACTATATACATCAAAAGACATAACATTAGGGTAGATTGGTAGGTCTCCAAGTATTTTTACACCTTTATTATTTGCATATGCTTTTAGTTTTTTCCATTGCAACCCTAGTATGTACTGATAAAAACCATATTTGTAAATTAGCTGTTTATTATCAATTGTAAATTGTTTGTATTGCTTTGAATTAAAGTTAAGTAGGTTTTTATTGAGTTTTCTCCAGTCTAATGCATTGTTTTTTTCAAGTAGTGCTTTGTATACTGCATAATTATATATATCCTTGTTTTTGTTTAAGAAAACCTCTAATTCTTTTCCCAATTCACCACTAATGTTGTTGTAAGCTGTTTCGAAAACCTCTTTTTTTATTTTTTTTACAATAGTGTATTCAACTTTTTTTGATTTAGGTAATTTTAATAGTTTTGAAGCATCTTTTTTTGTTATTAAATCTTTTTTAACAAGGTCATCAACATCAAAAAACATTTCATCGTATGAAAAGTAACAATTAGAATAATAAGGGCAATTGGTTTCACCTGTTTGGTTTAAAGGTAGTATTTGCCATATTTTTATATTGTTTTCCGCTAAAAAATCAATAAATTCATATGCGGTTTTACCAAAGTCACCAACACCATATGGACTTGGTAGCGATGATATATGACAAAGTATTCCAATTTCTTTTTCCATTGTTTTGCTCCAATATTAATAATTTCTATAAAAATATATCACAAAAAAATAAATGTCTACAAATGTTAAACAAGATTTTATTAAAAACCTTATAATAACATTAAAAAATATTAATATATTAAAGAGTGTTTTGTTTTGAATAAAACTGTTATTGTGATATACTTTTTTTTAGTACAAAGGAGAAATTGATGAAAAAGGGCGGTTGGAAGTACCTAAACAAAATGTGGTGGATGGTAATTATTATTACCATTATATCAATTACCGCAACATTACTATCACAAATGGTTTATAAGTTTATAGGATATACGATTGACTATGGACTTAATTATACCGGAAAAGATTATTCTGGTTTGTTGGGATTTTTGTTTGATGGTAGAATGGGTGATTATGGAAGCTATAAGCTTACAGTATCACTTACTCTTATTATGATTGTAATTTTAGTTATGGAAGCAATGCTTAATTATTATTTAAGTTACCTTCAAATGAAAGCACAATATGGTAGCAGTCACAATATTAGAAAGGAAGTATTTTATAGAATAAAAAATAAAAAAGCACCTTATTCACAGGGGAGTATGATTAATTTGTATCTTGATGACATTTATCAACATGCATCGGTTTACTTTTATCAAATTCCAGGCATTATTGTGTCAATTGTAACCATAACTTTCTGCTTACTTCTTCTTAATCAAATTAGTCCCTTGCTTTTGATAGCACCATTAGGATTATCACCATTACTAATTTATTTTAGCATTAAGTATCACAAAGAAATTTATGATAAAAACCTTTCATACCGTGAAGTAGATGGCGAATTAAAAGAATCGGTAAACGAAACATTGTTTTCCAATGACCAAGAAAAGTACAATAATTTTAAAAAAGTCAACAATGAACATAAGGCAGAAAGAAAAATTATTAGTCTTGTTCCTAATAAATACACTTTAATTTTAAATTCTGTAAAAATAATCATTTACATTATATGTTGTACGCTAGCCGGTATTCTTGCAATTAAAGGAAAGGTTTTAATAGGAGAATATTTAATATTTACAAAATTTGTTAATACAATATACACCCAAATTATAAGCCTTATTAATTACTTTATTAATATTAGAGCTGCACTTCCAAAAATTGAAAAAGTGGACAAAATTTTGGAGGTGCCAAATGAATAATAGTAAATATGTTTGGCGAATGACCAAATACTTTTTCAGAAACAAAAAAGCCACATTTTATTCAATACTAATGTGCATAATTGGACTTGCTGTTGGGCTATTTACACCAATTGCAAACTCTTACATTCAAAATGAAATTATTCCAAACAAAAACATCTCACTTTTTGTAATATTGACAATTGTAATTTTAATCCTTAATTTTGCTTCAATTCTATCGGCGTATTTTAACACAAAAATTATGGTTGATAATAGTGTTCCAATAACAGCAAATATTAGACGTGATATTGTTAAAATGAACACTTTTAGCAACAAAAACAAACAAATTAGAGGTATTGTTTCAATTAGCTCAACACAATTCTTGGAAGATGCTAATAGTTACTATATTAGTTATTTAAACACCTCATATGATAGCTTGTTAAAGTTTATGTTTTTCTTTCCCTTTTTTATTGCATCAGGAAAGAAATTGGCACTTATAATGATTGCATCACTCGCTTTTTATTTTGCACTAGTAAATGTTATTTCTATATATTCTCAAAAATGTGCCGATAAATCTCGTGAAGCTGATAAGGTTAGATACGAATATTTACTAAAAATGACAAAAGCATTACAACAACCAGACTTTGAAGAAAATGACGAAATATCATATCTAAAATATAAGGAAGTTATTAAAAATACTGAAAAAGCATGGATTAAATACTGCCTTGTAAACAATATTTTTGACTTTACTAGATTGTTTATATGGTATGGAATGTTTGGTTTAACTTGCATATTAGCATATCATAGTATTGAAATAGGGGCAATGAGCGTAGGGGCATTTGTTGTTTATCATTCATATTTTTCACAACTTGATTCACCTCTTTCTCAGTTTGTTAACTTTATTAAAAACTGCAACCAAAACAATATGACATTCAAAAATATTTTCATATCATTAGATGACGAAGAACTTCTTGACCTTAAAAAAGAAAATTAAAAAAATGTTTTAATTGTTGAGTATTGAAAAACAACATTATTTGTGATACTATGATAGGTGTTTAATTTAAAAGAGGGAAACAAAATGACAATTGCAGAAGAATTTAAAAATTTTGATAAGGACTTTTCAAATTTATTCAGAAACTGTTTGTTGTATAAACAAATTAAAAGCAATTATGATGCCAATGCCGTTAAAAAGATGATTGATTCTGTGGCTGAATTATATAGAAAAGATTATAATAATTCTTTAGAAGAATATAAAAATAATATAACAAAAAAAAGAAAAGAACTTTGTAACGCTAGAGTAATTACGTTGGAATCTTATAAAGAATATAAAAGAGCCTATACCGATTATAAAAACACAATGCTTAATATTAATAAAATGAAAGAGCTTAATCCTGAATTATCATTTGAAAATCAAAAAGAACAAGCGAGAATATTACTTGATAGAAAAGAAAGTGGATTTAATAATGCTAAAATTCGTTATGATAATTTAAAAAATGAATACGAAAAAATTACAAGTAATTCCCAAAATGGAACTGATGATATATTGGAAAAGATAAAAAAGAAAAACATGGAAAATGAAGAAAATCTAAAATTAATTAACCATGTTTTTCGCCTAAATAAAAAGTCTTTAACCACTTTTGAAGATGTTGTTAATAGAGAAATAATAGATTTCAAAACCAAATATAATATATCAAGCAATACTTTTGTAAATAGATTGGAAAAAGCGACAAAGCAACATTGGAAAATTGTTGAATCGGATGGAATAAGCATTGGCTGTTGTTACGCAATAGTAAACGAAGATGTATTTGGTAAAGAGAAAAACACTTTTTCTAAAGATGACATTAATGCTAATAAAGAAAATGGCAACATTTTTCTAGTTACTAATTATGAAAAATCAAAAATTAATTCTAGTTCTAAAGAAAATCCTGATAAGCATAATTGGATAGAAGATTATTTATTGTATAAAGGTGTATATACTGACGAAAAAAAGTTAAACAAGATGCAAAACACATCAGCCAAACAAAGAGAACTAGTTTTAAGAACAGTTGATTCCTATCTTAGTTTATTGTCATACACCAGATATAAACCATAAAAAATAAACCCATAGCGGGTTTATTTTTTATTGTGCTACGGCATAAAAAACAAATATGGTTGACGGTTTAACTTATGATATGATATACTTATCGCATAAATTATTAAGGATAAAATTATGGACATAAAACAAATTATAACAAACGACTTAAATAATGCATTTAAAAAATGTGGTTTTAATGGTGATGCTGTTGTCACATTTTCTGCACGTCCTGAAATATGTGATTTTCAGTGTAACAATGTTTTTGCTCTTGCTAAATCTATTGGGAAAAGTCCACTTGAAGTAGCCAAAAATATTGTAGATAACATGGAAAATAATGTGCTATATGACACAACATTCTTGCCACCTGCATTTATTAACTTTACAATAACCAAAGAGGGACTTTCAACACTTGCTAAAGATATTTATATTAATGGCAATGCTCCAAAATTTAAAGACAACAAAACTGTTTTCTTTGACTATGGTGGAGCAAATGTGGCAAAGGAATTGCACGTAGGACACTTACGTAGCCCAATCATTGGTGAAAGTTTGGCACGACTATATAGACTTCTTGGAAATAAAGTTATCACCGACACACACTTGGGCGACTGGGGACTTCAAATGGGTCTTACAATTGCACAACTTGAGGACGATGGTTATTTGGAAGGTGCATTTGGTAGAGGCACAGATAAGGAAATTACACTTGACACCCTAAATGAAGAATATCCTAAGGCATCAAAACGTAAAAAAGAAGAACCAGAATTTCTAAAAAAAGCAGAATTGTATACGCTTTATGTTCAACATCAACAAGAGCCTTATTATGGAGTTTATAAAAAACTTAAAGCCATTTCAATAAAACAAATTAAGTTTAACTATGACCAACTAAACTGTCATTTTGATTTATGGGAAGGCGAGAGTGATGCCGAACCATATACCGAAAAAATGCTTAAGATGTTTGAAGATAAGCACCTTACTAAGGAAAGTGGTGGGGCAACCATTGTAGACGTTGCTATTGAAGGCGAAAATATTCCTACAGATAAGGTTGATGCTAATGGCAACGTGTTATATAAAAACCCAATGCCACCAATTATCTTAAAGAAACATAATGGTGCCGATATTTATGCAACAACCGAACTTGCAACTATTTTAAGACGTAACGAACTATATCACCCAGATAAGATTGTCTATATTACAGATGCACGTCAAGGTTTGCACTTCAAACAAGTGTTTAGAGCAGCAAAACTTGCTGGTATTTCACCTGCAAACCAAGAACTTCAACATATTGTTTTTGGTACAATTAATGGTAAAGACGGCAAAGCCTTCAAAACACGTAGTGGCGAAACAATCAAACTTAGCGACATTGTAAACATGCTAAAAGAAAAAGCGAGTGAAAAACTTGCTCAAAATGGTATTGTTGGTGATGACAAACTTGCACTTCAAATTGGTGTAGGTGCTATGAAGTTTGGCGACCTTATTAATGTTGTTAATAAAGATTATGTTTTTGATATTGATAGATTTACATCATTTGAAGGCAAAACCGGACCTTACATTCAGTACACCGCTGTTAGAATTAAGTCGATATTAAATAAAGCGAATATGGCTACAAGTGGCGAGATTACCATATCAAGTGAAGAAGAAAAAAAGATTGTTTTGGCAGTGCTAAAACTTACAAGTTCTTTCCTTACTGCATATAAAGATAGTTCGCTAAATGCAATATGCTTGGGATTATATGACTTGTGTTCGGCATATTCTAATTTTTACAACAACATTAGAATTATTAGCGAAAAGGACGAAACTAAAAAGCAATCGTATTTGTCGCTAAGCAAACTTGTGTTAAATGCAATTGAAACAGGAGCAAACGTGCTTGCGATAGACATTCCAGACAAAATGTAACAATTTAAAACACCGCAAAAAATGGGTTATTTTATACTATTTATTAAGCGGTGTTTTTTCGTGCAAAATTGGTAAAATTTTCAAGTTGTTTTTTAAATATAATTTAAAGTTGTGCATAAAATACATGTAAGAAATACTTGGAGGCAACAATATTTTTATGTGGAACTTGACAGTAAAATTTTCAAAAGTTAGCCAAGCAGGAGAGTTTGTAAATAGGCTAATAAACATAAAAAAAATTGAGTACCACATTCTTTCAAATGCCACCAGCGACATTGTTATAACTGGCGAAAATTCTTTTGCTAAAGAATTTGTTTTAGAACTTATTTCCGAAACAATCATTAATATTTTTAAAACTGAATATTTTGAAAAATCTATCAACTTAGGATTTCTTCGTCCTGAACAAAAAGATGCTCTAGTAAAGGCACTTGTGCTTTTTGATATTGATAGTGACATTTATTATACACTTCTTAGTATAGAAAAACTTGACACCATTGTTGTAGATGCTGTAAACACTTTTTTATTGTCAAAACTAAAACTTAAATGGGCAGAATTTGTAACCATTACAAACTTAAACAGCGATTATTTATTAAATTATGACGTTTTTGTTGAGTTTTTAAAATTTTTAATAAACAGTATTCAACCCAAAACTAAGGTTATTAATTTAAAGTGCGATGTTAGAAACTTCTTGTTTTTAGACGAAAAAAATAGTGTTATTACTTCTAAGGTTAATATTGATGATGAAATGGGACTTATTACCAACCTTGTTTTGCTTGCTCCACAAAACATTAATATTCATTGCATTGATAGGGTGAGTAATAAGACATTTAAAACCTTATATTATCTTTTTGATAAAAAAATAAACCTTTTGGTATGATAAAAAAAGTTTGTTAAAATGCTTGATTTATTTAAGTGTTGTGATATAATTATAGTAGTTAAATAATTAGGTTTTAGCAGAAGACAAGTAAGCAAGCAGTTGGTTTTTACAGAGAATTATGCATTTGCTGAGAGCATAAAAAATTACGCTTAGTCCCGAAACCACTTCTGTAACTAATCGTTTTTCTGTTTGCAGTAAAAACAGAATAAAGTGGTCTAAGTTTTTTTAGGCAAATAAGGTGGAACCACGGGTAAATAAACTCGTCCTTTGTAAATTATAACAAAGGATTTTTTTGTTTTTTATGGCAAGAAAATCAAAAAAGGAGAAATTTTATGAACGAAAACAATAACGAACTAGAAATGATGCAACGCCATGGAATGGCACATGTGCTTGCTAAAGCACTTACAAAAATGTATAAAGGCATCAAACTTACAATCGGCCCTGCAATTGAAAATGGTTTTTATTACGATATAGACCTAGATAAATCAATTACTCCAGACGATTTTAAGGCAATTGAAGAAAAAATGGCAGAAATCATTAAAAAAGATGAGCCATTTGTAAGAAAAGAAGTTTCTAAAAAAGAAGCCCTAGAAATATTTAAAGATAATCCATACAAATTGGAAATCATTAACGAACTTCCTGAAAACGAAACAATTTCTATATATTATCTTGGTGATGATTTTGTAGACCTTTGTCGTGGTCCACACGTAGAAAGCACAAAATATTTGCGTAGTTTTGCTTACAAGATTAACAAAGTTGCAGGTGCGTACTGGCGTGGAAACGAAAAAAATAAAATGTTGCAACGTGTGTACGTGTACGGTTTTGCAAGCAAAGATGCTTTAAAAGACTATATGCACATGATGGAAGAAGCAGCAAAACGTGATCATCGTAAACTTGGTAAAGAACTTCAATTGTTTTTTATCTCAGAATATTCTAAGGGTATGCCAACATACATGCCAAAGGGACTTATTTTAAAAAACGAACTTATTAAATACTGGCGTGAACTTCACCAAAAAGCAGGTTATGTTGAAATAGAAACCCCAATGGCTATGAACCGTCAATTGTGGGAAATCTCAGGTCACTGGGATCACTACAAGGACAATATGTATACATTTAAATGCGAAGATGATACATTTGCAATTAAACCTATGAACTGCCCAGGTGGAATGCTATATTACATGCAAAGCAAACACTCATACAAAGAATTCCCACTAAGAGTAGGCGAACTTGGTAAGGTTCATCGTCATGAAGCAAGCGGAACACTTAGCGGATTACTACGTGTAAGATGCTTTACTCAAGACGATGCTCACATCTTTATGCTTCCAAACCAAATTGAAAGCGAAATTAAGGGTGTAATGGCACTTGTAGATAAGGTTTATTCTACATTTGGACTAAAATATAGTGTAGAACTTTCAACAATGCCAGACAACCACATTGGTGAAATTAGCGAATGGCAAATGGCAGAAACTGCACTAGAAAACGCACTAAAACACATGAACCTTGATTACAAGATTAACCCAGGCGATGGTGCATTCTATGGGCCTAAGATTGATATTCACGTTAAGGACTGTATTGGCAGAGAATGGCAATGCGGAACAATCCAACTTGACATGCAACTTCCAAAACGTTTCAACCTAACTTATGTTGACGAAAATGGTGAAGAAAAAGAACCTATTATGATTCACCGTGTTATTTATGGTTCGCTAGAAAGAATGATGTCTATTCTTATTGAAAACTTTGCAGGTGCTTTCCCAACATGGCTTGCTCCTGTTCAAGTAAAAGTAATTAATGTGTCTGAAGCACATATTGAATATGCTAAGGCTGTTAAAGAAAACCTTGAAAATTACGGCATTAGAGTAGAACTTGATGACCGTAACGAAAGCATGGGCAAAAAGATTAGAGAAAGTCAAATGCAAAAAATTCCTTATAGTTTGATTGTAGGCGACAAGGAAATGGAAGCCGGCACAGTATCTGTTAGAAAACGTGGCGGTGTTGATATGGGCACTCAAACTCAAGACGAATTTATTAAATTCATTTTAAAAGAAATAAAGGATAAAGTTATTAGTTAATGAAATTTATTGGAGATAGCATAGAAACAACTAATTTAGGTTATTTTGGAATTCGCCGTTGTGAAGTGTGTGGTGACTTTAGAGATGTTGACTTAATTGAAGTAAAAAGAGTTTTTCGTTTTTGCTTTTTCAACATTAAGACCTATGGTGTTAAAAGATTTTTGTGCTGTCAAAAGTGTAATGCATGTTTTGAAATTAGCCCCGAACTTTGGAGTTATTATCAAACATACATTCACGAACGTTTTAACAAACAAGTTACCGATGAAATTATTTCAACCCTAACAAAGATTAACAACGACTTTGTAAGTCACGGCACAATTATTAATCTTGACGACTCAATATATCACAAGTCGCTTGATACAATTCACGAAAGTCTATCAAAAAAATATGGACACAAAGCCTATCTGGAAGAACTTATGAGCATATTCTTTACTAGTTGCAACAAAAAAGAAGAAAGTAAATAAAATAAAGCCTATGGTTTAAACATGGGCTTTTTTATTTTAATAACATCTTATTTTAGTTTATTATTTTGTATATTTTACTATTGATAATTTGGTGTGTCATCATATCCTAAATATTAACTTTGTTCTATCTAGTACATATCTTTTGGTAGGATATAGGCATTTATAATTAGTCTTACTATTGTTTTTACGTAAAATACATGTTTTTTTTATAATATATAGGTTTTTTTTCATATTGTAATTATATTAAATAAAATTAATAAAATCAAATATTTTACTACTATTGGTAGTATTTTATAAAAATTATTCCCGTTGGTAATACTATATATAAAAAGGGAATAACATATGACTTTTGGCGAAAACATAAGACAAATTAGAAAGATAAACGGACTAACTCAAACCGAATTTGGTAAAAAACTAAATGTAGCACAAGTGACTGTTAGTGCATGGGAAAAAGAAACAAAATTACCAGAAATTAATACTATAATTAAAATCATCAAATTATTTGATGTTACCTTTGAAGAACTTTTTGAAGATTATTTTTAAGGTGTAAATAAACATTTACAAGTATAATATTATTTTCTAGTCTTATTAATAATTAGACTATTGTTTTAATTGTGTTGCATTAGGTGACGTAATGGAGTAGTGTTGTAGCCATTATGTTAAATTATAAAAAATTTGTAAAATAAGGAAATAATCGTAAAAAGTTATTGACAAGACATATTCAATCATATATAATAAATGCGTAAAAAGTAGAAGATACTTACTTCTCACCCCAGAATGAAAGATTTCAAAAGGTAAATAATTAGCAAATTTCATATTTGTTTTTTATGTGAGAAGTGGGTTATAAAAGTATCCCACTTTTTTTAGTATTTTTTGGAGGTAACCCACTATTAAAGAGTTATTAATCAACGAACAAATTAGAGTAAACGAAGTTAGACTTATTGGAAACGATGGCACCGCATATGGTGTTGTTGGAATTCAAGAAGCAAGACGTATTGCTGAAGAGCAAGAGCTTGATTTAGTTTTAATTTCACCTACAGCAAATCCACCTGTATGCAAAGTTATGGACTATGGCAAATATAGGTTTGATATGCTTAAAAAAGAAAAGGAAGCCAAGAAAAAACAAAAGGTTTCCGAGGTTAAGGGTATGCAACTTAGCATGAATATCCAAGACAATGATATGGCTTTCAAGGCTAAAAACGTACGTAAATTCCTTTTAAACGGCGACAAAGTTAAGGTTTCGCTTCGTATGTTTGGACGTCAACTTGCCAACCCTCAAATGGGTATGCCAATTATGCAAAAGTTTTACGAACAACTATCAGATGTTTGCGAAATGACATCTAAGCCAGAAATTAATGGCCGTCAAATAGTCATGGTTTTATCACCTAAAAATACCAAATAAAAAATAAGTTACAATATAAGGAGAAAATAGTTATGCCAAAAATGAAAAACAACTCTAGCGCTAAGAAAAGATTTAAACTTAAAAAATCTGGCGTTATTAAAAGAAACAAACAAAACCGTCGCCACATCTTAACAAAGAAAACACAAGATAGAAAAAGAGGCCTAAGAAAACCTACATACGTTTCTAAAGCCGACTACAAAAACATTAAAGAGTTAATCAATAACTAAGAGGGAGACGAAGCACAATGAGAATTAAAAGATCAGTTAACGCATTAAAGAAAAGAAAGAAAATTTTAAAGAGTGCTAGAGGTTACTGGGGAAACCGTAGCAGAAGTTATAGAGCAGCAAATCAAGCTGTTATGAAGAGCGGTCAATACGCTTACACTGGCAGAAAACTTAAGAAAAGAGATTTCCGTCAACTATGGATTGCAAGAATTAATGCTGGTTGCCATATGAACGACATTTCATATAGTCAATTTATGCATGGCCTAAAACTTGCTAACATCAACCTTAACCGTAAGGTTTTGGCTGACCTAGCATTAACAGACCCTAAGGCTTTTGCTAATCTTACAAACACAGCTAAAGAAGCTATCAAAAACGTTAAATAATTAAACAATTAAGCCACACTATTATTAATGTGGCTTTAATTTTTGGAGAACAAAATGGTAATTTCAAGCAAACAAAACGACATAATAAAATTTGCAAAATCACTTACCGAAACTAAGGCAATCAAACAAAACAATTTGTGCCTTGTAGAAAGTAAAAAGGTTGTACTAGACCTTATTTCACAAGGTAAAATAGATACCGTGTTTTTTACAAACAAAAATGTAGATTTGTTTAAAAATTTTAAAGGTAAAAAATACGAAATATCGCTTGAAATTAGTCATTATTTAAGCGAAACAAAAACAGACGATGGAGTTTTTGGTTTGGCAAACATTGTTAATCCAAATAAGATTAAATCTAACAAGGTTTTGGTGTTAGATAATGTGCAAGATCCAAGTAATGTTGGGGCAATTATTCGCAGTGCAGTTGCGTTTAATTTTTCCGACATTATTATGATTGGAGGTGCATACCCGTATATTCCTAAGGTAATTAGGTCTAGCATGGGTCATATTTTCAATGTTAATATTTTTTCTTTTAACTATATTAACTTAGTTGATTTTATTAACGAAAATAAATATAATTTAATAAAAGCGGATTTGTGTGGAGAAAAACTTGGTTGTTTTAATCCAAATCTTCCACTTGCCTTGGTTATTGGCAACGAAGGGAATGGCATTAGTGACGAGATAAAAAAAGTATGCACAGGTTCGGTTAATATTCCTATGAACAATAAGGTTGAAAGCCTAAATGCAAGTGTATCAGCCGGAATATTAATGTATGAAATTAATAGCAAATTGGAGAAATAAAAATGAGCGGACATAATAAGTGGAGCAAAATTAAAAATGTTAAGGCTAAAAACGAAGCCCAAACAAGCAAACTTTATACAAAAATCGGTCGTGAAATTGCCGTAGCTGTTAAATCTGGTGGAGCAGACCCTAATAGCAACGCAAAATTAAAAAACATTATCATTAAGGCTCGTAGCGCAAATATGCCTAATGACAACATTACTCGTGCTATCAAAAAGGCAAGCGGAGAACTTGGTGCTGTAAACTACGAAGCAATTACATACGAAGGATACGGACCAGCAGGCAGTGCAGTAATGGTGTATGTTCTTACCGACAACAAAAACCGTACAGCAAGTGATGTAAGACACTGCTTTGATAAGTTTGGTGGCTCACTTGGAGCAAATGGCTGTGTAAGCTATTTGTTTGATAGAAAGGGTCTTATTGTAGTAGAAAAAGGCATTGGCATTAGCGATGACGATATTACAATGCACGTATTAGAAAGCGGTGCAGATGATGTTGATATTACCGATGTGGAATACGATATTTATACTAGCCCAGAAAACTTTGATGCTGTTCGCACATATTTTGAAAACAACAATATTCCAATGGTTAGTGCCGAAGTTACAATGATACCTCAAAACTATGTTACTTTGCCAGAAGATAAGGTAAGTAGTTTTACAAAACTTTATGATGCTCTTAATGACAACGATGATGTACAAGAAATTTATCACAACGTAGAAAACTTTGGTGACGAAGAAGACGAAGAAGAATAATTGCATCGGAGAAATGGAAAATGAGTGTTGAATTAGAAAAAGTTTGCAAGAAAAACTTAAATAGAGCAATTTTGCTTCAAAATTCAATTTTCCCTAAAGAAAATGGAACACGTGATATAACTAATAGTGTAACAAATGATATTGTCAGTTATTTTTCATTGCATAAACATTGGATAGTAAAGGTAGATGGTAATGATGTTGGCATTACAGGGCTTTATGCTTACAGAGATTACCCTCAAGATGTTTGGATGGCATGGTTTGGAATTATAAAAACCGAACGGGAAAAAGGTTACGCATCAATCGCCTTTAAAAAAATGTTGGGAAAAGCTAGAAAATTAGGCTTTAAAACATTAAGATTGTATACCGATGACATCGAAAATAATGTTGCTGTAAATTTTTATAACAAAATGGGAATGACTTCTGAAATTTATAATAATTCGAATGATATTCATCGTGAAATTGGTAATACTCTTATATTTTCTATAAGTTTAGACAATAATCCTATTGCAAAATGGAACAATCAATACTTGTACTTGTCAGACCATGACAAATTAAATAATATAAAATAAAGGCACAACTTTTGGGTTGTGTTTTTTTGTTCTAAAAAATATTCGAACATATGATTTTAATTGACTTTTTATATAATATAATTTACAATACCTTTTATAATAATAGGAGAATATCGCTTTGATTATATTAGGAATTGACCCAGGACTTGCCACTGTTGGCTATGGGGTTATTGAGAAATTTGGAAATAATAGCACTAAGGTTATTGATTATGGCATTGTTAGTACATCAAAAAATGACACATTGCCTACAAGGTTAAAACAAATTTATGCATCTATTACAACACTTATTGAAAGATATAAGCCAGATGCTGTTGCCATGGAAGAGTTGTTTTTTCAAAACAACCAAAAAACAGCAATCGCTGTTGCCGAAGCAAGGGGAGTAAGTCTTCTTGCCTGCATTCATAATCTTGACAATTTGTATGAATACACTCCGCTTCAAATCAAGCAAGCCCTTACAGGTCAAGGCAGGGCAGAAAAACAACAAGTTCAGTATATGGTAAAAGCAATTTTAAATCTTAAGGCTATTCCAAAGCCAGACGATGCAGCTGATGCTCTTGCCGTTGCACTATGCCATAGTCAAACAAATACATTCCTAAGTGGAACAAATATAAGATAAAGGGGACATTATGTACGCATTTTTAACAGGTGTTGTAGAAGAAAAAACAGATAATACAGTTGTAGTAAATGTAAATGGAGTTGGCTACGAAGTTTATGTTAGCACATTCACATCTAATTCACTTCCAATTGGTGAAATTGCCACAATTTACACATATTTGCATGTTAGAGAAGATGCTTTTTTGTTGTTTGGTTTTTCAAGCAAACAAGAAAAAAATGTGTTTCTGGAGTTGATTACAGTTTCAGGTATTGGTGCAAAAACTGCTATTCAAATTTTAAGTGGTGCCACTTTAGATGAACTTATTATGTCAATCGTTAATGGTGATGTTAGAGTAATTAGCGGTATAAAAGGAATTGGTAAAAAAACAGCCGAACGAATTGTGCTAGAACTTCGTGGTAAGTTTGAAAATGTTTCGCTTAACGACACATCAATTCTTGCCGATGCAATTAAACAACAAAACAGCGAAACAGACGAAGCGGTTATGTTGCTTGTTAATATGGGATTAAGCAGAAACGAAGCGATGAACCTTGTAAAACAGGTTGCAACACCAGACGACACAATAGAACAAATTATTACTAAAGCATTAAAAAATATGGGGTAGTATATGGTTGAAGATGAAAGAATTATAACTAGCATGAAAGGTGAAGAAGATGTTGATGTTGAAAACACACTTCGCCCATCTAGTATGGACGAGTATGTAGGCCAACAAAAAATAAAAGACAACCTTAATGTTTACATTAAAGCAGCTAAAAAACGTGGCGAACCACTTGACCACGTGCTTTTGTATGGTCCTCCAGGATTAGGAAAAACCACTTTGTCGCACATTATTGCCAATGAAATGGGTGCTTCACTTAAAATTACAAGTGGGCCAGCAATTGAAAAAGTTGCGGATTTAGCAAGTATTCTTACCAACCTTAACAAGGGTGACGTGTTGTTTATAGACGAAATTCATCGTATTTCAAGATCCGTTGAAGAAGTGCTATATCCTGCAATGGAAGATTATGCGCTAGATTTTATTTTGGGTAAAGGTCCATCTGCTCGTACAATGCGATTAAAATTACAACCTTTTACACTTATTGGCGCAACTACGAAAGCCGGCATGATAAACGGCCCGCTACGTGATAGATTTGGTGTTGTTTGCAGGCTAGAAATGTATTCAGTTGACGAACTTAAAACAATTATTTCACGTTCTGCTAAAATTTTAGGAATATATATGGACGAAGAAGCTAGCCTAGAATTAGCAAAACGTAGCCGTGGAACACCACGTATTGCAAATAGATTTTTAAAACGTGTACGTGATTTTGCTGAAGTTCTTGGCGGTGGCAAAATTACAAAAGATGTTGCACTAAAAGCCCTTGATGCATTGGAAGTAGACGAACTGGGTCTTGACTACACCGATAGAAAAGTGCTAGAAACTCTTATTGACCGCTTTCATGGTGGCCCTTGCGGACTTGATACACTTGCAGCAGCAACTGGTGAAGACCCAAACACTATTGAAGATGTTTACGAACCATATCTACTACAACTTGGTTTTATTGCTCGTTCGCCACGTGGAAGAGTTGCACTTCCAAATGCTTATAAGCACCTTAATAAGAAAATTAGTGCAAATAAGCTTGATTATTTAAAAATGTTTATAGAAGAAGATGAAGAATAATGGATTTATTAAAAACCGATAGTTATGACTTTTATTTACCAGAAGAACTTATTGCTCAAAAACCCGCTGAAAAACGTGATATGAGCCGTCTTTTGGTTTATAACAAAAAAGATAAATCAATAGAACACAAAATTTTTCATGACATTGTTGACTACCTAAAACCAGGTGATGTGCTTGTTGTAAACAACACAAAAGTTATTCCTGCTAGACTATATGGTGTCAAAAGAGAAACCAATGCAAAAATGGAAATTTTGCTTTTAAAAAGGCTTAATTTAACAGATTGGGAAGTGTTAATAAAACCTGGCAAACGTGCAAAAATTGGTTCTATTATAGATATTTCGCCAGAACTTAGTCTTACAGTTGTGTCCGACACAGATTTTGGTGGAAAAATTGTGAGTTTTAAATTTAATGGTGTGTTTGAAAATATTTTGGATAAAGTGGGTGTTATGCCACTTCCACCATATATTAAAGCACAACCTAATAAATTTAAAGAAAGATACAACACTGTTTATGCCAAGGTAGATGGCTCAGCGGCCGCACCAACAGCGGGGTTGCATTTCACACCAGAACTTTTGGAACAAATTAAGGCAAAGGGTGTAATCATAACAAATGTGTTATTGCATGTTGGACTTGGCACATTTAGACCAGTGGGAGAAAATGACATTTTAAAACATGAGATGCACACTGAATACTACGAAGTAACCGAAGAAACAGCCGAGATTATTAATAAGGCTAAAAAAGAAGGTCGTAGGGTTATTGCAGTAGGCACAACAAGTGTTAGAACACTAGAAAGTGCTGTAAATGAAAAAGGTGAGTTGGTGGCTCAACACAATACCACAAGCATATTTATCTACCCAGGCTATAAATTTAAAATTGTGGACGCAATTATTACAAACTTTCACTTACCAAAAAGCACACTAATTATGCTTGTTTCGGCATTTATTGGCAGAGATGAAACCATTAGAATGTACGAAGAAGCAGTTAAAGAAAAATATCATTTCTTTAGTTTTGGTGACGCAACATTTTTATATTAAAAGGATTATTATATGGACAAATTTAGTTATGAAGTTAAAAAAGTATGTAAGCAATCTGGTGCAAGAATTGGTGTTTTTCATACACCACATGGCGATATTGAAACCCCAGTTTTCATGCCAGTAGGCACACAAGCAACGGTTAAAAGTTTGTCGCCAGAAGAACTTAAAGAAGTTCATGCTCAAATCATACTTTCTAATACCTACCACTTATACCTTCGCCCAGGTCACGAGATTGTAAAAAAAGCAGGCGGATTACATAAATTTATGAATTGGGATCGTCCAATTCTTACTGATAGTGGCGGATTTCAAGTGTTTTCACTATCAAAACTACGTAAAATCTCAGATGATGGAGTAGAATTTAGGTCACACATTAGTGGTGAAAAGCACTACATTACACCTGAAAAAGATATGGAAATTCAGCATGCATTAGGCTCAGATATTATGATGGCTTTTGATGAATGCACAACATATGGCACAGATTACAAACAAAGCCGTGTTGCCATGGAACGTACACTAAAATGGCTTGACAGATGTTATAAATATCACGACAACGATTACCAAGCACTTTTCCCAATTGTTCAAGGAAATTTTTATAAAGACCTAAGACTTGAAAGTCTAGAACGCACAAAACCATATGTAAAATATGGACTAGCAATTGGTGGTCTTAGTGTTGGCGAACCTAAAGAATTAATGTACGAAATGCTAGATGCAATGAAACCGCATTTACCTGAAAATGTGCCACATTACTTAATGGGTGTGGGTAGTCCAGACTGCATCTTGGAAGGTGTAATTAGGGGAATTGATATGTTTGACTGTGTTTTGCCTACACGTGTTGCACGTAATGGCACTGCATTTACAAGTCAAGGCAAGGTTGTTGTTAGAAATGGGGCATACAAGGAAGACTTTACTCCGCTTGACCCAGAATGCGATTGCTATACTTGCAAAAACTACACCAAAGCATACATTCGTCACCTTATTAATGCCGATGAAATTATGGGTGCAAGATTACTTTCAATTCACAACATTCGTTTTTTAACACACTTGACCGAACAAATTAAGGACGCAATTTACCACGATAGACTACTAGATTTTAAAGACGAATTCTTAAAAAAGTACAATAACTAGCAAAATTTTACTTTAAATTATTTTACTTATCACTTTATTTTAGTTATAATTTATTATCAATTATATTAGGAGATTAAAATGAATTTTTTATTAGCAAATAGTTTTTTTAGTAGCACATGGTTTTTGGTTGTTGTGCTTGTAGTTGCAGTTGGTTTGCTTCTTTTCACAAGTTTCACAAGAAGAAAAAAAGAAGAACAATACCGCAACGAACTTAACGAAAAACTTGTTCCTGGTGCAAAAGTTCGTACAATTGGCGGAATTTACGGAACAATCGTTAGTGTTAGAAACACAACAGATGGCAAAATTGTTTTGCTTGAAACTGGTGAAGGCGACAAAACATCTTACACAACACTTCATATCAATGCAATTTTAGACATTGCTCATGATGAAGATGTGGTTGTTGATAAAGATGGCAACGAAGTTCCTATTAGCGAATTCAACAAACGTCTTGAAGAAGAAAAAAATAAGCCTGCAGAAGAAAAACCTGCCGAAACAGTTGCAGAAAATAAGGAAACAGAAAAAGCCGAAGAAGTTAAAACCGAAGCAGAACCTGAAAAACCTGCAAAAAAATCTAAAAAGAAATAAAAAAATTAAAAATTGCCAGTTGTTTTAACTGGTTTTTTTATTTTTAAACGTGCTTCCTAATCATAAATTAAAAAACCAAGCCATATATTATAAAAACGTTTTAATATAAGGTGGTTATTAAAATTTTATGAACTCATCATCAACTAAAAAAACATACATTTTACAAATTTTAAAAGGTGCATTTTTTGCTGTTTCTATTTCACTTGTGGGCATACTTATTTTTGCACTTTTAATAAAATTTACAAGCATTAGTGATAAGTGGATTATGCCAGTAAACCAAATAATTAAGATTATTAGCATATTTTTTGGTGTATTGTTGTCATTTGATAGGGGTGGCAACCAAGGCTTTTTAAAAGGGCTAGTTATTGGTATAATTTACACAATTATGGCATATCTAATTTTCTCAATTTTGGCTGGCAAACTATCATTTTCACTTAACTCTTTTACCGACATGTTGTTTGGCGGATTGATTGGTGGAATAAGCGGAATTATTGTTGTTAACATCAAAAAGTAACATTTTTGTATAAATGGTCTAAAATTTAATAGTATTTGATTTGAAAAAGTAGGTTATAACTTAAATAAACCTATTTTTTTATTTTATTATAATTGACTATTAAAATTAATTAATATATAATATTTGCGTAAATGTTGACTATGTGGTCTAATTAGACTAATGTCATATTGTAATTATTGTTTTACATTATTTTACAGCAATAATTATGCACATCATTCTTTAAGGAGAGCAGACTTTAATGAAAAAAAGGATTACTAAAAGAAATTTTATAGCACTTGCAATCGTGGCAGTTCTTGGTTTGATTTTTACAATTTTTAGTTTTAACATTCCATTTACAACCAACACATTTAAAGGTTTTGCAAGAGCAATCAACACGGGACTTGATTTTGGTGATGGTACAAGAGCTGTGTTTACTGTTGAAAGGGCAGACTATTCTAAATTTACAAGCACAGGCTACCTAGATAGCACTGTTACTGCACTTCAAAAACAAGCTGTTGATAAATATACCGATGCTAAGGTTTATGCCCTAGACGATAATAAAATTTGTATTGAAGTTCCTGATACTTACATTCCAAGTGACCTACAATTTGGCGTTTTGGAAATGAAAAAAGAAAAAAAAGCTGAAGCTGACACCTATCTTAATGGTTCGCATATTAAATCTGTAAAATATCAAATGAACGGAGCACAACATGGTGTATTCATTCAATTTACAGAAGAAGGCAGTAAATTGTTTGAAAAACTTACAAGCGATGCTATTGGCTCAAACAGTAGTAGCAGTAGCAGTGATTCTAGTTCGAAAACAGGTACAATTTACATTTGTTTAAATAAAGACTACGACAATGCTCAAGGCATTACTATTAGCGAAAAAATCTCTCAAGGTTATGCTTACATCACAATGAGCAATAAGTCTAGTGCTAAATTATATGCTAAAATGCTAGAAAATTCTAAATATGGTGTAAACTTTACTCAAGAAGGCGATACTGTTAAAATTTACTCAAATTTCAATACATTTGCCAAAGTAGTTTGTGCAGTTGTTATGTGCTTGGTAATTATTTTAAGTTTTGTTTATCTAATTTTAAAATTTAAAGATATGGGTTGGGTAGCAAGTTTGGCTATGCTATTTAATGCATTATTTAACATTATTACTTTCTCATTAATTTCATCATTCAGACTTACTCTTGGTAGTTACCTTGGTATGATTTTAGGTTATCTTGTTACTTTCTTTACTGTTGTTGTATTACTTGAAAAGTATAAGGCAGAATTTGAAAGCGGCAAAAAACTTAATCCAAGTTTTAAATCTGGCTACAAAAAGGCTCTTCCTGTTATTTTAGATTTGTTTGCAGTTTCTGTATTTGTTAATGCTTTAGTTGCCATTTTCATGTCAGGTTTTGCATTCTCATTCGCTATTGCAATGCTTATCAACAACGCATTCGGTGCAATCACTTCACTTCTTATTATGTTGTGGTTCTCAAGAATGTACCTTAAAATCAACAATGTTAAGGGCGAAAGATTAAACTTTTTTAAGGGGGACAATGTAGATGAAATCAAAACAAAATAAAACCTTATCTAAGTTTGTAAATTACAAACGTTTTACATTTGTAATTCCAATTATTTTACTTGCTTTGGCACTACTTGTTTTTGCCATTTGGGGAGTAAATAAGGGTGTTGACTATCAAGATAGTTATACCTACAACATTTTCTTTAACACATCTGTTACAAGTGCAGAATATAAGAATTATACAAAGATTGTTAAGGACACAATTAGAGAAGAATCAAATGGTGAATTTACTGTTGTTGTAAGTAAAATAAACGAAGATATTACAGCAGGTTGTAAGGTTAATGTAATCAATAAATCTAATTTATCTGATGCAAGTTTTGAAGAAAAACTTAACAGCATTAACGAAAGCATTAAGACTCAACTTGATGCTCAAAATACAACCCGTACAGTAAGAATTAGTGACTTGCAATTCCAAAAAGCAGAAAGTTATTCAAAACCACTTGTTATGGGTCTTGTTTCACTTCTAGTTGTTATGGCGGTAATGTTTGCTTATTTCTGGATTAGATTCGAACTTAAAATGGCTCTTGGCTCGCTAATTATTGCACCATATTCAGCCGTTTCGGTTTTGTCACTTCTTGTTTTATTTAGAATTCCATTCACTTACAACTTCATGTTGCCAGTTGCGTTTGCTACAATTTTAGCATACATTTTCTATCTAATGATTTTTGCAAATATTCGCACAAAATTATTAGAGAAAAACAACCTTACAAATGCTGATATGGTGTATGATAGCATTGCCAACAACAAAACTGCATTTATAGTATTTGTTGCAGGTTTAACAGGGGTATTGGTGCTACTTATGTTGGTATTAAATATCACATATATTACACTATTAATTTCACTTCTATTTGCAATGATTTGTGCTATTTATAGCGGTGTTGTTTTGGCTACAACAATGTGGTGCGAAATTTATAAAAAAGAAAATGACAATCGTTTAAAATCACGTCTAGAACTTATGGCAAAACGTGAAGAAAAAGAAAAACAACCTAAAGTTAAAGATGCTCAACCACAAGAAGAAAACAACTTAAATTAATATTCAAAGCCTTCATAAAAATTTTTTACGAAGGCTTTTTTTAGGTAAAAATTAATGAAATTTATTAAAAACACAACCAATTATAATACCGACCTTATCAAGTCACTTTCAACCAAGTTTAATTTAGATGAAGAAATAATTAAACTACTTTTTACACGTGGTTTTGATAGCGAAGAAAAGATTGATAACTTCCTTAACCCTAGTGTTACAAGTTTTCATAATCCATTTTTGCTAAAGAATATGCGTGAAGTTGTAGATAAAATAAACTACTATCTTACCAACAACAAAAGCATAACAATAGTTGGAGACTATGACACCGATGGAATTTGTGCAACAGCAATCTTGTATAAATACTTTGAAAGCATAGGTCACAAAGTTAGTACATTCTTGCCACAACGTTTGCTTGACGGCTATGGGCTTTCTAACGACACAATAGATAAGATAATTTCAATGTACAAGCCAGATTTAATTATAACCGTCGACTGCGGAATTTCATCTTACAAAGAAGTGGAGTATTGCAAAGAAAAAGGCATAGATATTATCATAACCGACCACCACGATATACCTGATATTTTACCGGACACACTTGTTGTTAATGCAAAACTACCTGACCAAATGTATCCTTTTAAGGAACTTTGTGGTGCAGGTGTTGCATTTAAACTTGTGCAGGCCATGTCAGGGCTAGAAAATGCCCTTAAATACACGTCAATTGCCAGTTTGGCTACTGTTGCCGATATTGTTCCAATTGTGGATGAAAATAGGGCAATTGTGTACTTTGGACTAAAAATGCAAAATGAATGTTTGCCAGTTGGGGTTAAAAAACTAATTAAAAAAATTGATATTAAAATGCCAATTAATACTAGCAATATTTCATTCAAATTATCACCAAAACTTAATGCACCTGGTAGAATGGGTGATGCTTCAATTGCTTTTAATTTTTTTATTGAAAACGATGAAAAAATAATTAATAAAAACATTGAATCATTACTACACCTTAATGACGACCGAATTACGCAAACAAACATTATTTACGATGAGTGTATTGAAAGATTAAAAGGTGTTAAAATATCAAGCCTTGGAGCAATTGTTCTTTGGGACGACCACTGGGAAGGTGGAGTGCTTGGAATTATTTGTTCAAAACTTGTGGAACGTTATAATAGACCAGTATGTTTGCTTAGCCTTAACGACCAAGAATACAAGGGCAGTATTAGAAGTGTTCACACAGTAAATGTATACGACACTCTTAATCAAATTAAGGACTGTATAATTAGATTTGGCGGACATAGTCAGGCGGGCGGATTATCAGTTAGTAAAGAAAAAATTGAACTTTTTGCAAATAAATTTAATGAAACAATCCTAAAAAATTACAACTTAAATGACTTTATTGAGCCTAAAAAGTACGATTTAGATGTCCCTAAAAAACTAACTGTAGAGTTTTTAAACCAAATCGATAGACTAGAACCATTTGGGCTTGGAAACGAAAAACCAGTTTTTAAACTCGATTTAAACAATGTTAAGGCTAATAAGTTGCCAAATTTCCCACAACATATTAAAATTAAGTATGATAATTTAGACCTTATGGCTTTTAACTATGGCAATATGTTTTACAATATTAATAGCATTTGCAATAAGTCTGCATTGCTAGACATTAATGTTGAAACATATAAAAACAAGCAACATATTAAAGGTATTGTAAGGGGATTTAGTTTTTCAGCCCTAACAGGTTATAAAAAGTGTGAAATTCCAACTGCAAATTACTTGAAACAGTTAGAATATATCAAACAACAAAAGCCTGATAATTTTCACTATTTACAAGTTAATGATGGTGAAATTTACAACATTGCAAACGACCTTACAACCAAAGGCTATGGTACAATTGTTGTTACATATGACTTTTCAAAATACCAAAAAGCGGTAAAAAGCATTAAAAACATAAGTAATTTTGAACTATATAATTTAAGCGATTTTACTGGCATTAACACCTTAATTTTTGCACCAGAAGAGACAGTAGATTATAGTGCTTATGAGAATGTAATTTTGCTTGATTATCCTATTTGTGATGGCTTTATTTACTCATTTAAAAATTCCAAAGTTTATGTTGTAAATAATAAATACAATCACAAAGTTTTTGAAAATATTTCATGTGAAAGAAATGTGTTTGGCATTTATCATAATGCAATAAAAAATGCCGAAATTAAGGGCGTTTCTGCCACCAATCAATTTGAATATTTTGTTAAAATTAAGGCATTAAATCCACAATTTAAAAATCTTAGTTATGTACAATTTTGCTTTGTGGTTATGGTGTTAAAGGAATTAAATATTATTGAAATTGATACAAACTTTTCAATTAAATTCACCAAGGTGAAAAGTGAACTTACCAATTCAACAATTTATAATAATGCAAATTTACTTACCAAGATTAATTAGTTATAAATTTTGTAACTTAAAAATATTATAAAATGGTTTAGGATATTTTTATCCTAAAAAAGGAGAGAATAATGGACGAATTTATCAAGTTATTAAAAGAAACCTACGACAACGACAAAAAAATTCAAGAAGTTGAAGTTTTGCTACATACCGCTAAAAACAAACCTTCAACCCACTTTTTGTACGATGTAGACTTTGCTTTGGCTTGTGCAAAATCGGTAGTTGATAATAAGTTAGACCTAGAATCGGTACTAATTACTATTAACTACTGTTTAAGCCGAGCTGGCATTATTGAAGTGGAAAACATCAAAGAAAAGTCTGTAATGAATAAGGTTGAATATCTTTACAACATTTCAAAACTAGACCTTAGCAGTAAAGAAGAAATTGAAGTTTCCATAAACAAAATGTTTTTAAACATGGCAAAAGACATTAGAGTTGTGATTATAAAACTTTGCATCGAAACAGAAAAACTTAACTTTCTTGATAGATTTTCTAGTGATAGAGTAGATAGACTTATGAAAAGTTATCGTGACATATATTCTCCAATTGCAAGCATGCTAGGATTATCAAGAGTTAAAGATATTTTGGAAGAAGCAACTTTTAAATACTTTAATCCAAAATTCTATGCTGACCTAAGCGAAACCCTTGAAACTTATGTTCAAAAGGGCAAAGAAGCAATTGACCTAGCAGTAGAAAAAATTAAAACCGAACTTACACCAATCATTCCAAATGTTAAGGTGTATGGCAGACAAAAAAAGATTAGTAGTATTGCCAAAAAACTTCAAAAGAAAAATATGTATGTAGATAGTATTCAAGATGTTTATGGCTCGTCTGTTGCTTTAGATAAGGCAATGACAGCAAAATCATTTAAGGAAGTAAAACTGGCTCAAATAGTGGATATTTTGGCACTAAGGGTGCTTGTAAATACTGTTGAAGAATGCTACATGGTGCTAGGAAAAGTGTTCTCACTATTTACACCTATCGGCAACTTTAAAGACTACATTTCACACCCTAAAGAAAACGGCTATCAGTCGCTTCACACTCTTGTTATGCTAGATAATGGCTATCCGCTAGAAATTCAAATTAGAACCTTTGCAATGCACACTTTTGCTGAATATGGTATGGCTAGTCACTGGGCATACAAAGCAAAAACACAAGTAAAGGAAAGCGACTATCAAATAAACCATATTCGCCAACTTCTTGATTATTACAAAGATAAGCCATCATACGAACTATATGATGCAATGAAAACCGACTTTTATAGCGGAATGATATATGTTCAAACTCCGCTTGGCAAGATTATAGAACTTCCAGAAGGAAGCACACCAGTAGACTTTGCATATGCAATTCACTCCAACGTTGGCAACAAATGTGTAGGGGCAAAGATAAACGACACGATGGTTCCGCTTAATGCTGAACTTCAAAACGGCGATGTTGTAGAAATTCTTACAAACGTAAATGCAAAAGGTCCATCTCGTGACTGGCTAAAAATTGTTAAGACCCAAACAGCAAAGTCTAAAATAAACACTTACTTCAAAAAACAGATGAAAGAAGACAATATTAAAAAGGGCAAGTCTATTTTAGAAGAACATGCAAAAACTCTTAACTTAAATTTATCAAAATTGTTGGTTGATAAATATCTTCAAGCGGTTTATGAACGATACTCGCTATCAAGCATTGACGATATGTATGCGTCCCTTGGCTATGGTGGTCTTACAAGCAACCAAATTTTAAATAAACTTGTAGCCACTCAAAAAGAAATGGACGGGGTAAAAGAAGAAAAACCACTTTATCCACAACGTTATGTCAAGGATCACCAACTAAGTAAATCGGTAGATGTTATGGGTTATTCTGATATGTTCGTAAAATACGGCAAATGTTGTAACCCAATTCCTGGCGATAAAATTATTGGCTACGTATCACGTGGAGCAGGTGTCACAATTCATCGTACCAATTGCCCAGAACTTAAAAACTGCGAATTTGAGCGACTTGTTGAATGTTCTTGGAATGACAACGGTAACAACAAGTTTATGAGTAAACTTATAATTGTAACCGATAACAAATATGGTGTTCTTACAACAATTTCTAAGAAAATTTCTGATATGAAAATTAATATTTTAAGTATTTCTTCTCATAGCGCCGACAACAACACTGTTGTTCTTAACATTCAGGTAGAAGTATCGCAAAAATATCAAATAGACGACATTATCAAAAAAATTAACACATTCTCATTTGTTAAAGAGATTTACAGATCGTAGTAAATATATATTTTATATTGTTTTATTAAAAACAAATTAGCAAAAATGCCTTTACAATGGGCATTTTTTGTGTTATTATAATGCAGTACCTACGGCTAGGGTTTTAGACAACCTTCATCTAAACGCTTGGTTGTATGGCGAATTAAGTAAAATAGGAGGTAAAAACAAATGATTAATAAAGACAAAAAACAAGAAGTTATTAACGCATATGCTAAAAAAGCTGGCGACACCGGTTCTTGCGAAGTTCAAATTGCTATTCTTACAGAAAGAATTAAAGAACTTACAGAACATATGAAAAAGAACCCTAATGACTTACATTCTCGTCGTGGTCTTACACAAATGGTTTCTAACAGAAAGAAACTTTTAAACTACCTAGAGAAAACTGATTTACAAGCTTACCGTACATTAAAAGATAAACTTGGAATTAGATAGTAAGTATTTTTAAAGCGGAAGGTATTTTTACTTTCCGCTTTTATTTTTAAGGAGAAATTATGGAGAATAGAGTATTTAAAACAGAAATAGGTGGCAAAGTTGTTGAAGTTCAAGTTGGCAAATATGCTATGCAAGCAAATGGTCACTGTTTCATTAAGTGTGGCGATACAGTTGTTATGGCCAACACTTGTATGAGCAAAGAACCTCGTCCGGGCCAGGACTTCTTCCCACTTAGCGTCGATTACGACGAAAAACTTTACGCAGTTGGCAAAATTCCAGGTGGTTTTAAAAAACGTGAAGGTAGACCAGCAGATAGTGCCATTTTAGTTAGCAGGCTTATTGACCGTCCGCTACGCCCATTGTTCCCTAAGGGACTTTTCAACGATGTTAGTGTAATTGTTACACCACTTAGTGTAGATTACGATACACCACCAGAACCACTTGCTATGTTTGCAAGTTCGGTTGCACTTACAGTAAGTGATATTCCTTTTGGTGGCCCTACAGGTAGTGTTCAGGTAGCTTATGTTGATGGCAAGTACATCATCAACCCAAACACCGATCAAATGGAAGCAAGCCTTATGGACCTTAAAGTTGCTGGCACTAAAGAAGCAATTTTGATGGTTGAAGCAGGGGCAAAAGAAGTATCTGAAGAAGTTATGCTTCAAGGTATTTTATTTGCTCATGAAGAAATTAAAAAACAAGTTATCTTCCAAGAAGAAATGGCTAAAGTCCTTGGTGTAACAAAAAACGATAAGGTTAATTATTACACAATTCCTGAAGAACTTGAAAAAGATGTTAGAGAGTTTGCAACTCCTTTGTTTGTTAAGGTTATGGAAAACTTTAACCGTCACGAAAGAGAAAAAGCCGAAGAAGAAGCCGATGCTCAAATTCTAGAACATTTTGCAGAAAAATATGGCGAACAAAAACGTGAAATTTTAGACACATGTTATAAAATCAAAAAAGAAATTATGCGTGCTAAAATTATTAACCAAGGCATCCGCCCAGACGGACGTAAACTTGATGAAATTCGCCCAATTTGGTGCGAAGTAGGCATTTTGCCACGTGTTCATGGCAGTGCTGTATTTACTCGTGGTGAAACACAAGTTCTTACAACTGTTACACTTGGTAGCCTAAGTGATATGCAAAAACTTGAAGGTCTTGACGAAGAAGATAGCAAGCGTTATATGCATCACTACAATATGCCAGGTTACACAACAGGTGAAGCGAGAGGATTAAAATCAGCTGGTCGTCGTGAAATTGGTCATGGTGCTCTTGCAGAACGTAGCCTTGTTCCTGTTTTGCCTAGCGAAGAAGAATTCCCTTATGCAATTCGTACTGTAAGTGAAGTACTTAGCAGTAATGGTAGCACAAGCCAAGCTAGTGTATGTGGTAGCACATTATCACTAATGCAAGCTGGTGTTCCTATTAAAAAACCAGTTGCTGGTATCGCTATGGGCTTAATTAAAGACGAAGCAAGCGGAAAGGTAGCAATTTTGAGTGATATTCAAGGTCTTGAAGACTTCCTTGGCGATATGGACTTTAAAGTTGCTGGTACAAAAGATGGTATCACAGCTATCCAAATGGATATTAAGATTAAAGGTATCGATGAAAAGATTTTGCGTGAAGCACTAGAACGTGCAAGACTTGGTCGTCTTCACATTTTGGGCATTATGCACGATTGCATTGCAGAACCTAATAAAGAACTTAGCCCATTTGCACCTAAGATTATTTCATTCAACATTAACCCAGAAAAAATTAAAGATGTTATTGGTTCTGGCGGAAAAACTATTAACAAAATTATCGATGAAACAGGCGTTAAGATTGATATCACTGACGATGGTCATGTTATGGTTTTAGGTGTTGAACAAGAAAAAATGGACAGAGCAAAAGAAATGATTTTAGGTATTGCTGAAGACCTTGAACTTGACAAAACATACACCGGTACAGTAGATAGAATTCTTACTTTTGGTGCATTTGTTGACCTAGGCTACGGCAAGGAAGGCATGATTCACATTTCAAAACTAAGTTCAAAACGTGTTGAAAAAGTAGAAGACGTTGTTAATATTGGCGATAAGGTTGAAGTTAAGGTTATCAAGATTGATAAAGGTAAAGTTGACTTAAAACTTATTGGTGTATTCAAATAATTTTAATACTTTATAAAAAAGACTTGTCATATTTGGCAGGTCTTTTTTTTTCATATTCATTTTAAGTACTACATATTATATTTAAAGTGGAGTAGGCAATGAGTAATCTAAAAAAGTATAGAATAGTAAGTAATATATTAATTGTGTTAATGTTAAGTGGACTAATGTATTTTGTTTTTAATATTAACAGCAATTATGTGTTTAATTATGTCAACCCCGAAGTAATTTATAATGGTGACACAAGCACCAAAAAAGTTAGCCTTATGATTAATGTATATTGGGGCAATGAGTACATAGATGATATACTATGCATACTTAAAGAAAATGGTGTAAAAACAACGTTTTTCGTGGGTGGCAGTTGGGCTGTAAAGTACCCAGAAATATTAAAAAAAATTGCAAATGATGGTCATGAAATTGCCAATCATGGTTACTTTCATAAAGACCACGACAAACTATCATATCAACAAAATTATGACGAAATAAAAAAATGCCATGAAGTTGTTAAAAGTATTATCAATAAGGACATGAACCTTTTTGCACCACCAAGCGGAGCATTTAACAAAACAACATTAGAAGTTGCTAAAAGCTTGGGCTATAAAACAATTATGTGGACTTATGATACAATAGATTGGCGAGATAAAGATGCTAATTTAATATACAACAGAGCAATAAAAGACTTAAAAGGTGGAAATCTTATTCTATCACACCCAACCGAACACACCCTTAAAGCATTGCCTAAAATATTAAAATACTACAAATCACAAGGTTTTACACCAACTACTGTAAGTGATACACTAGGGCTAGTATAACAATATTCTGGCAAAAATTAACAACATAAAATTAATATAATTTTATTTATATATATTTATTTTGTTTTTTAAATTTTTTAATATGTGATATAATTTGAAAAAACTTGTATAGGTGGTTATTTTGGCTATTTATTCAAAAAATTCAAATAAAAAATTATCTAAGAGCGCATTAAAGAAAACAGGCATTGCTTTTGTGTCTGTTTTTGGCGTTTTATTTATCAATTTGGTGTTTAATATTATTCCATTTATAAACTCATTTTTCCTTGGGTTTATGGGACTTTTTACTTATGCGGTGTTTTTATTTAACATTGTTATAGGTGTGTTTTTCATATTCGAAAAACAAATTGCCCTTAATGGCAAAACACTAGCACTATTAATTGTAACGTTGTGTTTATTTGTTTGCTTAATTCACACCATAATAACTAGTAAGTACATTGATTACACCTATGGCGATTACTTGGTTGCATGCTACAATTCTAAGGTTACAGCAGGTGGATTATTGTTTGGGATATTCACATTCCCGGTCGCATTTATTACACATTATATTGGTGCTTGCATTAGTTTTGTTATTGCTATGGTTATTACAATCTCGCTTACAATTGACAGGTTCCTTACCAAAAAGCAAATTAAGGTATCAAAACCAAAAGTAGTTCCATCAGTAGAACAACCTACAGAAGAACAACAAGATGATGAATACAATCAATTTGAAGAAGAAGCAGAACAGCAACCAATTCAAACAAAAACAACTGTTGATGACGATATATTTATTAAAGATGACGAACCAGAAGAAAAACGTACTGCTCGTAAGATATTAGGCTTAAGAAATTATGCCGACAACGAAGATGAAGAAGAAACAACCCAAAACGAAGAGCCGGAAGAATTTGCTTCATTTAGAAATAAAATACAACAATCTGGGAATAAGCCAAGTTTTATTTATCACGGCGATGACAACGAACTTGATAATGACACATCAAATGATTTTGCTCAAACCCCAATAAAAACACAGCCTAAAGATAGTGCAGATAGTGAAAGAAAACGCAAAATTACTGAGTTTTTAAGTGCAACAAAAGGCGAGTACAAGCCACTTGATGACGACACAACAATAACAAAACAACAACCTCAAAACGATTTGTATGACGACAACTTCTCATTAAAAAGTTATCAGAAAAACAAGGACAAGTATAATAAGCAAAACGAAGAATTTGATAAACGTTATGCAAACTTGAAAAACGATAATGATGAGTTTAATTCTGTAAAAATTGACGACTTTGTGTTTAAGCCTGACTTTGGAAATGATGATGACAATAATGATAATGATTTTTCGCTTGGCAATAAACCTTTATTTGATAGTCAAAAAACAGGTTATAAACAAGAGCATGGTTTTGAACCAAAACAAGAAACACCAAAACGTGAATTTTACAATCAAGTTAGCATGAGTGCAACAGACGGGAAAAATGAAGAAAAACCTAAAATGTATCCTCGCCCTAAAAAGTATAATGCCCCTACAACCGAACTACTTAAATACTATCCAAACAACGATGGTGATAGTGTAGAGGAACAACAACAAAAAGGTAGAATGCTTGAGCAAACACTTGAAAGTTTTAAAATACCAGCTAAAATTTCTTCTATTGCACGTGGGCCAGCATTTACCAGATACGAACTTCAAATGCCTGTTGGTATTCCAGTAAAACGTGTACTTGGATTTACTGATGATATTGCGATGTCACTAGAAAGTAAGGGTAGTATTCGTACTGAAATCCCAATTCCTGGTAAAAATGCATTTGGTGTAGAAGTTCCAAACAAAAAAATTTCTACAGTATCGCTTAGAGATGTGTTAGAAAGCAAAAACTTTACAACATCTAAAAGTCCTCTTACATTTGCGCTTGGTCAAGACATTGCCAATGAATCACGTGTTTCAAGACTAGACAAAGCCCCACACATGTTGGTGGCAGGTTCTACTGGTAGTGGTAAATCGGTGTGTCTAAACTCTATGCTTATTAGTTGGATTTTTAAAGCATCACCAGATGACGTAAGGCTTATTCTTATCGACCCAAAACAAGTAGAATTTACACCATATAATGGGCTACCACATTTACTTGTGCCAAATGTTATTACTAGTACCGAAAAGGCACTTAATGCCATGAGTTGGAGCATTGATGAAATGGAACGCCGTTATTCATTGTTCTCAAAATTTGGTGTTAGAAACATTGAAGAATACAACGACACAGTTGAAGTTAAGTCATTCATGGCTGAAAAACTTTATTACATTGTTTTGGTTGTTGACGAACTTGCCGACCTAATGAGCCAATCTAAAAAAGAATTTGAAGAAAAAATTATGCGTCTTACTCAAAAGAGTAGAGCTGCCGGAATTCACTTGGTACTAGCCACTCAACGTCCTAGTGTAGACGTTATTACTGGTACAATTAAAAACAACTTGCCTACACGTATTGCATTTGCAGTTTCTAGTTTTGCCGATAGTAAAACAATCATCGGCGAAAGTGGTGCTGAAAACTTGCTAGGAAAGGGCGACATGCTATTTGCACCAATTGATTCACCAACACCTTCACGTATTCAAGGCTGTTTTGTTAGTAACGATGAAATTAAGACCGTGCTTGATTATGTTAAGGAAAACAACGATGCCGTATTCGATAGCGAAATTGAAGACAAAATGTTTAACCGTAATCAAGGTGAACCTGGTGGGTTTGAAGCAGAACCTAGTGCTGAAGTATTTGACCCACTTATGAAAGATGCCCTTCGTAACTTTATTAAAACCAACAACGCATCTGTTAGTAAGTTGCAAAGGATATTTAATATTGGCTTTAACAGGGCTGGTAGAATTGTTGACCAGATGGAACATGCTGGCTTTGTATCACCAAAAGATAGCAAAAACAACCGTGTGATTTTCATTACGCAACAAGAATTTGAAGAACGCTTTGGAGAAGATTTATAATGACACTTAAAGAACTTAAAGAAAAAAAGGTTGGTTTTATTTCGCTTGGTTGCGATAAAAACCGTGTTGACCTAGAAAAAATGATATTTGCTTTTAGCAATGCAGGCTTTGAAATTGTAAATTCTTACGAAGAAGCTAATATTATTGTTATTAACACTTGTGCTTTCATACTTGATGCAAGAAAGGAGAGTGTTAATACAATACTTGAAACAATACCATTAAAACAACTAAACCTAGAAAAACTTATTGTTACAGGCTGTTTAAACAACCTTAACTTTACCGATTTAAAAGAAAGCATGCCAGAAGTTGATGCTTTTGTTCCACTAAAGGAAAATGAACATATTGTTGAGATTGTAGCAAACTTGTATGGTGTTAAGACTAAAGGTCTTTCATCCGATATGAAAGAAAATGGCAGAGTTCTTACAACACCAAAGCACTATGCATACTTAAAAATTGCCGATGGATGCGATAATTTTTGCACCTATTGCACAATTCCTTACATTAGGGGGCGATACAAAAGCGAACCTATGGACAAGGTGCTAAAAGAAGCAAACAATCTTGTTAAAAATGGCACTAAGGAAATAATTTTAGTAGCACAAGATGTTACAAAATATGGTGCCGACTTTGCTGGAAAGCCACAGCTTGTAGAACTTTTACAAGAACTTTCAAAAATTGAAGGGCTAAATAAGATAAGATTACTTTATTGTTATCCTGACCTTATTGATGACAGATTAATAAATGAAATTGCTAGTAATAATAAAGTGACAAAATACATTGATATTCCACTTCAACACATTAGCAATAATATATTAAGACGAATGAATAGACGTGTTAATAAGGAACAAATTTTAAATATAATTGCAAAATTAAGACATGCTTGCCCAGACATTAGAATAAGGTCAACATTTATACTTGGTTTCCCAGGGGAAACGAGTGATGACTTTAATGAATTACTAGACTTTATAAAAACCGAAAAACTAGACTATGTAGGCTTCTTTAAATACAGCAAAGAAGAAGGAACACCTGCTAGCAAGATGCCAAATCAAGTTCCCGCTAAGGTGAAAACCGAACGACTAAAACTAATAAGCAATGCTCAATTTGAAGTTGTTAAAGAAAAAAACAAACACCTAATAGGCAAAACATTTGATTGCGTATTAGACTTTGTTCAAAATGGCAATGCATACTTTAGAAGCGAATACTTGTGCCCACTTGTTGACCCAATTATAGTTACTTACGATAGGGGTGACCTAAAGATAGGCGAATACTACAAGGTTAAAATTGTAGATTACAAAAAATATGATTTAATAGGAGAATTATTATGAATTTACCAAATAGAATAACATTAGTTAGAATATTACTAATACCGCTTGTTATGTTTTTTTATCTAGCGGACTTTATACCATATGGAAAGGCGATTGCAATCTTTCTTTTTGTACTCGCAGCTTATACTGACCACTTAGATGGCTCTATTGCAAGAAAACGCAATTTAGTAACTGATTTGGGTAAATTTCTTGACCCGATTGCTGATAAACTTTTGGTATCCGCAGCCTTATTTTTAATTATCTGCGATGGAACAATTGCTTCTCCATGGGGTGTAATAATCGCAACAATTATTATTGGTAGAGAATTTATGGTTTCGGCATTACGTATGGTTGCTGTAAGAAAGGGTATTGTTGTTGCTGCAGACTTTTGGGGAAAACTAAAAACAGCAGTAACAGATGTGGCTTTACCTCTATTCATGTTTGTTGCTTTGGCAAATCAATACGAATTTTTAGGCAATACATGGTTAACCGTATTTACAATCATCTCATATGTTGCGATGGGCATTGCTACACTTCTTACAATAATGTCTGGAGTTAACTATATTGTAAAAAACAAAGATGTTTTCAAACAAGATTAATTTTTAATCAAATAAAAAAAGTAAATTAAAATGAAAATAAATTGCATATATGTTTCCAACAATTTAATAAGCTCATACCAAAATGAAACACTTGAACTTTTGGCAAAAGAATTGCTCACCTTTGGTTTAACATTCAATAGTGTTAAATTTCTAAAAAACGACAGTGAGCAAGTTTTGTCGTGTCTAAAAGGTGATGATGCTAATTTAAATATTGTTGTAACAGACTGCAATTTATTTTTTAATGCCGAAAGTGATAATGCGGTTGTAATTAAAGACGATTTAAAAGAATTAAAACAGAATTTTATAGAGAAAATTGTTCCGCATATTATGACAAATGGCACAACTCAAACCACAATGTTAAAAGTTTTTGGAATACCAGAAAAAGAGATTTTAAGTGCCATAAACGATATCGTAACTGCCAACTCAGAAATTCATCTTACAACATACTCAAAAGACCTTGATACTACAATTGTGGTTATTTACGATGCCAACACCAACCAACAACAGCTGAACAACTTTATTGCAAGCATATACGAAAGACTAAGAAAATTTATTTATTCCGATGAAGATACAAGCTTGTACCAATTGGCACTTGACCTTCTTACAATAGGGAATAAGACACTTAGCATATTTGAAACAATAACCGGTGGCAATATTTCAAGTGAGTTTAACATGTGTAATTTTACACCTAGCCTTATTTCACAAGCAAATGCCACGAATAATGAAACAACACTTGTTAAGGATTATGGTGTTAATGCCGGCATTATTAAGAAATATGGACTAGTATCAGTAGAAAATACTTACGAAATTGCATCAGCTATTTTGGAGAAAAAACCAAACGATGTTGTGCTAGTGACATGTGGCGATATTCAAGACGATAAAAATGTGTGCTATATTGCCATTGGCGATAGTGAGGGCATTCATGTTTACAAAAATTCATATGGTGGTAGCAAAAAACAAATTGTTAACACCATATCAAAATGTGCAGTTTTTTATTTAGTTAAAAAACTTAAGCAAAATGATTTGTTTTTTAACAAAATTTATGTATAATATATTTATAAAACATATGTTTGATAAAAGGATGAAAAAGTAATGAACGAAGACAAGAAAAAACAATTAGAACAAGCCATTCTTGCCATTGAGAAACAATTCGGCAAGGGTAGTATTATGAAACTTAGCGATGGGGCAAGCACACAAATTGATGTTATCCCTACAGGCTGTCTTACACTTGATTACGCCCTAGGTATTGGCGGCGTTCCACGTGGAAGAATTATAGAAATTTATGGCCCAGAAAGTAGTGGTAAAACTACTGTTGCACTTCATATTTTGGCAGAAGCTCAAAAACTTGGCGGAACAGCAGCATTTATTGATGCCGAACATGCTCTAGACCCATCTTATGCTGAAAAACTTGGTGTAAATATTAATGAACTTTACATCAGCCAACCAGATAATGGTGAACAAGCACTTGATATTTGTGAAGCCCTTGTAAAAAGTGCCGCTGTTGACGTAGTGGTTGTTGACTCAGTTGCCGCACTTACACCTAAGGCAGAAATTGAAGGTGAAATGGGTGACAACTTTATTGGCACACAAGCACGTCTTATGAGCCAAGCACTAAGAAAACTTACCGCTATTACCAACAAAAGCAAAGCATGTGTCATTTTTATTAACCAACTTCGTGATAAAATTGGCGTAATTTATGGTAGCCCAGAAACAACCACTGGTGGTAAGGCTCTTAAATTTTATTCATCAGTTAGACTTGATGTAAGAAAAGTTGATACAATTAAAGATGGTGAAAACATTATTGGTAACCGCACACGCATTAAGGTTGTTAAAAATAAAATGGCACCTCCATTCCGTACAGCAGAATTTGATATTCTATACGGCAAGGGAATTAATCGTGAAGGTTGTATTATAGATATGGCTATTAATTGCGACATTGTTCAAAAAAGTGGTTCTTGGTATAGTTACAATGGCGAAAAGATTGGACAAGGTAAAGAAAATGTAAGATTGTTCTTACAAGCACATCCCGAAATTTTCAGTGAAGTTGAAAGTCAAATAAAAGCAAAAATGGGAATTAACTAATTCCCATTTTTTTTGTTTTAAAATAATTACATAAAATACCAGCTTAGTGTTTTGTCATCGCCTTCTAAAATTTTATCATCAATAAGGCACTCAAAAATATTTTTTGTAAATATGCTGGTTTCGTTTGATTTTACTTCCACATCATTAACACCATTTCGCACTAGCACATAGAATGTGTACATTGAGTTTGGTGCAAAATTAGAATAATCAATAATCTGTTCGCCACTTTTATTTTCAATTGTAGATATTATGTGATTATTACAATACACATCGTATATCAAGTAATCTTTAGCCTCAACCTTAATTTTTGCGGTGTTTTCACTTTTGTCGTAGTAAACCGAATAATTGCATGTAATATTAGAAAATGTATCACTATATTCAGTTGGTTTAAATCGTTCGGCAAATATTTCTTCAATAGTATATCTATCTGGACATGTTTCGTCTGCTAATTTAATTGTGTGATTTTCACTTAAGTTTTTTTCATCAATTCTTAGAGTTACAACATTGTCTGGTCTCATAAAATCAGTAGGCTTTGTTGTGTTAATTTCACCTAGTACATTCTTTACCATATCAGTGCAATAAGTTCCGCCATTATTACTGCCTTCAAGGTTGTATTCTGGGTCAAAAGTATAATTGCCAAGCCAAATACCAATTGTGTCATTTGTGGTGAATGCTATGCTGTACACGTCAGAATTTTGATTTGTTCCTTTAATGGCAACCGTACCTGTTTTGCCAGCAACCTGAAATGGCAAGTGACGAAGTCTACTACTTGTTCCGTAATACACACCATCTCTAAGTAGGTCAGTCATAAGGTAGGCGGTATCTTCACCCATAACATGTATTGGTTCTGGCTTATTTTCGTACACAACAACATTAGATGCGGTTGTTATTTTTTTTATAAACTTTGCTGGAACATAATTACCATTGTTTACAAATGGCGTATAACTATTCACAAGGTCTTTTAGGCTAACACCTTCATTAAATCCGCCAAGTGCTAAAGCATAGCCAGTGTCGTACTCATTAAAGGTTATTCCTGTTTTTTTCGCAAAATTTTTGCAACGTTCTATTCCCACATAATCCATAACCTTTACTGCTGGAACATTAAGACTTTTTGCAACTGCATCTCTAACACTTACATAACCATAAAAGTGGTTGCCAACATTATTAGGACTGTAACCATTATAATAAATTTTTTCATCTAAAATTTGGCTACAATTACTTATTTCGCCATATTCTAGAGCAGGTGCATATACTAAAATTGGCTTAATAGCACTGCCGGGTTGACGCTTAAAATTACTTAAATCATATTTGCTTTTGCCATACATTGCACTTACGCCAAATGTGTGGTTGTCTATTATTATTCCTAGGCTATCTGCAACATTTCCAAAAGTATTTTTGTGATAATAATTTTCGTCTTTTAATGTTTCAACAAGAGATTTTTGCTTTTCAGTATCAAGATATGTATATATTTTATAGTTGTTAAGAGTTATTTGTTGGAGTGACATGTTTAGTATTTTTTCTGCTTCTTTTTTTACATTTTCTAAATATATTCCATCATTATCATTGTTTATTTGAATGTTTAATTCAATTGGTTTTTCACTATATTTTTTGTATTCTTCATCACTAATATAGCCATCATTAAATAGTGAATTTAGCACTAAATTACGTCTTTTTAGGCTACTTTCATAATCTTTTGTTGGGCTATAAATACTAGGCGCTTTAATTAGTCCAGCAAGGGTAGCACTTTCGATTAAATTAAGTTCTTTTGCAGGTTTATTAAAATAGTGATTACTTGCCTCTTCAATACCATAACAGCCATCACCAAAATATATTACATTAAGGTATGTTTCTAGTATTTCGTCTTTTGTAAATGCTTTTTCAAGTTTTTTAGTAAGCACAATTTCTTTTACTTTGCGCTTTAAAGTTTTTTCATTAGATAGGTGAGTGTTTTTAATAAGTTGTTGGCTAATAGTTGAAGCACCTTCTTTAAAACTATGGCTTTTAATGTTGTTAAGCATTGCCTTAGCAATTCGCTTGTAATTAACACCATTATGCTTATAAAAATTTTTGTCTTCAATACTTAAAAAACAATTAATTGTATCATCTTTAAGGTCGCCAAGTGGTACAATTTTTTTGCCATCTACAGACGTATTTTCCACAAGTTCACCATTATCACTATACACATTTATTTGTTTGGTTGCTGATATTATTTTATTTTTATCAAAGGTTACATTCTTTGTTTCGTTCATAATATTTGTTATGAAAATCACCCCAATAATTGCAACTATTATAGTCATAATAAAAAACACAATTAATGATATTTTCAAAACTTTTTTCATTTGTTTTTCCTTATTTTTAAATATATTTTATTATTAATATATAGTATTTATAAAAAATATATTTTTATGTTGAAAAATAGTAGAAAATTTAGTATAATAAAGTGATTTATTTTAGGGGAATTATAATGACAGAAAAAAAGTATTTTATTAAAACATATGGTTGTCAAATGAACGTGCACGAAAGTGAAAAACTTGCAGGTATGCTTGTTTCACTCGGCTACAATGAAACCGATAAAATGGACGATGCCGATATTATCGTTTTTAACACATGCTGTATTCGTGACGGCTGTGAACAAAAAGTGTTTGGCAATCTTGGTAATTTAAAGAGATTAAAGAAACAAAAACCTGACCTTATTACCGCAATTTGTGGTTGTTTGACACAAGCCGATGGTAGAAAAGATATTATAAGAAAACGTTTTCCTTATGTAAATATAGTTTTTGGCACTCACAACCTTAACGAGTTTAAAAACTATATTTTGGCTTACAATAAATCTCACCAAAATATTTACGAAGTTTGGGACACCGAACACGAAATTAACGAAGATGTTGACATGTTTAGAACAAGCAACAACAATGCATGGGTTAACATTATGTATGGTTGTAACAACTTTTGCACTTACTGCATTGTTCCTTATGTAAGAGGTAGAGAACGTAGTCGTATGCCAGAGGATATTGTGGCAGAAGTAAAAGACCTAGTAAAAAATGGTTATAAATACATAACACTTCTTGGTCAAAATGTTAATAGCTATGGCAACGACCTTAATGACCCAAATATTACATTTGCCAACCTACTAATAAAACTTTCCGAACTAGATGGTGATTTTAAAATAAGATTTATGACATCTCACCCTAAGGACCTAAATGACGATGTTATTAATGCAATTGCAACTCACGATAAACTTGCTAAATACATTCATCTACCAGTTCAATCAGGTAGCAACAGAATTTTAAAACTCATGAACAGAAAGTATACAATTGAGCATTATATGACACTTATTGAAAAGATTCGTAAAGCAATGCCAACTTGTTATATTTCAACCGATATTATCGTAGGTTTTCCAGACGAAACAGAACAAGATTTTCTAGACACTTACAATCTTATTGAAACCGTAAGATACGATGGTGTATTTGCATTTATGTTTTCACCACGTACTGGCACGGTGGCAGAAAAAATGGAAAATCAAATTGACGAAAAGATTAAAAACGAACGTGTTAATAGATTATTAAAACTTTCTAAAGCAATAACCAAAGAAAAAACAAAAGAATGCTTAAACAATATTTATGATGTGTTGGTAGAAAAAATTGAAGACAATGTGGCTCACTCAGTAAATGATAGTGGTCGTTCAATTTTAATTGAGAATGCAGACCAGCTTGAAGTAAACAAATTTTATAAAGTTAAAGTTGTTAGGGTGTCAAACAACACATTATATGCTTCAATCATCTAGTTGAATGGTTTTAACAAACCAATCAAAGTATTTTAAGATTTGTTAAATAAAAACAAAGGAAATAGTTAATATGAAAAAAGAAATTTCACCAATGATGCAACATTATCTTAATATAAAAGAAAAACACAAAGACTCAGTTTTGTTTTATCGTCTTGGTGACTTTTATGAAATGTTTTTTGAAGATGCCGAACTTTGTAGCAGGGTACTTGACCTAACCCTTACTGGTAAAGACTGTGGATTAGACAAACGTGCCCCAATGTGCGGTATACCATATCATGCAGCAGATGGCTACATTGCAAAACTTATTTCAAACGGCTATAAAGTAGCAATTTGTGAACAACTTACAGACCCTAAACCTGGCAAACTTGTAGAACGTGACGTTGTTAGAATTATTACTCCTGGTACAGTCATTGATTCCGACATGATGGAAGGAGCTCAAAACAACTACCTAGCAAGTATATTTAAAGACAAACAAAACATTGGGTTAAGTTATACTGATATCTCAACTGGCGAAATGTATTTGTCAGAGTTTGTGGGAGATGTTTCACTAAGCGAATTAAATGATGCACTTGTAAGAATAAAACCAAGCGAGATTATTTGTAATGCTGAAATGGGTAAATATGCTGGTGATTTATCATGTGTAAAGGGGAAATACATCCCAGACTTTCAAGTTTACGATGAATCACATTTTGAGTTTAAAAAGAGCGAACAACAATTAAAAAACCAACTTCATGCTGATTCATTAAAACCATACAACTGTGCAACACGTACATTTGCTATTCAAAGCACAGGCGGTTTACTAGATTACATATTCGAAACACAAAAGCGAACACTAACTCACCTTAACACACTTCATTACATTATAAACAATAAGTTTATGCAGATTGATGCAAATACACGTCGTAACCTAGAACTTACCGAAACAATGAAAGACCGTAAAAAACGTGGTTCGGTGTTATGGCTTTTGAATAAGGCCGAAACTCGTATGGGAATGCGTACTATAGAGAGTTTTATCTCACAACCACTATACGATGAAAAAGAAATAAATTACCGACTAAAAGGTGTTGAAGAACTTGTAAAAAATGTATATGCAAGAGAAACACTTAAAGAACAACTTCGCTCAATTTATGACTTTGAGAGAATTTGTGGCAAATTAAGTTATGGCAACATCAATGCAAAAGACTGTCTTAATCTTAAAAACTCATTAGTTGTTTTACCACAAATTAAACAAATACTTAGTAAGTTTTCATCACCAATACTTGTAGACATTAATAACAACATTAAGGAAGAAGCCAAAATATCGGACATGTTAGAAAGGGCAATAGACCCAGAATGTGCCACAAACATGAAAGATGGCAAGTTTATTAGAGCGGGCTATAATAGTGAACTTGACGAACTAAATGCACTAGCAACTAATAGCCGTGATGTAATAATCCAATTAGAACAACACGAACGCAACTCAACGGGAATTAAAAACCTTAAAATTGGCTACAACAAAGTATTTGGTTATTATATTGAAGTACCTAATTCACAATCAGAATTAGTTCCTTACAATTATATTAGAAAACAAACCACAACTAATGCAGAAAGATATATAACAGAAGAACTTAAAAATCTTGAAACAAAACTCCTTAATGCCAACGACCAAAAACTAGAACTTGAATTTAAGTTGTTTGAAGAGATTAAAACAAAATTATTAGAGCACCTATTTGATATGCAAACATCTGCAAGAGCAGTAGGGCTACTAGATGCAATACTTTCGTTTGCTACGGTGGCAGTTGATAACAACTATGTAAAACCAATAATAGACAAAACAAGTAGTGTTATTGAAATTATTGGTGGAAGACACCCAATTGTAGAAGCATTAAACAAGCAAGAAGACTTTGTGCCAAACGATACACTTCTTAATAATACCGATTGTCGCACAATGATAATTACCGGCCCAAACATGGCAGGGAAAAGCACATATATGCGTCAAGTTGCATTAATTACACTTATGGCACACATTGGTTCATTCGTGCCTGCTAAATCGGCTAAAATTGGGTTAACCGACCGTATTTTCACCCGTGTTGGTGCAAGTGACGACCTTTCATTTGGACAAAGTACATTCATGGTTGAAATGTCCGAAGTTAGCAATATTTTAAGGAACGCAACCAACAATAGCCTTATTATTCTAGATGAAGTAGGCCGTGGAACAAGCACTTTTGACGGACTAAGTATTGCTTGGAGCGTTATGGAATATGTTTCTACACACCTTAATGCAAAAACTCTTTTTGCCACACACTATCACGAACTTACCGAACTCGAAGGTATTTTGGAAGGTGTTAAAAACTATCGTGTTAGTGTTAAGGAATACAATAATTCGGTTATTTTTCTACGTAAAATTGTAAGAGGTGGAACAAATAAAAGCTTTGGTATTGAAGTTGCAAGTTTAGCTGGTCTTCCAGAACAAGTAGTATCTAGAGCAAGAGAAATTTTAAGCAAACTTGAAGAAAGCGAACAGAATAAAAAAGTTGACCTTGTAAACCCAACCGAATCTAAAAAACAGACAAAAAACTTAAGTACAATTGTGCAAATTCTATCAGATTTAGACCTAAATACACTTACTCCTTTAAATGCATTTGATATTTTAGTACAACTTAAAAATGAAATTAAGGATTAATTATGAGTAAAATTAATGTTTTAGATAAATCAATATTTAATCTTATCGCTGCTGGTGAAGTTGTTGAAAAACCCGCAAGCGTTGTTAAGGAACTTGTTGAAAACTCAATTGATGCAGGTGCCACACAAATTAATATTGAAATAGTTAATGGCGGAATAACAAAAATAAGGGTTACCGATAATGGTTGTGGTATTGAAAAAGATGACCTAACAAAGGCTTTTTTACCACACGCAACAAGCAAAGTCAAAACAGCCGATGACCTAGGTAGAATTGGCACTCTTGGTTTTAGGGGAGAAGCACTTAGTTCTATTGCCGCTGTTTCTAAAATTACTATGCTTTCAAAAACCGCTGATAGTGATGGCAATAAAATTGTTATTGAAGGTGGCGAAGTTAAAAGCATTTCGCCTATTGGTTGTGTTGACGGCACAAGCATTTCTGTAGAACAATTATTTTACAATATTCCTGCACGTGCAAAATATTTAAGAAAAGAACGTCAAGAAGAAGGCGACATAACCAACTATGTTGCTAGATTAATTTTATCTAATCCTAATGTTGCTATTAAATACATTGCTAATGATAAGGTTGTTTATCAATCTACTGGCAATGGACTATATGATGCAATGTATGCCATTTATGGTAAAAGCATTGTTGAAAATGTGACCGATTTTGAATATAAAGACGACACATATCATGTGTACGGTTATATTGGTAACCCAACTTTTTCAAAGCCAAACAGAACATACCAAACACTTGTTGTTAATGGAAGGTATGTAATTAGCCAATCACTTTCGGTTGCTATTTACAAGGCATATGAAAACTTTATTATGAAGGGCACATTCCCATTCTTTGTGCTTAATATTGATGTTGCACTAGATAAAGTTGATGTAAATGTTCATCCAAATAAGCTTGAAGTAAAATTCGAAGACAACAATCATATTTTTGGAATTTTATACTCAGCAATCTCAACAAAACTTTATGATATTCATGCAATTAACACCATAGGTTATAGCGAAAATCAAGAGGCAAAATCAGAACCAACTGTTAATATGGTTAAACCTATTTCTGAAAACGAAGGAAGTTCTTTTAAATCTAATTTTGTTGATAAAGTAAACGAAGAGCATACTTACACACCAATTAAGGAAACTGTCATTGAAAAACAACCTAAAGTTGAAAGTGAAGTAAACGACACACCTAAAGAAGTTACCCTTGAAAAAGATGACTTATTTAATGAAAACTTCAAAACAATAAGTGATTTACTTGTAAGCAAAGATAGCGCTACTAAAGTTGCAAACAACGACCTTGCATACACACTTGCCGAACAACTTACAATGAAACAAAAAGAAGTTATGCCAAAGGTTGAAAACGCACCAGAACTTTCGCTTGACATTGACACCTATAAAATTGTTGGCACACTATTTAATACTTACATCATTGTAGAACAAAAAGAAACCATGTTTTTAATTGACCAACATGCAGCACATGAAAGATTACTTTTTGATAAATTTAAAGCAGAGTACGAAAGGTCTATAATCTCGTCACAACCACTTTTAATTCCACATTTACTTGAAGTAAATAATCAAGAAGCAGAATTTTTAAACGAAAATATAGGCGAGTTAAAACAATTGGGCTTTGACCTAGAACCTTTTGGAAGCAATACTTACAAGGTTAACTCTGTTCCAAATACTCTTAAAAATATTAATATTCAAGCATTTTTTAATGAGGTTTTGAGCGGCGTAAACAATCGTTTTGTAATGAAAAAAACCGATATTATGCACGACTATCTTGCTAAAAGTGCTTGCCGTGCCGCTGTTAAGGCTAATGACATTTTGTGTGACGAAGAAATCAAAGTTTTGCTTACAAATATAAGCAATAAAGACCAAGTTTTACTTTGCCCACATGGCAGACCAATAATACTAAAAATCACCAAAAACGACATTGAAAAATGGTTTAAAAGGTTAGTGTAATATGGCATACGATTGTATTATTATTGTAGGGCCAACAGCATCTGGTAAAACAAAATTATCTGTTGAATTAGCAAAACTTTTAAACACTGAGATTATAAGTGCCGATAGCCAACAATTTATTAAAGGGCTTGATATAGGCACAGCCAAAGTAACACCTGATGAAATGTGTGGAATTAAACACCACATGATAGATATAATTGATGTTGGTCAAGATTACACCGTTTCAGAATATAGAGACGAAACATTAAAGTTGATTAACAACCTAAAAACTCAAGGTAAGATTCCAGTAATTGTTGGCGGAACAGGATTGTATGTAAACTCGCTTATTTACAATTATTCATTTGGAAATGCTGACAAGGATCAATCAATTAGAGATTATTATTTTGATCTTTACAAAAAAAATGGTGCAGAGTATATACACAATATTCTTAAAAACCTTGACCCAAAATCTGCAAATGAAATACACCCCAACAATGTTAAAAGAGTTGTTAGGGCAATTGAAATAGCTAGGACATCCGACACTAAAAAATCAGAACAAGTTTTGGAAAAAAATAACGACATTAACCCATTAATTGTTGGGCTTAATCCACCTAGACCAGTATTATTTAATAATATTGATAAACGTGTTGATATTATGATGGAACAAGGTTTAAAAAAGGAAACAGACAAGTTATTTGAACAAGGCTACTACACAAATAAAAATGTTACACTTCCAATTGGCTATAGTGAATGGAATATGTATTACATTCAAAAAATGCCAATAATGAGTGTTGTCGAGCAAATTAAACTTGATACAAGGCACTATGCAAAACGTCAAATGACATGGTTTAAAAAACTAGACAATGTAGTGTGGTTTAACCCTGTAGAAACATCAATTTCTGATATTTTGAATAGTATTATGCAAATGCTTAAATAATCATTAATACTATTTAGTATTATAATAAAAAAATAAAAACACCATTAACTAAAATGGTGTTTTTTTATATAATGTAGTATTATCTTAAAAATTAAAATTTTCTAACAAGTCCAATAACCTTACCTAGTATCTGAACTTCGTCTACAATAATAGGTGACATTGTGTCATTTTCAGGTTGCAATCTATAATGACCGTTTTCTTTATAAAATCTTTTTACCGTGGCTGAGCCATCAATTAATGCAGCTACAATTTCACCATTATCGGCATAAGATTGCTGTCTTACAATAATTTGGTCACCATTAAATATTCCGGCATTAATCATACTTTCACCTTTAACCGTTAGCATAAATAATCCATCTCCACGGAATAGATTAGGTGATACCATAAAATATTCTTCACAATTTTCAACCGCTAAAATAGGCTCACCAGCGGTAATTACACCAAGCATAGGAATTGCTGTAAGCCCATTAGAATTATCTGTGCTAACAACCTTGGAAAATCCTGAAACAACATCTTTAGAAACAACTTCTAAAGCACGATTTTTATTAGGATTTTTTCTAATAAAACCATCTTCTTCAAGCTTTGAAAGGTGATAAGCAATAGTGCTAGTGCTATTAACTTTTACTGCACGACACATTTCTCTTACTGTAGGAGGGTAACCATTATCATCTACATACTTTTTTATAAACTCTAAAAGTTGTTGTTGTTTATCTAATTTTTTCATACACAATTCCTTGTTTGTAAATTCTTATATAAGAATAATACCATATGATAAATCCATTGTCAAACATTTGTTCTAAGTTTTTATAAAAAAATCGAACATATATTTTAGTAAAAATATGTCCGATTAGTTAGTTAATAACAATATGAATTAAAAATATAATATTGTTATTTTATATATACTAATTAAATTTTTGTTACAATAATACCATTTTAAATCAATAAAAGGCGATTTAAGCATGTGTTTTATTCTTCTCTAAGTTTTACCTTAGTAGCAGCACTTCGCCTTATATCGTCACTAATAGCTGCGTAGTGTTTACGTGTTGTGTTTACATCTTTATGACCCAAGCAATCAGCAACAACATAAATATCATTTGTTTCTCTATAAAGATTTGTACCAAATGTACTGCGAAGTTTGTGTGGAGTAATATGTTTTAGCGGTGTTACAACTTCCGCATATTTTTTTACAAGTTTTTCTACGGCACGCACTGAAATCCTTTTGTTTTGAAGACTTAAAAACATTGCTTTTTCGGTAGGGGGAATTTCCTTGTTTTTGGCTCTTTCTCTTAAATACATTTTAAGTGCATCGGCCACTTCATCATTAAAGTACAAAACAACTCTATTACCACCTTTACGCCTTACTCTAAATGCATTTTGCTCAAAGTCAAAGTCATCTGTATTTAAGCCAACACACTCAGAAATACGAATACCTGTGCCCAAAAACAAACTTAGCATTGCATAATCTCTAACACGTGTGTGCTTATGAAATCCTTTTTGCATTTGAGTAAAGCCTTCGCCATCTTCAGCGGTGTTTAGCATCTTAACAACTTCATCAACTTCAAGTCTTATAATTTCTTTATCATGAATTTTAGGAGTGTCAATTTTTTCGCAAATATTACTTTTAATTTTATCTTTCTTAAAAAAATATTTAAATAGAGCACGTACTGAACTTAATTTTCTTGCACGAGCATTCTCACCGTTCTTTTGTTTTTTGCCATTATAAGTGTAAAGAGTAAGATAATTTAAATACTTCTCAATATGAGTTGCTGTCACGGTATCAAGGTCTTTTAAAGTAAATTCTTTTACATCTATGCTTGAATATTCACGGCAATTGTCCGTCAAAAAATTAAAGAATATTTTTAGGTCTCGTGCATAGCCAAGTCTAGTAAGTGTAGAAGTATATGCTTCAATACCCATAAAAAATTCTTCACAAAATGGTGGAAGTTCTTTAAGCAAAGCCCTTACTTTTAAGATGTTATCTTCATCACGTTGTTCAAAATAATTCTCTTGTTCCATAGCCTAATTATAAGGTTATTTTAAATTTTAGTAAAGCAAAAAAATAGTTTTTAATAAATTGCCATATAATTATATTTATGATAAAATTATTGTATTAAGGAGAAAGCCATGACAATTTCAAATCGTTTTTTAAATTATTTCCAATCGGAAGACAACGATATATTACGTGAAAATTTTAAAGTTTTTGTAGATGATATACTAGAAGATTTTTTCTCAGACAAACCACTTTTTACAGCAGATAAAATTAAGACATATTACTACGATGAATATCTTTTAAACACATGTGTTACACCTAAATCTAATAATGTATTATACCTTGAAATTGATCAGCCAGCGAATATTAAAAAATGGGTTCAAAAACCAAATAGACATACTTACCCTGAATTATTTTATTCGCTAAAATCTCTTAAGTCAGATTTATTTGATGAGTGTGTTAATAGGTTTAATAGCGACACCTTGTTGTGGCAAACAAAATACACAATCAACTTCTTAATGAACATTTACGACGAAGAAGAAAAGGTTTCAACTGTTGGTTTTGAAATAATCCCTTGCATTTCTTACACCAACGAAAATGGTGTTAAGGGCATTATGTACTTTAATGAAGACACACGTGAATTTGTTATTGAATACCCAGAACTTGCTATTAAGAATTTCAAGGCAAAGAATAAAAAGACAATGGGACTATATCAAAACTATGTTGTAATGTTTAAAAACATTTTTAGAGAAGTTAAAAACGAAAAAGTTTTACCATCTGAAATATATGAAACCATAGTTTATAATGTGCCAGATATTCTATTTGAAAATTATTCGATTGACAATATTAGACGCATTATAAATTATCTAAGAAATAGTTCGATTCACAACTTCAAATCTCTTGACGAACAAGACTATGCCTTTGCAACATTATACCGACCAATGAACATTGTTTATGCAAAACATGTAATAAAACAACTTGAAAATTACATCAAAAAAATTAAATAAATTTCACCTAAAATCACTTAAAAATTTTTATAGTTTTTAAGTGATTTTTTTGTCTAAAATTTATCAGCATAATGTCATAAAAATTAATAGCATTTTGCCTTATAATTTATAGTGTAAAAACTTATAAAATTTCTGTCATCTTAAACAAATGGAGCACTAATACTATGCAAACTATAACGTGTAAAAATTAATAAAAAAGTTTAAAAACAAAAATTTAAACTTGATTAAATTTTACCAAACCTAAAACAAATTAAACAACTAAAATAAAAATTTTATTGCAAGATAAAAATTCTAAAGCCTTTAATTTATAAGGTTAAAATATACAATGTATAAATGCTATGCAAAAAATTACTATGCAAAATGAAAAAATTCAACTCCATGGGAAATAAAGCCGTTTTTAACCCCTTACTATTCGTAAAACTAGACTTTTGCGAATACTTTATTTACACTTGCATAGCACTTTGAATAGCACTCTATTTAATAAATTTGCTTGTGGTGACACTTAAATTTGGTTTGTATTGTTGTCTTATAAATTATTAGTGTAGAGCAAAGTATCTGCATAAAAGCATCACAAAATTTTCTTAGATTTTTATCATTAAATGAATGTCGATGCTTCTACCCCATTTTAGATACACGACCCTATTTGAAAAAGGGATTTGGGTATAAAAAAATCACTAAAAACTTTTATAAATTTCTAGTGATTTTTTACGTAAATTTTTATTAAATTTTATTAAGAATTTTATGCTATTTTTTATTTAAAAATTAGTTAGTTCTTTTCCAAAATTTTAAATACTTTATTGTGATGAAAATAGGAGTAAATCATATCTTCATTTGTTATGCCTACTCCCCTAATTGCATTATAAGATTTTTCTACAACTGGTTTAATTTTATTTGTAGTTTGTTCGTATCCATCTGATTCTAAACTTGCTCTAGCAACAGCTGTTCGTAAGTTTAAAACGTAGTTAAATAATGCCGAACATGTTTTGCCCCATGCACTATATTTATCATACTCCACTCGACCCGACGATAACATTTGAAGGTCCAAAATTGAAAAACCTTTCTTCTCATCAAAATAATAATTTTCACCAAACACGTCCATTGAAACATTACTACTTCGTTCTATGTTCATGCAGTCAACAGCAAATTTATCATATTTAGATTGGTCGGCATCTGATAGCTTTTCAATAAGCAGTTTGCAATAATTTACAAATTTTTCGTCAATGTCGTTACCATCAATTTTTGTTGTTAAGGTTTTTATTGTTTTGTCTCTTTCGGGATATACAGGCTCTCCTTTTATCCTCTCCATTAGAATATAGGGAGTATATTTAAAATTTTTGTTTTGAATAAAATAGTCTATAATTTTTGGAGTATTTACTTGGTATTTATTAGCAAGCAAGTTGACACTTAGCTTCATACTTTTAAGCACACTTTCAATAAGTTGTGTGTCGGTGCAATCTTTAGATACTGTGTTAATAAAACCAACATTAGATCCGTTGTATTCTTTAAGTGCCAGGTCACCATTTAAATAGACCTTACCTTCAAAACCAACAAATTGTTTTTCACTGCATTTTTTAATGCTCTCAATTATTTCACTGTTGAGTTTCATTGCTTGCCCCCTTTTTAAATTTTATTACATTAACTCTCTAACTTTACTCTTAATGTAGAATGGTAAATTATTATTATTTACACCATGTTTGTTAAGCGATGTCATTGTTTTATCAAATATAGGCTTAACAAGTTTTACTGGGTCTACATTCTCAGTGTTTGCATTAATACCGCATAATAAGCATGACACATAATCTAACCCTAACAATGCTAATGCAAAACTATAATTGCTTCTAATATCCTTACTCATTCGTTTATCAAGTTTTTGTAAATCCAAAAACGAAAACCCCTCATTTTCGTCATAATAAATGTTTTCGCCAAACTTATCTACAAGTACCCTACCATCTTGAAAAATAGAACGAGCATCCTCAATAAAGTTATCATATTGCCATTGCTTGCCGTCTGCTAATTTTTCTGCCATATGTAAACAATATTTTGAAATCAATCCTGAATGATGTAAATCCTTATATTCTGGGCAAAGTTCTATTAGGTTTGTTTTCACACTGGCATACACTGGACTACCCTTTGCTCTTTCCATTAATAAGTATCCTTTATTTATAAGGGCTTGTTTTATATAGTAATCATAAACTTTAGGTGTATTAACAAAGTGTTCTTCTTTTAATTCGTTGGTGATATTTTTTATGGCCTCAAATTTTGTAATTAGTTGCTCGGCTCCACTAATACTTGCAGAATAATATTCTTTTAATGCCAAATCCTTACACAAATAAACACAACCTTCCGTCCCTGTGAAAGTTTGTTCACTATCATGTTTTATTGTGTCAATAATTTCTTGACTTAACTTCATTAAAACAAATCCCCTTTTATTACAATAATTATATCATATTGTCAATTGTATTTCAATAGCCCTTTTTGACGAAAAAAAATAGAACCAATTGTTAAAAGGTTCTATCTTAAAAGAGTCAAAACAAAGTCATACTTTTTAAGTTCTTCTTTTTGTTTTTTGTAATCTGGCATAATGCTTTCAATTATCTTATAAAAGTTTAAAGAATGATTAAATTCAATTAGGTGTGTCAACTCATGAATTACTATGTAATCAATAACTTTGTGTGGCAACATGCATAGCCTAAAATTAAATTTAAGCACCCCATTCTGAGAACAAGCTCCCCAACGTCGCTTATTATTCATAATAACAATTTTGTTGTAATCTAGTTGCATTAGGCTGGCAAAATACTCTACACGTGATTTTAGTATATCTTTACTTTGTGCTATATACCAATTAGCAACAAGTATCAACAACTTACTCTCATCTCCACAAACAGGAACAACAAACTCATTTTCGGTTAATTCAATTTTTTTAAGCCCACGTTGTTCTACTCTTTTATACCTTTTACCGCAAAATAAAAAGCACTCATAGTTTAAATATTGCTTATTGCTCACAGAACAATCAACAATTTCTTTTCGTTTTTGATTAATCCACTTTTCTTTTTCTTTAATAAAAGTAAGTATGTATTGCATGCTAAGTTTTCGTGGAGCACGCACAACAAGTTCGCCATTTTTTGAAATAGACAAACTTAAACTTCGTCTATTTGTCCTAATTAAAATATCTGGTTTAACCATTTTATTTTCCCCTATGCATAGTATTATAACAAATATGCAAAAAATAGCCTAATAAATTGAGTATATATGTTTTGCATAGTATTAAAAAAGTTAAGTTTGCATAGTATTTTATTTGACACAAATTGTAAAAAAATATATTATTTAGGTGTAAAGGAAATTATATAAGTTTTTTAGGGGGATATATTAATGCCAGCTAGAAAGAAAAACTCTACTCAACTTAGAGGTGCAGTAAACAACATTATTCTTGAAAGTTTGTACTCCGGCGAAAAGTATGGTTATGAAATTATTAAGGAAGTTGAAGAAAAAACAAATGGCAAAGTAAAACTTAAACAACCATCACTATATAGTAGTTTAAAAAGGTTTGAGTCAAAAAATTATATTAAGTCATATTGGGCAGATAGTGACATTGGTGGAAAAAGACACTACTACTCGCTTACAGAAGACGGACTAAAATATTACAAGAAAAACATTCTAAAAGAAAGTGACGGAAATTACGACAACATAGAAGAAGATGAAGATGACGTAATTGAAAATGATGACAATACTCAAGACAATGACGATGTAATTATTTCTAATCCACACATCTATGACAATATTGAAAATCAAGATGAACAATCTGACACATCTGACAATGCTGAAACTGATGACGAATATTTAGAAGACAAAATTGGTGATGATGAAGAGTATGAAATTGATGGTGAAGAAACAAGCAATGATTACTCTAAGTACTCTTATAATGTTGACGATAAGGTAAACGAACTATTAGGAAATAATGACCACACTGAAAAAGATGAACTTCTAGACGAGTTGTATGAAAACAATGATAGTGACCAAGTTTACACCGAAGAAGATTTGGTACAAGACCAAGCAGAACAAGAACTAAAAGAAGAAACTCCTGTTGACCACGAATTTAGAAAGCCCACTCCTATTACAGATGAAATTATCAAAACCGAAGAAGAAAAAGAAGAAGCTAAACCAGCAGAAAACAAAACCGAAACAACCTACACTATTTACGACAACTCAAACAACGTATACGATGATGTCACAAATATTGAAGATAAAGTTTCTGATAATGCACTTGATGACCTACTATATCACGACCAAGATGAAGAAGATGTAAGCAGTACATATATTAAAAACACAACCAACGTAAGTAAAAACGAAACTTCAGCGGAAGTAGTTAAGGAAGAACCAAAGCCTCAAATCTACACTGATGAGTATGGCATTACAAAAATGTACTACCCTGACGAAGAAAAGAAACCTGCAAACAATAAGGTGTTTGACAATGTTGTTTATCGCACCAATGCCAACACGTTGTTTGATAAAAACAAAACAGAAAGTTATAATAAAAACTCACACGTTGACCTTGACGAACTAAGCGATGAAGAACGTGAACAACGTACAACAAGTTTTATGCAAAAGTTTGAAAATCGTACCAAAGAACTTACCGCTCAAAAAGAAAGTTCTACAAATAAGGAAACATACGAAAAAGAAGCTCCACAAGTTGATTACAAAAAAGTTTTAACTGGTTTGTATGATGCAAACGAAGAATACAAACCTGAAAGTAATTATATTGCCGATGAAGAAGAAACATATATTCCTGAGTCACAACAACAAGAAGAAGTTGTTGAAGATTTCGAACCAGTTTACACTTCTAATGACGACAATAAAGACTACGACATTAAGATTTACACAAAAGAAAAAACAAAAACTCACAACAACAAGTACTTGCTTGTAAACAAAGCAAAATTTGCATTTGGCTTAACAATGCTATTATTTATGTTGTTGCAAATAACAATAATGCTTGTTGTATTTAAAAACAAAGAAGTGTTAATGCAAAAACAATATTGGGTATTCCAAGTTGCATATGTCATTGTTGCACTTGTTGCACTATACTTCTGTATACCAGTGTTTATTAGTCCAAATAAGCAAGCAACAAATACATTTAAGTTGGGTTATATGTTAATGTTTGGAGTACTAGCATTCTTTGTAGTTGTAATTTTGTCTTATGCCATCAACACATTTATGGGCATGGAAATTGACACAATAAGATATTACATTCCTACTCTGCTTGTTCCTATCGTACTTGCTCTAAACTTTGTATTTGGACCAATTATCTACAAAATTATTTCTCAAAACAGAAGTTTATATTAAAAAATAAAAGTTCCTAGTTTTTAGGAACTTTTTTGTTTTGCTTTTTCTTAAAAATTGCAACAAGCCACTTCTCAATTTTATTTTGATACTTATAAGTTAAAAATACAGCAATGCTCATAAATATGGCAATAATAATCCACACATATATTCCCCAGCCTGAAAATGGAATTACATAGCCACCACCAAAGTAACACATGCAAATTACACCTATTGGTCTAAATAGTGTTGCAACAATAAAGAAATATTTAAAAGACATTGTTGTTATCCCAGCAATTAAACACAATATATCGTCAGGGAAAAAAGGAAGTAAAAATGCTAGTCCCAGAAACAACTTTCCGCTGTTGTTTAACATATCAGCATATTTAAGTGCGTTTTCTTTTCCTGCAACCCAAACAACAAGTTTGTATCCTAATGTTCTGCCAAGTAAAAATGAAGTGTACGAGCCAATTAAAACACCTAACGAGCAATACACACTGCCCCAGAACGGTCCATACACGACCGCACCTGCAAGGGCAATGATTGTGGCTGGCACAGGAAGGAACACCACCTGCAAAGCCTGAATAGCAATATAAATAATAATCCCTTTACTACCAGTAGAAACAATAAATCGTCTAAATGCATTTATTGATGAAAAAATGTACAACATATTTGAAATGTTTAGCACATGATATACTAAAAAAACAAAAAGTGTAAGTACATTACATATAGTTATTATTTTACATGCCTTAATAAGTTTAAAGCGATTAAAAACTAAAAACAAAATCACACTAAGTATTGTTATTAACAAAATTGCGATTATAAGTAAATTTGAATATTTGATTTTTGTAAGAATTAAAACCAATGCTATAGATATTGTGCAAATAATGTTAAGAATAAGGCAAATAATTTTTTTTAAAGACATACAATTCACTCCAAAAGCCTAAAAATGTATATATTATTATATTAAATATAAACTAATATAATAACTTTACAAAAAAAATACCTTATGATAAAATAAACTATAATTGAATTTGCGTGAGGTTTAAAATTGGAAAACAAAACTGCACCAAAAATAGTGGCTAGAAAGCCAGCTACAGTATTAGAATTAAAAAATGTAACTAAAGCATTTGGAAACCGAATAGCAGTAAACAACATCTCCTTCAAAATTGAAGAAGGTGAAATTTTTGGTTTTTTAGGTCCTAATGGTGCTGGTAAAACCACAACAATGAAAATGATTTGCGGTTTAACAAAAATTACAAAAGGTCAAATTTTTGTATGTGGTAAACCTGTAAAAAATCACGAACAAGTTAATAAATATATTGGCGGACTTATTGAAAACCCTATTATGTACAATTACATGAGTGGTTATGACAATCTTAAATATTATGCTAGCCTTTATTCAGGAATCTCAAAAACCGACATTATTGCTTATGCTAAAATTGTTGGACTTGAAAACCGATTAAAAGACCGTGTTGGTACATATTCGCTTGGTATGAAACAAAGGCTTGGCATTTGTCAAGCATTGCTTCACAACCCTAAACTACTTGTGTTGGACGAACCACTTAGTGGTCTTGACCCAAGCGGTGTTAAAGAAATGCGTGACTTTTTAAAACTACTTGCTCACAAACAAAAAATTGCTATTTTAATTTCAAGCCACATGCTTGGTGAAATGGAACTTCTTTGCGACACTGTTGGCATTATTAACAACGGACACCTAATTGAAGTAAAATCTATCAACCAACTTCGCCAAGGTCAAGAAAACAGTAAACGAATTAAAATAAAAGTTGATGTTCCTAACTTTGCAGGAAAAGTTATTATAAACGAACTTAGAATGAGTGTTGATGTAGCTGGTGATAGCATTATTGTTCATGCCAGTGAAAAAGACATTACTAAAATCACCGAAAAACTTATTAAATACAAAATTTCAATTTTTGGAATTGAAGTTGTTACTAAATCACTTGAAGATATATTCACAGACATTATAAAAAAGAAAAACTTAGGAAAAATAAACATTTTTTAGTGGAGATTAAATATGAAAGGTGTATTTAAAATTACACATGCGGAATTTACCAAAATATTTAAAAAGCCAATTGTTTACATAATGGCTTTTGTTTTGGCACTAACTGCGGCTTTATCTATTGTATTTTTTAAGCCAAACGTAAGAAGCGACAACTCTGTTATGCTTGATGCCGACAATGCACACGGCTGTTATAATATATTTTACGGGACAAGCGATGATTCAAAACGCAAGTATGACGAAACATATTTATCTGCAAAACAAAGTACAGTTGTGTATACCCTACTAAATGATAGAAACAACAGACTTGATAAAGCATTAGAAGAATATAACACAAAATATGCGTTATTAGAAACATACAACACCAACCCTACTGATTCGGAAAGTGTTCTTATTGCAAATACAAATACAGCTATTGAAGGTGTTTTAAACACATTTGTTAATATTTCTGAATTTGATAGTTATGATTACTTAAAAGAATTGATGGGAGTTTCCAATGGTGCTGGTGAGCAATATTACAAAATCCATCATATTGACACTGAAAAGCATTACAACTATGAAAAAATTAAAACAACTTATGAAAACAACTTAAAGTCGGCTAGCAATATAAATTCTTACATTAACTTTATTAAAACAAATAAGTTTGGCGAAATATTAAGCACTCTTGTAAATTATGGAAAAAACTTAATTTACAACAATTTATTAGACATTGTAAATTCTATAAAAAACCAACAAAACACTTTTATAGATCTTACGGTAAAAAGCCAAACAGAAACAATGCAACAACAAAGTTCTATTGCCCTTGAAAATCTTAACCAACAAATAAAGAATTTCCAAAATTTTATTGATTTATGGGTTAAGGCTGACTACCTAATAATTCTTGGTACAAAAAACAATTACAACGACATAAAAGATGTTTGTGAAAATGTCATGCAAACAATCTCTTATGCAAAATCCCCTACTACACAACAATATACTCAAGCAGGAAAACTTGAATGTGCAGATGCTTTAAAGAAAGGTAATCACTTTCAAAAAATGCAAGATTACATTAAATCACTTGCCTTTTTAAGTGTTTCAAATAGTTTAATTAAAGAATTTAATACAATTTCAGAAAAAGTTACAGCAAATCAAACTACAATTCTTAATGCTATTAATGAATTAAAAGATGAAACAGCAACAAGTAAAATTCTTACAGAAATTACTAATTACAAGGTTTTAGGCGAAACATATGCCAACCTTATAAAACAACTAGTTGTTAAAGAATATTCTATGTTTGTTTCAGTTGATAAAATTAGAGATTGCAAAAGCGATACATTTAGTTTGGCAGATTACAATACATATGAAAACAACCAAAACATTTCAAGAAACAAATATCAAATAGATAAAAACATTTATTCAAATACTCTTGGTAATGTATTTAGTTTTGGTACAACAAGCACGTATGAAAAAAGTGTGTACGACTGCATTTACTTTACACTAAAAATTTGTACTATTTTGGTTATTATTTTCACAATTATGATGATTTCTGGGCTTGTTACTAGCGAAACAGAAAATGGAACAATTAAATTATTATTAATAAGACCATATAGAAGATCTAAAATATTAATCGGTAAAATGCTTGCTACTTTATTCTTCTCATTAATATTTATTTTGTTGAGCGTTGTGCTTTCTTTTACAGTAGGATACTTTATGTATGGACTTCCTGCAATGAGCCAAATTATGGTTACTTTTAATGCAACAAAAACATTCTTAATTAGTCCTGTATTATTGATTATATTATTTGTAATTTCATGCATATTAGATGTTATTTTCTACCTTATTTTATCGCTAACAATATCTGTTTTGTTTAGATCATATATTGGTGCAATAACAACATCTTTCTTAATTTATGTAGGCTCAATTGTTGTAAGTGCGTTTATTCCAACATCGGCAGTTTATGCATATCTTCCATTCACCAACACAAGCCTATTTAGATATTTTGGTGGTGAGTTATTAGGAAATATTACAACAAAAGCATCGCTATTTATATGCACCCCTGTTCAGTCATATCAAAGTTTCTTGACTAGTATTTTAATTACAGGGATTACATCTATAATTTTATTTACAACAACACTTATTACTTTTAATCGTAGAGATTTCTAACAAAAAAAGAACTTGAGTTTCAAGTTCTTTTTTATTGTCTTTTGAAATTATTGGGAACTTACAAAAAAAATATTATAAAAAAACAAATCTAAAAAATAGATTTGTTTCGCACTGGCAGGGGTGGAAGGAATCGAACCCTCCTCTGGAGTTTTGGAGACTCTCATTCTACCGATGAACTACACCCCTATATTAAAAACAATAATATTATATAGATAAGGGCGATATTTGTCAATAAAAAAAGGTGATTTTAGTATCTTATTATTTGCTTAATTTAATTTTTTACTTTATAATAACTGTATGAAAAAGATAACATTATATACTGATGGCTCCTGCATTGGAAATCCTGGACCAGGTGGATATGCCTACATTTTAATATATGGTGATTTAAAAAAAGAATTTAATGGCTTTGAAGATAATACAACCAATAATCGTATGGAACTTACAGCAGTAATAAAAGGACTAAATCAAATAAAAGAACCTTGCGAGGTTACGGTTTACACTGATAGTGCTTATGTCTTAAATGCTTTTGAACAAGATTGGATTACCAATTGGCAACTTAAAGGTTGGCGTACTGCAAACAAAAAAGATGTACTAAATAAAGACCTTTGGTTGCAATTACTTGATGCAATGTCAAGGCATAAAGTAAGTTGGGTTAAAGTAAAAGGACATGCTGATAACGAATTAAACAATCGTTGTGATATTTTAGCACGTGGCGAAATACTAAAAAGACAATAAAAAAAGAACTTGAAAATCAAGCTCCTTTTTTTTATTATGCTCTTAGGGTAATTTCGTATTTTTCCATATGAGCAAGTAAATTATCAGTAAATTTATCAATATCTTCACTCGTTAAAGTTTTATTTTTAGACGAAATATTAAATGTAAATGTCATACTCTTCTTGTCGCCAAGTTGTTCGCTTTCAAAAATATCTTTAAGAGTGTATGTCATATCAAGTTTGGTTTTATAACCGTCAATAACAGCCTTTACTTCGCTATATGGCAATGTTTTGTCTACAAGGAAGTTAAGGTCAATATTAACATCTTGATATTTACTTACTTCAGCAATTTGTTTTGTTTCTCTAGGAAGTTTGCAAAGTTCGCCAAAGTTAAGTTCTAGCATAACAACATTAAACTTTCTATCAATATTAACAGTTGGACTAAGTACACCCATTGCGCCCAATTTTAAGCCATTTTTAGTAATTGCACAACTATTAACTGGGTGATAATATTTTGGAGTTTTTGCATTTGTATCGTACTCAACAGTTGTTTCCATAAGCGAACTGCAAATATTTTCCAAAATCTTTTTCATTTCAAAATATAATGCTTTTTCAGTTTTGTTGTCACTAGCAAGTAGTACAGCTAAACGTTTTTCTTCAACAGCAAGGTTGTCTTTTAAACCTGTTGCTACCCTGCCAATTTCTGCAATTCTTACATCAGTAAATGAATTTTTATTTTCAGCAAACATTTTTAATAGTGTTGGCATTAATTCACTTCTAATGCCAGTTTGACCACTATTGCTTGCATCCATAAGCCCAATATAACTTGTGGTTTTAATTCCATATTCAGTATTAAAGTTTTCATAGTTCCAAATATAAGAATGAACTTCACTTACACCATATTTTTCAGCCAACAAGCGTTTTGTTTTGTATTCAAGCACAACTTGTCTATCTTGAGTAACAGGCTGTAAGTCGAAAGCACAAGATACTGGGACTACCTTATCGTAGCCATAAACACGTGCAACTTCTTCAACAATATCTTCTTTTATAGAAATATCCTTAGTTGCTCTAAATGTAGGAACATTAAGGGTGTATACACCATCTTTTTCAGAAAAATCAAATTCAAGACCTGTAAAGATTTTTTCAATTTCTTCTTTAGAAATGCTAATACCTATACGTTTTTCAATAAATTCCTTGCTAACAACAATTTGCACCTTAGGATACTTTTTGTTGTAAACATCTGCCAAAGATGAAGTTACAACAATGTTTTTATCAATATTTTTAAGGATATATAAAAGTCTAGAAATTGCAACAGTTGTAAGCTCTGGGTCAAGCGACTTTTCATATCTTAAACTTGCATCTGTTTTTAAGCCAATGGCTGTTGATGTTTTTCTAATAACCATAGCATCAAATGTTGCACTTTCAAGCAACAACGAATTTGTGTTATCTGTAATACCAGAAAGTAATCCGCCTTTAATACCAGCAATTGCAACTGGAACTTTTTTATCATCACAAATCAAGCAAGAATTTTCAGGGATTAGATGTTCTTCACGTTCTAATGTAAGCATCTTTTCGCCCTTTTTAGATTTAACAACTGTTATTCCTTTTACACCAGCATTATCAAATGCGTGCATTGGTTGACCAAGTTCAAGCATGATATAATTTGTCATATCAGCAAGCAAATTAATGTCACGCATTCCAACATAATTAAGCCTAATTTTCATAATCATTGGTGATACATGAGTATTAACATTACCAACTGTTATTGCAGAATATCTATAGCAATCTGGATTTTCAACACTTAATGCTAGTTTTGGAAGTTTTGCATAAGCACTTAAATCATCTAGTTCAAGTGGTTTTAATTTTTTACCAAAAATACATGCAATTTCACGTGCAATTCCGTAATGCCCCCACAAATCAGGACGATTTGTAAGTGATTTGTTGTCAATCTCAAACACAGTATCATCAATAGGATACAAGTCTTTAATACTCATACCAACTTTAGCATTAAGGTCTTTAATATCCATAATACCACTATTGTCACTACCAATGCCAAGTTCTTCTTCGCTACAGCACATACCAAAACTTTCTACACCAACTAGTTTTGCTTTGCTAATTTTGTGTCCATTTACCTTTCCACCAAGAGTTGCAAGTGCTGTAAGCATACCTTCTCTTACATTTGGAGCACCGCAAACAATTTGCACTACTTCATCACCTTTATCAACTTTTAGAATGTGAAGTTTTGTAGATTCAGGGTGGTTTTTAACTTCTAGAATTTTTGCAACAACCACACCAGTTGTTTCCTTACCCATTTCGTACACGTCTTCAATTTCAGCAGTACTAAGCGTAAATCTATTTATAATTTCTTCGTTGCTAATCCCTTCTAGGTCAACGAAATCTTTAATCCAATTAATAGAAATCTTCATAATTCACCACCTTAATCCATATTTAATCCAATTTGTTTTAGTAGTTTTAAGTTGCCACTATTTAGAACTCTTATATCTTTAAAACCAGCCCTAATCATAACCAAACGGTCAAAACCAAGACCAAATGCTAGTCCGCTATATTTTTCTGGGTCAACTCCGCCTTCACGAAGAACATTAGGGTGAATCATACCGCATGGGCATAGTTCTATCCAGCCACTGCCCTTACATGTAGAACAGCCTTTTCCTTCACAGAAAGGGCATGCTGCATCAAGTTCGAAACTAGGTTCGGTGAATGGGAAGAAGCCTGGGCGAAGTCTTACATTAATTTCCTTACCAAAAATTTCTGACAACATCTTTTTCATAAAGTAAACAAGATTTGAAACAGAAATATTTTTATCAACAACCATACCTTCAATTTGGAAGAATGTATTTTCATGGCTATTGTCTAGTGCTTCGTTTCGGAAACAACGACCTGGGAACAACACTCTAAGTGGTGCACCATACTTACGTAAAATACGGTTTTGAGAAGCACTTGTGTGAGTCTTAAGTAATTGACCATTATTTAGCCAAAAAGTGTCTTGCATATCACGTGCTGGGTGGTTTTTAGGCACATTAACAGCATCAAAGTTGTTGTATTCGGTTTCAATCTCGTTGCCGTCTTCAATGCTAAAGCCCATACTAACAAACACATCTTCAATTTGTTTTTGGATTATTGTACGAGGGTGAAGCGAGCCAACACCAGTATCAACAGGAAGTGTAATGTCGTATTTTTCAGAAGAATTAATTTTATTTTCAATTTCAAGTTGTTCTAATTCTTCCTTTTTAACATTTAGACTTTCTTCAACTTCCTTTTTTAGACTATTAATGGCTTGACCCATTTCTCGCTTTTGTTCGTTTGGCACTTCACGTAAAAGTGGCATAAGTTCTGTAACTTGTCCCTTTTTCCCCAAAAACTCTACTCTAAGTTTTTCAAGCAAACTAAGGCTAGAAAGGTCACTAAGTTTTTTTTTAAATTTTTCTCTAATTTCTTTAATCTTGTTTAACATACATTTCTCCTTTTAAAATAAAAAATCGTCCTATGTTTATAGGACGAATTATTTTCGTTGTACCACCTAACTTCGCTAAAAATTTATCTTAGCCTCGTTGTCATTTTTACGGTTTTGTCCGGCTTTTCTTAACAATCTAAATTGACCTTACCGAAAAGCAACTCCTATGCTGAAATTCACTTATTATCACACATCTAAAGCTTGCTTACAGCCCACGACAAACTATCTCTATTAGTTGCGATAATGCTACTTACACATAATCAATGTTTTTATTAAACTAAATATATTGTGCCACAACAAAACTCTAAAGTCAATTGGTTTTTGAAAAAAGTGTTTAAAAAAGGCGGAATTTATTTAAAAACCCCGCTTTTATTTTATTTGTTATTTAGCATAGTCTACTGCTTTAGTTTCACGAATTATGTTTACCTTAATTTGTCCTGGATATTCCATTTCTTTTTCAATTTTTCTAGCGATATCTTTAGCAAGGAATATTGCTTGTTCATCAGATATTTCTTCAGGTTTTACAATAATTCTTATTTCACGACCTGCTTGAATTGCAAAACTTTTTTCAACACCTTTAAAGTCATTTGCTATTCCTTCAAGTTGTTGAAGACGCTTAATATAATTTTCTAAGCTTTCACGTCTTGCACCTGGTCTAGCAGAACTAATGGCATCAGCAACTTGAACCAAAATTGCTTCAATGCTTTGGAATTCTACTCCACCATGATGTGCTTCAATACAATGAATAACTTCCTTGCTTTCTTTATATTTTGTAGCAAGTTCCACCCCAATTGTTACGTGTGTTCCTTCTTGTTCGTGGTCTACTGCTTTACCAATATCATGTAGTAAGCCACCACGTTTTGCAATGTTTACGTTAGCGCCAACTTCGGCAGCAAGCAAACCTGCTAGGTATGATACTTCAAGGCTATGTTTAAGCACATTTTGACCATATGAAGTACGATATTTTAATCTTCCCAAAATCTTAATAAGTTCTGGGTGCATTCCATGAATACCAGCATCAAACACAGCACTTTCGCCTGCTTCTTTAATTGTTTGCTCAATATCACGGCTAACTTTTTCAACCATTTCTTCAATTCTTGCTGGTTGAATACGACCATCAAGCATAAGTTTTTCTAGGCTTATTCTTGCAATTTCACGCCTGATAGGGTCAAAACAACTTAATACAACCGCTTCTGGTGTATCGTCTATAATTAGATCAACACCTGTAGCATTTTCTAGTGCCCTAATATTACGGCCTTCCCTACCAATAATTCTGCCTTTCATTTCATCACTTGGCAATGCAACTGATGATACGGTGACCTCACTTGTGTGGTCAACTGCAGTTTTTTGAATAGCAAGTGTTACAATTTCTCTTGCTTTTTTATAAGCATCATCTTGTGCTTGTTGTTCTATGTTTCTAACTAGGATTGCAGCATCTTTTTTTGCTTCGTCTTCGTATCTCGAAACAAGTTCGGCTTTTGCTTCGTCTTTGGTTAGTTTGGAAATTCTTTCTAATTCTCCAACCATCTTTTTAGTGATTTGATTTTGTTCCTCAACCTTTTTAGCAATCTCTTGTTCCTTAACTTTTAGGTCTTCCTTTTGCTGGTCAAGATTATCGCTTTTTTTGTCAAGCATTTCTTCTTTTTTGTTGATAAAATCTTCACGTTGATTTATTCTATTTTCTTGTCTTAACATTTCGGCACGGCGTTCTTTAAGTTCGTTTTCACATTCCATACGCAAGTTGTGAGTTTCGTCTTTTGCTTCCATTTCGGCTTCACGTTTAATGCGTTTTGCCTCGGCTTCGGCATTCTCCAACAATTTATGAGCACTATTTTCAGCATTTGTTTTCTTTGCTTTGTTTATAGCAAAAACAATTGCAATACTGCTAGGAATGGAAATAATTAAAGTAATTATGACAGATAAAAAACTGGTCATAAATCCCGATAATGCTAAGAAATTTGCATAATTTCCCAACATTTTATTATCTCCTTATTAAATTTTAAATGTACATATATAATAAAAATATTTTAACTTAAATATTATAAATGTCTAAAAGTATTGTAAAACATTTTACTTTCATTGTCAAACTATTATTATAAAAAAATAAAGCCCTATTTAAAAGGCTTTATAAATTATTTGTTTCCACCATTTCAATTTCCCTAACCGCTTCCGAAACAAGTTCATCAATGTTAAGTTTGCTTTCTTCTTCCAAAACTTTTTCCATGCTAGGTTTTATAACTGGGTGCTCTGGCAAAAACACTGTACAACAATCTTCATAAGGTAAAATAGATGTTTTGAAAGTGTTAATATTTTTAGCAATAATTGTAATATCCTCTTTATCCATTCCAATAAGTGGTCTTAATACCGGCATTGATTTAACAACAGCATTTGTGACTGTTATGCTTTCAATTGTTTGGCTAGCAACTTGCCCCAAACTTTCACCAGTTATAATGGTTTGAAGTTTCTTCTTATGACACAACTTTTCTGCAATTCGCATCATAATTCTACGCATAATTGTAATCATGTATTCTGGATCACAATTTTTATGGATTTCTTCTTGAATTTTTGTAAATTTACAAACATATAGTTTTATATTTCCTGTATACTCACTCAATATTTGTGCTAATTCAAAAACTTTTTGTTTTGCCTGCTCACTTGTATATGGATAACTATGAAAATGAAGTGCCGATAAGGTCATTCCACGTTTTGCCATAGTAAATCCAGCCACAGGGCTATCAATTCCGCCTGACAATAACAAAAGACCCTTTCCACTCGTTCCTACCGGCATGCCGTTTAAGCAGTTTATTTTTTCAAAAAACACAAATGTCATGTTGTTTTCTCTAATGTCAACATTAATATCTGTTTCCGCATTAAACAAATCAACCTTTACATTAGGATTGTTTTTAAGCACCAATCCACCAAGTTTTGCAGAAAATTCATTTGAAGTAAGTGGAAAAGATTTGTCTGCACGTCTAACAGTAACCCTAAAAGTTTTTGTTTCCACCACAATTTTAGAAACATAATCTTCAATTTGTTGTTGATTAGTTTCCATTAAAACCGCAGGACTAACCGAGTGAATGCCAAATATTTTAGAAAGTGTTTCAATAATTTGAAATTCGTCTGATTTATCGTAACCAAAAACATAATATCTACCAGATATTTTCTTTGTTTTGCAATTGAAATTTTTTAATCTATCTTTAATGTTGTTTATTAAAGTTTTTTCAAAAAATCCTTTATTTTTCCCCTTTAAAAACAACTCACCGTATCTAATTAATATAGCATTTTCCATGTTATCTTACCTTTTGTAAATATTCTTTAACATTTTTATTTAAACATTCGGTTGCAAATTTTACTTCATCTAAAGTGTTAAAATCGCTAAAACTTATGCGAACTGCACCTTCAATATCTAGTGCAGAATAGCCTAATTCCGACAGATTTCTATTTTCTTTTTTCTTACTGGAACAAGCCGACCCATTACCAACTAAAACACCATCATCTTCCATCATATGAACAAGTGTTTCTGCCCTACAACCTGTACAACATATCATTGCAATATATGGCGAATTAAAGCCGTTATTAACAACTTTGTATGGAAGTGAATAGTCTAAATTATCTAGCAAATACTTTTTATATTCTGTCACTTTTTCATGGTTTTGTTTTTGGTTGTTTTTTGCCATTTCGCAAGCCACTTTTAGTGCCATCATACCCGAAACATTTTCTGTTCCACTTCTAAGGGCATCTTGTTGACCCCCGCCAGTTATTAGCGGTTTTACATGTTTTGCATCTTTCACAAACAACCCACCAATTCCCTTAACACAATGAATCTTATGTCCACTAATTGTGTAGAAATCAACACCTAAATCTGTCAAATTTACTGGGATTTTTCCAAAAGCTTGCACACCGTCACTATGAAACAATATGTTTTTGTTTTTGTGTTTTACAATAGAAACAAGTTTTTTAATATCATTTACTGCCCCTGTTTCGTTGTTTACGTGAATTATTGAAACCAAAGCAACATCGTCAGTAAGTTTTTTCAATAAATCCGCTTCATCTACAACACCATCACTTGTAACCTTAACAAAGTCTATGTTAAATCCAGCATTTTTTAGGTCAAGTGCAGTGTTATAAATTGCTGGATGTTCAGCAACCGAAACAAGTATTTTATTGTTTTTGTTAGCAAATGCTCGCAAAACCATGTTGTTGCTTTCAGTTGCACCGCTCGTGAAAATAAAGTTATCTGTTTTTCTTGCGCCAAGCGAATTTAAAATACTTTCTTTTGCCCTTTTAAGTTCGGTAGAAATTTTAAAGGCTGTGGTGTAAATTGCACCTGCATTGTAAAAATTTTCGTCATTATAGTAATTAACAATATCAAGCACTTCTTTGTATGGTTTTGTAGTGCTTGCGTTATCTAAAAAAATCATAATATAAACCTTATTAATTAAAAATCTAAATGTATTATATCACAATATTTTTGCCTATTCAATCAATATTTTAATATGGAACAAAGTTTAGAAGTGTATCAAGAGAGTCGGAATACAAATAAACTTCTGGAACACTCCCTACAATTATGCTTTCCGCAATCAAAACATTTTGTGATGTTGTAAATCTTTTTGTATACAGGGGCAAAACCACACCTACATTAGCATTGATATTAAGATAAATCCTATGAATTGTTTGGTTTACACCTGCTGTTTCAAACTCACTTGAAAATGTACTAAAAACCGAGCCAATTGGTGTAACATTTAGCTTTATACTAGGTCCTAGCCCAACAAAAAACGGAATGCCTGTAAACGAGCCTAGCGCAATAGAAACACCGTTTTTTCCATACTCCTCTATTTTGTTTTCAGTGGTTTGAGCAAGGTCTTTACTTAGGTTGTTTATTTCAAGGCTATTCGCCTGAATCATTGAAATATTTCCCAGTTCGTCAGTTACAATATTTATAAGGTCATCATAAACAATTGAGTTCATCACAACATCACTTATCGAACTATTAACCGCACGAGTTGCAATCGCTTTTGCCTTAAGTTCTATTGTATTTACAAGCACTGGATTAATAATAACACCAAAAAACAAGTAAAAAATAAAAAAAATAAGAAGTAGTATTGATATTGTCAATATTAGTTTCTTATTTTTTATTAACTTGTTTTTTATTTTGGACAAACTAATAACCATATAAAAATATATGATTATTTTATTAAAATTAAAACTTAATATTTTTTTGTTTTACTGCTAAATATTGCAGAGAAAATGTATGCAAAAATCACTGCCGCAGCAATTCCGCCAGATGTAGCCGTAAGCCCACCAGTGAAAAGTCCCAAAACACCTTTTTCTTTAACCGCATCTATTACACCTTTTGCCAGACTTCTTCCAAAACCAGTAATAGGTACAGTTGCACCTGCACCAGCAAACGACACCATTGGGTCATATAAATCAAAGCCTTCAAGCACTGCACCTATACACACAAATAGCACAAGTATACGTGAACTTGTTAAGGTTGTTTTTATTATCAACAACTGCCCTAGCATACATATTAATCCACCAACAGCAAAAACCTTTAAATACATCAACCACATACATCAATTCTCCTTAACTCTTTCAATTGTTATGGCATGGCAAATGCAAGGGATTGAGTCACCCTGTTGACTGGAAAGTGGCGACAGAAGTGCACCCGTTGGAGCAAAAAGTATTTTTTTGTACTCATTAGCTTCCATCTTACTAAGCACATACGATGCCAAAACGATTGCACTACAGCCTGGACCAGATGCTCCTTGAAAGGTTTTTTGATTATCAGAATACATCATTTGCCCACAATCGCAATAATTTGTTCCAAGCCTGTACCCATTATGTTCCATAAGGTCTAAAAAAATTTCAGAACCAAGTTTTCCCAAGTCTCCAGTTAAAATTAAATCGTAATCTTCAGGTTTTGTACCAGTATCCTTAAAATGTGTAATTATTGTATCCATAGCAGCAGGTGCCATTGCCGCACCCATGTTATTAACATCTTTTACACCAAAATCCATTACTTTGCCAAATGTAACTTCAGTTATTTCACATTTTCCACCTGTTGACGACAAAACAAAAGCCCCAGCACCAGTAACTGTCCATTGGCTTGTTGGTGGACGTTGGTTGCCCAATTCTAGCGGAAACCTATATTGTCTTTCAACCGTACTAAAGTGACTTGCTGTTGCACACACAACCTTATTTACATATTTTGAGTCTATTAACAAAGCACCAAGTCCCAATGATTCGGCTATTGTGCTACATGCACCATACAATCCTAAAAACATTGAATCAAATTGCCTTGCGGTAAATGCTGATGAAATAATTTGATCTAATAAGTCACCCATCAAAAGAATTTCTATGTCGCTTGTCTTAAGACCAGATTTTTCTATTGCTTGAAAAACAGCTTGCTCTAGCATTTTTCTTTCGGTGTGCTCAAAAGTTTTTTCACCAAACTTGTCATTTTTTAACACATAGTCATAGAATTTACCAAAATTACCATTGCCTTCTTTTTCTCCTGCTATGCTATAACGTCCTATTATTTGTGGTTTATTGGTGAGTATAAATGTTTGTTTTCCCTTTTTCTTCATATAAACTCCTTAGAATATTAAATAAAATATTCCTATTATTATTGAAACAGCAATTCCATTTACAATCACTGGACCAGCAACACTAAACATTTTGACACATGTTCCAAAAATAAAGCCTTCCTTTTTAAACTCTATGGCTGGACTTGTAATTGAATTAGAAAAACCTGTGATTGGCACAATAGTACCAGCACCGGCAAAAACGCCAATTCTATCAAAAACTCCAAGGCCTGTTAAAAAACTTGCAAGAAAAATAAGGACAATAAGCATCCATGTTGTTGCTTCATCAACAGTCATTGTTTGGAATATAGCCATAAGCGAATCCATTATTCCCTGCCCAATACAACAAATTATTCCACCAACAATGAAAGCATATATTAAGGTTGGGAAATTTTTTGTTTTTGGTGTTTTTTCCAACACATATTCATTGTACTTTTCACTTCTCTCTTTTTCGTCCATAAAACCACCCTTTTGTTTTGATTTTTGCCAACTTACAAAATTTTTAAAACAAAATATAAAAAAATATAAATAAAAAAAATAATTTGTTGCAAAATAAAAACATATCACGGAGGATTTTTATGAAAAAAATTATTTCTATTATGTTAATGTGTATGTTTTTTGCAATTTTTATTGTTGCTTGCAAACAAGACACAACCGCCAATATTGTGGCAAAAAACCTAGACAAAAACCTTAACAATTTATCAACAACAGTCAACAAACTCGACACAATTGACAACAAATACATCTCAAACCCTGATTTATACTCAAGTATTTCTACACCAACCAACAATAAAGACAAATTCTTTGCTTTAACTTTCGCTAAAAAAGCTGATACCAATAATGAAATCAATGATCTAGTTAAACAATTGTTGGTAAATAAAATTAAACAAAATTTGCTAAATCAAAATACAACAAACAACAACGATTGTTATAACTGCAAAAAATATTGCGACAATAATGGTAATTGTTATTACACCGATTGCAATGGCAATAATTACATGTGTGACACTGCTGGAAATTGTAGTACATGTCCAAGCATTCCAAGCAATTGCAGCTATATGGGTGAAAGCAACTTTTCTACTTGTCCTAACGCAACACCTATGAGCAGTCAATCACAAGACGACCTTCTTGTAGAACAATTATCCCTAGAACAAAATATCGCAACATCAAATAACAATAATGAACATAACAACATTGATCCGTCTTTTAACCACACAACATTAGAAATGAGAGATGAAGAAAGACCTGTAGTAGTTGGCGATGATTTAGATAGTAGCGTCACAGATACAACCACTCCAACTGACACAACCACCGACAACACATACAACAGTCAAGACACAACAAACACTAATGAAAACCCAAATGTAAGAGTATACTACTTCACACAAGAAAGTTTTACACCACCTCATTTAAGATATCAACCAAGATATGTTAACGAATACAACGAGAACAATATTAATGATCAAATTGAAACATACCTATTCAAAATTCAAAAATTATACGCAATGACAGAAGATAGTATTGAAGCAAACTCTATTCTTTCAGAATGCAAACAATCAGTATTAGATTGCATTCAAGAAATTAAAGAACTTAACACTTCAATTTTAAACGGAAATTGCGAACCATCTACCCAACAACTTGAAGCACTTAATAATTATATTTCTGACATCAAAATTACAATTGGCAGACTTAAAAATTGTAATGGCGAACTAAGCAAAGAAGTAAACGACATCAACTCTTCAACAAGTTCATCTTTGGTAAGCGGTGTAGATGTTTTGAATAGTAGATATTTAAAATTACTAAATCATATTGACACTAGAATCACCTATCACAAAAGTGCTATCGCAACACTAGAACAAATTAGATATTTACTAGATGACGCAGTCAATGGAAATTCTATTAATGAAGAACAAATAATGAATATTGTAAACAATAGTCATCTTCAAGATGATGACAAACTACAAATAAAAGATATTATTGAAGATATAAAAAATTCAGAAAATTCAAATAATGTGGTTGATGACACAAACACTAATACAAGTGTCAATAATAATGGTGTTTATGACACAAACTCTAATAATAATGACAGTAATTATAAAGTATTTGACAATAATAACACTTTAGACGATACGCAAAAAAATCAAAAAATTGGTGAAAATTTTAATGATTTTGCAAATGAAAATCAAAACAATACAAATAACAATGAAAATCAAATAAACAATTACAACAGCAATCAAACAGAAAACAATCAAGAAACAAACACCAATACTCCATCAGAAACCAGCACAGAAAACCTAGATTTTAATAACACTCAAGGTACACTTGAATCAACCGAAAACAACATAAACAGTAATGATTTTTATCACGAAAATGGCACAAATTTAATCGATAATAACGATGATGTTGTTAATGAAAACATAGACAAAGAAAGTGGCAAACAAACAAATATTGACACTTATGACAATTCAAGTTTAAGTAATATTGACACTTACAGGGACAATATTACAACTGAAAAAAATAATACAAATATTGAAACAAATTTAGATGAAAATAATACAAATACTGGCACTGATTATTCTCAAAATTTTACACAAAATGACAACATTATTGACTCAAATTCAATTGCAAATGATAGTGAAAATTATGTGAACAATGATCAATCTTTAGATACAAATTCAAACAATTTTGGTGGTAACAACACAGATAATGTAATGGTAAATAACGATACAAATAATGGTTTTGAATCAACTAATCCTCTAGTAAATGGAACAACATTAGATAATGGTTTTGCCAACTCTGGAATGCATCAAAACAGTGTAATTACTCAAAACAATCTTGATACCAATAACGGCTTTGGTGGTTATTATTATACTGCAGATGGCGAAATTAAAAACATTGGTATTGACAACAACAACCTTGGAAACAATGGCAACACTGTAGAAACAAATCTTAATGGTAACAATAATGTAAACACATATGGATATAATACTTTACTTGACATTATCAATCAAGGCACTGTCAATAATGGCATTAACACATTATAAAAAAATAAAAAACTACGTGAAATTAAAACGTAGTTTTTTTATTTTAAATTATTTCTTATTTTTTCTATTATTTTATTCTCAAGTCTACTTATTTGTACTTGAGATACACCCATAACAGTAGCAACCTCCTTTTGGGTTTTATCTCTAAAATAACGTAGAATTATTATTTTCTTTTCTCGTTCTGATAGCGTTCCTATAGCCTTATACAACACCATATTGTCAAGATATGAATCAGGCGAATTTTCATTAGCAACCTTTTCTTCTAGCGATTGTTGCTTTCCATCACCATCTGAAACATCTACATCAAGCGATAAAATTTGTTTACTGCTTTCCATTGCATAAACAACATCATGTACATCAACATTTAATGCCTTTGCAATCTCTTCAACTGCTGGTGATTTATCATATTTAGTAGAATACTCATCTACAAACTTATTTATTTTAAAAGAAAGTGTTTTTACACTACGTGATACTTTCATTACACCAGTATCACGCATATATCTTTTTATTTCTCCCGCAATCATTGGTACAGCATATGTGGAAAACTTCACATTAAAACTTGCATCAAAATTATTTATCGCTTTTAAAAAACCAAGACTGCCAAGTTGATACAGATCATCATATTCAACCCCCTTATTCAAGAACCTTTTCACCACACTTTTAATTAATGGTGAATTTTCTTCAATAAGTTTTTCTTTTGCAAACCCATCGTTATCTTTTGCTTTTTCAATTAAACTAAGAGTTTGACCGGCATCAAGCATTCTAACCTCCCACTGCTATGCCATAATCCTTCTTTTTAGTCATAACAACCTTTACACCTTTATTAGGCTCTGACAAAACTTCCAGACTATCCATAAATCCTTCCATAACAGTAAAACCCATTCCACTTCGTTCGGCGTTTGGTTTTGACGTATAAAATGGTTGTTTCGCAAGTTCAACGTTGTCAATTCCAACACCATAATCGGTAACCGTTATGTATATTTCATCTACAGAAAGTCGCACATATATCTCAACATCGCCTTTTGTTTTTGGGTAAGCATGCACAATACAATTAGTAAATGCTTCACTAATTGCCGTTTTTATATCGCCAAGTTCTTCAATGCTAGGATTTGTCAAAGCGCAAAAACTTGCCACTGCAAGCCTTACAAATGCTTCATTTTCAGTTGTTGCTTTCACTCGTAAAGTTAGTTCGTTGTTTATCAAAACTTATTCTCCTTTTAACTTATTTTGGGTATTATTTCATACAGCCCACTCATTTTGAATATTTTTTCTATATGGTAATTAGGATTAATTACATACATAAATATGTTTTTACTTTTAAGTTTTTTATATCTTCCTATCAAAACCCCAATTCCCGTGCTATCCATAAATTCAAGTTTGTCCATATCAATAACCAGTTTATTAAATTTATTTTCACTAATTAATTCGTCCATGACCGACCTTGTGTAATTAGCTGTACACTCGTCGAGTTCGCCAGCCAAACTTATTATCAATGTGTTTTTACTAACCGCACTCTTTATTTCCATTTTTTCTCCTTTTTGTTATAAAAAAATTGTAGCATATCTAATTTTAAATAAATTAAGAACTTATGCATTTTTAACACTATTTTTGTCATATAAAAATAATACAAAACTATTGTAAAAATTTTGAAATTTCTCTTGACATCTTATAAAGGTTATAGTAAAATTACATCGTATCACAAAGATGCTTAATCGGGGTGTAGCGCAGTTTGGTAGCGCACTTGATTTGGGATCAAGGGGCCGGGAGTTCGAGTCTCTTCACCCCGACCATTAATCTTTATGATTTGGGCGTTTAGCTCAGTTGGTTAGAGCAACCGGCTCATAACCGGTCGGTCCGGGGTTCAAGTCCCTGAACGCCCACCAACCAATAAAGAAATATTATATGGCTCGTTAGTTCAGCTGGTTAGAACGCCTGCCTGTCACGCAGGAGGTCAGCGGTTCAAGTCCGCTACGAGTCGCCATTTTTTATAAGGTACAGTCTATATGCCTTGCCTCGGTAGCTCAGTCGGTAGAGCAGAAGACTGAAAATCTTCGTGTCGGTGGTTCGATTCCGCCCCAAGGCACCACCCTATATGGGCTGTGCTTTATAAAAATCATTTATGCTGGTGTAGCTCAATAGGTAGAGCAGCTGATTTGTAATCAGCAGGTTGTGGGTTCGATTCCTATCACCAGCTCCATTTTTTAATTAATACCTTACACCCTGCTGGTGTAGCTCAGTTGGTAGAGCAACTGATTCGTAATCAGTAGGTCGAAGGTTCAAATCCTTTCATCAGCTCCAATAATATGGGAGAGTTCCAGAGCGGCCAAATGGAACAGACTGTAAATCTGTCGTCATCGACTTCGGTGGTTCGAATCCACCCTCTCCCACCATATAAACAATATTTAGTATTCGTGTCATGGTTGTAAATACTAGATATGGTATGTAGAGATAGCAAAAATGCTATCTCTTTTTTATTCGTGAGTAGAATTTGAGTAGAAAAAACTGGAGTTTAATTTATTAATATTTAATAAATTAGAATCTTCAGTTATGTGTGTATATATGTTACTTGTTACTTTTGAACCTATTTGATGTCCTACCCAACTTTGTACTATATGTTCTGGAATTCCAGCATTTTTACAGTTCGTGATAAACGTATGCCTTAGATCGTGTATTGATATGTCTTTTATTCCAGCTTGTTTTAATATTTCTTTAAAATTTTCTCTTGCTATTGTGTATGAGATATTAAATATTCGGTCTTCTTTATTTGTGTACTTTTTTAAAATCTCTATGGTTGGTTTAAACATTGTAACTGTTCTGTTACTCTGTTCATTTTTGGTTGTGTCATAGTACCCATACTGTGAATATGATTTATTTATTGAAATTGTGTTATTGTCAAAGTTTAAATCTGTAGCATTTAAACCTAGTGCCTCACCTATCCTAAAACCTTGATATAAAATCACTAAGAATAAGTCACCCCATTTGTTATTACTACATTCTTTTATAAATTTCTCTTGTTCAGCAGGTTCTAAAGCAATGCCCTTTTCTCTAATATGTTTTGGTTTTTCTATTTGTTTCATAATATTTTTTGCAAGCATTTCAAAATCCATTGCTTTTGAAAACATTGCAAATAGTAATTCGTACACAGTTTGCCTTGTTCTTTCTGCAACTATAGAATTTAACAATTCTTGTATTTCAAGAGTTGTTATTTTTTTTATGTTTTTATTTAAAATATTTGCTGGTATGTTCCTTAGGATTTTTTCATAGCCTTTAATTGTTATTTCTTTTACTTTTCCAATTTTAAATAATTGAACCCATTTATCATACCATTGTTTTAAAGTTATAGATTTTTCATTTTCGTTTTCAACACCCATTTGATTTTTAAGTTTGATTAAACATTCTTTTTGAGTATCAGCCGATATGTATATTTGTTTTCCGTTTAATCTTAATCTTGTATACCAAGTGTTGCATTTTTCGTTTTTGCGTATTGTTTTGCCTCTGAATTTCAATTCGCCTTGCTCCTTTAGTTTATTTTCACAAGGCTTATCAATATCAATTAAATTGTTGTTAAATTCTTTTTTGTTTGGATTTACTTCAGTAACAAATGTTTTGTAATACAATAACATATTTTCGGTATTTAAAATTATATTTTCAAGCTTTTTTTATATCGTGTGAATTTTCAAGTTGTGTTTCGAGTATTGAAACTGTGTCTATAAGTCTTTTTATATCTAATTGTATTTTCATTGTGGTATCCTACTTGTCAATTTTTATTGTGTTTTCAAATAAAATTTCTTTTCCTTGATAATATATCTTAAATGGTTTATCAATGTTGTCATAGTTTTGTTTGAAATACATTACCAAAGTAGCTTTTTCATTAATTTTAAAGTCCACATCGTATCCAACTATTATTGCTGATGAACTTCCTGAAGGTGATATTGTTTTAGAATATCCTACTAAAAAATTATCTGCTTCGATTGGGAGTCCATCCTTTTTTATTGTAAAATCACTTGTGTAAAAGGTTATTGTTTTTTGTGTCTTATTATTTATTTCGACCTTTACTTCAATTTGTTCTGTAGTTGTGTTTACAGTTTTATATTGTAGTGTAATGTATTCCTGTTTTTTTTGTGTTAAAATGCATACTATTGGAATAATAATTGCTGCAATTAATATCGCACATAAAATTGGAACAAGTATCCTTTTTTTTGTTTTCTTATTTTTCTCATTTGTGTTTAATGTTGTAAGTTCTGGATTTGTAATTTTTTCAAGTTCATTATTAAGTGTTTTTATTTCTGTTTCTATTTCTGCTTCTTTATTTTTTAGCACTGTATATAGAATTCCAAGTGTTATTGCATCTATTATTAAAATAATCAATGGATATGTTATAAAGACTGATGCTACTTCAATATTAACTTGCATCATTGACATTCCCAAAATCATTAAAAAAATGCAAGTTGCTCCTATTATAGTTGGTATAAGAAGTTTTACTTTATTTTTCTTTTTTAAATTTTTGTATTCAGAATTTTTTTGTTCTATGTTTTGCTCTAATTTTTTTTCGTCCATTTATGCCTCCTGTGAATCTAGTAATGCTGTTCCGTATATTAATAATTTTTGAAAATTGTTATTTGTTAGTTTTTCACTAAGTTGTAACAATTCTTTTTTTTGTTGATAGTTTTTTGTAATTAATTCTCTATTTTTTTCTCTTCCAACTAAATAATCAATTGACACATTGAAGTAATCAGCTAGTTTGCATAATGTTTCGATGTTTGGTTCGGTTTGACTTAATTCATAACCACTATAAGTTCTTTGTGTTATATTTAAAATTTTTGCCATTTCTTCCTGTGTAATTTTTTTTTCCTTTCTTAAAATTGTTAAATTCATATATAATAATCTCCTTTTATATTAATTATTTTAAATTTTTTTAAAAAAATAGCAATATTTTTGCTAAAATCATTTGACTTTAGAAAATTTTACACTTATACTAGAAAAAAATAGAAAGTTTATTTCTAAAAAATGTGGTGCTTATGACTAAAAAAGAAAATTATGTAAGTGAATACTATGAAGAATTCGATTTGATTAGTGTTCGTGATATTGAACATAAAATAGAATCAATAAAAAGAATGTTATTAAATAAATTTAGTCTTGATTTGTTTCCTTATAGAGATATTGAGTATGTAGATTTTGTATTTAAGTGCAAGGATGATATTTCATATTTTCCACTTTACACATATTTGGCTTCATACAAAACTGATTTTATTTATAAAAAAAATAAGGTTCGTGGTTCTCTTTATATTCAGTTAGATGTTGAAAAAACACAAGCCAATATTGACATGTGTATAGATGCATTAAAATATTTAAATGTAATTAAATAAATTGAGGTACATTATGATAAATAGATTTAAAGTTAAGGTTAATGAAGAAGTAAAACAGTTCAAAGAACTTGATGATGCTACAAAATACATAGGTTCTATGGAACAACTTGGTTATAATTGTGAATTATTTTTTGTTACTATAGGTCTTTATGAAGAACATATTTATTCGCTTTATTCTACTCTTGAAAAAGACAATATTAAGGCCAATTTAAAAAGAATTGGAGTTATGTGATATGGGAATTTTTGGCTCGAATTATAAGGCATCTGACTATTATTGGCGTAACTCTGATGAATATTTTATATTATCAGATATTAATTCAAAATTTTTAAAACGTAACAATTTTACAGGAACTGTATCAGATTTTAAAAATCGAGTTCGAAAAACTAAGCCATATACCAGAGTTAGAACTGGTTCTGCAAATTTTAATTACAGGTATACACCAGTTTATAGAGTACAAGATTTTAAACATGGTCACATATGTGACCAGTAATGTGATGGTGGAAACATTGTAAAAAATTCTATCCACTACCAGCAGGTAAAACCTGCTCATAAGTACCAGAGTCACATTTGTGACCAATTAGTGCTTTACATAATATATTGTTTTTTTCATTCAATAATCTCCTTTTATTTTTCTGTTTGGAATCCATGTAAAGCACTTTAATTGATATATTCTAAGCAACTGCAGTGTTTAGTGTATATATAGTAATTGATGGTGGCGACCGGTGAAAAGACGCAAAGGAATTAAATATGAACGAAGATAGAAATGAAACAAAGTATATTGGTAGATTTTTAGGGTGTCAAGTAAAGGAACGTAAAGACAAAACTGACAAATACGGTGTGATCACAATTGCCTATCATGGTGTCAGATCGGACAACAAAGAACCTTGGTATTCTGTGCAAGATTTATTTGTATCAGTAGAAAATATGAAAGAAGTTTGTGCAGATATTCCTTTTGACTCGAAAGTAGAAGTTCAATTTGTAACAGGCTTGACTCCTGGTTCAAAGCAAAGAATTTCTAAACTTACAATAATTGAATAACTCATAAAAATATTTGGTATGGTATTTTCTTAAAAGTAATCCCGGGCACTTTTAAGTGAATATAAATTTTAAAAAGGTAAGGTTAATAAGTTATGGCTTATAGAATTCAAGTAACAGCCGTCACAAAAAGACCAACAGGTCAAAAGGATAAGTATGGCCGAAAAAAATGGGAAACTGTTAATACAAAGACCCATACAGAAGGTAAAAAAGTTACTTTCAAAGACATGAAAATGTCAATGTTTGAAGCGGCTAAGAAAAACAAAAATGTTTATGTGGATTATGGTGATAGGCTTTCTATTAGGAAAACTAGAGTAATTAATTCTGTTACTACTAAAAATCCTGACGGCACAAAAACGGTTCAATACTTTAAAAAGGTGAAAGAACCTAAAAAGAATACAAAATAATTATTAAATATTTAAAGAAATACATATAGCATATTTCTTTTTACTAGAAAGATAAGGCTGACGCTATTATGTTGGTCTTATTTTTTAAAATTAAAATTAAAAATATATGGAGGTAAAATATGAATAAATTTTGGAAAGTTTTTTTAACTGTAATAGGTGTAGTTTTAATAATTGCCCTACTTGCAGCATTAACACTTTGGATTATTTCTTTCACAAAAGATATGACTTTTGTTGAATATTTGAAATCTATTTTTTCAAAACCTAAAACAACCAAAGCAAATTTATTACAAATGATACCATATTCACCTATAAAAATAGTTTAAGGTAGGTATATAATATGGAAAAAACTAAAAAAATCTTAAAGATAGTAGGCATTGTCCTGCTATCTATATTATTTATTCTAGCCATTCTTCTTGATATTTGGTTTATTTACATCAAGTATCACGCACCTGAAAAGGTTTCTTCTAAGACATTTGAAGTTGGTTATCAAGTAACAACTGGTGGTAATAAAAAGGCTTTTATTGAAGTCAATTATAAGTCTAATGATGAGAAAAATGGTTATGAACTTTTTGATATAAAATACAATTATATGCTTGATGAAAATCAAGATAGGTTTTACTCTCAAGGCCTACAATATGTAGGTATTGATAACAATATAGATTGGTCTTTTGTTAAAGACGGTAGACGTGAACCGGAAGATAAGTCTAAACTTGTAAAAGAAAGTAGCGGATTTATCTCAGTTTGTAAATATCATTTTCATAATTGGTTTGGTAATTTTAGGGCAAAATCTGGTGTTGGACAATTCAATTATGCTTCAGCAGATAACTACTCTACAACAAATATTTCCACAAATCCTATAAATGATTCAACAAAGTTTAAAATTCAAATTGGTGATGATTTATATTTGATGAAGTTCAAAGGTAAGAAAAAAATTGCTGAAGATTATAACTTTGTCACTCGTGAACAGGCTGATTATCAAAATAATTTTCTTGTTGTAGATTTTCATTACAATGACTATTATGCTTACGAAGATTATAATTTCTTTTCCAGAATGCTTTTTAATGCTGTAAAAGGAATGGAACGTGGAACATCTCAAGATATTATTTTTGAATTTGGTGATATGTTTAATTTTTACAAATGGGATCCTAATGCTCAAGTCTACACTGATAACAATGGTAGTACTTCAGTAGGCGAAGATGAACTTACTTGGTTTGGTAAATTATTTAAACGTGTTATTGACACACAAAAGGTTGTTGAAGATATTAAATCCTATTATGTAATAACTGTAAACGTTTCAGCAGATGGTGCAAAAGTGGCTACCGATAGTATATTTAATGCTGTAGCAGGAAAGTCAAATTTTAACACAACTGGCTCATATATTACAAATGATTACTTTTATGGTAGAAGAGTAAAACATGTTACTCTTGATGATTTTACTTTTGTTGATACATCAACCATTAATACTTTTAAATTGTGCTTAAGTAATAAATTTATAAAAGATAATATTGACAACAAAAAGTATATTGTTTTGAAAGTAGAAATTGATTTAGACAAATTATCTCAATTGAATTTTTCTTTCGCAGGGTTTACTGATAATGCCTTTAATGAATTCGAAGTTTATAAAATTTTCACCATTAAGGACGGAACTGCAATGGAGGTGAACCTATGATAAGTGCTCTTTTTGACAAGTCATTTTTATATGATTTATTAGTTATTTTTGTTATTTTACTGCTAATTGTATTAGCAATAAAAAGTAAAGCATTCAGAATTGCTCTTTTTGTTGTAATTTATTTATTTGTTATTCTTACTGGAATTTTGTCTTGGTTTCAGATTAATAAGTATTTAAAGGCTTCCGGTGGCGTTATAGGTAGTCTTCCTGATATATTTGTTGAAACAAATACAGTTACTACTGACGGACTTCAATTTGACTTTAAAGATGTTGTTTTAAAAGACAATGGTGTTGGTTATGAAGCAAAATTCATATCTGACAAGCCTGTTGTTTTAGACGATTCTACTGCTCTAGTTCTATATATTAATGGCAGACCAGTTGATATTTTGGAATTTAATAAAGATTACTTAATTGCTGATTTTGATTACAATTTTTATGACGTTGATAAAAAAGTAGTTTTGAATGACACTTTGCGTTTACGTTTTGCTTTTTATGAAAAACAAACTGTTTTTCTAGTTCAAACTAATGGTGGCTCTGATGCAGCGAAAAAGTGGGATTATTTCTTTAATAAAAATGGTTTTATCGTTGAACTTAAGGAAGATAATTCTCAAAATACCAGTTCTTCATTCTTAAACCAATTTGTAAAAATTGATTTTGTTATTGAAGAAAATGGTGAATTAAAAACTCTTAATACAAGTTATTTAAAACCTGGAAGAAGTTTTTCTACTGATTTTAAAGTTGAAAGCAGTAGGTATGAAATCTCTTCTTGGTTATTGAAAGATGAAAGTGTTGATATTTACAACGTTTCTTTTAAAGAAAACACTGTGTTGAAAGGTGTTTATACAATTAAGACTTATACTGTAACTTTTAATTTTAGTAAAAATCCTGTTGCAGTAAACAATAACAGTACTGTCTTAACTTTTGAAGGTGATGAAATTCTTAAACTTGATTTTGATCCTGGAATTGTAAATGAGTGTCGTGTGTGTGGCTACTCCAAAGATAATAAAACATTATTGCCAAGTAACTTTAAAGTTACTGGAGATATGACTGTTAATGTAATTTGGAAATCTATGTATACTCGTGATTATGTTTTGTCTTACTTTATTGTTGGTGCACTTACAAATAACACATATTTCTTTGATGGTGTTACTGATATTAAATTATCATATTTTAATTCTTTTTCGGCTCAATATAATCAGTTTAAATTTGTAGCGACCTACACAAAAAATGGTGTTTCTTATGATAGAAAGCAAGTAACTATTTCTTCTACAGATTCTGGTTCTAATACTTTTGTTAATGAAATTTTAGCATATTTAAATTCCGTTGAAAAAAATACACTTGGAACTGTTAAACCGTTTTTCTTCCAAAACTTCAAGGCAAAATGTATGGAATTTACAAATTATAGATGGACAACTACTGTTAAATAACAAAAACAAATGTGACTCTGGTAACTAATTTTAGGAGGAAAATTATGAATAATTTTTGGAAAATGGTTGGCTTTGTTGCTGGTTTTTCCGGTGTGACTGCTGCTGGTCTGGCGATTGCTCAAGATGTTAAACATAATAAGGGTGATATTAATTCCCCTGTTATTATCGAAAATACACCCGAATACAAAAAAGGCTACGAAGACGGTCAAACTTCTTGTTCTGAAACGATTAATTCCTTGCGTAAAGAATTAGTGGAAACACGTGAAGCAAGGTCTGAAACGATTACTGAACGTGACAATGCTCTTAATAGAATAACTGAGTTGACAACTGAACTTGGGAATAAGCAGATTGAAGTTGAAACAGTTACTACAGCAAAAAAACAAGTTGAAGAACAACTTACAACTGTAACAAATGAGAAATCTTTACTTGAAAAACAAGTTGAAGATCTTAATGCCGATAAGACAGCCAACGAACAACAAATCAATCAACTTAATGTTGAAATTGCAACAAAGGCTGAGAAAATCAATGAATTAAATAACAATATTGCTAGTTATGAAAACAATATCTCAACTTTAAATTCACAAATAACTACACTTTCAACTGAAAAATCTCAATTAACCACACAAGTCGCTGAAAAAGACGCAAAAATCAATGATATAAACAATAAGTTGCAAAACGTTCAAAACACCATTGTTGGACTTGAAACGGGTGAAAAAGTGGTTGCAACGTTCCATTCGCCTGACGGTCTAACTATTAACCGTTATGTAATTAATAAAGGACAAACATTCTCAAGCGTTGCTCCAGAAACAACTTTAGAAGACCCAGAGAACCAGCAAGTGCGTTTTAATGCAAACGGTGCTCTGCATACTAGTCAAGAACGCATTTTAGGTAATTGGGACATATACATTGAAATCGTTAATCTAGTAACAATTAACTTTGTTAACGGAAGCGAAACTA
>CAKVHW010000005.1 GCA_934754495.1 uncultured Clostridia bacterium
TGCCTTTAAACCTCTAAAAAATTTCATAATTACTCCCTTATGTAATATTATGAATAAATTATATCATATTAAATAAAGAATCGCAAAAAGATTTATTTTCGTAAATACAAATTGTTAAATAATTAAAAATAAAACAATTTTTACTTTAGTTATTAATATTTTTTGTTAAAACATAGACCTCATTATTACATATCACAGACACGAATTTAATTTTTCTCAAACAAATTTCTATAAAAAAGTAAACTTTTTTGCAATAATTTTCACTTTTTTATTAGACAATTTATTAGACGGTGCCATTTTTTGAGCAAAATTAAGCATTACTTGTTTTATTTAAATTGTAAATTTGCAAATTCAAAAATGTCATTTTTTTAGACACTTTTTACAAATTCTATTAGGTTCTTTTGAAATTTTGACATTAAAAAAACCCTTATAAATAAAGGGTTTCAGTGGTGGACGATCAGGGATTCGAACCCTGGACCCACTGATTAAGAGTCAGTTGCTCTACCAACTGAGCTAATCGTCCATTTTTTTAAAGACGATTGTATTATAAATCAAAAAAATGTTCATGTCAACAATAATTAAAAAACATTAGTAATTTTGTTGTGCTTTTTATTCGACAACATGTTACAAAACTTTTCGTTATTTCGGTTGACATATTTATCTAAATTAGGAATAATAATAATATTAACAATAAGGAGGAATTGATTAATGAAGAAAAAGACACTTTTTTCTATAATGTTTGCTATGTGCTTGGCTTTTGCACCAATGTTTTTGCTTACAGCTTGCGATAAAGGGCATGTGCACGTTATGGAATATCACCCAGCTGTTTCAGCAACTTGCGAAACCGGTGGAACAGTAGAGTATTGGCATTGCAAAGATTGCAACAAAAATTACTCGGCTGAAAAAGACGGCAAAGAGCTTGAAGACATAACAACTGGCGCTTTGGGACATGATTACAAAAATTATACATATAATGCAGTTGACAGAACTTACACTGGTACATGTACACATGATGCTAGTCATCTTGATACAAAACCAGCAGGCTTAACAGAAGAATATCCATATATGGTATCTTCCGAAGCTGATTTTGTCGATTTGGGGATTGCTGATGCTCAAGCAACAACCACAATCTATTTAAAACTTACAGACGATATTGCATTAGAAAACCCTGTGGTTGTAAAAAGACCAATTGTATTAGATCTTAATAAAAAGACAATTTCTTATACATCAAGTGTTATGAAAACAATGATTAACATTGGTAATGTTGAAGGAAAAGAATACAAAACTATAATTAAAAATGGCAATTTAACTCTAAACGGAACTTGGACTGAAGGTAAATGTAATCTTATTACTTGTGACTATAGTTCAAGAGTAGAACTTATTGATGTTGTTGGTCAATCAACTAAGTATGGTATAACAATGTGGGAAGATGCTCAAGTAACAGCAACAAATACAAAAATCTATGCTGAATTATTGGCGGTTTCAAATAATAATACTGGCATAACAAAAGACGCAAGATTTATTGCTGAAGATTGTGAATTTGTATCAACTGGAGATACTGCAATTTTTGTTAGTGGTTATATGACAATGGTTATTAATAATAGTACAATCATTGGTAAAACTGGTGGTGTTCATATTATGATGGGCGATATTAAAATCACAAACTCTACAATTACTGCTGGCGATGAAACACTTACAACTTTAAAAACAATCACAGCTGAGCTTTTGAAACAACAAGGAACTCACTCTGCTGATGGTTCTGCTGTTATGATTAGAGCAGACTTATACTATGATAAAAATGTAAAAACAAACAAATTGGTTCTTGATTTTGCTGGAACAACATTTGCATCGAGCACAGGTGTAGCAGTTTCTGTATACAAATGTAATGATGCTTCTGGAACACTAGCTGGAGTTGAAGACAAAACAACTGTTATGAATCAGGCTGAATATGTTAAGACAATTTTACCTGGTTTAGGTGTTAATACAAAAACATTTGAATATGTTGATGGTGTAATTAGTGAAGTAACTAATGCTTAGTTAATTAAATTAAATATAAAAATAAGCCCCAAATTCAAGGGCTTATTTTTATTTAAAAAACTGTTCGTTGTACATAATTATTTTGTTGTTTGGGCTTTCTTGTTTTGCTAAATCGTGGTACTTTTTTGCAATGGTAAACTCGTGCATAGAGTAGTAGCACACCGATAATTGAACTTTAGGAATAAAATGATAGTATTCGTTGTTTACAAATTGTCCTGTGTTTGTTTGTGGTGAAATAGTGAGTGCAAAGTTGTAATAGTGTATTGCCGTTCTAAGCTTGCCAAGCCTTAAAAAGATGTCACCAATTTCGCACATGTACTCGCTGGTTGGAGTAATTTCAATTAGACCATTTAATAGTGTTTTTAATGCCATGTTATTTTTGTTTTTAAGTTCATAACACTTTGCAAGTGTTAGGGTGGCATCAAGTGTGTTTGGGTAAAATTTATCTGTGTTCGTTAGGAATCTTTTTAATTCTAAAATGCAATTTGAGTAGTAGCCATTGTAAAACAATTCTTTAGCGTAATAATATTGTTCTCTCGTGTTTAGCCTAATGCCTTTTTTGATGTGGTATTTATATATTTTTAAATTCCGCTTTGGGTCTTTGTTTTTCTCTTTTTTGTGTGTTATGGTGATGTCAAGATAGTCAATTTTGCCGAATGGAGTTATGGTTTCGTGTATAAAGCCATTCCACTTTGCCTTTTTGCAATTTTTTACAATTCTTTCCCTAAAAAATTCAAAAATAGGCGAGCCAAATTCGTCAAGAGTATGGTATTTTAACATATATGTGTCCGCTTGTAATTTTGGCTTAATTTGGGCTAATTTTGCAATGTTTTCTTCGCTTATCACATCGTCTGCATCAAGCCACATAATGTACTTGCCAGTGGCTTTAGAAAAACTAAAATTTCTGGCATCACTAAAACTATTGTTCCATTTAAAATGGTATATTTTGCTAGTGTATTTGCTTGCTATTTCAATGGTTTTATCTGTGCTACCAGTATCTACAATGATTATCTCGTCTGCAAAATATTCTAGTGGCTTTAAACACCTTTCAAGCACCTTTTCTTCGTTTTTAACAATCAAGCATACGCTTAAAATAATATTGGTTTTCATACTTCACAATATGCCAAAACATCAAATATTGTGAAGTATATATTTGCTTAATTTTGCCTTTTTTGATATAATAATGTTTAAGTAAAAGGCGGTAATAAAATATGGATAGAATAGCAGAATTTTATAAGGTTTCATATGAACAATTTAAAAAAGATTATATTGCAATTAATGGTAATAATGTGGTTGATACAGAATTAAAGAAAATGTACGACGAAATAAAACTTCCTAAGCGTGCAACAACTGGTTCGGCAGGTTATGATTTTTATTTACCTTATGCAATTTCACTAAAAGCGGGTGAAGAACTTACAATCCCTACAGGAATTTGTTTTGAGTGTCAACAAGACTATGCAATGCTATTTATGAGCAAAAGCGGTCTTGGCACTAAAAGTAGATTACAACTTAATACATGTGTTTCGTTGATTGATAGTGATTACTTTTATTCAGACAACGAGGGTCACATTTTAGCAAGAGTAATTCATGACTCTCGTGATAAAGATGCAGTTCTTAGCCTTCCAGCAGGAAAAAGTTTTTTACAAGGTGTGTTCGTTAAATTTGGTGTAACTAAATCCGATGAAGCCAAGGGTGTAAGAAATGGGGGATTTGGTAGCACAAAATAACAATTGCATATAAATTGTTGTTAATGTGTATGGTTTAAAATCAATTACTCAATTAACATGTATGAGAGTTTGTAGAAAAATTTTATTAATATAATAAGTTTTAAAAAAAATTTATTTCAATATTCTTTAGATAACACAATTTTATGAATTGTGTTATTTTTATCCAATGATTTGCATATATATGCAACAAATTAAATAAATATTACAACTTTTTGTAACCATATTTTATGTGCTTTCATAAGTAATAATATGGTAAATTTAAACGATTATATTATTAACAAAACAGCCCTTTTAGGCAACGTGGAAAAAATAAGAAGATACATAGGATATAGTACAAAATTATGTGCGGTTGTTAAGGCTGATGCCTATGGATTGGGGGTAAAAAATGTTTGTCCAATCATAAATGATGAAGTAGATTATTATGCTGTTGTGTCAGTAATGGAGGCCCTAGAACTAAGAAAAATTATAAAGCAAAAACCGATCTTGGTATTAGGTGCTTGCAACTTAAACTATGCAAATGAGTGTGCCAAAAACGACATTGATCTTACAATATCTAGTATTGATGAGGTCAAATTTTTAAATGAAAATTTAGAAAGTGTTTTGAAAGTTCATTTGAAAATAAATACTGGAATGAATAGGTATGGAATTGACACAATAAAAGATTTAAAAAAAATAATTTCTGAAATAGAAAAAGGACATAAAATTATAGTTGAAGGCGTATACACTCATTTTGCGACAAAAGCCTCTGATGTTGATTTTATTGAAAAACAGTACAAAAAATTCGAAAAAATGATAAAAATTGTGCCATATTCTAATTTGATTGTGCATTGTGCAAGTTCTTATGTTGCCACAACTGACAAGTTAAAATTGTGCAATATGGTAAGAATTGGATTTTCGCTTTATGGTGATTTATATGAGCGACTCAACATAAAAAATGTGGTTTCAGTTAAAGCAAGAGTAACATTTGTTCACACTATTAGTGCAGGTGAAAGTGTTGGTTATGACCGCACATTTATTGCAAAACATCGCACCAAAATTGCGGTGTGTTCTATGGGGTATGCAGATGGCTTTGCTAGAAACCTTGGCAATAATTTTAGGGTGATAATAAATGGTCAATTTGCACCTGTTGTGGGTAGAGTTTGTATGGACTGTTTCATGATTGACGTCACAAATATTCGTGGGGTGTTTGTTGGAAGTGGAGTAACTGTACTTGGCGAAGATGGTGAGAATAAAATAACTCTTTCTGATATAGGAAAAGCTATAAGTTTTAGCCCATATGAAGTGTTGTTAAATTTTAGAAAACGCCGAATGAATGTTGTTATAAAAAAGTAAAATTTTTTAATTTTTTTGATATGGAAAAATGAATATTTATGCAAAATGCTTGCCTTGAGGGTGAGCATTTTTTAATCTTGACAAAATACTATAAGTATGTTTATAATTTTATATAAAGGAAAGTTTAAAATTTATGATGACAAGTGATGATATTGATTTAGTTGAAAGAAAAATGGAACTTCTTAATAGACTATATGATGGAATAACAAATGACAAGGTAAATGTTAATGTAGACCTCTCAGATTTTAGTGCGGACGAACTTAGGTCGCTTTACAATGATTTGATGGTTTTTAACATAATAGCAAATAACGATTCGATTTCTGATTATTTTTCTTATGACGAAATGAGTGAAATGTTAAATGGTGTTTTTGTGTTAAAAAAATACAACAATATTGAAGCAAAGAAAAAACTTGAAAGTATTCCTAGGTATTTAAGAAATTCAATTAATTTTGAATATCTTGAAACAACCATTCAAGATGGTGAACTATATTTTGTTAAGTCCCATGATTACAAAAGGCTCGTTAATTATTCGGCAAAATTAAAAACAGATGCTCCAGTGCTTATGTATAATGATAATGATGACGTAACTAGAAAAAAATTGCCATACGAAGTTTTAAACATTTTTAGAAACATGCTTGCTCATGCTAGAAAGATTGAAACAGATAATGCTAGTGGGCGACTTATTATTAAGCAAGATTACAAAACATTTTCTTGTTCTCCAATGTGGTTAAGGGGATTAAGTAGCCTTTGGTCGGCAAGACATAAAAACTTGGAATATGACGCAATTAAAGATATCATCTCTAAAGAATATGGTCCTAATAAAAAAAGTATATCAACTCAAGATGATATAAAAGAAATTTTGAAGCTAACCGATTCAAAAACTGCTTACAGAAAAGACCCTTCACATATGTACAAGTTTGTTTTGAATAGGCTAAGATATTATGACAACTACTATGGAATGGCTGATGAAAAAGGAAATGAAGATTTTGATAGAAAAATAGATATTTTCATTAACATAATTGCAAATAACCCAAACCATATTGTTGGTGGTCATGAGGTGCTAAACTCTAAGATTTTGTATAACATTCAACAAATTGTTGCAGAAGCTCAACACGAAAAAATGGAAGAGCAATATGGTGAAGCAATTTCGGAAAACTTTAACTTTAAAAAGGCTAATGCAGGGCTTGATATGGCAGGCAAAAAACTTGAGGACTTAAAGGTTGTTGATGATAAGTTGCAGGAAATTGCAGTAAAGGCACAACAAAAAAATGGCAAGGCTAGAGAGTTTTTCTTGTATCAGCATCGCAACGAAATAAGCAAACTTCGTTCGCAACGTGATAAGTTGTTGGAAGAATGTCACAATTTTATGGAAGAAGTTGGTAATGACATAAAACTTGAAAGTCACGAAATGGAACTATTTGATAAAACATCTATTACAAATATGCCAGTTGAGGTTGCCGTAAATCTTGTCGCTTTTATGGGTTATAACAGGATTGTTTCAACTGAATTTTACGAAAATCTATTAAATGTTGACCCTAAAACATATACTAAGGCTCAAAGAAAAACAATAAACAATATTGACTTGTCTAATTTTACGTTTAGTACTAAGTGGAATAGAATTCAAACCGATAACTTGGAAAACAAGATTGGGCTACTAAAACGTATTAGACATGCAACAACTCACGGCAATATAAGTTATTCAATCCCTGCACAAATACGTCAAAACTTGAACTATGAAGACATTATAATGGTTTATTCTTGCGATGGCGAAAATGATGTTAAGGTAACTGGCAGACTTGGAGATTTTTATGACTTATTTAACAGTGATATGTTTCGCCCAAATCCGGCACTTTTCCAATCTAGACAACCAAAGGCTGGTGTGTAATGCGTATAGTAGCAGGTACTCTAAAAGGGCTAAAACTTAACGAGTTTGAAGCCGACAATATTCGTCCCACAATAGATAGGGTGAGAGAAGCAGTCTTCAATAAATTACAATTTCAGGTAAAAGGTGCAAATGTGCTTGACCTGTTTTGTGGTACAGGTGCGGTTAGTCTTGAGTTTTTAAGCAGGGGTGCAAGTGTGACTTCTGTTGACAATAATAAAAACAGCATAAAACTTATAAAGCAGAACTTTGCTAAGGCAAAATTGACACCAAACTTGATTGAATGTGACTACATGACGGCTCTTGAAAAACTAAAAACTCAACAATTTGATATTGTGTTTTTAGATCCACCTTTTGCATCTATTTTTGCTGAAAAATCAATAGATTTTATAGTGAAAAATGACATGCTAAAATCAGACGGAATTATTGTGTGGGAGCATCCAATATCTAAAAAAATCACCATTCCATTGAGATGTGAAATAGTAGACGAAAAAAAATACGGAACAATTGTTGTTACGTATTTGGTGGTTAAAAATGGTTAGAGTTGTAAACATCAAAAAAGACAATCCGTCAGCCGATGTTGCGGTATTTAATTTGCAAGTTGCTATTAGCGATGCTAAGAAAATGGGCGATAAGGCTCTTATTGTTGTGCATGGTTATGGCTCACACGGAAAAGGCGGTTTAATAAAAAAAGAAATGCATGAAATGCTACTAAAAGCAGTTAAAAATCATGACATATCTTTCTTTGTTTTGGGCGAAAATTGGGGTGAATTTAATAATGATAAAATTCGTGCATGTGAAATTTGCCCGGACCTTATAATTAATCCGCAGTTAAGTGGTCTTAATAGTGGAGTGACAGTAATTATTTTGTAAGAAAGGTTTTCAAGCTATCCACAAATTCTTCTTCGGCACTTTGAAGGTCGTGTGCCAATTTTAATATTTCTTGACTGGCAGTTTTAAACTCGCCAGTTTTTTTGACCACATCAATAATGCCCATATTTGTGCCTTTAATCATCATCTCAGCAATGTGGCAAGTGCTATTGTCAATATAAGTTTTTACGTTTATGGTTGATGTGCTCATCATTTTTTGCATTCCGCCTACATCGTTTAGCAGAATGTTATTTTCTTGTGCTATTTTTTCACATCGATGTGTGATGTCTTCATACTTTTTGTTTTGCTTTTTTATAAGCGAAAGCAGTTTTTTGTTTTCAAACTTATCGTGTATGCTATCAATGGCTAAAGTGGCCATTCTAGCATTTTTGTATATTGCATTTAATAATTCTCTATTTTGTGGTGTTTCCATATAGTTCTCCTTGTTATTATTTTGGCTATTTTACAGTAAAATATTTATTAAATTAATAAATTAGTAATTGACAAAACCCTTTACATTTGGTATATTATTCTTAGTTCCACGTGTATTGGGCATTTTTCAAGAGTTGTATTAATTACAACCGCCTTTAATAACAGTGAGTTTGGGTAGAGGAGGTAAAAAGTTTTATGTACGCTATAATTGAAACAGGTGGCAAACAATACAAAGTTGCCGAAGGCGAAATTATTAATGTAGAAAAGCTTGACAAAAAAGTAGGCGAACAAGTTAGTCTTAATGTTATGATGCTTGTTGACGGTGAAAAAGTTGTTAACGGCAATCCATACATTAAAAATGCTGAAGTAGTTGCTGAAGTAGTAGAACAAGGTAAGGCTGATAAGGTTTTGGTTTTCAAATACAAAGCTAAAAAGAATGTTAGAAAGAAACAAGGTCACAGACAACCTTATACTGCACTAAAAATTATTTCGGTTAAATAATTATGATTAAAATTAAATTCTATGTGCAAAATGGCAATTATGTTGCTCTTAGCTGCACTGGTCATGCAGACTATGCGGACTTAGGTTCTGATATAGTATGCGCTAGCATTTCTACACTTACTCAAACCTTAGCAATGGGGTTGAAAGATGTGGTTGGTTTAAAACTCGACTACAAAGTAAGTGAAAAAAATGCGAAATTAGATTTGAGATTACCAGAAAACATTTCCGAAAAAGAAATGACAGAAAGTCAAATTCTATTCAAAACTACATATTTGGCAATAGAAGATTTTTGCAGTGGTTATCCCAAAAACATTAAGATGGAGGTAAAAAACTTATGATTATTAAGATACAGTTGTTTGCTCACCACAAAGGTCAAGGTTCTACCAAAAACGGTCGTGATAGTAAAAGTAAACGTTTAGGCGTTAAGAGAGCTGACGGTCAAGTTGTTACTGCTGGCAGTATTTTAATTCGCCAAAAGGGTACTAAAGTTAACCCTGGCAAAAACGTAGGCTGTGGTAAAGATTACACCTTATTTGCAAAATGCGATGGCGTGGTTAAATTCGAACAAAATAGTAAGGATAAAAAGAGCGTTAGTGTTTATCCTAGTGAAGAAAAATAATAAAGTGCCAACAAGTTTTGTTGGCTTCTTTTTGTTTTAAAGAGAAATATATGAATTATGAGATTTTTGATGATTATATACTAATTAAAAACGATGCTGATTTTAACATAAAACATGTGCTTGAATGCGGTCAAGTTTTTAGATTTAAAGTGCAGGATTTTGGCTACACCGTGTATAGTTTGGGACAAAAGGCTGATATTTATTGTCAGAAAGGTACTACAAAAATATTTACAAAAAACAAAAAATATTTTATAAAATACTTTGATTTAGATACAAACTATGCTATAATAAAATCGATGCTAAAAGAGCAGTTGCCAGAAGAAATTAAGTTTGGCTATGGCATTCACATTTTAAATCAAGCACCGCTTGAAACTATCATTAGTTTTATTATTTCGGCAAATAATAATATTCCACGAATTAAAAAGACTATTGAAGCAATATGCGAGGGCTTTGGTGAAAACTGTGGTGACTATTATGCATTTCCAACACTTAGTCAATTATCTAAAATCACAGAAGATGATTTTAAAAAAATGGGGTGCGGTTATAGGTCGGGATACTTGGTTGATACAATTAACAGGCTACAAAGTTATGACCTTAATAAATTGTACGATATGCCAACGGTTGAGGCCAGGAAAGAACTTATGTCTTTTAAGGGTATTGGCAGAAAGGTAGCGGATTGTATTTTACTTTTCGGATATCATAAGGGCGATGTGTTTCCAGCAGATGTTTGGATTGTTAAGGTCTATGAAGATGAGTTTGGCAAATCAAACATTAGCCCAATAAAGATTAGCGAGTATTACGCAAATCGTTTTGGAAACCTGTCTGGTATTGCTCAACAGTATATGTATTATGCTAAAAGAAAATAAAATTTAGGAGTAAAATTTATGGAAAACGCAAAAAAGATTGCATTGCTTGTAGACGTAGACAATGTAAAAATTAGTAGTGATGCCTTTAACGAACTTTACAAAAAGTTAAATAGTTATGGCGAACTTGTATACTGCAAGTTTTATGGTTACAATGATAGAAAACACATCTATCTAAGTGACATTATTACAAAGTTTGGTTATGAAACAGCACCTTTCATGAGATTTAAAAAGAGATTTAGCCAACTAGATTCTCGTATCATCGTTGATGCTGTTGCTCTAAACTACACAAAACCAGAAATTAACACATTCTGTATTGTTGCTGGTGATGGCGATTTAATTCCACTTCTTGTAGAATTAAAAAGTTCAGGAAAAACTTTGATTGATATCAACACCCCATATCAAGAACAAAATACACATATGTTTGATACACACTTGTATATTTCTGCTATGGATGAAGGTGAAACAGAATCTTACAAACCTAAAACAACAAAAACTGCAACTGCTAAAAAGACTGTTGTAAAACCAGTAAAAGTTAAAAAAGTAGTTCCAGTTGTTGAAGAAGACGGAGAAGAGTATGAAGAACCAGCATACGTTCCAAGAAAAGTTGTTACTCCAGTTGTTGAGGAAGAACCTGTTACTCAAACAGTAACAAAAACCGAAACAATTGAAGAAGTTGCTCCAGCCAAATCAAGTGACGACAATTCAGAACTTAGCGAAAAACTTAACGATATCACACTAAGATACGGCGAACTTGATTTCAGCAATAACAGTGATATGGATAAGAAATTAAAATTAATCAACGATATTGAAAACTTGATTAACGAAGAAACCGCTAAGGGTGAAGGCTTACACAGTAATGATGCCGATATTCGTCAAGTATTCGTAGAACTTCAAAGTATTGTTGAAGATATGAAATCTGCTTTATAATAATTAAAAATTAGACCGCTTTAAATAGTGGTCTTTTTTTTGAAAAAAACTCAAAAATAAGTATTTATTTTATATAAATAATATGATATAATAACCATAATATGGAGGAGTATTATGTGGCAGGAATTTTTAAATTTATTTAATGGTTATGGCTTAATTGCTATGATTATTATGTTGTTTGGATTATTTTTGTGTATGATAGAAGTAATAGTTCCAGGGTTTGGTGTTTTTGGCATACTTGGTGTGATTTTTACATTTGCTGGAATGCTTGCAAGGGTGATTATTGGTACCAATGTTTTACAATTTGTCACTATGGTTTTGCTAGCGCTTATTGTTGCAATAGTAACCATAATTTTGGTTGTTGTTTTGTCAAAACTAGGAATTTTGGGCAAATCTAACATAGTACAAGAAAAAACTGCCGTTCCTAAGGATTATGAAAAACCAACTAGAGAACAACGTAAACTTCTAGGTAAGGTTGGTTTTGCTGAAACTGTATTCAAAACAAGTGGTAAATTTAAGTTAAACGGGAAAATTTATAGTGCGGTGTCTGATGGTGAATATATTGAAGCCGGAAGCAAAGTCAAGGTGGTTGCTATTAGAAACAACACTATAATAGTTAGAAAGGTTTAGGAGTGTGAAAGTTATGATGATAAGCTTTTTAGGTATTCCTACTGTTTATATTTGGGTGACTGTTATTGCAGTTGTTGCGATATTGCTTGCAATTATAATTGGAATTGTTCCAATTGGTTTGTGGGTAAGAGCACTTGTGTCAAACTCTTATATTCCAGCATTCAAGCTTGTGGGAATGAAATTAAGACACGTTGAAATTGGTAGGCTTGTGGATTGCTATATAAATGCACGTAAGGCCGGTGTAAAACTTACAATTGACGACCTTGAAACTCATTACTTGGCGGGTGGTGACGTAAATAAGGTTGTTGAAGCACTAATTATTGCAAAGGGTGCTAAAATAGACCTTTCAGTTGAAACAGCAAAGGCTATAGATTTAAGTAATAGAGACATTGTAACAGCGGTTAAAACTTGTGTAAAACCTATGGTTATCACAACAGATAAGGTTTGTGCAATGGCTAAAAATGGTATTGAAGTATTAGTAACCGCAAGAATTACAGTAAAAACAAACATTAATAAATTAATTGGTAGTGCCGGTGAAGAAACAATTTTGGCTAAAGTTGGCGAAGGTATTGTTTCAGCAATTGGTAGTGCAAAAACGCATGAAGAAATACTAGCAGACCCTGATAAAATTAGTAAATCAATTTTGTCTAAGGGACTAGACCAGGGTACAGCATATGACATTATTAGTATTGATATTGCCGATATTGATATTGGTGAAAATATTGGTGCTAAAATTCAAGCAGAACGTGCTGCTGCTGACATGAAAATTGCTAATGCAAGAGCGGAAGAGCGTAAAGCATTGGCTATTGCAAGCGAACATGAAATGCGTGCTATGACACAACAAAAACGTGCCCAACTTCTTGATGCAGAAGCTGGTGTGTCTAAAGCGATTAGCCAAGCATTCGTTACTGGTAATATTGGTGTTATGGATTATTATAAAATGCAAAACGTGGTTGCTGATACTGCAATGCGTAATGCAATTGGTGGAAAAAGTGAAACAAAGATGCTAGAAGGCGGTGAAAAACCACCTAAAAAAGGCGGAAATAAAGACTAATGGAAATTATAGTATGTGTTATTGCTGTTGCGTTGTTTGTGTTTATGCTCGTGTTTTTGATAAATGTATTTGTTAAAAAACAAAAGCCTGCAGATAAGGCTAAAGATTCAAAAACTGAAGATAATGCGAAAACTGATGATAAAAAATCAGAAGAAATTCCTGATATTTTAAAAGAAGTAACGCAGGGCAATTATATGTATGATATAGCCAATGAAAACGATGATATATCGCAAGATGCTATGGTTGAAAATAACGATATAAAGGCCGAAGATATTAAACCAAAACAAGAAAGTAAAGTTGAAGAATCGTATGAAAAAATCGAAGCAATTGAAGACGATTATAGAGAAGATAAACTTCTTAACACTCAAGCAATTTTAAATGACTTAGATGGTGTAGAAGATGATGACCAAGCAGACGAAGTAAAAGAAATTAAAGGTCTATCCAACAAAACAAAAGCATTAATTATAAGTGATTTGTTAAAAAGAAAAAATAAATAGATGAAAAACACGCATGCAATAATGGCGTGTTTTTTTGTTGTTCACATTATTAAAACAGGTGTTAATTTATTTAATTAAAGCATATTGTATTTATAGGTTAGTGATTATAATATGACACTCCTTTACATGTGTGTCCTAAGTCAAAAGTTAACATGTTTTTATTGATGTGTCGCTAATATATAAGAAATGAATTTAAGAAGGTGTTAGGGGTATGGGTTATTTATCGGAATTGCTTGGTGAAGATAATGTTTTACATTTAAACTGTGTAAGTGTCACGTGGGTTGGTAAAACATTGTGTATTCAAAATTATAAAAAAATTATAACATATTCACCTGAAAAAATTGTTTTAAAAACACATAATGAATTGCTTAATGTTGTTGGTAAAAATATAAAAATTAAGACACTAGATCCTGGAGAAATAATTGTAGTGGGAGATATAAGTACGCTGTCTTATGATTCAAAACTTATATCGAAAGTTGGAGAAAATATAAATGAATTACAAGATTGAATACAATGGTAGAAACTTTATAAACTTTTTAGATTACTTAAATCGTAATAAAATATCAATTAGCAATGTTACTACTATTGATGAAAAAACAAAACAATTTGAGTTGTTGGCAAGTGAATATAAAAGACTAAAAAAAATTAATAAAGTCTTTAAACTTAGAGTAGTGTCTAGTGGTGGGGTTAAGAAATTAATTTCTTTTATTATTAGTAGAATAGGTATAATAATTGGAATTGTTTCGATACTATTATTTTCAATTTTTAGTAGTAAAATTGCAGTTGATGTTAGGGTGGTTGGTAATAAAAATATAAGCAGTGAAACAATTAAAACAACCATTAAAAAGTATGGATATAAGTTTGGAAAAACAATAAAATTTGATAGTGAAAAATTGGAAAAGTATTTGCTAGAAAATGTTCCAGAATTAAGTCTTGTGAGTATTGCAAAACAAGGTAATGTGCTTGTAGTAAACGTTGTTGAATATGAAAATAAAGCAAATGAAAGTATGCCGTTTTACTCGCCATATAATATGGTTATTAAAGACGTAAAAGCCATAAGTGGAACATTGTGTGTAAAGAAAAATGATATTGTGAAAAAGGGCGATTTGCTTGTAGATAATTATGTAATTAATAGTAACGGTGAACGTGTAATGGTAGATGCCAATGCTGAAATTATTGGTGAAGTGTATTTTTGCGGAAGTGAAACAGTAAATAAAAAATTAATATCTTATGAAAAAACTGGTAAAAAATTCACTAAAAAATCACTTTCTTTTAACATATCAAAAAAGCCACATATTGACACCAACTATAAGTATTTTGACATAAACTATATATCAAAGTGTATTTCATATAATATATTTATGCCAATTTATGTCAACATTGTAACAGTATACGAATTACGACAAGTTGAAAATAATTTTGATTATGAAAATAATAAGAATATATATTTTGAAAAAAGTTTAAAAAATGCTTACACTTTAGTTCCTAATAATGTTACAATAAGTGAGACAATTCAAAATGTAACAGAATGTGAAGATAAATACATTTTTCAAACATATTTAAAAAGTGAAGTGAGGTTGACAAATGAAAATTAATTTTAGTAAGAATAGGATTGATAAAAAACTGCTTGATATGGTACAGGTATGTTTTGATAAGGCGGTAGACTATTTGCAAATTCCTTGCAAAGATTTAGAAGTAAATATTGCAATTGTAAGTGGTAGAGAAATTAAAAAACTTAACACTGAATTTAGAAATGTAGACAAGGTGACTGATGTGTTGTCATTCCCATTTTTGCTTCAAGAAGGTGTGACTGGTGATCAAGAAATTGCATCAAAACTTACGAAGGAAAATTTCTCTAACGATATTAATCCTGATACAGGTAATATTGTTTTGGGTGACCTGTATGTTTGTTTTGATAAAGTAAAAAAGCAAGCCAAAGAATTTGGCACTGGAATTGAAAGAGAGTTTACTTATTTGTCATTACATGGGCTTTTGCATTTGCTTGGCTTTGACCATATGGTTGAGAGTGACAAAGTTATTATGCGAAAAAAAGAAGAAGAAATATTAAATTTACTATGAAAATAATTTAAACTTTGGTATAATTAAGGTGGAAAGATTATTCCACCTTATTTTATTTTGTTCAAGGAGACAATATGTTTAAATCTGGATTTGTTACGATTATTGGTGAACCAAATGTTGGAAAAAGCACACTTTTAAATTCTATACTAAAAGAAAAGGTTGCAATTGTGTCGCCAAAACCACAAACAACTCGTAATAAGATTATTGGAATTTTAAATGAAGATGATTGTCAAGTAATTTTTATTGATACACCTGGTATTCACAAAAGCAAAAACAAACTTGATGAGTATATGCAAGATACTACTGAACATGCTCTTCAAGGTGTTGACCTTGTTTTGCTTGTGCTTGATGCTACAAAACCTTTTAGGGCAAAAGACTTAGAACTTGTAAAACAGTATGATAAAGATAACACCATTTTGGTTATTAATAAGGTTGATGAAAGTAAGTACGAAAAACTTTATCCTAAAATTGCAATTTTTAATGATTTAAAAAATATTAAAGATATTATTCCGCTTTCTGCTAAGAAAGGGATTAATGTTGATGTTTTGGTGGAGATTATTAAAAAGCACCTTGCTCCTGGTGTTAAATATTTTCTTAATGGTGAGTTTACTGATAAATCTGAAAGATTTTTGGTGTCAGAAGCAATTAGAGAAAAAGTTTTACTTTTGATGCAAGATGAAATTCCACATGGTATTGCAGTAGATATTATTGAATATAAAGAAAATCCAAGACTGTACACAATTAGTGCCGACCTTATTTGCGAAAGAGCATCGCACAAAAAGATGTTAATTGGTAAAGACGGTGAAATGCTAAAGAAGATAGGGCAACTTAGTAGGGAAGAAATAGAAAAAATTGTTGGAACTAAGGTTATGCTAAAACTTTTTGTAAAAGTGCGTGAAAATTGGCGTAACAATAAAAATTACGTTAGCGATTTTGGCTACGATAGTAACGAGCTTAGATAAGTGTTATATTAGAATATTTTTGCTTTAAATTCATAACCTATTATAAAGGGGGAGTTAAAATGGACTTAAAACAAATTTGTTTACAATTATTTTTAATTACTGGCAAGGTAAATTACTATTTGTTGTATAAAAATTTATAGGATATTTACTATGGACGAATACAAGGTTAATGGTATTGTTTTAGGTGCCACCGACCATAAAGAAAAAGACATTTTAATAACAATCCTAACTGCCGAACTTGGTAAAATCAAGGCAGTTTTAAAGGGTGCAAAACAACCAAATGCGAAGTTTAAGGTCGCCGGTCAGCCATTTTGTTTTGCTGAATGGGTGCTTGTAAAACGTGGCGAGTTTTTTGTGGTAACACAAGTTAGTGTGAACGATGCTTTCTTTGATTTGACCGCCGATTATGATAAATTCTTAACAGCATCGGCAATGATAGAAATTTGCAATTACATGCTAAAGCCAGGTATTGTGAATGAAGACATTTTGATTAATTTGTTGCAGGCTTTAAAACTTATTGTGTATGATGATGTAAATAACAACCTTGTTTGCACTAAATTCATGTTGGAAATACTAAAATTATCAGGCTATGGTCTTAATTTTGACACTTGCGGAGTATGCAATATGCCAATTGCTGGCGATATAGTGCTTTCAGCCTCAACTTACGAGTTTTGCTGTGTGAGTTGTAGTGGTGGCTACGGCAAGGAAGTAAGAAAAAAAATATATGGTATTTTAAAAATTATTGACTCCACAAATTACGACAAACTTCAAACAATAAAAGAAAAACCTGATGTTGTGTTAAGCTCGCTAAATGTTGTAAAATTTGATATTGAAAACATCTTAGGTTTTAGAATAAAATCATTGAATTAATAAAAAAATTAATGGCACATTGGTGTCATTTTTTTTATGCTTTTGCCTTTAATATTCCCACTAATATGGTACTTGAAATTGTAGTCGCTCTGTGATATAATATTATAAAGAATATGGGGGAAAATTGAATGTCAAAAATTAAAAAAGATGAGATTGTAGTTCATAAAGCATCAAAGGAAAACAGAAATTCATTTATTAAAAGAAGTTTGCCTTTTATTGTGAGCTTTGGCATAACGGTGGGCGTTTTGTCTGGTGCATCACAACTTGCTTTTAGAACCTTTGGAAACGACTTGCCTTCTAGTAAAAATGTTGAGCGTGTTCTTAATGAATATGGCATAAACTCCAATGTTGCAATGAATAATGGGCAAAGTAGATTTGTATTTCCTAGAAGTGGTGTGGTTAAGGTTAATATAAAAATAAACAACCTTGATGACCACACAAAAGAAATTTTCCAAGAAAGTGTAGACGATATTAATGCTTTGTTGAAAATCATTAACCCTAAATACAAGTTGGAACTTAACTACAACCCAGGTTTTTTTGATAAGCTTTACGCTATAAATGTGGAGCAGGGATATCTTAAAGACTCAACATTAGGTACTTGTTCTGCAGGTTTTACTTTGTCTACAGTAAACGGCAGTGGAAGATATAGTTCTAATGTCACATTGGACTTGGTTAAAATGAAATATGACTCACCAACTCCAGATGCTACTTTAAAGTCTACTTTTATTCACGAAGTTGCTGGTCACGGCATTTTTGGCTTGGGTGACGCATATCTAATAGACGGCTTTACGGCAGATACAGTTATGCAAAGCGAAACAGGTGTAGAAGGCCCAGGGTTTTATCCACTAGACATAAAAACAGCCATCGCAAAAATGGTAAAAAAAGCGGACGGCAAAAAAATGGAAGATGCGGTTGAAAAATATTATAATTCAACCGAATATTACATTAAAAAGCTTGATGACGCAAAATATTTTAAAGAAAATGTATATAATTATGCTAGAAAAAGTGCATATATGGGACACGACGAATTTGACCCATCCAAAATGGAATTTTCAAATTTCAACAATGTGTATTCTAGGGTTTATTACAATGAATATATGCTGATCAATAGTGCAACATCCAACAACCAGCTTGAGTATTTGTATAGTTTCAATGATGATAATGTTGAATTGAATACTTTGAATATTGGCGGTTGTCAGGCAATAACAAAAGCCTCTTACAATAATGGCATTATGGATTTAGATGGCCTAACTTATTCAACATCGCAAGATACATATTATTTAAAGTACAACGACGAAATTTTTAGAGCCCGCATAGAAGAACAAAAAAGCGGTGAAAGAAAAATCGAGTTTTATACCTGTGGTAAAACAATTTCAAAAGAAGAATACGACACAAGAATGTCAAATTATTTAAGGGTAGTTAATCAGTACGGTATTCAAAAAATGAAAGGAACAAATGCATTCGAGAGCAACACCGACTTACTAAATGTATACGATGATATTGCAAAATATTATGTGCTTGCTGGGACAAAACAAACCAAACTACCAGAACTTGTTGGCTTGACATTTGGCAATGGTAACAAGGTTGAAAGAACAAATCAATATGAAATAATTTTTGGCGATTATGGAATGAGTGATAGGGCACGCCTAAAGTATGTGAAAGATATTGGAAATGGCTATTTTAGAGATTCTGTTCCTACAAAATATGTGCTTCACAATGATATGGCAATTCTTTACACTGGTGACTGTGTGTTGAACACCGATAAAGGATTATACTGTTTCAACTTGGAATATGATTCACTAAATGGTGGATTTAAACCTGGAAACCATAGCGGTTATGTGGATAAGTCAACAATAAAATATCAACCAATGGAAGAAAAAATAAATTAATATAAAAGCACCTAATTGGGGGTGCTTTTTTTGTTGTTTAATTAATTATTATTAAAAAATATTCTTTACTTTTTTATTGACTATGAAAGAAGGTTTTTGCAATTTTAGTAGTAAAATAAATTGAGTAAAAAGAGAATGTTAATTGAAAAAATCATTTTAAAAATTATATAAAACATATGTTTGGTTTTGGGATAAAAACTGCAAAAAATGAATTAATTTAGCCAATTTTTTAAAGTTTTTAAATATATTTGTTAATTTTATTTGCTAAAAGGTTTTAAAATAATTATAATATGTACGATTCCAAAAACAAAAGAGGTGTTTTAATGGCAAAAAAATATGTTTACTTATTTAAAGAAGGCAATGCTTCAATGAGAAATTTGCTAGGTGGCAAGGGTGCCAACTTGGCAGAAATGACATCATTAGGTATGCCTGTACCACAAGGCTTCACAATCACAACTGAAGCTTGTAACAAGTATTATGAAGATGGAGAAAAAATTAATCAAGATATTTTAGACCAAGTTGCTAAAGCTCTTGAAAAAACTGAAAAAATCACCGGCAAAAAACTTGGTGACGAAACAAACCCATTACTAGTTTCTGTTAGATCGGGTGCAAGAGCTAGTATGCCTGGTATGATGGATACAATCCTAAACCTTGGTATCAACGATAAAGTTGTTGAAACATTAGCAAAACTTACAGATAATAAGAGATTTGCTTATGATAGTTATCGTAGATTCATTATGATGTTTAGTGATGTTGCTATGGGCGTAGATCGTTTGCTTTTCGAAGAAGAAATGGACAAACTTAAAAAAGCAAAAGGTGTAACAAAAGATACAGATCTTGATGCAGAAGATATGGTAAAACTTGTAGCAGAATTCAAGAAAGTTTACAAGAAAGAAATGAAAGCAGACTTCCCACAAGATCCTAAGGTTCAACTTCAAGAAGCAATTAAGGCTGTATTTAGAAGTTGGAACAACGAAAGAGCAATTTTCTATCGTAAAATGAACGATATTCCTGCAAGTTGGGGCACAGCTGTTAACGTTCAATCAATGGTATTTGGTAACATGGGCGAAACAAGCGGAACAGGTGTTGCATTTACTCGTAACCCAGCTACTGGTGAAAATCAAGTATTTGGTGAATACCTTATGAATGCACAAGGTGAAGACGTTGTTGCTGGTATTCGTACACCAAATCCTATTAGTCACTTAAAAGAACAAAACCCTGCAGTATTCGAACAATTTATGAATATTTGCCACAAACTTGAAAGAAGTTATAAAGATATGCAAGATATGGAATTTACTATTGAAAATGGTAAACTTTATATGCTTCAAACTCGTAACGGCAAACGTACTGCAACAGCCGCTTTAAGAATTGCTATTGATATGGTTAATGAAAAATTAATCACTAAAAAAGAAGCATTGCTTAAAATTGACCCTAAGACATTGGATACACTTTTACACCCAATGTTTGTTCCAGCCGAACTTAAAAAGGCTAAATCAATTTCTAGCGGTCTTCCAGCAAGCCCAGGAGCAGCAAGTGGTGTAGTTGCACTAGACAAACAAACTGCTATGAAATTTGCTGATAAAAAAGTTAAATGTGTTCTTGTTAGAAACGAAACAAGCCCAGAAGATATTGAAGGTATGGCAGTAGCAGAAGGCGTACTTACCGCTACTGGTGGTATGACATCTCACGCAGCCGTTGTTGCTCGTGGTATGGGTACAACATGTGTTGCTGGTTGTCAAGGTCTTTCTGTTAATATGGAAAAACGTACAATCACAATCAATGGCAAAACAATTAAAGAAGGCGAACCAATCTCTGTAGACGGTTCTACTGGTTTGGTTTACGATGTTCTTGTTCCTACTGAAGAAGCAAAAATTACTGGCGACTTTGCTACAATTATGCAATGGAGCGAAGAATTTGCAAACCTTAAAGTTAAAGCAAATGCTGATACCGAACGTGATACAAAACGTGCCGTTGAACTTGGTGCGGTTGGTATTGGTCTAACTAGAACAGAGCATATGTTCTTTGAAAAAGACCGTATTAAGGCAGTAAGAGAAATGATTCTTTCTACAACTAAAGAAGGTAGAGCTAAAGCACTTAATAAAATGCTTCCTTATCAAAAAGAAGACTTTATTGCAATCTTTAAGGCTCTTAATGGCAGAACATGTACTATTAGATACATGGATCCACCTCTACATGAATTCCTACCTAAAAAGGAAGAAGATATTAGAGAATTAGCAAAAGAAACAGGCAAAACTTACGAAGAAGTTATGCAAGTTATTGAATCACTTCACGAGTTTAACCCTATGATGGGATTCCGTGGTTGCCGTCTTGGTATTGTTATGGAAGACCTTACAGAAATGCAAACAAGAGCAATTATTGAAGCCGCTGTTGAAGTTATGACTAAGAATAAAATTGACGTTCATCCAGAACTTATGGTACCACTTGTTGGTGATGTTAAAGAACTTGTATATGTTAAAAACATCATTAATAGAGTAGCAAAAGAAGTTATGGAAAAAGCAAACGTTACTGTTCCTTATTCAGTTGGTACTATGATTGAAGTTCCACGTGCCGCTATTATGGCAGAAGAAATTGCTAAAGAAGCAGACTTCTTCTCATTTGGTACAAACGACCTTACTCAAATGACATTCGGTTTCAGCCGTGATGATGCTGGTAAATTCTTAAATCCATATTACGAAAAACACATTTTGGAACGTGACCCATTCGTTACTATTGACGAACAAGGTGTTGGTTTCTTAATGGAAAGAAGTGTAAAACTTGGACGTAAAGTTAAAAAGAATATGATGTGCGGTATTTGTGGTGAACAAGGTGGCGACCCAACAAGTGTTAAGTTTGCCGATAAGATTGGTATGACTTATGTAAGTTGTAGCCCATATAGAGTTCCTATTGCAAAACTTGCAGCAGCACAAGCAGCAATCACAAGAAAATAACATTAAAACAAAAAACTGGGATTGTCTCCCAGTTTTTTTTGTCCTTTAAATAATGTTTGTTGTTATTATAAATAAGTATATATATGTAAAAATAAAAAAATTATTATCATTTTTTAAAAAAAATAAAGGAAAACAAAAAATCGTTTTGTATTTATTAGTTAGAGAAATTGTTTTACAGGGAGATAAAATGGAGTCGGGATTTTCACAAGAGTGGATTGAAAAACTTAAAGCCAACAACGACATTGTAACTACTATTTCTAAATACATAACACTTCAAAGAAAGGGTAGAACCTATTGGGCTTGTTGTCCTTTCCACTACGAAAAAACACCATCTTTTGCTGTTAATGAGTACGAGCAGTACTATCATTGTTTTGGTTGTGGTGCGAGTGGCGATGTAATTAAATTTGTAGAAAAGTATGAGAATGTTGATTTTTTTGATGCGTGTAAAACACTTGCCGAAAGTGCTGGAATGGAACTTCCAGAATACACCGCCGATAGTGGTATAGCAGAAAAGAAAAAGAAAATTGATAGAATATATAGCCTTCTTCGTGATACGGCAAGATACTACTTTGACAATCTTAGAAAGCCAGAAGGAAAAGTTGCATTAGACTATCTTACAAAACGTAATGTTGGAAGTGATATAATAACGGCTTTTGGGCTTGGTTATAGCCTTGGCTGGAATGAAGTAATTACATATCTATCAGGGCTGGGCTATACTGCTCAAGAAATGATTGATGCTGGTGTTGCTGAGAAAAATTCACAAGGTGCACTATATGATTGTTATGCTAAAAGGCTTATTTTCCCATTGATTAATACATATGGAAATGTAATAGGCTTTAGTGCAAGAATACTTGAAAAGGCGGATTTTGCAAAGTATAGAAATACTTCTCAAACGCTTGTTTTTGATAAGAGTAAGTGTTTGTATGGCATCAACATTGTTAAAAAGAGTAAGCAGGCTGAAAAACTTAATGAGATAATCATTGTTGAAGGGCAGATGGACTTAATAGCATTATATAAAAGCGGAATAAGAAATGCTGTGGCAACAATGGGAACTGCATTAACAGGCATTCATGCTAAAGAATTAAAACGTTTTTGTGATAAAGTTGTGCTTTGTTTTGACGGTGATGGGGCAGGAATTAAAGCGACACTCCGCAGTATTGAGATACTTGTTAAAGAAGGTTTGCAGGTATTTGTAATGACAATTCCTAATGGACAAGACCCAGATGAATATGTTAATCAGTATGGCAAAGATGCATTTTACGAACTTGCGCACGGGGCAAAATATTGGGTTGAGTACTTAATAAGAAAATATGCAAGTGACTATGATTTAAATAAACCAGAAGAAAAGAAAATGTTTGTGTCGAATGCACTTAATGTTGTTAAAAAACTTGAAACAGAAAGCGAACAAGATATTTATTTAAACCTCGTGTCCGAACTTAGTGGTATTGTAAAATCTATTTTAAGGGCAGATCTTAACAACAACACTACTGAAGAAGTGATTGAAGTAAAAAAGCCTGAAGAAAAGGTTGAACTAAGGGAAAATGCATATGTTAAAGCAGTTAAGTTTGTATTAAAAGCATTGCTTGAGAAAAAAGAATATGCAAAACTTGATGAAAATATTAAAGAAAACCTATTAAATAATGATTATTTAAAAGTTTATGAATACATAGAAAATTGCGTGAAAGAAAATAAAAAACCAATCATTAGTGCAATATATACTAATTTTGATGTTGAAAATAATAGTGATTTATCGGATTTAATTTCTTTTGAAATTTTAGAAAGTGATGACAACGAACGTTACTACCATGATTGTGTCAAAACATTCGTTAATATTGGCTTAAAACAGCGACAAATTGACATTATAGGTAAACTTCGTGCCACAAACGATATGGAAGAAAGAAAAAATCTTACAAAACAATTAAACGAAATAACTTTAAAGTTAAAGAAATAAAGGGGAGCTTATGGAAGAAAAATTGCAAAAAGAAGTGCAAGCATTAATAAAAAGTGCTAAAAAACAAGGTAGTATTACCGAAGAAGAAATTGGAACAAAACTTATTGAATTTGATTTATCTAGCGATGATATGAAAGATATTATTGATTGTTTTCAAAAAGAAGGTATAACTGTTGAAAGCCTAGACGAAGAAATTATTAAAGACGAAGATTTAAAAGACATTATTTCTAGTGTTAAAGTTGATGACCCAGTTAAGATGTATTTAAAAGACATTGGGTCAGTCAAACTTCTTACAAGTGAACAAGAAGTTGAACTTGCAAAACGTATTCTAGAAGGCGATGCTCAAGCCAAAGCCGAACTATGCGAACGCAACTTAAAACTTGTTGTTAGTATTGCAAAAAAGTATGTAAACCGTAGCAGTATGCAATTTTTGGATTTGATTCAAGAAGGAAACCTTGGACTGCTTAAAGCAGTAGAAAAGTTTGACTTTACTAAAGGTTTTAGATTTTCAACATATGCTACTTGGTGGATTAGACAAGCCATTACTCGTGCTATTGCCGATCAAGCAAGAATTATTAGAATTCCAGTTCATATGGTAGAAACAATTCACAAACTTTCTCGTGTGTCAAAACAACTTACTCAAGAATTAGGGCGTGATCCATCTAATGCAGAGATTGCTGAGAGAATGGGTATTACCGAACAACGTGTAAATGAAATTCAAAAAATTGCCCTTGACCCAATTTCATTAGAAAGTCCAGTTGGTGAAGAAGATGAAAGTAAAATCAGCGACTTCGTTGAAGATGAAAGTATGAAATCGCCAACAGATAGTGCAGCGCAAGATATTTTAAAATCACAACTTATGGCTGTAATCGAAACACTTACACCACGTGAACAAAAGGTTATTAGGCTTCGTTATGGTCTTGATGATAATCACCCACGTACTTTGGAAGAAGTTGGTAAAGAGTTTAATGTAACTCGTGAAAGAATTCGTCAAATTGAAGCTAAGGCTTTAAGAAAACTAAGAAATCCAAATCGTAGTAAAAAGTTGCAGGATTTTAATGACGACTAATCTTGAAACCTTGTCACCACGACTAAGAAAGGTTAAGTATTTAATAAGTGAAAGGCGAGTTGCCGATATTGGCTGTGACCACGGCAAACTTGTGTATGATTTGTTTTTAAATGACATGATAGATTATGCTTTTGTTAGTGACATTAGTGAGCCAAGTTTAAGTAAGGCGGTAAAACTATTGTCAAGTAAGGGCTATAATTTTGATTATGCTGTGGCAGATGGGTTAGGTGGCATAAAGCCAGAATACGATATAAAACAAGCAGTTATTGCGGGTATGGGTGGACTAGAAATTATCAATATTCTTTCAGTCAACAATACTAATTTAAAAAAGTTTGTTTTACAGCCACAAAACAACGAATTGAAGCTGAAAAAGTACTTAATTAAAAATGGTTATCAAATTTTAACCGATACTATTGTAAGAGAACGTCATATGTTCTATAATATAATGGCGGTTGAAAAAACTGATAAAATACAAAAATTAAGCGAATTTGAGTTGCGTTTTGGTGAAAGTAATTTTGCAGGTAATATGGATTTTTTAGAATATCTAAATTACCTAAATGTAAAATATACGGCAATGTTAAAAACAATGCCAACTTTAAAAAAACTTAAAGTGAAAAAAGAATTAAATTATGTTAAAAAAGCCTACAAAAAATGGGGGAAAATATATGAAACAAATGTTGCAATATCAAAAAATTGATATGGAGTTAAGAAAACTTAATCGTCAAGTTAATGCAAGCGAAGAAAAAGAAGTTATGAACAAAATGATGGCTTATGTAAAGGAAGCACAAAATGTTAGTAATGGTCTTGAAGGAAAAGCCGGCAAACTAATTGACGAGTATCTAAACTTAAAAAATAATTATGATGAAAACATTAAAAAAGTACAAAAACTTACTTCAACAACAAATTATAAGTCTGATGAAGAGTTTAAAAATGCCTATAATCAAATAAATACGTTAAGTAGCGAACTTTATATGATTGAACGTAACCTTAATATTTTTATTAATAAGGCAAAACAACTTTTGAAAGACTTTGAAGTAACTAAAAACAATGTTATCAAAGCTCGTGGAAAATATAAAGCAAGCAAAGAAAATTACGAGAAGTCTGTAAGTGATCTAGAACCAAAAATTAACGAGCTTAAAGCCCAACGTAAAGCACTAGAAAAAAGCATTGACCCTGTACTTCTAGAAAAGTATAAAAGCATGAAAAATGATAATATTTTCCCTGTTTTTGTGCCACTTCTAGATGGTAAGACATGTTATGGTTGTCGTATGGAAATTGCTAGTAGTAAACTTGACAAGCTTAATTCAGTAGAATTTATTACTTGCGAACACTGCGGTAGATTAATTTACAAAAATTAATAAAACAATATTTTTAATTATAATATAAAAAGTCGCTTAAAATAGCGATTTTTTTGTTTTTAAAAACATACAATGTTGTATGAAAGTTTTAAATCTGGTTTTTTTTATTATTGCAAGTATAGTAGGTGCAGGTTTTGCTAGTGGTAAGGAAATTGCCACATATTTTTCCAGGTATGGTTTTTTAGCAATCCCAAGCGCTGTTGCCACTGGAATTGTGTTGTATGTGCTTATTAAACAATGCCTGTTTATTGGTAAAAATAAGGCTAATTTTACACTCTCAAAGCCATTTAAAGTATTGCTTTATTTGGCACTTTGTTTTCTTTGCGGAAGTGCATTTTCAGCAAATGCTGTGCTAGGAAAATACTTAGGTATTCCACATTTTGTGCTAATTAATCTTGCAATTGCTTTTGTGGTGCTTTTGGCTGGAATTAAGGGTGTAAAAAAACTTAATTTTGTTATTTCGCCAGTCTTGATTATTTCAATAATATTGCTAGTATTGCTTGGTAAAAATCGGTTAGGTAGTAGTGTGTGTTTTCAAGTTTTCAATACTCCAATAAAAAGTTTTGTAGGTATAATTGGTTATGTTTCTTTTAACTTTATTTTAGTTGCAATGTTTTTAATAGATGCTGGCAAAGATTGTACTGAAAAAGAAATTAAACTTGCCAGTGCAATATCTTGCACGATAATAACTGCCTTAATTTTAATAATTGCTTTTGTTGTGATGTACTCAAAAACCAATATTATGACATCAGATATGCCACTTCTTACTTTTGCGTTTAATGTGAGTAGAGTGGCAGGCGTTGCAATGGTTGTTGTGATTTGGCTAGGGCTATTTACAACACTAGCAAGTTGCCTTTATTCCATGTCAAGATTACTTGGTGAAGTTGTCAAAAATAGAGCAATTAATCTTATTATAAACCTTATAATTGTATATTTTGTATCACGATTGGGATTTGATTTTATTGTGAAAGAAGTATATTTTTTTACAGGCATTGTAGGTATAAGTTTTGTAATAAATTTATTAAAATTTAGTAATGTGAAAGATGGAAAAAGTGGGTAAAAATACCCACTTTTTTAAAATTTGCATAGTATTATTTTTTTAGTTTTTTATTCACTCGTTTTTCAATAAAAGCAACAATAAAATACATAAGCCCAGCCATTAAGCATAGTAGTACAGTACTTGCCATAACAAGGTCTAAGTTGAATATCTGACCACCGTACACAATTAGGTATCCGAGACCTGCTTTACTCACAAGATACTCGCCCATAATAGTGCCGACCCATGTTAACCCAACATTGATTTTAAGAACACTAATAAAGTCGCAAAGAGAGTTTGGCAAAATTAGTTTTGTAAGAATTTGAAACTTGCTTGCTCCCATGCTTCTAAGTAGCATAATTTTATTTTGGTCGCACGCTCTAAAAGCATTTAGCATAGATAGTGTTGTTATGACAACCATAATTAGTACGTCCATAGCAACAATTGACTTAGTTCCCACACCAATCCAGATAATTAATACGGGGCCAAGAGCAATTTTAGGCAGGCTATTTAGTACAACAATGTATGGGTCAAGAATTTTGTAAATGGTGTCGTTCCACCATAATAGTATAGCCACAAGTGTGCCAATTACAGTTGCTATTAAAAAGCCAAGAAGTGCTTCGTATAGGGTGGTCCACATATGATATAAAAGCGTTCCGTCTTTTGCTAAGTTTACCACAACTTTAACAATGTTTGAAGGGCACGAAAGAATGAATGTGTCAATTGCATTTAGTCTGGCAAGCAATTCCCATAATCCAATAAAAAACACTAAAATGCCTATTTGGATTATTAAAATAACTATTGATTTTTGTTTTTTCTTTCGAAGGAAATTTTGATATTCCTTAGAATAAATGTTTTTCATTCCTGTAACTCCTTCCAAATAATGTCAAAATACTTACCAGCATCTGGCACTTTTCTACGAAGTAGTGGCGAACCATACTTTGAAAGGTCAATTACATGTTCGCTTTTTACACTTGCAGGTCGCTTAGAAAGTACAACAATTTTGTCACTCATTGCAATTGCTTCGTTGATGTCGTGTGTTACAAGTATTGAAGTCACATTTTCTTGTTTTAAAATATTGCTAATATCGTCACACACATTAAGCCGTGTTTGATAGTCAAGTGCACTAAAAGCTTCATCTAAAAGCATTATTTTAGGCTTTAGTGCCATTGTTCTAATTAAAGCAACACGTTGTCGCATTCCGCCAGATAATTGGCTTGGGTGTTTATCTTTAAAAGCCCAAAGCCCATATTTTTTAAGTAAAGTATTAACATATTCCATGTTTTCAGGTGTTTTTTTTCCCTGAATTTCAAGACCTAAATACACGTTGCTAAGAATGGTTCGCCACTCAAATAGGTGGTCTTTTTGAAACATGTATCCACAACATTTTTCTTGATTTTCACCCATAATTATTTCGCCACTTGTGGGCTTCATTAACCCAGATATTAACGATAATATGGTTGTTTTTCCGCATCCAGATGGCCCAACAATACTAACAAATTCACCTTCTTCCACACTAAAATTAATGTTTTTTAATGCTTCGGTTTCACCATCTAAAGAAAAGTAGGTGAGCGAAACATTTTTTAGTGTTAATATAGCCATTTTTTCTCCTAAAAACTATCGTATTTTTAAGGTGAAAAAGTGTATTTCACACCCTAAATTTAATAGGTATTTTAAAAGATTAAAAACCTATATTCCATTATATTTTTTTCGCCCTTTTTGTGTGAAAAAAACAGGCTAAAAGTAAAGCCTGTTTTAATTTTTTATAAGTCCTTAATTTCTTTGTATGCTTTTTCCGCATAGGTGTTGTTTACAACATCTGTAAAAGCCACACGAGTATCAAGTACGCCATTGTCAATAATAATGTCTAAAAGCCTATTGTAAGAGTCGGTACTCATAACAAGGTTGTTGCTCCAAGCGTCAATGTTAATATATGCCTGAAGTGCAACTTTCAAACTTTCCTTAGTTGTGCCAGTAAATGATGGTGCAATTGCATCAACAACATCGTCAATAGGGGCGGTTACTAAGTAGTTGTAACCCTTAATAATTGCACGTAAAAACTTGTTTATTTTGTCAGGATTTTTTTCAATAAAACTCTTGTTGGCGGTGAATGCTGTGTAAGGAACTTCACCTGCAAGACTGCCAACACTTGCTAAGTTGTAACCTTTGCCTTGGTCTACAATTGCACTTGCTGCTGGTTCAAATGCTGTTACATAATCGCCAACATTTCCAATAAATGCAGCGGTCATGCTGTCAAAAGGAACATCGTATCTTAATGTTATGTTTTGTCCGTCAATAAGTCCGTTTTGCTTTAACGTATATGCTAGTGTCATGGCAGGAACACCACCTTTTCTGCCAGCTAAAATTACAGGGCGGTTGGCTTCGTCTATTTGAGTTTTTCCGCCAGTAATGTCGCTGACTTTAAAGTTTTGAATGTCTTTTCTGCCAATTAGGAAAGAACCATCTCTTTTTGTAAGTTGACCAAACACAACAGGGCGGTCTTTTTTGCCTTGATTTACAACATAAATTGTCGCTTCTGGGCCCATTAATCCAATGTCGGCAGATTTACTTGTAAGGGCGCTCATAACTTTGTCTGCACCACCGCCGTTTGTAAGTTCTATTTTAAGGTCTTCTTCAGCAAAATAACCTTTGTTTATTGCAATGTAAAGTGGGGCATAGAATACAGAATGCGTCACTTCATTTAGTCTAATTGTGTTGTCTTTTCCGCCACAACCAGTCAGGAAAAAAGAAAAGCCAAACACAATAGCAATTAAAAATAATGATAATTTTTTCATAAAACCTCCATATAACTTTACTATATTCAGGTTTCTGTTTTTTGGTGTATTAAGGACATTGGTGGGTGGTAATAAAAAACCATGCCTAAAAAAGTAATATAATATATCTATTTATTTAAAAAATGACTTGAAAAATAGGCACTATAATGCTATAATATGTTTAATTTTAAAAAGGTTAAGGATAAGTATTATGTTAAATTTTTTATTAAACACCAATTCAGAAAGCTTTAAAATGTTTTTCACAATGCCACAAGTTTGGATTGCTTTAATTCTATGCATTATTGGTGCTTCATTAATTATTTTGGCACGTCGTATCACAAGAGTTGCTAAAAAGACCAATTACATTGCTGACAATGACAAAACAATGATTACAATTAAATGTATAGGTGTTGTTTGCTTATTTGTTTGTATAATCATTTTGGTATTCATTAAATAAATAAGTTAGGAGCATTTTTTAAAATGGAAAAAAATTACGACCCATCACAATTTGAAGAAAAGTTATATAAAAACTGGCTAGAAAAGGGTTATTTTAAGGCTACAATAGATAAAAACAAAACACCATTCACAATAATAATGCCACCCCCAAATATTACAAGTAAGTTGCATATGGGGCACGCATTCCAACAAACAATTCAAGATGTTATTATAAGACGTAAAAGAATGCAGGGCTATAGCGCACTATGGGTGCCAGGAACAGACCATGCAGCACTTTCAACCGAATACATGCTATGCAAACAACTTGAAAAAGAAGGAACATCTAAAGAACAACTTGGTAGAGAAGGCTTTAAAAAACGTATTGAACAATGGTATGTTGATTATAAAGGCACAATTATAGATCAATTTAAACGTATGGGCTTTTCTTGTGACTGGGATAGACTAGCATTTACTATGGACAAACACAACTGCGATGCAGTAAGAGCAGTGTTTGTTCACTTATACAAAAAAGGCTACATTTACAAAGGAAAACGTATTGTAAACTGGTGTCCAAAATGTAAGAGTTCTATCTCTGATGCCGAAGTTGAATTTAAAATGCTTCCATCACATTTGTGGCATATTAGATATCAAATAGAAAACACAAACGACTATATTGAAGTTGCAACAACTCGTCCAGAAACATTACTTGGTGATACAGCGGTTGCTGTAAATCCAACTGATGAAAGATACACAAAACTAGTTGGCAAAAACGTAGTGTTGCCACTAATGAACAGACTAATTCCAATTGTTGCTGATGAGTACGTTGAAAAAGACTTTGGAACAGGTGTTGTTAAAATTACACCAGCACATGATCCTAACGACTGGGAAGTAGGCGAAAGGCATAACCTAGACGTTATTAAGGTTATTGGTGACGATGGTGTCATGAACGAAAACGCAGGCAAGTACGCAGGGCTTACAAGAGATGAAGCACGTGCTAAAATTGTTGAGGATCTTAAGGAATGTGGTGCTCTTGTAAAAATTGAAGATTATTCACATAATGTTGGTCACTGCGAAAGATGCAAAACAGTAATAGAACCACTTATCTCAAACCAATGGTTTGTTAAAATGGACGAACTTGCAAAACCAGCAATTAAGGTTGTTGAAGACGGCGAAGTTAAGTTTATGGACGACCAATACAAAAAAACATATTTGCATTGGATGCACAACATTAAAGACTGGTGTATTTCAAGACAAATTTGGTCTGGTCACGATATTCCAATTTTCACTTGCCAAGATTGTGGCGAAGTAATTGTAGAACTTGAAGACCCAACCGAATGTCCAAAATGTCATAGCCACAATTTAGTTAAGGAAACTGATAAACTTGACACATGGTTTAGTAGTGCTTTGTGGCCAATTAGTACACTTGGTTTCCCTGAAAAAACTCCAGAACTAGATTATTTCTACCCAACAAATGTTATGGTTACTGGTAGAGAAATCATTAACCTTTGGGTTGCTAGAATGATATTTAGTGGGCTAGAGTATGTAGGTAAAGTGCCATTTAGAGAGATTGTTATTAATGGTATTGTTAAAGACATTCATGGCAAAAAAATGAGTAAAACATTGGGCAATGGTGTTGACCCAATTGAAATGATAAATAAGTATGGTGTAGATGCTCTAAGATTTTCAGTTCTTAACGGAATTTCTATTGATATGGATAGCCGTTTTTCAGAGAAAAAAGTAGAACTTGCTAGAAACTTTATTAATAAAATATGGAATGCAAGCCTATTTGTAATGAAGCAAATTGAAGGCAATGACGTAAAACATATTAATGAAGTTAAACTTTCAAGTGCTGATAAGTGGATTTTACACGAACTAAATAAACTTATTACAAGTATTAATAAGAAGTTTGAAAAATACGATATTGGCATGGTTGCTAGCGAGTTGTTTGATTTCTTCTGGACAAAATTCTGCGACTGGTACATTGAAATGGCTAAGTGTGGAATGACCGAAGAAAAACAAGACGGAACCGTTGCAACACTAAATTATGTTTTGACAGCACTTTTAAAACTAATGCACCCATTTATGCCTTTTGTTACAGAAAAAATCTATCTAGAACTTCCTTTCCATGATGAAACAATTATGACATCTTCATTCCCAGAACATAGTAAAGAACTTAACTTTACTAAAGACCACAAACATATGGAAGAAGTGCTTGATATTATTAAGCAAATTCGTGCAGTTAGGGCAGATATGAAGGTGGCAGATAATGTGAAAACAAAACTTATTTTGCTTCCACTAGACCATAAAACATTTGTAGAAGAAAATGCAAAAATAATTGAAAAACTTTCTAATTCTAAAGATACCTTAATCATAAAAGATGAAAATGAGGTAACAGAAGAATGTACAGTATGCTTAAACAACTTAATTAAAGCATTCTTACCATCTTCAAGCCTCGTTGATAAAGATAAAGAACTTGCACGTCTTACTGCCGAACTTAAAAAAGCAGAAAGCGAAATTGCAAGAGCAGAAGGTAAATTAAGTAATCAAGGTTTTGTAAGTAAAGCACCAGCAAAACTTATAGAAGAAGAAAAACAAAAACTTGAAAACTACAAAAACATGAAACAAAATGTACTTATTGCATTAGAAAAACTAAAATAATAAAAAAAGACGACCTATTTAAGGTTGTCTTTTTTTATTATTTAACACGACTTGCTGTTTCTTGGTAAAGATTGTCATTAAGACATGCAAACCCAATATTTTCTGCATTAAAACCATACTTTGTAAGGTTTACATATGCTTCAATAATTGTTTTGTTTTCATCATCATATGGTGTAGAAATAATTTTGCTTTCACCATACTTTACAGGTATAATTTCTGTAACTTCACCATAATAGTCTAGTACTTTTTTTCTGTCAATAAATGTTGCAATTCCGTCTTTAAATAAATTTTTGCTAGTAGGGTTTAGGGTGTGAAGTTTGCGACTATACACAATTGGATTAACGTCAGCAACAGTATAGTTTTCTGGTACAAACATAACTGTTTTGCCATTTTCTATAATGTTAGTTAATGTTTTATTGTAATTTCTCTTGCCTGTAATGTAGTTTTTAAATGCGTTTACTGGGTTGGATTCTTTTCTCATTAATTTTTAATTCCTTTCTTATCTTTGTCTTTCTTTATAAATCGCACTTTTTAAACTAATATTGTTTTTCTCATTTTCATCTTTTTTTAATTGTTGTTGTCGTTGCTTTAAATATTCTCTTTTGGCTTTAGAATATGTGATTGCATTGTTAGTATTGTTTGTCATTATTTGTTAACCGTTTCCTTATATTGTTTTAATGCTTTGGCAAGTTGATCTGGGCAAGATGTAGTAGGGCGACATTTTATGCCTTCAAGTTTTGCAATAACTTCATCTACAGGCATACCTTCAACTAGTTTTGCCACACCGGTTGTATTTCCAGGACAACCGCCTATAAATTGCACGCCAGTAACTTTGCCGTCTTTAACATCAAATAATATTTCGCCAGCACATACGCCACTTGTTTTGTATCTGTACATGTTTTTTCTCCTTAACTATCAATTACTGTGTCATATAGATATTCAAATACATTAGGGGCATTGTCCTTCCACTTTTTGCAAGTAAGAATTGCCGAGTGTCTTGTAGGAACTTTTAGTTTGATTTCCAAAAGTGAATTAGGAATCATTGGTTCTTTAATTTTAAGATTGACAATATAGGAACCATCTTCGTTTTTAATGTATTCCGAAACATACTCTTGAGTACGCTTAAAACTCATTCTATTGTCTTTTGCAAAAGTTGTAATTTCTTCACGCAAACTTTGAGGAATACGTTGGAAGAATAAACTCAAACAATTTCGTCCTTCATATGTAATTCCATAACGTTCTTCATCATCGCCTTCAGTTTTAAAAATAAAGCCTGCATCTAAAAGTTGCCAAAGTACTTCTTTGCAGTCCATATAGTTTAGCCAGTTGTTACGGCTGGTGCAAATGTCGATGATACTGTTTTCAGTTAACGGAATTTCCATTTTATCTAGCAAAAACAACATTTTTAATTTGTTGGAAGTGCTATCAACCATAAAATCCATAATTCGTCCCACCAGTATTTGAAAATTTTCTTAACTTTTGTATTATATCACAACTAAATAAGCTTTTACAATAAGTTTTGCATTTTGTTTGCTAAAAAACAAAAAAAACACTATACTAAATGCATACAATCAAAGATAAGAAGTGGAGAAACATATGACAAAATATAGTGATGCTGAAAAGAAAAACTTAAAAAATTTTTTTGATGCCTGTAACGAGATGATTAACGGCAGGTTTATTTTGTCGGACATTAAAATTCAAAAAATCCTTAATGCAATTGCAGGTAGTTCGGTGCTATACGAACTTTTTGCAAAATGTATGGTTGATTTTAATTTCAAAACCGAATTTAGAAATGCAAAAGTATCAAATAAAGTAAATGGCGGTTATTTTGTTTTGCCTGATGACGAGAAAAAAATAATTGCACTTGTATTTTGTTTTTTAATTGATATTGATAACAATAGATTAAATCTTCAAAACTTTATTAACGAAAATTTTTATAGTCCAGATGGTTATAATGTAAGTTATAGCAACTTTGCAATTAATGTACTTATTCCATTCAAAACAAGTGTTGCAAACTTGCTTGGTGTAAACGAAGATGGTGAGGACAATGCCGTGTTTGGCGAAGACGATAGCCAGCAAATTGTTATGGAAGGGCTAGGAAATAGCGAAGAACCTGAAGAACAACCAGTAAGCAAAGCCACTGAAACCAAACTAAAATATGCTGACTTACTAAAAGCACTTAACGGACTTTATAGTGCCGTAAAGAAAGATAAAAAACTTAAAGAAGAAGTTAGACAAGAATTGGTTATTATAATAAAAGCCATAAAAGAAGCAATTACTATTGAAAAACTTATTTTTATTAATGCACTTGTTATTCCACTAGAATATTTAATAGGCAAAAATAAAAACCTAAAACCTTATTATAATGAATTTAAAAATAGCCTTATGGCATTTTATATTTAAATAAATAAGGTGAAAAGTAATGCTATTAACACTGATATAATTGTTTGAGTGACTTTTGCTTTAAAATAATAAGATAATGGCATATTAAATTTTTTTAAAAATGTGAGTGCTTGCATGTGAATTGAAAGCCCACCAAAACTTATTAGCCCAGTACAAAGTACTAGGGCTTTTTTTGTGCCAATGTTAAGTTTGCTAATGTCCAAACAGCCACGAGTCACTTCAATAATTCCATTTGTGATTGCCGAAACACTGTTGGGGTTTGAGTGGGTGATAAGTGCAATAAAATTGTTTAGCGGTGCAAAAACATGGTAGTTGTTAAGCATTGTAATAAGCATGTAAAAAATACATATGTATCCGCCAACAATCAAAATACTTTTAATTGACCCAAACATAATATCTTCTAGCACATTGTTTGTGTCTGTTGAATATGTTTTTATAGAATTAATATATTCATTTTTAAAGGTGTTTCTATATAATATTCCGTTTAAAAAAGCACCTAAAATGTGGCAAATTAATATTAAGTAGCCAAGTCGCTTGTCACCAAACATGCTTACTCCTACAGTGCCTACAATAAATAAAGGTCCACTGGTTGAAGTAAATGTGGTGATTTTGCAGGCTTGTCCCATTGATATGTAATGGTTTTCATATAAATCCGCCGTAGTTTTTGCACCTACTGGATAACCTGAAATTATGCTCATTGCGAAAACATAACCAGATATTCCGGCAGTCTTAAAAAGTTTTGTTGTGATTGGCGAAAAAAGGTTGCCAAGTTTTTGCACAAGCCCCAGATTGGCAAGAATTGCAGTGAGTATAAAAAAAGGTAGTAGGGCAGGTAAAATTGCCGTTGCCCAAAGATTAATTCCATAATAACATGCATCAATATTGGTCTTAGGGTCAACCACTAGTAAAATGATAACCGCAAGACATAATAAAGATAAAAACAAATTTTTTTTGTTCACTAAATTTTCCTTTGACTAAAAATTTTTTATGTAATATTATATTGATAATAAGGGGTGAAATATGAAAAAACGTCCTAAAGTTGCACTAGTTTTGGGTGGTGGCGGAGCACTTGGCTTTGCTCACATTGGGGTTATTGAAGAACTACAAAAAAACCATATTCCTATTGATATGGTTGTTGGCACAAGTATGGGGTCTATTGTAGGCGGAGCACTTGCATGCGGAAAATCAATAGTTGAACTTAAAGATTTTGCTAAAAAATTAAAAACCAGACACCTATTTGACTTAAACCTTAATTTTAAAGGACTTCTTAGTGGAAGAAGTGTGGTAAAAGTTCTTAAAAAAGTTTTGCCAGATATTGACATGAAAGAAACGAAAATTCCTTTCATTTGCAATGCGGTTGATTTAAAATCTTGCAAAGAAGTGGTTTTAAAAGAAGGCTCGTTAATTAAAAACATTCGTGCATCAATAAGTTGCCCAGGTGTGTTTACACCTGTAAAATATGAAAATATGCTTTTGGTTGATGGTGGGGTAGTAAACAACCTTGCTCATGATATTGCACGAAAAAATGGTGCCGATATTGTAATAGCCGTTGATGTTGTTACAAAAACCGAACTTAACACCCAAATTAAGGGAGTAGTGGGCTATGTAATTCAATCGTGGCTTATTGCTCAAAAGGAACTTCAAGCCAACAAACGTAAATACTATAATGTGCTAATTCAACCAGAACTTGGCAAATATACACAGTACAATTTCAATGGTGATGTGACTGATGGCATTATAGAACTTGGCAAGATTGCAGCACAAGAAAAAGTTGCTAAAATTAAGGAGCTTATTGCAGACTTTAAAGGTTAGTGCTTGTAATTAATAAAGAAATATAACAAGATTATAATGATTAACTAAAATAAAAAAGTTTAAAATATAATTAATATATAAAGCTTTAAAAAACTTTACAATATAAGAAAAACACTTGTCAAAATAGGCAAGTGTTTTTGTTTTTAATATTTAATTGTTTTGGTTAGAAGGTCCGGTGCATATTTTGGTACAATTCTGGACTTTTTAAGAAGAAGATTGTACACAGCATTTGCACGGTCTTCAATGTCAGCAAGTTCTTTGTAGAATGCGGTTGGATTTTTTACTACATTGCTGTTTCTAATAATAAGGTCTGTGTCGGCACTAATTTCTGCAAGTAGGTCTTGGTTTTCACCATTAAAGCCCAAAACTTTAATATAAGGGAATTTATCAATTTTGTAGATTTTTTCAATTGTTTCTTTGTCGATGCTAAGTAGTAGTCTTAACACAATACGTTTTAGTCTTGTGTATGTATAACGTTTTGACTTAACTTCAAGCAAAACTTCGTTTAAAATCTTTTTATCTTTTACACAATCAATAAATCTATTTTCTAGTCCTTCGTTTACATCGTAAATGTTTTTAATTTTCTCAGCATTTGCTGTTTTTAGCACAAACATGCAAAGGTCATTAAATAGTTCGTGGTCGGGTAGACCAAAGTCGGACACGTATTCTTTAAGTAGTTTGTAGGAAGATTTTGGCATAAGTCTTTTTACGCTTCTTACTTTGTTGGTTTTAAGTAGTCTACTTCTAATAGCGGTAGCAGAAGTGTCTTTGCCGTTAATGTCTTCACTATGGTATTCACTGCATTCACGTTGAACAAATACTGGTTCAATTTTGCTATCTGTTTTGATAAGTGCTTTTAGGTATTCAATAGCCAAAATATTGTTTGGTTTTTGAAGTGCATCAATAGCATCAGTTATGCTTGTAAAACTAACTTTTTCTTCTTTTACAAGTTGTTCAATGGTTTTTTGTCTTGATAGAACCATTGAGTAGCCTTGGTCAAGATATGATTTTAAGGTTGTTTTGTATTCTTCTGGTTCGTCAGCAAGATATCTTGCAAGTTCTTTTAAAAGTTCAAAGTTTTTACTTTCACAACCAAAAGCAAGGTGAGTTACATTCTTAAATGAGTTTGCAATTTTCACACCAGCCAAAGCATAAATTTCTGCCGAAGAACAAGCATATGCTGTAGGCATTTGCACAACTATATCTGCGCCACCACTAAGTGCCATACTGGCTCTAACATATTTGTCGGCAATTGTAGGTTCGGCACGTTGGGTAAAGTTTCCACTTAAAATACAAAGTACGGCATCGCAACCTGATAGTTCTTTTGCCTTTTGAATGTGGTACAAGTGTCCAAAGTGAAATGGATTATATTCGCAAATAATAGCACAAATTTTCATAAAATACACCTTATGTTTTCTTTACTTTTAAAACTAAATATTATATTATTACAATAATTAAAGCATAACTATTATATAATAAAAAAAGTTGTGATGCAATCAAAATTTTATAAAATGGAGTTTTATACTATGGATTTTGAAAAAAATTGGATAAAATCAGCCAGCAAACTAAAAGCATCTATTGTTTTACCTGAGGCGGAATTTAGTTCTCGTGTGCTAGAAGCAGGTGATAAGAGCGCTGAAATGGGACTTTGTGAAATCGTTTTGCTTACTAAAAAATCGGATTTAAAAGAATATTCTAATATGAAAAATATTAGAGTTGTAAATATTCTAAACCACGAAATTACGCCAATTGTTGCTAATGCATATTTTGTTAAAAGACAGCATAAAGGTGTGACTCCAGACCAAGCAAAAATAGATGTGCAAGACCCATATTTATTTGGTGCAATGATGGTAGACTTAGGGCTAGTAGACGGAATGGTAGGTGGCGCAGAAGCACCAAGTGCTAAAATATTTTCTTCCGCATTCAAAACAATTAAAGCCAAAGACGGCAAAAAAGCAAGTAGTTTTTTTGTTTTCTTGCCTACTAGAAAAGACCAAAAATTGTATGTTGTTGCCGATGGTGGGGTGGTGTTAAATCCTACTAGTGAAGAACTTGCCGATATCACAATTGACACTGTTAATTCTTACAGAAAACTTATTGGGAAAGAACCAAAAGTTGCTTTATTAAGCTATTCAACTAAAGGTAGTGCAGGTGGCGAAAGTGCAGAAAAAGTTGTTGAAACTTGCAATATCTTAAAACAAAGAAAAGTTGATTTTACCTTTGATGGTGAACTTCAATTAGATGCTGCAATCGTGCCAGAAGTAGCAAAATTAAAATGTCCAAAATCGCCAGTTAAAGGAAGTGCTGATATTTTAATTTTCCCAGACTTGCAAAGTGGAAATATTGGTTATAAGCTTATCCAACGTTTTGGTGGTTATAAGGCTATAGGGCCTTTAATTCAAGGTCTTAATGCGCCAACAAATGACCTTAGTCGTGGGGCAACTGTTGAAGAAATTATTGTGTCAATTGCAATAACAATTTTGCAAAAATAATTGCTTTTTTAAGCGGTTTTTTGTATAATAGACGTATAATTTATTTTTTAAGGAGATTTTATGAAAATTTTAGTTATTAATGCCGGAAGTAGTTCATTAAAATTCCAACTTATAAATATGGCAAACAAAAAAGTCTTGGCTAAAGGTAATGTTGAAAGAATTGGTGAAGGTCAACCATTTTTAAGATACAAAGCACATGGTAAAGAGCAATCTTTCAATGCTGATATTCCAAACCACACTGTTGCTATGGCAATGGTACTAGAAAAGTTAACAGATAAAGAAATTGGTGTTGTTGGTGACTTGTCTGAGATTAATGGTTTTGGTCACAGAATAGTAAACGTTGGTGAAAAATATTTTGACCCAATTATAGTTACTAAAGAAATTTTGGAAGATTTCAAAACAAAAGTTGATTTTTCCCCACTTCATGTTCCTGGTGCAATTGCTGGTATTGAAGGTGCTATGGCGGTTAGCCCTAACACACCAAATGTAGCGGTATTTGATATTGGCTTCCACAAAACAATGCCAAAATATGCTTATCTTTATGCAATTCCAAAAAGATATTACGAAAACTATCGTATTCGTAGATATGGTGCTCATGGTACTAGTCATTACTACGTAGCTAATGAATGTGCAAAAATGATGGGTAAAAAGATTAAAGATACAAAGATTATTACTTGCCATATTGGTGGTGGTGCAAGCGTTGCTGCTGTAAAAGGTGGAAAGTGTATTGATACATCTATGGGATTTACACCACTTGAAGGTGTAATCATGAATACACGTTGTGGTGATTTGGACAATGCTGTTGTAGAATTTATCTGCAACAAAGAAAAACGTAGTGTTCAAGATGTTTTGAAAATGCTTAACAAAGAAAGTGGTCTTTTAGGTCTAACTGGTGGCAGAATGTCAGATATGCGTGACATTACCGCAAATCTTGATGACGAAGAGGTTAGATTGGCTTTTGAAGCATATTGCTACCGTATTAAAAAATACATTGGTGCATATGCCGCAGCACTTAATGGGGTAGATGCAATTGTATTTACTGCAGGTTGTGGCGAACATACTCCAGAATTAAGAGAACTAGCTTGCAGCGGTCTTGACTATCTTGGTGTTAAGATTGATAAAAAACGTAACTGGAACCTTCCACGTGGCGAAGCAAGCGAAATTAGTGCTAAATCTAGCAAGGTTAAAGTTTTTGTAATTCCAACAGACGAAGAAATGGTAATTGCAAAAGAAACTCAAAAATTGTTGAAAAATCAAAAATAGTAATTGACAAACAATAATTATTACTATATAATTGTAGAGCAAAAATAAATTAGGAGGTGCGTAAACGATGATAGCACCAAAGGGCAAAATTTCAAAAGCAAGAAGAAATTCAAGAAAAGCAAACTGGAAGATTTCTACACCTTCTATTTCTGAATGTCCTCATTGCCACGAGCTAAAAGCAAATCACAGAGTTTGCAAAAACTGTGGTTACTATGATGGCGAACAAAAAGTTGTTGTTGAAAAAGACAAAGCTAAAAACGAAGCTAAATAATTTTAAATTATTAAATAAAAAAACCGCTTACATGATTGTAGGTGGTTTTTTTTGATTATTGTTTGGCTTTTTAAGGTCACCTATGTTATTATATATTTGATAATTGTGTAATGTGCAGTTATTTTACAAAGAAATTTAAGGAAATATGAAAATGTATAAAATAATTTTAGATACTATGGGTGGAGATAATTCACCTTTTGCTCAAGTTGAAGGAGCAGTGATGGCTGTTAATGACGATGAAAACTTGCAAGTGGTTTTGGTTGGTAAGGAAGAAGAATTAAAGAAAGTGCTAGGCGGATATAAATATAATGAAAACCAAATTTCATTTTTGAATGCAGACGATGTAATTACTAATGATGATATTCCAACAACAGCAATTAAAAACAAGTCCGATAGTTCGCTTGTAAAAGCATTAAATGAAGTACGTCTTAATGATGATGCAGCGGCATTTGTAAGCACGGGTTCTACAGGCGCTGTTCTTACTGGTGGATTTTTAAAAATCGGCAGAATAAAGGGTGTTTCACGACCAGGGCTATGTCCAATTTTGCCTACAAAAACAGGTGGAATAGTTGCTCTTTGCGATAGTGGCGCCAACATGGATTGTAAACCTATAAATCTTGTACATTTTGCTGTAATGGCCAGCGCATATATGGAAAGTGTGTATGGTATAAAAAATCCACGTGTTGGGCTTCTTAGTGTTGGCACAGAAGACCATAAGGGTAACGATCTTACTAAGCAAGTTTTTGCACTTTTAAAGGAACAAGATGGTCTTAATTTTGTTGGGAATATGGAAGCAAGAGATATGCTTAGTGGTAAATATGATGTAATTGTTGCCGATGCTTTTGCAGGAAATGTTGCATTAAAGAGTGCCGAAGGTGCAATTCTTACGGTTCTTGACCTACTAAAAGAAGGAATTAAAAGTTCTTTTTCAAGTAAAATTGGTTATTTGTTTATGAAAAAAACTTTCAAAAAATTAAAGAAAACTCTTGATTACAACAATAAGGGCGGAGCAGTGCTACTTGGTTGCAAAAAGATTATTGTCAAGGGACATGGCTCGTCAAAAGCAAAGAGTGTAAGTGAGTGTATTAAACAAGCTGTTTTGATGTATAAAGCAGATGTTTGCAGTGTTATTGAAGAAAAAATTAAAGATGTTAAAGTGGAAGAAGTAAATGATTAATATTGGTTACGAATTTAATAATAAATCATTGTTGACCGAAGCTCTTACTCACACAAGTTATGCAAATGAAAATGGAACACATAGTTACGAACGACTTGAATTTTTGGGCGACAGTGTTTTGCAGATTATTGTTAGCGACTATTTGTATGCAAATTTTGTAGATAAAGAAAGTGGCGAACTTAGTAAGTATAGGTCTCACCTTGTTTCTACTAAAAATTTGTGTAGACTTTCTAAACATTTGCATCTTGACACCGCTTGCAGATTTGGTAGAGCGGTTAAAAGTGTTAGCGATGGAGTAGAAGCGGACTTGTTTGAAAGTGTGCTAGGTGCAATTTATTTAGATGGTGGAATAGAGCCTGCTAAAAAATTTGTGCAAGATAACGTAATTGTGTCACTTGAAAACGTAATTAATGTGATTGAAAACGACTACGATTATAAGACTGCATTGCAAGAAAAATTGCAAGCACTTAAAAATCACCCAACACTAGAATATAGGCTAATAAATTCTGAACAAAAAAACAACGAAACAAGTTTTACTATGAGTATTGTGATTAATGAAAAAGAACTTTGTACCATGACTGAAAAGTCAAAAAAAATGTGTGAGAAAAAATTAAGCAAATTTGTTTTGGATAATTTTGAAAAATATAACTTTTAATTAATAAAATTAACCCTATTTTAATAGGGTTTTTTATTTTTTTATTTGGTGAAAATTTCTAAGTGTGATATACTTAATCTGTAAAAATATTTAAGGAAACAATTAAGATGAATTTTAAACAATTAGAAATGGTTGGGTTTAAATCATTTGCCGACCCAATTAAACTTACTTTTAGTGATGGAATTACGGCAATCGTTGGGCCAAATGGTTGCGGAAAAAGTAATGTTGCCGATGCAATTAGATGGGTACTTGGCGAACAAAGCAGTAAGATGCTTCGTGGTAGCGTTATGCAAGATGTTATTTTTAAAGGCACAGAAAAACGTAAAAGCCTAAGTTTTTGTGAAGTTTCACTTTGCTTTGACAACACCAACCGTATTTTCAAAGTTGATTATGATGAGATTGTTATTACTCGTAAATTGTATCGTAGTGGTGATAGCGAATATCTTATAAACCGTACCCCTTGCAGATTAAAGGATATTATAGACCTGCTTCACGATAGTGGTATTGGTAAAAGTGGTTATTCTATTATTGGGCAAGGTAAAGTAGAAGAAATTATTAACTCAAAACCAGAAGATAGGCGTGCAATTTTTGAAGAAGCAGCAGGAATCTCTAAGTTTAAGTTTAAAAAAGTTGAAGCTGAAAGAAAACTTGCTCGTACACAAGACAACTTGACACGTATCAATGATATCATTCAAGAAATTGACAAACAACTTGCACCATTAAAACGTCAGTCAGAAACAGCAAAAATCTATCTTGATTTGAAAGAAAAATTAAAAGTTTTGGAGATTAATGCTTATATTTATCAATACGATTATGCAAGTGAAAATAAGGCTGCAATCCAACAAAAAATTGACGCAATCGTTGAAGAAATGAATTTACGTCAAAGTGACTTAGATGCAACAATTAATGACTATAACGAAACTTTTAATGAAATAAACAGCCTTGACGAAAATATTGCAAAAACACGTGACAAAATTTTGGAACTAACCGTTGGAATTGAAAAACAAATGGGCGAAACCAATCTTATTATGGAACGTGTTAGAAATATTGAAGCAGAAGTTGATAGACTAAATGGCGAACTTACAAAAGCCGAAACAAAACGCAACGAACTTAACGAAGCACTATATAGCAATAAGGTTGCTAGCGAAAATAAAAAAGAAAAACTATATACCTTAAAGCATAGTGCAAGCGAACTTGAAGATAAGTATAATAGTGTTTTTAGTGAACTAGAAAGTGGCGAAATGGCTACTAAAGAAGCCCAAAAACGACTATTTGCATCTATTGAAAAGATTGGTGATACTAAGGCTAGAATTTCCGCTTTGCAAGTTGAAAAAACAACTTACTTAAAAGAAATTGACCAAATTACCACCGATAGCAATGAATTAAAAGATGTTCAGACTGATAAGGTTAATGAATATAGAGCGCATGAAGGCGAAATGCAAAAGTTGTTTAGCGAAAAGGGCAAAATGAAATTTGACCTTGACGAACTAATCGACAAACAAACAGCCAAATACAACGAAATTAAATATACAGAAAATGAAATTAATGAGTTGTCTTCAAATATTTTAAGCCTTAACAACCGTAAAAAATTGCTTTTAGATATGCAAAAAGAATATGAAGGCTTTAATGGTAGTGTTAAAAGATTGCTTACAGATGCCGAACAAAATAAAGACCTTAAAAATAAGATTGTAGGTGTTTTGGCAAACCTTATTAAAGTGCCAGAAACATACCAAACAGCAATTGAAATGGCTCTTGGTAGTGCGGTTCAAAACATTGTAACTCGCACCGATGAAGAAGCAAAACAACTTATTGCATACCTAAAACAAATGGAGTATGGTAGGGTAACTTTCCTTCCAATCAACTCAATTAAACCACGTTATTTTGACCGTAACAACGCAAAATTTTTAAGCAGTACAGGTTGTTTTGGTCTTGCAAGCGACCTTATTACATATGATAAAAACATTGCAAATATTATATCAAGTTTGCTAGGAACAACAGCAATTGTTAATAATATTAATAATGCAGTTAGTATTGCGAAACAAAGTGGTTATGCATTTAGAATAGTAACACTTGAAGGCGAAATTATAAGTCCACAAGGTAGTATTACTGGTGGTAGCCGTAAGTCACAATTTACAACCCTTTTGGCAAGGGATAACAACATTAAACTAGCAGAAGAACAACTTTCGAAACTTGAAGGTCAAAAACAACAAAAAATGGCTTTGCTTGGTGATTTAAACGATCAACACAAATCACTTACTGCAAGCATTAATGACTTGACTAATAAGCTAAGAGAAGCCGAAATTTCTTATGCACAAATTAGTGAGATTGTTAAAAACGAAGGTGCTTATGTGTCAGAATTAGAAGCAAGACAAAACAAATTTGCTTCCGATATGGCAAAAGCAAAACAAATGGTTATTTCAATTGATGGCGAACTTGGAAAACTATCTAATGATCCTGATATAAAATTAAGTGAAGTTGCTATTGGTGAAGATAATCAATTTGATGACCTTAAAAACAAAAAAGAGCAGTATATTAGCGAACTTACAAACATGAAAGTTGAAATTGCATCTTTGGAAAGCGAACTAGTTGCACTTGCTCAAGAAAAAGAACGTTTGGAAACCGAACTTAATGCTTGTGAAGCCGAAATTAAAACAATATCGCCAAGTTATGAGAAAAACAAACAACAACTAGCAGTATTAAAACTTAATGCAACACATTCACAAGGCAGTATTCAGGCAAATGAAATTAACGAAGAACTAAACAAAACAAAACAAACGCTTGATGCATTAAATTCTAGTAAGGTTGAACTTCAATCTAAACTAAGGCTTTTGGAAGAACAACGTATGAACTTCACAGCCGAAGTAAATAGATTGCAAGACAAAAAATATCAACAAGACCTTAACCTTACTAAGGTTGATACCGATATTGAAACAATGCAAGAACGTGTTTGGACAGAATACGAAGTTACATATGCAACCGCTGTTGATTACAAACAAGAAATGTTTAATATTAAAGAAGCACTTCCAGAAATTAGCAGGCTAAAAAAGGAAATCAACAAACTTGGTCATGTTAACGTTAATGCTATTGAAGACTATAAGTTGTTGTTGGAACGTCATGGTAGTATGTACGAACAAGCCCAAGATCTAATTAAAGCCGAAGACGACCTAAAACAAATTATTAAAGAACTTTCTGCTGAAATGAAAGAACGTTTCGAAACCGAATTTAATAAGATTAACGATAACTTTGGTAGGGTGTTCCAAACATTGTTTGGTGGTGGAAAGGCTCGCCTAGAACTAGTGGAAAGCAACGATGTACTAGAAGCTGGTGTTGATATTATTGCTGAGCCACCAGGAAAGAAACTTAGCAACATTACACTTCTAAGTGGTGGTGAAAAATCACTTACAGCTATTGCAATTTTGTTTGCAATTTTGCAATTAAAACCAATGCCTTTCTGTTTGCTAGATGAAATTGAAGCAGCCCTAGATGAAGCCAATGTTGAAAGGTTTGCAAAGTACCTTAAAAACTATTCACAAGACACTCAATTTATTGTTATTACCCACAAAAAACCAACAATGGAACATGCTGATGTGCTATATGGTGTAACAATGGAAGAAAAAGGTGTAAGTAAGATAGTTTCAGTTAAACTAAGTGAAGCAATTAAAAATGTGGAGAGTAGATAATGGGGTTTTTCAAAAAAATATTTGGTGGACTAAAAAAGACTAAAGATGCAATTGCAAGTAAACTTAACTCAATTTTTTATGGCGAACTTGATGACGAATTTTACGAAGAACTAGAATACGTGCTAATTAGCAGTGACATTGGCACCGAAGCAACAACAGAGATTATTGAAAATGTTAAAAAGTTGGCTAAAAAGCAAAAAGTTAAAACCGAAAAAGAGTTTTATGCTTTGCTAAAAACAGCAATGGCAGAACTACTTGAAGTTGGGAAACAAAACGACAATTACCCAAAACTAATTACTTTTGTGGGTGTTAATGGTGTGGGCAAAACCACAACAATTGGCAGACTTGCTAATTACTATAAAAGTGAAGGACATTCGGTATTATTAGTTGCTGGTGACACATTCCGTGCTGCCGCAACCGAACAACTTACCGAGTGGTCAAAACGTGCAAAGGTGCGTATTGTAAAGTACGGTGAAGGCGTTGACCCAGGCAGTGTTGTGTACGATGGTGTTAAAAGTGCAGTGGCTAAAAAAGAAGATGTTGTACTTGTTGATACAGCTGGTAGACTTCACACAAAATCAAACCTTATGGAAGAACTAAAAAAGATTAACAAGATTATTGAAAAAGAGTGGACTAGTCTTGGTTATGCTCATGAAAACTATCTTGTAATTGATGCCACAACTGGTCAAAATGCTTTGCAACAAGTTGAAGAATTTAACAAAACTGTTGGACTAGACGGCATTGTTCTTACAAAACTTGACGGAACAGCCAAGGGTGGTGTTGTGTTTGCAATCGCCAAAGAATATGGTCTTCCTATTAAATTTGTTGGAGTAGGCGAAGGACTTGATGATATTATTCCATTTAATGCAACCGATTTTGTAAACGGACTTTTTGACACAGAGTAATAAAAAAGTTAAAAATAATTGTTGACAAGTAAATAAGTATATATTATAATGGTGTAAAGTAAAAATACTTTACACTGTTATTTTTTATTTGGAGTTTTTGAAATGGAGTTAAATAATATTGTTGTTATTAACAATTTATTAGATGCTTATGGCAAGCTTCTTACTAAAAAACAACAACAAATTATGGATTATTATTATAAATCTAATTATTCGTTGTCCGAAATAGCAGAATCGCTAGGAATCACAAGGCAGGCGGTTAATTTTAGCTTAAAACAATCTTTGGAATCGCTGAATAACTATGAAGAAAAGTTACATTTGGTTGAAATTAAAAATATTGTTTTAAAAAGTGAAAATAGCGAATTAAAAAATAAATTACTATCTAAAATGGAGGAGTAATGGCTTTATTTGGAAGTTTAAGTGAAAAGTTATCACACGTTTTTAGTAAAATTACCAAACGTGGAACACTTACCGAACTTGAGATAAAAAATGCAATGCGTGAAATCCGTGTTGCACTTTTAGAAGCAGACGTTAACTTTTTAGTTGTTAAAGACTTAGTTGCTAAAATAAGTGAAAAGTGTTCAGGCGAAAGGGTTATGAAAAGCCTTACCCCTGGTCAACAAGTTGTTAAGATTGTTAATGAAGAACTTACAGCCCTTATGGGTAGCACTAATAGTAAGTTGGCTGTTGCAAGCAATCCGCCTACAATTATTTTAATGTGCGGTCTTCAAGGTGCGGGCAAAACCACAATGTGTGGCAAACTTGCTAAATACCTTAAAAAACAAGGCAAAAAACCTTTGCTTGTTGCATGTGATATTTATCGTCCTGCAGCCATTAACCAATTAAAGGTTGTAGGTAAGTCGGTAGACACCGAAGTGTATGACGAAGGCACTAGTAAACCTGCAAAAACATCGGCTAATGCTGTAAAGTATGCTTTAAAGAAAGGCTACGATACTGTTATTATTGATACCGCTGGTAGACTTCATATTAATGACGAACTTATGGACGAACTTAACGAAATTAAAAAGACAGTTAAGCCTACCGAAATTTTGCTTACAGTAGATAGTATGACAGGTCAAGATGCAGTTAATGTTGCTACAACATTCAACGAAAAACTTGATATTACTGGTGTTATTCTTACAAAGCTTGACGGTGATACTCGTGGTGGTGCAGCACTTAGCATTAAGGCTGTAACCAATAAGCCAATTAAGTTTTGCGGAACTGGTGAAAAAATGGACGACATTGAGCCATTCTACCCAGACCGTATGGCAAGCCGTATTCTAAATATGGGCGATGTGCTTACACTTATTGAAAAAGCGCAAGAAAGTATCAATGAAGAAGAAGCTAAGAAAATGGAGAAAAAGTTAAGAGAGAATTCGTTTACTCTTGACGATTATTTAGTTCAATTTTCTCAACTTAAGAAAATGGGAAATATTTCCGATATTATTAATATGATACCGGGTGCAGGAAAGTTGAAATTGAATGAAAACAGCATTGATGAAAAAACTCTTGAAAAGAATAAAAGCATTATTCTTAGCATGACTAAGGAAGAACGTGAAAATCCTGACATTATAAAGGGCAGTAGAAAAAAACGTATCGCTTCTGGTAGTGGAACAACTATTCAAGATGTTAACATTTTACTTAAACAATTCTATGGTGCTAAAGACATGATTAAAATGTTTAACGGAAACAAAAAATTTGGTGGTATGAAATTACCATTCTAATGCTAAATAGTTTAGCAAACAACATAGTTTTTTAGTCTTTTTTTGATAGTAAAAATGCTATATAAAAAAAGTTTATATATTAAAACAAAAGGAGAAATAAAAATGGCAGTAAAAATTAGACTTACTAGACTTGGTGACAAACATTCACCTTTCTACAGAATTGTAGTTACAGATTCTAGAAAAGCAAGAGATGGTGAATACCTAGAAAAACTTGGTACTTTCAATCCTCTTACAGACCCTGTTCAAGTAGTTTTAGACGAAGAACGTACTAAATACTGGCTTGGTACTGGCGCTCAACCAACCGAAACTGCACGTACAATTTTGGTTAACAAGGGATTATTAAAACCTATGGCAAAAAGAGCTCCAAAAACAGACAAAAAGAAAAAAGAAAACAAATAATTAGGTGATGTATGGAAGAATTAGTTAGATACATTGCATGCGCACTTGTTGGAAATGACAACATTAAAGTTGAATCCAAAAAGGAAAGTGACAAGGTTACTGTTCTAACTGTTTTGGCAACTAAAGACGATATGGGCAAAATTATTGGCCGTAACGGAAAAGTGGCTAATAGCATTAGAACTCTAGTTAAGTCAGCGTCATTAAAATCAGGAATTCGTTATATTGTTAAGATTAACGAATTAGTGTAATTAAAAAGAGCATTACAAATGCTCTTTTTTTATTGAAAAATCGCCTTTAAATATGATATACTTAATTATTAGGAGATTATTATGGAACAATTAGGAATTATTACAAAACCACAAGGATTAAAAGGTGAGTTTAGAGTAAACACCGATTATTTTGATTTTACACCTATTAAGAAACTAAAAAATGTTACCATTGGTGGCATCTCATACGATGTAGAAAAAGTGGTTTTGCGCGATAGTTTTGTTGTATTAAAAGTAAAAGGAATTGACACTTGCGAACAAGCTGAAGAATTACGCAATGTGCCAATTTATTGTGAGTTAAAGCCATTTTTAGCAGATAATGAAGTTTTTGTAAAAGATATTTTGGGTTTTGACCTTATAGGCAAACAATCTAATTTTAAAATTGGCACATTAGTTAGCATTGACGACTATGGCAAAATGGAAGTATACAATGCGGAGTATAATGGCAAAACTTTTTCGTTTCCAAATGTTAGAGATGTGATTTTAAAGTTTGATTTAAACAAAAAACAAATTCTTGTAGATGAATATGTTTTACAAGAAATTAGGGTGGACGATTAATGAAAATAGATATTCTTACAATTTTCCCAGAAATGTTTGCACCGCTTCAAACTAGCCTAATAGGGAAAGCGGTTGAAAATAATAAAGTTGAAATTAACATTATAGACATTCGCCCATTTTCAGCCGAAAAGCACAAGAAAACCGATGATTACCCATTTGGTGGTGGCGATGGAATGGTTATGACACCACAACCACTTTATGACGCAATTATGAGTGTTAAAAAAGAAAACTCACACGTTGTGTATTTGTCGCCAAAGGGTAGAGTGTTAAATCAAAACATTGTTAAAGAATTTGCTACCATTTACGAACATTTAGTGCTAGTATGTGGTCACTATGAAGGTATTGACGAACGTGTTATTACACTTTGTGTTGACGAACAAATTAGTATAGGTGACTATGTTCTTACTGGCGGAGAAATTCCAGCAATGGCACTAACAGATGCCATTTTACGTTATGTTCCTGATGTTTTGCACAACGAACATAGCACCGAAGACGAAAGTTTTAGTGAAAAATTGCTTGAATATCCACAATATACACGTCCACGTGAATTTATGGGGCTAAGTGTACCTGATGTGCTTGTTAATGGAAATCACAAGGAAATTGCCAAGTGGCGTGCCGAGCAAAAAATTAGCGAAACTAAAAAGTATCGTCCAGATTTGCTTGATTAAAATAATAAGGAAAAAAATATGATTATTCAATGGTTCCCAGGGCATATGAACAAAGCCCTAAAAATGATGCAAGAAGAAGTTAAAAAGGTAGATGCAGTAATATATGTGCTTGACTCTAGAGCACCTTTTTCTTGTGTTAATCCAAAGTTTACTAATATTATTGGTGATAAGCCAATTATATATGTTTTTAATAAAGCCGACATTGCCGATATGGAAAAAATTAGGGAATGGGTGAAATATTTTAGCAAAGAAAACACTCGTTGTATTGTACTTAATAGCACAGCTAGTGGAAGCTCAACTAAAATAGTAACCGCTCTTAAAGATTTGCTTAAAGACCGCATAGAAAAGTATGCCAAGAAAGATGTTACACTTATTCTTAGAGCAATGATTGTCGGTGTGCCAAACTCAGGCAAAAGCACACTTGCCAACAACCTATGTGGCAAAACAAAAGCAAAAGCCGAAAATCGTGCTGGTGTTACTCGTAGTAAACAATGGGTTAGGGTGGCAAACGATGTTGAAGTGCTTGACACTCCTGGTACACTTTGGCCAGCCTTTAACAATAATCAGGTTGCACATCACCTTGCGTATATTGGAAGTATTAAAGAAGATGTGCTGGACATTCCAGAACTTAGCCTTGATTTTATTGCAGATATAATAAAATTAGATAAGGGAATTTTAGAAAATAGATATTCCATAACAATAGAAGCCGAAGATACTTCGCTTATGGTTTTGGATAAAATATGTATATCACGTAAGTATGTTATGCGTGGTGGTGATATAGACTATGATAGGGGAAGTATGGCTTTAATTAGCGATTTTAAGCAAGGTCGCTTAGGTAATATTACATTAGAAAGTGTTAAAGACATAAGACGTCTATCAAAACGTGACCGAAAGGAAGACTAATATGCTAGATTACGAGAAAAAATATTATGATGCTGGTTATACATTGGTTGCAGGAATTGACGAAGCGGGTCGTGGACCGCTTGCAGGCCCTGTGTGTGTTGCAATTGTCATTATGCCACAGGATAATATTATTGAAGAAATAAATGATAGTAAAAAACTATCTGAGAAAAAACGTGAGATGTTGTACAATAAAATCATTGAAACCGCTATAAGCTATGATATAGAACTTATTGACGAAAAGATGATTGATAAAGTTAATATCTTAAATGCAACAAAACTTGGCATGTTAAAATGTATTGAAAACATTCCAGTTAAGCCCGAACTTGTGCTAATAGATGCGGTTAAAATTGATGGAGAAGTGCCAACTGTTAGCATTGTTCATGGCGATGCATTAAGTTATAATATTGCAGCGGCAAGTATTTTAGCAAAAGTAACACGTGATAGATTAATGGTAGAACTTGACGCAAAATATCCAAATTACAACTTTAAAAAGCATAAGGGTTATGGTACAAAAGAACATATTGAAGCCCTAAAAAAGTACGGGAAATGTGATATTCATCGTGATAGTTTTATAGGTCATTTTGTAGGTGAAAAGTGAGTAAAATTGTAGGATTAAAGGGTGAAGTAGAAGCACAAGAATACCTAAAAAACAAGGGATATGAAATAGTAGCCACCAATTACAAAAACAAAATTGGCGAGATAGATATTATTTGTAAAAAAGATGGTGTACTTGTGTTTGTTGAAGTAAAAACACGTGAAAGCCTAAAGTTTGGTCACCCACGTGAAGCGGTAAATTACTATAAGCAGATGAAAATCCGTAACGTTGCAATAGGGTACTTAAAGTACAAAAACTTATACGAGAAGTGTCCAATCCGTTTTGACGTGATAGACATTGTTGGGCAAAACCTAACCCATATAGAAAATGCGTTTTGATTAATAAATAGGCACTTTTCGTCATAAAATATTATAAATTTGAAAAAAACACTTGATATATGTTTTTATTTATGATAATATAACGTAGTGACTTCGGATGGTCCGCTGTGATTTATATTGCATGAACATCAAGTAAAATATAGGAGGTAAAGTCAGTGACACTTATTCAAGCTTTAGAAAGAGAAAATTTAAAACCAGAAATTCCTGAATTTAAAGTTGGTGATACCGTTAAGGTTTATTGCAAAATCGTAGAAGGTACCAGAGAAAGAATTCAGTTATTTGAGGGTGTTGTTATTGCTAGAAAAAACTCTAGTGTAAGAGAAACTTTTACTGTAAGAAGAATATCATTTGGTGTTGGCGTTGAAAAAACTTTCCCTATCCATTCCCCAAGAGTAGATAGAATTGAAGTTGTTAAACGTGGTAAAGTTAAACGTGCTAAATTATACTATCTTCGTAACCTTACAGGTAAGGCTGCTAATATTAAAGAAAAACAAAACTAATTGTTTTAAACATCTTAAAATTAGAATTAAAAAGAATGTGTCATTACATTCTTTTTTTACCCCAAAATTTCGACATTTGTCACAATAATTAAACAATACTTTCTTGCACATTTTTAGTTGCAAAATAGTATAATGTTAAATACTGCTAATATAAGGAGGCATAATATGGAAAATAGAACAGTAAGAGCTATTAGAGAAAGAAGAATGATTTTTAATGAAATCAAAAAAGCAAATAGAAATAAATTGGAAGCAAAAATTAATAAATCTGTAGAAACTGAAACACCTGTTAGGAAAATAGATTTTGAAGAAATGTTTGCCGATGATTCAGTTCCAACACATTCTAATAGATAATAAAAAATATAAGGGATTATAAACCTTATATTTTTTTGTCTTAATAATTTATATTAAATTTTATGTGTATAGGTTAGTACTATGCAAGTGCTATGCAAAAATAAAAAAGTTCCCTTTATTTTGGGGAACTTTTTTTATTAACTTAATTGGTCAATATCAACTGGTTTTGTAATAGGGAATAAGATTGTATCTCTAATATTATCGCAGTCAAGCAAGTGAAGAATAAATACATCAATACCAAATCCAATACCAGAGATTGGTGGGAAACCATGTTCCATAGCAAGAATGTATTCTTTATCGTAATCCATTGCTTCAGCGTCACCACGTTGTTTTGCTTTTGCTTGTTCTTCAAAGTTATGTTTTTGTTGAATAGGGTTTACAAGCTCGCTATAACCCTTAACCATTTCTTGTCCGTCAATTACAAGTTGGAACATTTCAATAATTCTATCGTCCTTATCACTATATCTAGCAAGTGGAACAACATTAGGGTAGTTGTAAAGAATTGTTGGTTCGGTAATATTTGGACGCATATGACGTTTGTATAGTAGGTCAATAATTCCACCAACTGTAAATTGGTCTTTAAGTTCAAATTCTTCCAAAAGTTTTTTGTTTAAAACTAGTTTTTTAAATTCTTCTACATCAGTAATATCTAATACATTAAAGCCTAAAATGTTGTTTAGGGTAGCAATGTAGTCCATTCTTGGGAATTGTTCTGGAAGTTCGATTGTACGGCCATTAGAAACAAATTCATATTTACCAAATACAAACTTACAAACTTCTCTAAACATTTCGGTATAAAACTTAATGCTGTCTTCAAAATCCCAGTATGCTGCATAACTTTCAAGCATTGTAAATTCTTGAAGTTTGTCAGCGCAAAGACCTTCGTTTCTAAAATCTTTAGCAAATTCGTAAATTTTATCAAAACCGCAAGCAATAACGCGTTTGTGGAATGTTTCTGGAGAAATTCTTAAGTTCATGTCAAGGTCTAGAGCATTGTGGTGCGTTCTAAATGGTTTTGCAAGTGCTCCGCCAACTGCATTTTGAAGTATTGGAGTTTCTATTTCTAGGAAGCCATGATTGTTGTAAAATTCTCTAATAAATTGCATAACCTTAAATCTAATAAGTACTGTGTTGCGAGCCTTTTCGTTAACAATAAGGTCAAGGTATCTTTGACGATATCTACTATCTACATCTACAAGACCATGGAATTTTTCAGGTAAACCACGTAGTGCTTTGCTTAGTAGTTCAAAAGTTTCTACTTGAATAGTAAGTTCGCCTGTTTGGGTGCGAGTAAGTTCGCCGTTTACACCAACAAAGTCACCAACATCGCAGAATTCTTTAAACTTAGCAAGTGCTTGTTCGCCAACAACATTTAGTGATAGGCTAATTTGTACACTGGTACGAACTTTGTCTTGAAAATTCATATCAAAGTTGTCGCCAATTGCGTATATTCTTGCAAATATAAGTTTACCAAAAGTACGTTTGAATGTAATTCTTCCTGCACAACTTACTTTTGTGCCTAGTTCTATTTTTTCTAAATCGTGAATTTCGTGTGTTTTATGGAATTTTGCTTTGTATGCTTTCTCACCACTTTCTTCCAATCTTTTTATTTTATCTACTTTCACGTCAAATTCATTCATTATCTCTTGTTCCATAAAAACCCCTTAAAAATTAATAACTAGAGTATAACAGCCTATTGCCAATATGTCAATAATTTACTTGTTATTTGCTAATTTAATTATATTGTAACATTCTACAAAATTTTACCTTTAATTTACATATATAATTATTAATATAATTAGTTTATTATATTATATAAGGCAGTTTATAAAAATTTGTTGACAATGTAGTATTTTTAGTTGTATTTTTTTAAAGCCGGTTGTATAATCGGACATAGTGAAAGCGAGGTGTAACTAATGTTATCAATTGTTAAAAGTTATGGTCTTACTGGAATTAACGGATATATGGTTAAGGCAGAAATTGATATAAATCAAGGTCTTCCGGGTTATGACATTGTTGGATTAGTTGGCACCGCAATTAAAGAGAGTAAAGAGCGTGTTAAAAGCGCTATTAAAAATAGTGGATTGCAGTATCCTATTTTAAAAATTACTGTAAACCTAGCCCCAGCCGATACTAAAAAGGACGGTCCAATTTATGACCTGGCAATAGCACTAGGTATTCTTTCTGCTAGCGAACAAGTAAGCATTAAGGCTGTTAAGGATTATATTTTCTTAGGCGAACTATCGCTTGACGGCGGAATAAGAAAAATAAATGGTGTTTTGCCAATACTAATCGCTGCCAGACAAGCAGGATACACTAAAATAATTTTACCAAAAGAAAACGAGCGAGAAGCAAGTTATATTGATGGACTAGAAGTGTATGCTGTTTCTGATTTGACCGAATGTGTAAAATTTTTAAATGGTGAAATTATGCTTTCACCTGTAAAATTAAATAATTTTAACGATATACAAAAAACACACAAACAAGCCATGGACTTTAAGTTTGTTAAGGGGCAGGCTAAGGCAAAACGTGCATTAGAGATTGCTGCCGCAGGTGGACACAATATATTAATGATAGGCCCACCAGGAAGCGGAAAAACAATGCTAGCAAAATGTTTTCCTAGCATTCTTCCCGAACTTACTTTCAAAGAAGCATTGGAAGTAACCAAAATCCATAGTATTGCAGGTGTTCTTGATGCAAACGAAGGAATAGTGACAACACGTCCTTTTAGGTCGCCACATCACACGGCAACAACTCTTGCTCTTACTGGCGGTGGTAGGCTTGCAAAACCAGGTGAAATAAGCCTTGCGCATAATGGTGTGTTGTTTCTAGATGAAATGCCAGAGTACAATCGTAACTCAATTGAAACATTGCGTCAACCACTTGAAGATGGAGTTATTACAATATCTAGGGTAGAAGCAAGTGTAGAGTATCCAGCAAATTTCACATTAATTGCAAGTATGAACCCATGTCCATGTGGTTATTATGGAAGTAAAGACAGAGAATGTAAGTGTACACCACAAAACATTCACAAATACCTTCACAAACTTTCTGGGCCACTTATGGATAGAATAGATATTCATATTGAAGTGGATAACGTAACTTACAATGACCTAACAAGCACAACGCTAGAAGAACCTAGTGAAAGCATTAAGGCTCGTGTAGATAAAGCACGAAAAATCCAACTTGATAGATATAAGGAAAGTGGTATTTATTCTAATGCTAAAATGAACGACCAACAAGTTAAGTCTTATTGCAAACTGTCACCACAAAGCGATATGTTTTTACGTCAAGCATTTGATAAACTAAAACTAAGTGCTAGGGCATACAATCGTATTTTAAAAGTGGCACGTACAATTGCCGACTTAGATGGCTGTAAAGATATTATGGACGACCATATTATTGAAGCAATTTCATATAGGTCATTAGACAAAAAATATTGGGATTAAGGTGAATAATGTATAACAACGAAGAAAAAGTTATAATATGGTTAAATAGTTTTGATTTTATTAGCCTAAAAAAGTTGCACCAACTAATTGATTTGTATCCTACATGCGAAGACCTTTGGAACAACTTTGAAGACGACAACGAAGATGTTATAAATATTGTGGGAGAAGAACATTATAAAAAAATGTTGTTTTCACACGATGAAAGTTTTTTAAATAATTATATAAGGTCTTATGAAACCTTAAATATAAAAATAGTAACAATTAAAAGCGATACTTATCCACAACTTTTAAAAGAAACGCTTAGCCCACCTGTAATTTTATATTGTAGGGGCAATGTTGACTTGTTAAAAACCACTTGTGTAGCCGTTGTGGGAAGTAGACGTTGCACAAAATACGGCAAAGAAGTAACTTACAAATTTGCCTATGACTTGGCATATAGTGGGCTTACTGTTGTAAGCGGGCTTGCAGATGGTGTAGATAGTGTGGCACATGGTGCAAGTATAGATGCTAAGGGACACACCATTGCGGTGCTTGGCTGTGGCATAAACAATTGTTACCCTGCTACAAATAAGCCACTTTATGACAGAATACTAGAAAATGACGGTTTGATAATTAGCGAGTACAAACCAAATGAAAAGGCACTTGCATATTACTTTCCAGCAAGAAATCGAATTATTGCAGGTTTAAGTAAGGGTGTGTTAATTACTGAAGCAACCGAGAAAAGCGGAAGTATGCACACTAAAGAATACGCATTAGAAAACAACCGTGACTTGTATGTTGTGCCAGGCAGAATAACAGATATTTATAGTTCTGGTTGTAATGCAATTATTAAAAACTGCCAGAGTGTTATGGTGTTAAGCCCAGAAGAAATTATTAATGCGTATGGCAAAGAAATGCATATTTCAGACGACACTGTTGTGGTTCAGGCAAGTATGGACGAACAACTTATTTTAAACATTTTGCAAACTGACGAACTTAGTTATGACGAGATTATTGAAAGTTCTAAATTAGAACCAAAAACTCTAAACACACTTTTAATGCGTATGGAGTTAAAGGGGCTTATTAAAAAATTGCCCAGCAATTATTATGGGAGATAAATATGAATTTAGTTATTATTGAAAGTGTTGGTAAAAAAGATACAATCAAAAAATACCTTGGAGCAGACTACGAAGTTGTTGCAACAAAGGGTCACGTAAGGGATTTGCCAGAAAAATCACTTGGTGTAAATGTATTAGATAATTTTAAACCACAATACGAAATTATTAACGACAAAAAAGAAATTGTAAAAGCATTAAAACTAAAAAGCGAAAAAGCCGATAAAGTGTTGCTTGCAACCGACCCTGATAGAGAAGGGGAAGCAATAAGTTGGCACTTGGCAACTATTCTTGGAATGGATCAAACAAAACCCATTAGAATAGTTTTTAACGAAATTAGTAAAAATGCGGTTACAAATGCACTAAAACAACCTAGGGCAATTGATATTAACCTTGTAAATGCCCAACAGGCACGTAGAGTGCTAGATAGGTTGGTGGGTTATAAAGTATCCCCAATTTTGTGTAAAAAAATTCAGCCTAAACTTTCTGCAGGTCGTGTACAAAGTGCAACCTTAAAACTTGTGGTTGATAGAGAAAACGAGATTAGAAAGTTTAAGCCAGAAGAATATTGGACACTTCTTGCTAATCTTTATGTTAATAGTGAAGCAGACGCATTTAAGAGTACATTAAGTAAAATTAACGGCAAAAAGGCTGTTGTTAGTAATAAAGAACAAATGGACACTGCTTTAGACGAATTAAAGCAAGGACAGTTTACTGTTAAAGAAGTTAAGAAGACTGTTGCTAAATCACACCCAGCACCACCTTTTACAACATCTACAATGCAACAAGAAGCCCTAAACAAGTTGGGAATGAACCTTAAAAAGGTTACTGCTTGTGCGCAAGAATTGTACGAAGGTGTTGAGATTGCTGGCGAAGGTAAAACAGCTCTTATTACTTATATCAGAACAGATAGTGTGCGTCTTTCTCCAGAAGCTGTTGCAATGGCACGTGACTACATTACTAAAAACTTTGGTGAAAAGTATTTGCCAAAACAACCAAATGTATACAAAACAAAAAAGTCAGCACAAGATGCCCATGAAGCCATTAGACCTATTCACCTAGATATTACACCAGAAAGTTTAAAAGGAAAAATTAGTGCCGATAATTATAAACTATACAAACTTATTTACACTAAATTCTTGGCTTGTCAAATGGAAGATGCAACATTTAACTCTGTTGTAGCAACAATTGAAAATGGTAAGTATGAATTTAAAGCATCAGGCAAAACACCAATATTTGATGGTTTTATGAAACTATATGAATCAGCAAGTAAAAAGGCAAAACAAGCGGACGAAGAACAAGAAGAAAATGATGAAAACGTAAAACTTCCTGTTATGAATGATGGCGACAAATTAAATCTTCTTAACTTTGTACCTGCTCAAAAGTTTACAAAACCACCTGCACGTTATACTGAAGCCACTTTGGTAAAAGAAATGGAAGATAAGGGAATTGGTCGTCCCGCAACATATTCTCCAACAGTAAACTTGCTTACGGGACGTAAGTATGTAGATAAAGACGGAAAATTTTTAAAACCAACCGAACTTGGTGAAAAGATTGACGAATTTCTAGAAAATTACTTTGCTTCAATTATTGATACTAAGTTTACAGCATCTATGGAAGATAAGCTTGATGATGTAGCAAGTAAAGGTATTGTGTGGCAAGACTTTGTAAGAGATTTTTACAATGACTTTGTAAAACTTCTAGGGGTGGCAGATAAGGATAGTTTAAAATACAAAATTCCACCAAGAGAAACTAATGTTAAATGTGAAAAATGTGGGCACCCAATGGTTATTAGAACAGGTAAATATGGTGAGTTTATGGCTTGCAGTAATTTCCCTGCATGTAAAAATATTCAACCTATTGTAAAACAAAGTGGTGTGTGTCCAAAATGCGGAAAACCTGCCGTTGAAAAACGTAGCAAGAAAGGAAACATTTTCTATGGCTGTAGCGATTATCCAAATTGCGACTTTGTATCATGGGAAATGCCATTGGCTGAAAAATGCCCAAAATGTGGAGCATATTTAACAGGCAAAAAGATATATAGTAGCCTAAGGAAAAAATGTAGTAATCCACAATGCGACTACACCGATATGGTTAAAAAGGAAAAAAATGAACAACAAAAATAAGGTTATTGTAATAGGCGCAGGGCTTGCAGGATCTGAGTGTGCATATCAACTTCTAAAAAGGGGAGTTGATGTGACACTTTATGAGATGAAACCTAAAAAGTTTTCACCTGCTCATAAGTCCGAAAATTTTGGTGAACTTGTGTGTAGCAACAGCCTTAAAAGTAATGATCCTTACACTGCCGGTGGTTTACTAAAACAAGAACTTAGAGCATTAGACTCACTTGTTATTAAATGTGCCGATGAATGCCGTGTTCCAGCAGGTAGTGCACTTGCTGTTGACCGTGAAAAATTTAGCGAGTTAATTACAAAAAAACTAAAAGAGTTTAAAAATCTTACTATTGTGCATGATGAAGTTACTTCACTACCACTAGATAAACCAGTGGTTGTTGCAACGGGTCCACTTACAAGTGACGGATTGATGGCGGAACTATCTAAATTATTAGGTTCTGATTATTTGTACTTTTTTGATGCAATTGCACCAATTGTATCGTATGATAGCATCGATTTTAATTCGGCTTTTATTGCCGATAGATATGATAAAGGCACTGGTGATTACATTAATTGTCCAATGGAAAAGGGCGAGTACGAAACATTTTATAATGCCTTAATTACGGCAGATATTGTAAAACTAAAAGACTTTGAAAATCGAAAGGTTTTTGAAGGTTGTATGCCAGTTGAAGTATTGGCAAAACGTAACATTGATGCGCTTAGATTTGGGTCACTAAAACCTGTTGGATTAACTAATCCACACACAGGCAAACGACCATATGCTGTGGTTCAACTTAGAAAAGAAACACTAAATAATGACATGTTTAACATGGTTGGATTTCAAACAAACCTTACATATCCCGAACAAAAGCGAGTATTTTCGCTTATTCCAGCACTAAAAAATGCGGAATTTTTAAGATATGGAACAATGCACAAAAATAGTTATGTTTGCGCACCTATTACACTTTCTAATTATCACCTTAAATCACACCCAAATGTGTTTATTGCTGGTCAACTTAGTGGTGTGGAAGGCTATATTGAAAGCATTGCAAGTGGGCTAAATGTGGCACTTAATATGTACAATTACCTTGATGGACTACAAGATGTTGTGTTTGAGCCTTGCACAATGATAGGGGCATTAAATCATTATTTGACTACTGCTAGCGAGAAAAATTTTCAACCTATGAGTAGTAATATGGGGCTTATTAACATAAACGAACTTAGAATTAAAGATAAGAAAGAAAAGAATAAACTTTTGTATGATACAGCAATGAAGTCATTGCAAGATACAATTAAAAAATACAACATAAAATAAAAATATTTTGTTTTTTACTAATTTATGTTATATTAATAAAAACAACAATGAAAAGGAGACAATATGGATACTTTTAAGGGGACAACAATTGTTGCAGTAACAAGAAATGGAAAAACAGCAATCGCCGGTGACGGACAAGTTACTTTTGGCGAACACGTTGTTATGAAAGGAAATGCAGTAAAAGTTAGAAGAATTTTTAATGACCGTGTTGTAATTGGTTTTGCTGGCACAGTGTCAGATGCTTTTGCTTTAACAGCTCGTTTTGAAGAACTTTTACAAAAATTTAGCGGTAATTTAATGCGTAGTGCAGTAGAACTTGCACTTGGCTTTAGAGATGATAAATACAATCGCAAACTTGAAGCCATGATGATTGTTGCAGACGAACACAAAGTGCTTATGATTTCTGGCACAGGCGAAGTAATTGAGCCAGAATATGGTGTTATTGCAATAGGAAGCGGTGGAAATTATGCTTATTCTGCTGGTAGAGCACTACTTGACAATACTGATTTATCGGCTAAAGAAATAGCAATTAAAGCCATTGAAATTGCTGGCGATATATGTGTGTACACTAATCACCATATTACTTGCGAGGAGGTATAACTATGGACTTATCACCAAAAGAAATTGTAAAAGAATTAGATAAATATATTATTGGTCAACAAGAAGCAAAAAAATCGGTTGCTATTGCACTTAGAAATCGCTATCGTCGTAGCAAACTTAGTAAAGAAATGCGTGACGAAGTTACACCTAAAAACATTATTATGCAAGGTCCAACCGGTGTAGGTAAAACCGAAATTGCCCGCCGTCTTGCAAAACTTGTAAAAGCACCATTTATTAAAGTTGAAGCAACTAAATATACCGAAGTAGGGTATGTTGGTCGTGATTGCGAAAGCATGATTCGTGACCTTGTGGAAGTGGCTGTAAGACTTGTAAAAGAAGAAAAATTACAAGAGGTAAGTATCAAGGCAAAAGCAAATGTTATGCAAAAAATTGTTGATGCATTGTATCCTTCAAGAAAAGCAAAATTTCCAGATAAAGATGTTGAAACACTAAGAAAAGAAATTTTGGAAGATGTTGAAAATGGTAAGGCTGATAATGAACTTATTGAAATTACTGTAGCCGAACAGCCAAAACCAATTGGTATAATGCCAGGAATGGGCAATGATATGGATTTTGGTGCAGTACTAGGCAGTATTTTTCCACAACAACATCGCAAGAAAAAAATTACTGTTGAAAAGGCAATAAATCTTTTAATGCAAGAAGAAAGCGACAAACTTATTGACTTAGACACTGTTAATTCTGAAGCAATTGCACGTGCCGAACAAGAAGGCATTGTATTTATTGATGAAATCGATAAAATTGCTGGCAAAAATGCAAGTAAGGGTCCAGATGTAAGCCGTGAAGGTGTTCAAAGGGACATTCTGCCACTAGTTGAAGGTTGCACCGTAACCACAAAATATGGCACAATTAAGACCGACTACATTTTGTTTATCTGTGCTGGTGCATTCCATATGAGTAAGATTGAAGACCTTATTCCAGAATTCCAAGGACGTTTTCCTATTAGGGTAGAATTAAACAACTTACATGCAGATGATTTCTATAAAATTTTAACTCAGCCTAAAAATGCACTTACTTTGCAATACGAACAACTTTTGGCTGTTGATAACATCAACTTAAAATTCACCGATGACGCATTAAAGCAACTTGCCGATATTGCTGAAAAAGAAAACGAAACAAGCGAAAACTTGGGTGCAAGAAGATTGCATAGTTTGTTAGAAATTTTGCTAGAAGAAATTTCATATAATGCAAATGGCAGACACCCAATGATGGATGTAACCATTGACAAAGAATATGTTGATAAGATATTTAAAGACACCACTAGAAAATATGACCTTAAAAAGTATATTTTGTAGCTGTTATGCAAAACTTTAAAAAGTGGCTAAACTATGCCACTTTTTGTGGTTGTTAATTAATAAAACAAAGGTAAAATTTTATGACAGAGAGAACAGAAATTTTAATAGGTAAAGAAGCCGTAAATAAGCTTAAAAACTCACATGTTGCAGTGTTTGGGCTTGGCGGTGTAGGCGGATATGTTGTAGAAATGTTGGCACGTGCAGGGGTGGGCGAACTAACCCTTGTAGATTTTGACACAGTTGCGGTTAGTAACCTTAATAGGCAGATTATTGCTTTAAATAGCACAATCGGTAAATACAAAACCGAAGCATTTGAAGCTAGATTAAAAGACATTAACCCAGATATAAAACTCAACATAATATGCAATAAATACTTGCCAGAAAATAGTGAAGATTTTTTTAAAAGTCGTTATGATTATGTTGTGGATGCAATTGATATAGTGACTAGTAAAATTCATCTAATTGCCACATGTCACCAAAAAGGTATAAATATTGTAAGTGCCATGGGAGCAGGAAACCGCTCGGTTGTTCCTAAATTTGAAGTGGCAGATATATACCACACCTATAATGACGGTCTTGCTAAAATTTTGCGTAAAAAATTACGAGAACTTGGTGTCACAAAACACACCGTTGTTTTCACTCCAAACATTGCCGAGCCAAATGGCAAAACAATAGGCAGTATTTCATATTACCCAGCAATGTGTGGTTGCACTCTTGCAGGCTTTGTTATTAACGAACTTATTAAATGATTTTTGCATAATTTACACAAAAACACTTGAAACTAAAATATCTTTGTACTAAAATAACGAAGAAATTTTTAAGAACAATAAGGATTATTATGATAGTAACACAAATTACCGAACAACAATTTGATGAAAAAATCTTGAATGTAGACGGCATAACAGTTGCACGTTTCTTTGGTGGCTGGTGTGGTCCTTGTAAAATGGAATCAACCATATTAAGTCACATAAACGACCCACGATATAACACCATAACAATGTACGATTTAGACGTAGATAAATGTCCACTTCTTACACACCGCTATGGAGTTATGACTGTGCCAACCCTTATTATTTTTAAGGACGGAGCCGAACTAGAAAAAATAGCAGGCTTTAGAAATCAAAAGCAATTAGAAGAAATTTTCGATAGATATTGTAACTTAGAAAAATAGGCAAATTACGCCTATTTTTTTGTGTCTTTTAAAAACTCTACTATTTTAGTCGGGTTTTTGGTAAAAATCTATTGACATTGTGGTATAAAGTTGGTAAAATAAACACGGACTAAAAAGGTAGGGTATTATGAAATTATCCACAAAAGGTCGTTATGGGTTAAATGCAATGTATCATTTAGCTTGTAGCGAAAACAACTTAATGAGCCTTAAAGATTTATCGGAAGCCACATCGGTGCCACAGCCATATTTGGAAAAATTGCTTGGTATTTTGCGAAAAGACGGACTTGTGACAACAGTCAGGGGAGTTCAGGGCGGATACAAACTAAGCGATAAGCCAGAAAACATAACAATCGGTCAGATACTAAGGTCGCTTGAAAATGATATGGTTTTCACGGATTGCGGGAAAAACAAAAACTGCCAAAACTTTAACTGCCCAAGCCAAAATATTTATAAGGTTGTGTACGATAAACTTAATATGGTGTTAGACCAACTTACCTTAAAAGACATGTTAAAAAAATATAAAGGGGAAAATTAATGAAAAGAATTTATTTAGACAACGCCGGAACAACACGTGTAAGTGGAGAAGTTTTGAGTGCGATGCTTCCTTATTATACTGAATATTATGGTAATGCAAATAGTTTGCATAGTTTTGGAATAGAGGCAAGTAAGGCTGTAGAAGAATCAAGAAACACTTTGGCAGGTCTTATTAATGCCAGCCCAAAGGAAATCTTTTTCACAAGTGGTGGAACAGAAGGAAATAACTGGATTATTAAGGGAATTGCACGTGCTAATACCCATAGGGGTAAACATATTATTATAAGTAGCATCGAACACCACAGCATCCTAGAAAGTGCCAGAGAACTTGAAAACGAAGGTTTTAAAGTAACATATTTGCCAGTAGATTCTACAGGTATGGTAGATATGGTAGAACTTATGCACGCTCTTACACCAGAAACAACACTTGTTTCTATTATGGCTGTAAACAACGAAGTAGGAACAATCCAAAACATCAAAGCAATTGGCGACATTTTAAAAGATTACAAGGCATACTTCCATGTAGACGCAGTTCAAGCAATGGGTTGCCTTCATATTGATGTTAAAGATATGAAAATAGACGCACTTACAATGAGTGCACACAAGGTTCATGGCCCAAAGGGAATTGGTGCGGTTTATATCAAAACAGGTACACCTATTAAAAAACTTATTCAAGGTGGCGAACAAGAAAGTGGTCGCCGTGGCGGAACAACCAATGTTCCAGGTGTAGTTGGTATGGGTAAGGCAATGGCAATTGCAGTACGTGATATCGATGTTAACAACAAAAAACTTCAAGACCTTACAGAGTACTTTGTAAACAAACTTAACTATGCAATTCCAGATATTAAGTTTAATGGCAACTTTAACCAAAAAGCACCAGGAATTGTTAACGTAAGTTTTAAGTATATTGAAGGCGAAAGCATTTTGGTAAAACTAGACCTAGAAGGAGTTGCTGTAAGTACAGGTTCAGCATGTGCAAGTAATTCACTAGAAAAAAGCCATGTTCTAAAGGCAATGGGACTTAGCCATGAAGACATCAACGGAGCAATTCGTTTTTCGTTTGGTGCCGATAATACTAAAGAAGAAATTGACTATGTTGTAGAAAAACTAGTTACAATTGTTGCGGACTTAAGAAAAATGAGCCCACTATCAAGGAAAAAGGGGAAATAAAATTATGTATAACGAAAAAGTAATGGAACTATTTAAACACCCAATGAATATGGGAGAATTGCGTGGTGCAAATGCAGTAGGACAAGTGGGTAATGTTGCATGCGGTGACATTATGAAAATATATTTAAAAATCAATGACCAAGGTATTATTGAAGATGCCAAGTTTAAAACATTTGGCTGTGTTGCAGCAATTGCATCTTCTAGTATGGCAACCGAACTTATTAAAGGTAAAACAATCGAAGAAGCTTTGCACTTTGACAACAACGAAGTTATTAAAGCATTGGGCGAGCTTCCAGTTCATAAAATTCACTGCTCAGTTCTTGCCAAGGAAGCAATTGAAGACGCAATTAATAAATATCTTAAGAAAAAAGAACGTGAAGCAAAGAAAGCTGAGAAAGCAAGACTAGAAGAAAAAGCCACAACTAAGGCAAAAAAAGAAAATGCAAAAAAACTAGATAATAGTATTGCAAATCTTACAAAAAAACTTTCTAAAACCGAAGAAAAACCAGCTGAAGAAGAAAAGAAAGAAGAATCAAAACAAATCAAAAAAGATATGTCAAAACTATCTTCTCTAGTAGGTAAAATTAATAAAAAATAAAAAAAGCACTCTAAACAATTAGAGTGCTTTTTCACTTTCAATATTGCTTTAAAAATATTCCTTAAATCTTTTGCCAATAATAAAATTATAGTATATAATACTATTAGATAAAATTCTGGACTAAAATTCGGGATAGGGTAGAATGGAAAAAAACAAGAAAAGGAAAATTTACATAGCTGTAATGAGTGTGCTGTTGGTACTTACTTTTGTTGCCACCAGTACTTTTACTTTATCCTTTTTTGGTTCTTCTGGCTCTGGTACTAGTAAAATTACTCTAGGCAATGCTGTTACGGTAGATAGTTCCGTAACAGTATCTACTGCAAATCTTTATGTCCTTCCAAGCCAAAAGGTTGTTGTAAATGCCACAGCCACTGTAAAATCAGAAGGCAAAAGCACCCCAACACCAGCACTTTTAAGGGCTAGAATAGATGTTGTCACAACAGCCCCATCAGTAAAACACACCATAGAAGATAGCATCACATTAGATAGTGCTAAGGCGTATTGGGTAAAAGCTGAAGACGGCTATTTTTACCTTATGAGTTCTAATAGTTCTACAGGCACTCTTACTACAATTTCACCAGGCACAACAGGTAAGGCTGTTCCACTTAACATAACAGTAAATATACCAGATACTCTTACAAATGCCGACAATGGCAAAATATATAAAATATCAGTAACCTTCTGTGCTATTCAAGGAATAATTTATTCTTCTGATGGAATTAATCCAATTACAAACTCTATTGGAAACACTAAAGAAATTTTCAACAATGTTGAAGGTACTTCAGGACAAGGAGAAGAAAAAACTCTTACTAAATATGAAATTCAAGGCAACACCCAACTTTCTAATTCACCAAGCCCAAACAACCCAGCAACAATCACTAGTGTAGGTGAGGGTGGTGGCAAAAACTTGTTTGACCCAAGTAAGGTGAATGCATTTAATAGTTCCGGACTTACAATCCGATATTCAGCAGAAGAAGATTGCTTTGTTATTAATGGAAAACCAACAACTACCATTGCAGACTATTCTCAATATCTAAATATTCCAGTAGACAAAACGGCAAAATATAGCCTATCAGCATATTATGTAAGCGGTGCAATTGACCGCTCGACATCATCTAGTACAGCCAAATATGCTGTTGCTTATTTTGGTAAAAACGATACAATAAATCAATATACAAATTGGCAGACTACAAATCTAGAAAATTACGAGACTTCAAAAGTTAATGTGACTTGTGATAAAAACTATATTACTCGATTCTGGTTTTACATCAATGACGGCATAACATTTAACAACTACAAAGTTCGTATTCAATTAGAAAAGAATAGTACAGCCACTGCTTATGAAAGTTATAAAAGTGTCAACATTGAATACTTAGGTTCTGACGGAACTAATCTTGTTGTAAATGGTGATGGTCGTCTTAACAACAATACAAACTTTACATCTTTTACTTACTCCGAAGACTCCACAAGTCCTACTGGTAGTAAATTTACAAAAACTAGTTCTACATATTTAGCACAAACAACAAACTTAATTAGTGTAGATACATCTGCTGAATATGAATTAAGTGCATATGTTAAGGCCGAAGCAGGCACTGGCACAAATTACTATGCTGGTTATGCTTGCTATGATATAGACAAAAAAGTTATAGGTGCAACTAATATTTATCACTTTATGAATAGTACAACATATCTTACTCAAGAACTTAAAAATGGTGATACAGTTGTGCACTTGGATAATGTGAGCGGATTTTCGGTTGCTTCATCAACACCTACATACCAACGTGGTTTTATTTTCTGGAACTACAAAGATAGCACAGGATATCAGTATCCAATTAGTACCTATTCAAGAAATGTTTGGGATAATTTGTATGATTATGGTGCTATTAACACGACAAACAATACAATTACTTTAAAATCAGCATGGACACATGGAACATTTGCAAAGGGCACATACTTATCACAATCAAACTCTGGTAGTGGCTTAACTTATTGTTTGCAGGGTGGTGGTAAAGCACCAACAACTTGGACATATAAATCAATCAATGTTCAAGGGCTTACTCACAGCGATGGTGGTTTGCATTTTAGATATGGTACACGATATATAAAGCCATTCTTAATGGACGGCGGTTCTGATAAGTTCTCTTGGACTGGTATTTCATTTAAACGTGTTGGCGAAAATTATAGTATAAACCTTGCTGGACACGAGCCACTTCGCCGTGTTTCCGACACTGTTTATGATTACATCGATTCGTCTACAGGCACACTTACACGTAAAGTTGGGGTTTATAAGTTTACGGGTGATGAAACATGGTCTTATGAAGCCAATGCAGGAGTTGGTTTGTATTGGACACCTATTACAGGCAGAAAAGCTGCATTTGATTGCGCAATGATAAGTTCACATTTCTCTTTTGTTGCGTCATCTATTTCTGCACCTAACTATGGTTGTTTTAGAAGTGGGGCTAGTACAAATACTATGTTTGCATTTAATGTTAAGGGTGATGTAAATGCTTGGAAAGCTTATCTTAAAGCACAGGCAGCTGCAGGTACACCAGTAACTTTATATTATGAGTTGGCTACACCAGTAACCGAAAAGGTATCTTGCCCAACAATAAAGATATCTACTAATGGCTCTAATATCTATAATGCTACATCTTCTGGTGCATTCCCAATTCTAAAAATCACTGAATAAAAAAGCACTCCGATAATGGAGTGTTTTTTTGTGCTATCCTAAATAATGTTGGTAGGGTATTGTTCGCCACAAATATTTTAATGATTAATATTATAATATAATATATTAATATATAATATAATAATCCATAATCTTACTTTTCACTTTTCACATTGTTGCCACCGAAATTCAACTTTCCACATTCAACATTCCACATTATTGTAGTGTCCATTATGCACAAATATCAAAAAAATTTTTATAGATTTCAGTGTTTTTTTTAAAAAGTTTTTTTCTAAAAAATCTTTTTTCTACAATATATTCCTTGTTTTTTATGGTTAAATTAACCAAAGACAGTAAAACACGTGGGTGTGTGTTGGTGTTGTTGGTAAAAAAAAATAAAAAAAATAAAAAAATTTTTAAAAAAGTGTTGACTTGTGATGTTGGGAGTGGTATTCTATGTGTGCTGTTCAAGAGAACGGCATGAACATTAACAATTGAATAGTGTGATAGATGAATTAAATTTAACTTTGTTAATTTTTTTAAGTTTTTAATCTATACGAACTTTACAAGCAGTTTATAATAAAATTTATGAATAACGCAAGACGTTCGATATAGAGCTATAGATTGAACATAAGAGTTTGATCCTGGCTCAGGACGAACGCTGGCGGCGTGCTTAACACATGCAAGTCGAACGAAGCAAAGGTGCTTGCACCTTTGACTGAGTGGCGGACGGGTGAGTAACGCGTGAGGAATCTGCCGTAGTCAGGGGGATAACAGATAGAAATATCTGCTAATACCGCATAAGACCACAGTATCGCATGGTACAGGGGTAAAAGAGTTATGTATCGGACTACGATGACCTTGCGTCCTATTAGCTTGTTGGCGGGGTAACGGCCCACCAAGGCAACGATAGGTAGCCGACCTGAGAGGGTGATCGGCCACATTGGAACTGAGATACGGACCAAACTCCTACGGGAGGCAGCAGTGAGGAATATTGGGCAATGGGCGCAAGCCTGACCCAGCAACGCCGCGTGAAGGATGAAGGCCTTCGGGTTGTAAACTTTTGTTATAAAGGACGAAGATAGTGACGGTACTTTATAAGGAAGCCCCGGCTAACTATGTGCCAGCAGCCGCGGTAAGACGTAGGTGGCAAGCGTTGTCCGGAATGACTGGGCGTAAAGGGAGCGTAGTCGGTTAATTAAGTCACGTGTGAAAGCCTTGGGCTTAACCCAAGAACTGCACTTGATACTGGTTAACTAGAGTGTTGGAGAGGTAAGTGGAATTCCTAGTGTAGCGGTAAAATGCGTAGATATTAGGAGGAACATCAGAGGCGAAGGCGGCTTACTGGACAATAACTGACGATGAGGCTCGAAAGTGTGGGGAGCAAACAGGATTAGATACCCTGGTAGTCCACACCCTAAACGATGGATACTAGATGTGGAATTGAATTTTTCCGTATCGTAGCTAACGCGATAAGTATCCCGCCTGGGGAGTACGTTCGCAAGAATGAAACTCAAAGGAATTGACGGGGACCCGCACAAGCAGCGGAGCATGTGGTTTAATTCGACGCAACGCGAAGAACCTTACCAAGACTTGACATAACGATGCATAGTATGGAAACATATGAAATTCTAGTTTACTAGAACGTCGCTACAGATGGTGCATGGTTGTCGTCAGCTCGTGTCGTGAGATGTTGGGTTAAGTCCCGCAACGAGCGCAACCCTTGTAATTAGTTGCCAGCATTTAGTTGGGCACTCTAATTAGACTGCCGTAGATAATACGGAGGAAGGTGGGGATGACGTCAAATCATCATGCCTCTTACGTCTTGGGCTACACACGTGCTACAATGGACGGCACAAAGAGATGCAATATGGTAACATGGAGCCAAACTCAAAAAACCGTTCTCAATTCAGACTGTGGGCTGCAACCCGCCCACACGAAGTCGGAGTTGCTAGTAATCCCGAATCAGCATGTCGGGGTGAATGCGTTCCCGGGTCTTGTACACACCGCCCGTCAAGCCATGGGAGTTGGGGGTACCCAAAGTCGGTGAGCTAACCCGCAAGGGAGGCAGCTGCCTAAGGTAAAACCAATGACTGGGGTTAAGTCGTAACAAGGTAGCCGTATCGGAAGGTGCGGCTGGATCACCTCCTTTTAAAGAGATATTTGATATCACTTTAATTAGTGAATCACATTAGCATTCTCACGATTGCTAATTACATTTAGATACATTAGTATCGCAATTAATTCTAACTAACAGTAAGATAGAATAGGTTAGTTAGTCCTATCACAATATTTAATTATGTTAATTAAAAAAAGACCGCCTTCGTAAGTGGTCTTTTTTTTGTGTCTAAATAATATAATTACAATACATGTTTTACTAAAACCGCCTAAAATTGTATATTTCCATCAATTTTATAGGTCTAAAACAAAAGGTGAAAAATTACTCAAAATTACTATAAAATTTTGTGTTTTTTAAATTTTGATATTGCAATTATAGTTGATATATGTTATTATTTAGTGCAAATAAAAATTGTGGAGATTAAATATGAATAATTTTGTTTATGATGTTAATTCTGTAATACTTGAAAATGGTGTTGTAAGATTTGGTGGCGATTTACAACAATTTGGTGGAGTAAAAATTGACCTAACTGATGCTCGCAATGACCTAGATTTTATTGATGCAATTATGAGTGCTGTAATTTCTTTAACCGACAATGTTAGAGAAGATGGTGCAAAAATTAATGACGAAGAAAAAGTAACTGATCAAGAAAATATTAGCCTTGATACAGATGTCATGTTGCATCTTATGGAACAAAAACGCAACGAAAAGAAATATAATAATTTGCCAAAATTTTTCAATAAATATGCCAAAAGTGATGCTGGATTGATTGTTTATGATACACCTAATGGTTATGAAACAGCACTAACTCTAAACGGTGAAAATCGTACATTTGGCGAACCACAAAGCACTGTATTTGGTAGTTTGATTAATTGTGCTTTTGCTTATAATCGTCACATTGCTGCAAAGCAAACTGATGGCTTTAATAAGTTGAATGACGGCGGTTATGCTGGCAAATCAAATGCTACAAATTTTAAATTTTAATTACATAAAAGAGGGGAAACTATGATAAAATATTTAGATGCTAAATTCATGGCATATGCAAAACAAATTGTAAGAGATGCTGAAGAAACTGATACTATTGATATGTTGAAAAGTGCGGTAGATGAAAGGTTTAATTTTGCGCCTAGATACAAGGCTGTAATCAAGTCTTATATTCCGCTAATGGTTATTAATGATACTGTTATTAGAGTAGAAAAAAAGATGTTTGACGTTGTTAATACCGATAAATATGGTGCAGGCGAAAACTACGTAAAATATTACAATACTAAAGAGTGTGCTAAACTTTTCAAAACTTGCCTTGAAAGATTTTCTGGTTATGAATTATCTTCTGCTTTTGATGCTATGGACACAAAAATTAAAAAGATTTGCGATAAGAAAATTGAAAAACTTTCTAGTTGTGATGGGGTAAAACGTACAAAGGTTGTTTACTGCACAAACGAACTTATTGGAGCATGGCGTAAATATACCGAAAATAGCCTTATTTCGCTTGGAAAGATGGAAGGTTATGACCAAAACCTTATTCAAGATTACGCCGCTGGAAAGGTTGATTTGCAAAAGTACGTAAACGACAACTTTAATCTTGAAAATCGTAAACTTAAAAGAAAATTTGCTGAAATTTCAAAAACTAAATAACAAACATCAACCAATTTAGGTAAAGTTAAAAAAAACCTTATTAAATTGGTTGTTTTTTTAGAAAAAACTTTAAAATAAAACTTGACAGTAATGGTTATATATTATATAATAATGTCGCATAAAATGTGGAGAAGTATAGAAGCAATTAGCCCCTGCTTTCGTTACTATTCATTTTATAGAAATTAATTTAAAACAATTAGGAGAAAATTATAATGAAAACAGTTATGGCAAAAAACGAAACTGTATCAAGAGAATGGTTACTTGTTGACGCTGCTAATATTCCAGTTGGCCGTGTTGCTAGTCAAGTTGCTTTTATTCTTCGTGGAAAACACAAACCTTGCTTTACTCCACACGTTGACACAGGAGATTACGTTATCGTTATTAACACCGACAAAATGATTCTTACAGGTAAGAAAGGTGTTCAAAAACAATATTTCCACTATTCAGGTTATCCAGGTGGAACAACATTCAAACAATACAAAGACCTTATGGCTACTAGAAGCGATTTCGTTCTAGAAAAAGCAGTTAAAGGTATGCTTCCAAAAAATACTCTTGGCAAACAAATGTTTAGCAAATTGAAATGCTACAAGGGTGCAGAACACCCACATCAAGCACAACAACCAAGAGAGATTAAAATCAAAGGAGAAGTAAGATAATGGCAGAAACTAAGAAAGTTGTTAAATCGGCTGAAAAAGAAACAGCTAAAAAACCTGCTACTAAAAAAGTAGTTAAGGCTGAAGCTAGTGTTGAAAAAACAGCTGTTGCTAAAGAAAAACCTGCTACTAAAGGTAAAACTGTTAAGTTTGCTAAGTTTGTTCAATACACTGGCACTGGCAGAAGAAAACAATCTATTGCTCGTTGCAGACTAGTTCCAAACGGCAAAGGCGATTTCCAAGTTAATGGAAAACACATTGAAGATTATTTCGATCAAGCACTTCTTCGTTTTGTTGCTTGCCAACCACTAGAACTTACTGGTACAACAGGCAAATACGATGTATTTGTTACAGTTAACGGCGGTGGCCTTTCTGGTCAAGCTGGTGCAATCCGTCATGGTATTGCAAGAGCTTTAGTTAAAGCTGACGAAGCTTACAAAGCAGAACTTAAAAAGGCTGGATTCCTTACTCGTGATGCAAGAGCTAAAGAAAGAAAGAAACCAGGTCTTAAGAAAGCTCGTAAATCACCACAATTCAGAAAACGTTAATTTTGGATTATTACAAAAAGCAAAGTATTTTCACTTTGCTTTTTTTTGTAAAATTATAAAAACACCTTATATGGTGTTATAAATTGATTGGTGGGCAATACAGGACTCGAACCTGTGACTTCTTCCATGTGACGGAAGCACTCTACCAGCTGGGTTAATTGCCCGTAACTTATTTTATACTAGTATTTAACACCTAAAAATTGGTCATGTCAAACATATTTTAAGTGGTTTTTGTAAAATTTTTATAAATTTTAAGAGTTTTCAAAATTTCAATATTTACAACGTCAACTTTGTGTGTTATTATTAAACAAACAAAGGGGAAAATTGAATATGTTAACAAAAAATTTTAATGAACTTGACAACGATTATATTACATTATGGTCACAATACTTGCTTAGTCGTGAAAAAATGGCTGTGACTTATGACTTGGCAAAGTTGGCAGAATTAGGACAGATTAATGCACAAGCTAAATGGTATTTAATTGCTGGGAACAGGATTAATGATGAGATTAATCGTCAAACAAAAGATATGTATAGCACAACCGATTATCACCAACTAATGGTTAATGCAAATAAGTGCTATAACACCGAAAGATTTATATTAAAGACACTTGTTGAAAAACTTAAAACCGAAGACACACGTGATGCTATAAATATTGCAAAATGCGATATAACAGATTTGGGTTATTATCAAAACATAATGAAGGCTATTAAAACCTTAAATGAAATGATGATGTCAGGTAAGGCAAGCTTAATAGACAACGAAATGTACCTAGAAATTTTAAATCAAAACCCATTATGTAAGCCTGAAGATGTTAAGGATTATAGAAAAGTAAGGTCGGCACTTGCTGTACAACATGTTAAAGATAAATCTAACCCAGTATATGCTTTTGCTCTTGCTCTAAATTATCGTACATTTGGTGTAAATCCTAAGAATATGAAGAAAAGCAATATTCTATTACAACGTCTTTCAACAAGAAAATTATCTAAAACATTCCTAGAGTATCGTGGCCCAAATGTTAGAGAAGATTATTCAATAAGACATGAGAAGTTTTCGCCAATTTTATCTTATTAACCTAAACACCCATTAAAGGGTGTTTTTTGTTACATAATTCGCCAAATTTTGCACAAATTAATACTAACCAATAGTACTAAAGGAGGTGTAATATGAACGACTGTACACTTATGGGTTTTGCGGTTGGTTTGTTAGCCGGTGCATTAATTGTTGCTAATAATAAAAAAGCACAAGAGATTGTTGAAAAAGGTAAAAAGGCTGTAAAACAACAAATTGAAAAAATGAAATAGTTTTTGTTTTTCCTTTGTAAAAAACTGGAAATTGTGCTAATATATAATTATGGATAATTTAGCACACAGAATTATGGGGCTGGACTATGGCGATGTGCGAATTGGTGTTGCACTTAGTGACACGACACACCTTATTGCCACAGGGTTTGAAACTTACACCCGAAAAACCAACAAACTTGACATTGCCCATTTAAAACAAATAATAGCAGAAAATGCGGTGAATAAGGTTGTTTTTGGGCTTCCGCTTAATATGGATGGAAGTGCTGGGATTAGGGTAGTAAAAACCAAAAGTTTTGCCGAGAAATTAAAGGCAGAATGTGATGTTGAAATTGACTTTTATGACGAACGACTAAGTTCTGTTGATGCCGAAGAAATTTTGGTTAATGCAGGGGTTAGACGTGACAAACGTAAAGAAGTTATCGACAAGCTTGCTGCCACATTAATTTTGCAAGGTTATCTAGATAAAGAAAGGGAGAATAATAAAAATGGCTAAAAAACAATTATCACCAATTGATATGTTATTAGATGAAAACAATAAAGACAATATTGTGCTTTATGATGACAAAAATAAAGAAGTTGAATTCGAACAAATCGCAATTATTCCACTAGATGGAAAAATGTATGCTATTCTTCGTCCACTTGGTGGCGATGACCCAATGCCAGAAGACGAAGCTTTGGTTTTTGTAATTGACGAAGTTGATGATGAAGACGTTCTTCTACTAGAAGAAAACGAAGAAATTGAAGACAAAGTATTTGATAAATACTACGAACTTCTTAAACAACAAGGCTACGATGTAGACTAACATTTTGTTGAATTTAATTAACACCTTAAAATAAAGCAAATTTTAAAAAAATTTACTTTAAAATAGGGTGTTGTTTTTTGTAAAAAACACTTGTAATTTGGCTAAGTTTATGGTAAAATGCTTGTGTTTCAAAAATTACACACCTAGTTCATATTTTAAATGCGGTTGCCTATATGGTTGCATTAAGAGTTTTAAAGGGCTGGGGAGGATTAAAAACAAGGAGGAAAAATAAATGTCAGTAATTTCAATGAAGCAGTTACTAGAAGCTGGTGTTCACTTTGGACATCAAGCAAGAAAATGGGATCCTAAAATGGCTCCATATATTTTCACTTCAAGAAACGATATTCACATTATCAATCTTGAGGACACCGTAGTTTTGCTAGACAAAGCATACGATTATATTAAGGAAATGGCTAGTCAAGGCAAAACAATTCTTTTTGTAGGTACTAAAAAACAAGCTCAAAAGGCTATTGAAGACGAAGCAAAAAGATGCGGAATGTACTACATCAATTCTAGATGGCTTGGTGGTACTCTTACCAACTTTAAGACTATCAGAACTAGAGTAGAACGTCTTAACAAACTTAACAATATGGAAAAGGTTGGCGAATTTAACCTTCTACCTAAAAAGGAAGTTATCAAACTTAAAGCAGAACGTGATAAGCTAGAAAAGAACCTTGGCGGTATTAAAGACATGGTTAAACTTCCAGATGTAATGTTTATTGTTGATACTAAGAAAGAACACATTGCAGTAGACGAAGCTAAAAAACTTAACATTCCTATTGTTGCACTTCTAGACACAAACTGTGACCCAGAACCAATTGATTACATCATTCCTGGAAACGACGATGCTATTCGTGCCGTTCAACTAATTGCTGCTGCTATTGCAAATGCAGTTATTGAAGCAAAAGAAGGCGTTGCTCCATCTCTAAACACTGAAGAGAACCCAGAAGCAGAAAAAAACATTGCTGAAATTGTTAACAAAGAAACAGCAGAAGCTGAACAAAAAGTAGAAGAATAATTTTAGGGGGAATATAAAATGTATTCAACAGAAGATATTGTAAAATTAAGAAAAAGAACCAATGCTGGTGTTATGGATTGTAAAAATGCATTGGTAGAATGTGGTGGCGACCTTGACAAGGCTACTGAATGGCTAAGAGAAAAGGGTATCGCTAAAGCAGCAAAAAAAGCAGATAGAATTGCAGCTGAAGGTCTTGTATACTCTTACATTCATATGGGTGGCAAGATTGGTGTACTTGTAGAAGTTAACTGCGAAACAGACTTCGTTGCACGTAGTGAAAATTTTGTAAACCTTTGCAAAGACATAGCTATGCACATTGCTGCCGCTAATCCACTATACCTAGACCGTACTACTGTTCCTACAGATGCTCTAGAACACGAAAAAGAAATTTTAAAGGCTCAAGCACTTAACGAAGGCAAACCTGCAAACATTATTGAAAAAATGATGGAAGGAAGAGTTAAAAAGTACTATGGCGAAGTTTGTTTGCTAGAACAACCTTTTGTTAAAGATCCATCTAAAACTATCACCGATGTTATCAACGAAGCTATCTTGGTTATTGGTGAAAAAATCACTGTTAGAAGATTTACTCGTTATGAAATGGGTGAAGGTCTTGAAAAACGTAGCGACAACTTTGTTGAAGAAGTTATGGCTCAAACAAAATAATTTTGTTTAATACAATAAAAAACACTCTACAAAATGTAGAGTGTTTTTTGTGTTTTCACACTTTTTATCATCAAACCGTATTTTTAGTTTTTGCTTTTGTGGGTTCTGGGGTGCTGTCGCACTTTTTATCAAAACTTACTTTATTTATAGTATTGGAAAATCTAAATCTTTGAGTCGTCGCACTTTTTATCAATAACCCGTACTTTTAGTAATTCCCATTACAAATTCAAAAAAATGAATAATGTTAAGAGTGGAAATTAGAGAAAAAATATTGAATGTGAAAAGATTACAAGTTGCAATACTCCATAATGTCACTATTCACTTTTAAAAATTTATTATTGTATTGAGTCCATATATTTAAGTTTTATTATATATTTATATATAATATATTAATATTTAAGTTGCAAATTTGTTTTAATTTTAGTAAAATTACAATAATAATGTATTAAGGTGGTAAGTTATGTATTCAGACGAAATTCAAATGTATTTAGATGAATTAAAAACAAATTTAGATAAGGCTATTAATCACTTGCAAGACGAACTTTTGCAAATTAGAGCAGGTAGAGCAAATCCAAAGATTATAGAACGTATAATGGTTGATTATTATGGTACTATGACACCTATTAACCAAATGGCAACAATTAGTGTTCCAGAGGCTCGTATGGTTGTTGTTAGTGCTTGGGATATTAGCATGATTAAGGCTATGAGCAAGGCAATTGAAGCTGCTAATCTTGGTCTTAACCCTAGTGATGATGGCCGTACAATTAGGCTTGTTTTTCCACAACTAACTGAAGAAAGAAGAAAAGAACTTTGTAAGGAAGTAAGCAAACTTAGCGAACAATCAAAAGTTACTTGCCGTAACGAACGTCGTGACGCAATTGAAGCATTCCGTACAATGAAGAAAAACAGCGAAATTACCGAAGATGAACTTAGTAATTTGGAAAAAGAAGTTCAAAAAACTTTAGATAATTATATTGCTAAAATTGACACAATGACTAGTAATAAAGAAAAAGAAATTATGGAGATTTAATTCCAGCCGGAGATTATATGAAATTAGACAGTACAAAAATTCCTACTCATGTTGGAATTATTATAGACGGCAATGGCAGATGGGCAAAGCATAGGGGACTTACTCGTTCTGATGGTCACATTGCTGGTTTTAACAACCTAAAAAAACGTGTATTTGATGCGTTTGACTTGGGGGTAAAGATACTTAGTATTTATGCTTTTTCTACTGAAAATTGGAATAGACCACAACCAGAACTTGACTGCTTGTTTGAATTGTTTGGCAAGATGTTTAAAGACGACATTGACAAACTTAACGAAAAAGGCGTTAAAGTGCAATTTATGGGCGACTACACAAAATTTCCTGAAAAAGTAGTTGAAAATTGCGAAAACTTACTAGAAAAAACCAAAAACAACGACAAGTTTATTTTAAATCTTGGCGTAAACTATGGCGGAAAAGATGAACTTGTAAGGGGTATTAACCAAATGATTGCTGATGGTAAAACACAAATTAGCAAGGAAGATGTTGATAATAGCCTGTACACAGCGAATTTGCCACCGTTAGACTTTTTAATTCGTACAAGTGGTGAACAACGTATTAGCAATTTTATGCTTTGGCAAATTGCTTACACTGAGTTTTATTTCCCAAAAACACACTGGCCAGCATTTACTAAACATGACTTAGTTAAGGCTTTAAAAGTATATCAAAAACGTCATCGCCGTTTTGGTGCTATAAAAGAAGACGTTAAGAATTACGATTCAACAAATTATGAAAAGATAGATGAAAAGGACGAGAAATAATGAAAAAAAGATTGTTGACGAGTGCTGTTATTGTGGTATTACTTGCACTTGCCTTTGCTAGCAGATTGCTAACACTTTATGTGTTTGACCTAGTTATGCTAGTAATGGCAGTTATGGGTGTTGTAGAAGTTGCACGAGTTTTGGAAAGAATGGGCAAGCACACGAATATACTAATTGTGGGCACATTCCCAGCAGTACTTTACCTAATAACAATTTTTATTGTTGAAAAAGGGCTTAGTTGGCACTACCTTGTAATGGGGATTTTCATTGCAATGATTGTGTATTTTTTGCTTATTTTCATACTTACTTTGTGTATGAAAAAAACTACTCAAGCCGAACTTACTAAATATGAAATTACCGACACAAAACCTGCTAGATATGCGCTTGAAAAAGCTACATATTCACTTGGTGTTTTTGTGTACCCAGCATTACTTTTCTTGACATTAATTTTCTTAAACCACTTTGGACAACTTCATTTTGTACATTCCGTTTTGGGTGCTGAAAGCAAAGAGTTTGTGTTCTTTATCTTACTATTTGTATTCACAGTTACTATTTGTACTGATAGTATGGCAATGGTCACTGGTTCGCTATTAAAAGGACCAAAGCTATGTCCATTAATTAGCCCAAACAAAACTATTAGCGGTGCTATTGGTGGACTAGTTGGTGGTGTTGGAAGTGGAATGATTTTATACTCAATTTACAACACTTCTAATGCTTTTAAATCACAATTTGCTGTAATTAATGGTAAGTTTTGGGTTATTATTATAATAGCCTTATTAGGGTCTATAATTAGTCAAATTGGCGACCTTATTGCAAGTGCTCTAAAGCGTAGAGCAAGAGTTAAGGATTATGGAACAATTTTTCCAGGTCACGGCGGAGTTATGGATAGAGTAGATGGACTTATCTTCAACTCATTATTCTGCTTTATTGCCTTTACATTGCTAGTTGCTATAGCGTAAAAGGAGAATTAATTTGTTATCTTATCTATGTTCGGTTGGCTCGTTTTTTAAAAGCGTGCTATACATCATTTTAGCCTTGCTTGTGTTAATGATAATGATTGTTATTCATGAATTTGGTCATTACACTGCAGGCAAAATTTTTAAATTTAAAATAAACGAATTTTCAATCGGTTTTGGTAAAGCATTGTTTAAAAAAACCAAGAAAAATGGCGAGATTTTTGCTATTAGACTTATTCCACTTGGTGGGTATTGTGCTTTTGAAGGTGAAGACGAAGACGGCAATGTTAGCCCTGATGCCTTTAATAATAAGCCTTGGTGGCAACGTATTATTGTTCTTTTCTGTGGTGCATTTTTCAACTTTATTTCTGCAATAATTTTCTCGGTTGTTTTGCTTTGCGTGATTGGTGCTGGGTTATCAAAAATTGAAACAGTTACGGCGCTTCCATCACAGTATGTCGACTCTGCTTACACATTACAACAAGGCGATGTTGTGAAAAAAGTTAATGGTAAAACATGTACTTTCTTAAACGGCGGATTTAATGGAATGGTGGGTGCAATTCAAGATGATACAACAGTTATTACACTTACTGTTCAACGTGTTATTGATGGCAAAAAACAAGACGTTGAAGTAAAACTTACAAAGCACGCATATGATGTTGAAGGAAACATTGTTGAGGGTGAAGGCACTGTAAACGATTACAAAATTGGCGTTACAACAAGTTGGTATAACTACAACTTTGGTCAGGCTTTATTAAAGGCAATTCCTTTCTGTTTTTCGATAGCAGGTGAGTGCTTGGCTATACTTGGCAAATTATTAATAGGCAAATATAGTTTACGCAATCTTGGTGGACCAATAACTACAATTACTACAATTGCATCGGCATCATCACAAAGTCTTCTAAATCTATTACTATTATTCCCTTTAATAGCTATAAATTTGGCGGTATTTAACTTGCTTCCAATTCCAGCACTTGATGGTGCAAGAATGGTATTTGTTTTAATAGAGGCAATAAGGAAAAAACCTATTAATCGTGACGTTGAAGCTAAAATTCATGGTATTGGACTTATCGTTTTATTTAGTTTTGTTATTGTTGTAGATTTATTACAATTATTTGTTTTTAGGTGATTATGGATAAATTATTAGAATACATTAATAAAAACTTTAACAACACTTACTTTAAATTGGTAAGTGTTGTTTACGATAAGGCTACAAAAGTGGCCACATTTAAACTTATTTATGATGGCGAATTAAAAGAATCGGATAGGCAAAAAATTAAAAACCTTATTGCCGAACTATATGAGCACAAATTCAAGGTTGACGTAAAACTAAAACGCTCGTACCTAGATGAAGATGCAATTCAAGAATATTGCTACAGAAATGTGCTTGAAAATTGTAAAAGTATATTGGGTTTTTCTAAGGGTGATGTTAGTGTCAAACTTGAAGAAAGAGTGGCTACTATAAATATTAAAATTGCAAGTCAATTTGTAGAATTTTTACAAAATAAAAACTACGAAAAACAACTTGTAAAAGACCTTGACAACAACTTTTTTGGCGAGTTTTATGTGGCTATTGCCGAAAAAGAAGCCGTGCAAGTAGATGATGTAATTAAAGAAAAAGAAGAAGAACTTGATGCTCTTATTTCGTCCACAGTTTTTAAGAAAGAAAAAACAATTGAAGTGGAACTTGGAGAAGAGTTGTTTGGTGGTGAAATAAGCAATATTGCCACCGAAATTGCCGACTTAAAAAGTGCACGACAAGGGGTTGTTGCATGTGGTAAATTACAATATTTTTTGAAAAAATCTTTCACATCAAAACGTAAAGACGAACAAGGAAATGCCATAGAAAAAGAGTTTTTCACATTTACCCTTAGTGATGGCACGGGCAAACTTCATTGTGTGTGTTTTCCAAACAAACTTACGTATGAAAAATTGGCTTCGCTAGAAGAAAAAGACGGCACAGAACTGGTTGTTTTTGGTGACTTAGAAGAATACAACGAAAGGCTAAGTTTTAAAGTGAAATCAATCTCATTTTGTAAAATTCCAGAGAAAAAGATGGAAGAAGAAACAGTGGAAGAAAAGGGTGTAAATGAAAACTACATATTTGTGAAACCAGAGCCATATGTGAATATGAGCCAAGACAACTTTTTGGCAAAAGCATATGAGCCAAACGAGTTTTTAAAACAAAACGATGTTGTTGTATTTGACTTTGAAACAACAGGGCTTGAATTTAATAAAAATGAAATTATTGAAATTGGTGCTGTAAAACTTGTTAACGGCGAATTGGCTGAAACATTTAGTTGTTTTGTGAAGCCGAAACAAGCCATTCCTGATGAAATTACTCAAATTACTCATATCACAAATGATATGGTTAAGGACGCATATCCAATAGATAAAATTATTCCTGATTTTTATAAGTTTTGTTATGGCTGTGTAATTATGGCTTATAATATTGATTTTGACTACAAGTTTTTGGATTTTGCAGCAAGAAAATTGGGGTATAATTTTAACAACCGCCAAATTGATGCATTATATTTAGCACGACTAAATGTTGCTGGTGCTAAAAACTTCAAGTTGGGCAGTATCTGTGCAAAACTTGGTGTTTCGTTAGAAGGTGCTCATAGGGCAGTAAATGATGCTGTTGCGACAGCAGAAGTTGTGAAACTTATTAGCTATAATGTTTCACCAAAATAGTGGCGAAAACTATTGATTTTATAGTTTTTTTATGGTACACTATTAATGCTTTAATAGAATTACTAAGTGGGTTTTAATAAATCCACTTTAATTTTTGTAAAGGGAGTTTTTATGAACGGCAAAAAAGTTATTTCAAGTTGTAGACCACAAATAGAAAAAATTGTGGCAGAACTTGGCTATGTTTTGGTGGATATTGAGTACACTAAAAAAGTAAATGGAATGGTGCTAGAACTATTTATAGATTCACCTAATGGCATCACCCTAAACGATTGCGAAAAGGTGAGCAGGGCTCTTGATAAGCCACTTGACGAAATAAACCCTACAAATGATGAGCCATATTGCTTAAATGTTTCGTCACTTGGTCTTGATAGACCACTTACCACAGAATATCAATTCAATAAATATCGTGGTAAAGAAGTTGATGTTAAGTTCTACAAACCAGTTATGCCTTATAATAAAAAGCTTCTTACGGGAATTTTAGAAAATTGGGACGACAACACTGTTACAATATTGGTTGAGGGCAAACCAGCAATACTACAAAAATCTGACATTGCACAAATTGTGCCAGTTATTAATTTTTAAAGGAGAAAAATAAAAAAATGACAAGTAAAGATTTTTTTCAAGCATTAGACGATTTACAAGAACAAAAAGGTATTAATAAGGATTATTTTGTTGAAGCACTAGAAAGTGCTCTTACAAGTGCCTACAAGAAAAACTTTGGCGAAGCAAAAAGTGCATTTGTAAAACTAGACCCAGAAAAGAACAGCATTAAGGTTTATTCATACAAAACGGTTGTAGATGAAATTACTGACCCAGATAAAGAAATTTTGTTGGGTGATGCAAAACTTATTAAGAAGTCATATAAAGTTGGCGATAGAGTAATCCAAGAAGAAATGCCTAAGGATTTTGGTAGAATTGCAGCACAAACAGCAAAACAAGTTGTTATGCAAAGAATTAAAGATGCCGAACGTAATCGTGTTATGGAAGAAGTTAACACAAAACAAGACGAACTTCTTACAGTAATTGTACGCCGTATTGAAGGTGACAATGTTTACTGCGATATGGGCATTACACAAGTTGAAGGTGTTCTTGGTGGAAAAGACAAAATTCCAGGTGAAAAGTACACGCCTAATATGCGTTTGAAAGTGCTAGTTAGAAATATTAAGGAAAGTTATAATATGCCTTATGTTCAACTTACTCGTACAAGTGCAAACTTTGTAAAAAAACTTTTCGAACTAGAAGTTCCTGAAGTTCAAAACGAAGAAGTTAAGATTCACAACATCGTAAGAGAAGCCGGCTATCGTACTAAGATTGCTGTGTATAGTGACAATAAGACACTAGATGTTGTTGGTGCATGCGTAGGTAATAAGGGTATGAGAGTTAATGCAATTGTTAACGAACTTAATGGCGAAAAAATTGACATTGTGCCATATAGTGAAAACCCAGCAGAATTTATTGCTTCTGCATTAAGCCCTGCAACAGTACTTCATGTAGAAGTAAATCAAAATGAAAAAAAATCTTTGGCTGTTGTTCCTGATGACAAACTTTCACTTGCAATTGGCAAAGCTGGTCAAAACGTTAGACTTGCAGCAAGACTTACTGGCTGGAAAATTGACGTTAAGGCAAAGAGTGTTGTACCTAGCCTAGACCTTGGTGAAAACTATAGCGATGAAAACAATTATGACAACTTGTTTGAAGGCGAAGATGCTTTTGGAGAATTAGAATAGAATGAATAAAAAAGTTGTTCCTTTAAGGCTATGTTTGGCATGCCGAACTCAAAAGCCTAAAAAAGAAATGATAAGGGTTGTAAAAACCGAGAATGGATATGTGGTTGACCCTACAGGAAAACTAAACGGCCGTGGAGCTTATGTGTGCAATAATAAAGAGTGCATTGAAAAGTGTGTAAAAACACATGGCTTTAATAAGTCGTTTAAGGGAAATGTTCCAGATAGTGTGTATAGCGAAATTAAAGGAGAATAAATGACTAGCAAATTAGAAACATATTTGGGTTTTAGCATTAAAAGTGGAAAAGTTGTGTTTGGCTTTGACGCATTAAGTGAAACCACAAAAAATGTAAAACTTGTAGTTGTTTGTTCTACTATTAATGCTAAGGTGGAACAAAAACTTATAAAACTTTGTGAATATAAAAAATGGGAAATGGTTAAGACCAATGCAGTTTTGGGTGACTTAATTCACCGCAACAACTGTAAGGTTATGGGGTTGTTGGATAAAAACTTGGCTAACGAAATACTTAAAAGTAGCGAAGTTAATATAATAAAATAAGGGAGTGTCGTAATTTGGATAATAGAAACGCACAACAAAACAAAAACACAGTATCATTTGAAAAACTTAAAAAACTTAGCCAAATGCTTAATGGAAGCGAGCTAGGTTCTTTTGCCACAGGCATTAGCAAGGCGAAAAAGGCGCTTGATACATACTGCAAATCTTTAAAGGAAAAAGAAGTTACATCAAAGTCTGCACCTACACAACCTGCAACTACTGCACCAGCGCCTGTTGCTACCAACAAAGTGGAAGAAAAACCTAATATTGTGTTCACTCCTAAAAACAATGTTAGACCACAATTTAACCGCAATCAACCTGATTCCCGTGGAAATAATAATAACCCAAGGTTTAATAGAGATGGAAGTAGGCCACCATTTAACAGAAACAACAGCGACCGTCCTATGGGACAACGTCCAGCTGGTGGTAGAGTAGCATCAAATGGTCAACAAGGTCAAAACCGCCCATTTAAGCCATTTGTTAAGGAAGAAAAAGAAGTTTTGTTTGTAAAACCAGAACGTGAGTTTGGTAATAAAAACAAAACAAAACAAGTTAATGACGAGAAAAAAGAACTTTCTAAAAAAGCAAAAATTAGAATGGGTTATGTTGAAGTAGAAGACTACGAAAACGAAGACGGAAGTGCACGTATTCGTTCCAGCAAACCAAAAAAACAAAAAGAAGTTGTTGTTCCAGAAAAAACTGAAATTACAAATGCAGTTATTACAGGTGATACACTTACTGTTAAGGATTTATCAGAAAAAATTGGTAAGCCAGTTGTAGAACTTATTAAGAAGTTTATGATGCTTGGAATGATGCTTAACATCAACAGTAGCATTGACTTTGCAACAGCCGAACTTGTTGCTTCTGAGTTTGGTGTAACACTAGAACAAAAAATTGAGAAAAATTACGAAGAACAATTGGAAGAAATGTTTGAACAAAGAGCACAAGAAGCCAATGAAAAGCGTCCACCAATTGTTACTGTTATGGGGCACGTTGACCATGGTAAAACTTCACTTCTTGATGCAATTAAAAAGACCAATGTAACTGCTGGCGAAGCAGGTGGAATTACCCAACATATTGGTGCTTACTCAATTGAAGTAAATAAGAATAAAATCACCTTTATTGATACTCCTGGTCACGAAGCATTTACCGCTATGCGTGCTAGAGGTGCTAAGGTTACTGATATTGCAATCCTAGTTGTTGCTGCCGATGACGGCATTATGCCACAAACAGTTGAAGCTATTAATCATATTAAGGCTGCCAAAGTTCCTATGATTGTGGCTATAAACAAAATGGATAAACCTGGTGCTAACCCTGAAAGAGTAAAACAACAACTTACTGAATATGATGTTGTTCCTGAAGAATGGGGTGGTGACACAATTTGTGTGCCAATTTCTGCTATTAATGGCACAGGTATTGATAAATTACTTGATACAATACTACTTGTTGCTGAAGTTAGCGAACTTAAAGCAAACCCTAAAAACCCTGCAAGCGGTTATGTACTTGAAAGTCGTGTTGATAAGGGACGTGGTGTAGAAGTTACCGTTGTTGTTAGAGATGGCACACTTAAAGTTGGTGACTTTGTAATTAGTGGTACTTCTTATGGTAAGGTTAAGGCCATGAACGACTACAAGGGTAACTCGGTTAAGGCTGCTGGACCTAGTATGGCTGTTTCACTTCTTGGGTTTAATAATGTCCCAGAAGCAGGCGAAAAAGTATACGTTGTAGACGAAAAAATGGGTAAAAACATTGTTGACGAACGTGTTGCAAGACAACAAGTTGAAATGATTACTAAGACAAACAATGTAACATTGGAAGAATTCTTAAAACAATCTGCTGACAATGAAGTTAAAACGCTTAACCTTATTGTTAAAGCCGATGTTAAAGGTTCGGCTGAAGCATTAAAAGCAAGCTTAGAGAAAATTCATAATGACGAAGTTAATGTTAAGGTTATTCATTCTACAGCCGGTGCTGTAAATGAAAGTGACGTGCTTCTTGCTCAAACAAGTGGTGCAATCATTATTGCTTTCAACGTTAGACCAGATAGCAAGGCAAAAGTTCTTGCAGAAAGAAATGGTGTTGACATTAAAGCATATCGTGTTATTTATGACGCAATTGATGATGTTACTAAGGCTATTAATGGTATGCTTACTCCTAAATTTGAAGAAAAAATACTTGGTCATGCCGAAGTTAGACATATCTTTAAAATTAGCAGTGTTGGTACAATTGCTGGTAGTTATGTTCAAGACGGAACAGTTAATAGGGGCAATAAGATTAGGCTTCTAAGAAGCAATGTTGTTATTGCCGAAACAGAAATTGAGAGTTTACAACAGGGCAAAGACGATGCAAAAACTGTTAAGGCTGGCTTTGAATGTGGTATCAAACTTAAAAACTATTCCGACATTAAAGATGGCGACATTATAGAAGCTTACGAAGTTCAACAAATTTAAAAGGAAAATATATGAATAATAGAATTTTAAAGATTAATTCGGAAATTCAAAAATATATTAGCGAAATCATTCACTCCGAGCTAAAAAATCCTAATATTAATGGCATTATTAGTGTTGTTAAGGTTGATACAACTAATGACCTTAGCATAAGCAAAGTTTATTTGCGTATATTTAATGCCACTGATACACAAGAAGTTTTCAATCAAATTTTGCACTCTGCTGGTTTTATAAGAAAATCACTTTGTTCAAAACTAGATATTAGAAAAGTGCCATTCCTAGAGTTTTATCTAGACGACAGTATTGAGTACTTTGAAAAGATTGAAGGGCTTATTGATAAAATTAACGATGAAAGAAGGGAAAAATGATTTTTGAAAAAAATGTATTAAACTTAATACACAATTCTAGCGTGGTTGCAATTGTGACACACGTTAGACCAGATGCCGACTGTTTGGGGTCGGCTTCTGCTTTAAAAGGGGCTTTGTTGCAACTTGGAAAGAAAGCTGATATTTTCTGTGATGGTGAAATATCGGAAAACTACTTGGTTTTGCCATATATTGATAAAATTAACCAAGCAGAATTTAGCGATTATGACACAATAATTGCTGTTGATTGTGGTGATATCAATCGCACTGGGAAATATGCTGACTTATTTAAAACTCATGAAAATACACTTTTAATAGACCATCACATGACCGATGATTGGGCAAAAGATATTTTTACAAAATACACTGTTAAAGAGAATGTTTCAAGCACCGCAGAAATTTTGTTTCATTTGTTTAAAGAATTGGGAGTGGAATTTAATGCTAATAATTGTATGGGGTTGTATGCAGGAATTTTGACTGACACTGGTGGTTTTTTGCACTCCAACACAACACCTGAAACACATGTTGTTGCTGGTGAAATACTAAAACATGTCCCTAATATGACCCAACTAAACTATGTTTTAATACAAAAACGTACAGTTGGACAACTAAATGTGTTTAAAGCAGCACTTAACAACTTAAGATATATTTGTGGCGGAAAAGTTGCAATTACATACCTTACTGAAAGAGATTTTAAACAAAATCATATTTTAAATAGTGAAAACTATGGCATTGTAGATATGTGTGTTAATATTGATACAGTTGACATTGGCATTTTGATTAGTGAAAAAAGTCCTAATTTATATGCATGTAGTTTACGTGGAAAAAATAAAGATGTTTCAATTATTGCTAAATATTTTGGCGGTGGCGGGCACAAACTTGCTTCTGGCTGTAACATTTTTGGCTCTTACAGGGCTGTTATTAGCAAACTTGAAAAGGTTATAAATGACAACTATGATAGGCTTTCTTAATATAAATAAACCTGCTGGTTGCAGTAGTGCAAAGATTGTTGCTAAGGTTAAAAAACAACTTAAAGCAGATAAAGTGGGTCATATGGGTACACTTGATCCACTTGCTAGTGGGGTACTTCCTATTGCAATTGGTAAGGCTACAAGAATGTTTGATTATTTTCTAGAAAAAACAAAATCATACACTGCATGGTTCACATTTGGCAAAACGACTGCAACACTGGACTCTGAGGGCGAAGTTTTAGATATTTGCGATATAATTCCTACATTAGAACAAATAAAGGCGAAATTGCCTGATTTTGTGGGTGAAATAGACCAAATGCCACCTGAATATAGTGCAAAAAAAGTGAATGGTGTGTGTGCTTACAAACTTGCTAGAAATAATGCTGATTTTTATTTAAAACCTAAAAAGGTGAGTGTTACAAAATTTGATGCTGTAAAACAAATAAGTGCCGATACTTTTGAATTTGAAATAACTTGTGGAAGTGGGACATATATAAGAAGTTTGGCAAGAGATTTGGCAAAGGCACTTGGTACTCTTGGCTATATGTCAAAACTTGTTCGCACGGTAAGTGGAGTGTTTAATCTAGATAATGCAATATCGTTAGAAACCATTGAAAATAGTGAAAATCTAGAAGATTTAATAATACCAATTGAAAAGGTTTTTCCAAAAATCAAAGTACAAGATTTAGGCAAAGTTGAAATAAAAAGATTGTGTGACGGACAAAGTGTTGATACTAAATTAGACAATAATAATTACTTTATTCATTGTAATGGTGATTTGATTTGTGTTGCAAATGTGATTGACCACAAGATGAAATTAAAAACATATTTAAAAGGATAATCAGAATGATAAAATTTGGACCATCTGGAAATTGTGAAAGTTTTTATGCTGACGGACTAAAACATAGTTATCAAGCCGCCGAATGGCTTAGCAAAAAGGGCTTAAATGCCTATGAATATTCATTTGGTAAAGGAATACTTCTAAGCGATGAAATGGCTGCTAAAATAGGCGAAGAAATGAAAAAATATGGCATAACAATAAGCTTGCATGCACCATATTTTATTAATTTTGCTAATCCTGACGATGAAATGGTTGAAAAAAGTTATGGCTATGTAATAGATAGCCTTAAAAAACTTAGAATATTAGGCGGAACACATCTTGTTGTGCACCCCGCTTCTTGTGGTAAAATGGAAAGGTCAGAAGCGGTGGCTCTTACTAAAAAACGTCTTAATATTTTAAAAGACCGTATTATTGCAGAAGGTCTAGATGATATGTATGTTTGCCTGGAAACCATGGGAAAATCAGCACAAATTGGCACTGTAGACGAGATTTTGGATTTTTGCACATTATTTGACCACTATATGCCAACTTTTGATTTTGGGCACATTAATGCGCTTACTGGCGGAACATTAAAAACTGATGCGGACTATGAAGATATAATCGTAAAATGTCTTAAAACATTGGGTGAATATCGCACTAAAAATGTGCATATTCACTTTAGTAAAATAGAGTATTCTAGTAAAGGCGAAGTAAAGCATTTAACACTTGCTGACACTAAATATGGCCCAGAATTTGAGCCACTAGCAAGGGTAATAAAAAAATACAACCTAGAGCCTACTGTAATATGTGAAAGCAAAGGCATTATGGCAATAGATGCAATGAAATTAAAAGATATATATTATTCTGTTTAAAAATAAAATAATTTAGCGAATAAGTAAAACTAGTTGGTTTTGCTTATTTTTTTTTGTCATAACATTTTTTTAAAATGCATTGATAGTAAAAAGGAGATTTTTAAAATGTTAGAAAGTATATTTCCACCATACTTACTTGAATATTTTAAATGTGTAAACCTTCAAAGTGTTAGTGAAATTAGGCTAAGAGTGGGCTGTCCAATAGTAATAGTTGATAAGGTGACTAAATACCTTACAGCTAATGGACTTAGCCTAGAACCAGAAGGTGCAATTAAAGTACATAGTGCTATGATAACTGACATTTTAAGCATGGCTTCTGGAAATTCACTGTATACAATTAATAATCAGTTGCTTAATGGCTATGTGACTTGCAATGGCATAAGAATTGGTGTTGCTGGTGAACTTGTAACAACAGGTGGCGAATTAAAGACTCTAAAAAACACAACATCGCTAAATATCAGAATTCCGCATTTAATAAAAAACTGCTGTATGCCGGTGTTTAATCTTATTGCAAGTGGTGGTGTAAAAAATACTCTTATTATCTCTCCACCAGGGGCTGGTAAAACAACCTTTTTAAGGGATTTGGTATATCAGCTTAAGAATTTTAATAAATCAATAAATATATTGGTTGCTGACGAGCGAAACGAAATAACATCAACCCTTGAAAGTGAATTTTTGAAAGGTGTAGATGTTTACAAGAATTGCACAAAACAATTTGCTTTTAACAACGGAATAAGAAGCATGTCGCCTAACGTTATTGTAACAGACGAAATAGACCTTAATAACGATATTGATACAATATCTAATGCGATTACTTGCGGTGTCAAGGTTGTTGCAACAATTCATGGTAAAAATATTAACGACCTGAAAAATAAAATAGCCTTTGTGGAAATTTTAAAAAGGCAAATGTTTGATAGGTATGTAGTGTTGGGTTTTTCGGCTGGAGTAGGAACAATTGAAGGTGTTTTTGATGAAAATTTAAGGTGTATATATCTATGATAAAATTTTTAATACTACTTTTAATAATTGTTTTAAGTGGATTAATAGGTTTTGTTATAAGTAATTATTATAAAAACCGAGTGACATTGTATTACGACCTAATAAAAATGATAACCAACTTTAAAAGCGAAATTTTTTTCTTACAGACTAATTTTAAAACTTTGCTTGAAAGGCAGACCTATGGCAAATATGTGAATATAGTCTTGCAAAACTACTTAAAAAATGGACAAGCCAGCATTGCCCTATTAAAGTCTAAAGAAACACAAGAACTTACCATGTGTCTTAACAGTATAGGAAAGTCTGATGTTGATGGTGAAATTAAAAACCTTAATTACTATGACGGGGTTTTTAACGAAAGATATTTAGAAACAAAAAACTTTTATGATAAGTATGGAAGTTTGATAATAAAGTTGTCTATTATTGCTGGGGCATTAATTGCTGTAATACTAATGTAAGGGGGAAATATGGAAATTCAAATAATCTTTAAAATTGCATCTGTAGGCATTCTTACTGCTGTGGTTAATCAAATACTTAAGTATGCAGGAAAAGACGAAATAGCCACTCTTACAACACTTGCTGGTGTAGTTGTGGTGTTGTTTATGGTTGTTGATATGATTAGTAATTTATTTGAAACGGTTAAGACATTGTTTTCGCTTTACTAGTGGCAGGTGGTAATGGAAATATTTAAAATTGTTGCCATAGGAATGTTGATATGTGTTGTCACATTAATATTAAAGCAGGTTAAACCCGAACTTTCTGTTACTGTTGTGGTGGCAGGAAGTGTAATACTTCTTACTTATGCATTAAAGTATTTTGTGTCTATATTTGATGTGTTTAATGCCATAGTAGATAAGACAGGTGTTGATCAAAGCCTTTTTACAATTCTATTAAAACTAATAGGCATAGGTTATCTTGTAGAATTTGGAGCATCAATATGTGAAGACACGGGAAATTCTAGTATTGCAAGCAAAATAATTCTGTGTGGTAAAATAACAATATTTGTTGTGTCATTGCCAATTATTACAAATCTATTTGAACTTATATTGGATTTATTATGATTAAAAAGATTGTTATGGTTGTGTTAATAATAGCATCTTGTGTTTTTGTTTTGCCTACAAGTTTAGTGTATGCTGAAGGTGAAATGGAACAATTAGAACAGGAGGTGGATACAAAACTTGATGATATAGACTTTAGCGGTTTAGATGATTCGGCGGAAAGTAATGACCAACTGTGTATAATGGATTCGTTTGGCGATATAGTAAAAAAACTAATATCTGGAAACTATGAAGGCTCAGACACTATTGTATCTAAGATAATATCTACAATATTCAAGCAAATTACAAGCCTAATTCCTATAATGCTTCTTATAGTTGCTATAGCCATTATGGGTAATATAGTCCAGTCGTTTAAGCCAACAGAGAGTAGTAAAGCAATATCGGACCTTATCCACTTTGTGTGTCTGGCTGTTGTGGTTGTGGTAATTGTAGAAGTATTTAAAAACATATATGTTACAACAACCAAGTGCGTAGATGGAATATCTAATCAAATGGGGCTGTTGTTTCCAATTCTTTTAACATTACTTACATCTATGGGGAGTGTTGTTAGTGCTAGCACATATCAGCCTGTGGTGGCTGTTCTTACTGGCGGTGTTGTTACAATACTAAGGAGAGTGCTGTATCCTATATTCATTGTATCGTTTCTATTTGTCGTGATAGGCAATATGTCTAGCCAAGTAAAGTTAAATAAGTTTTTAGGGTTTTTAAATAGTTGCTTTAAGTGGATTATAGGGTTTGTATTTACAATGTTTGCTGGGTTTTTAACGATTAGGGGAATATCTGCAGGCAGGTATGATAGCATTAGCCTTAAAGCTACAAGATTTGCAATGAAAAGTTATGTGCCTATAATAGGCGGATATTTAAGCGAAGGGTTAGACTATGTTATTCTTAGTTCGGCAGTGGTTAAAAATGCGGTTGGGGTGGCAGGACTTCTACTAATGTTTTCAAGTGTAATTGTGCCGTTAATAAATCTAGTGCTATTTAAACTCGCTTTGCAGTTGGTGGCAGGTGTTTTAGAACCTATTGGTGACACAAGACTTAGCAAACTTTGTGAAGATATATCTAAAATAATGATTTTTCCTATACTTATTATACTTAGTATGGCTTTTATGTATCTAATAAGTGTATCGTTAATTCTTTGTACTTTTGTGGGAGTGTAATATGACGGCATGGTTGCTTAGTATTGTTGGGGTTGTGTTTTTAGGTGTTATGGTTGATATTATTTCACCAAGTGGCAAAACAGGTGGGTTTATAAAGTCTATGTTTGCCATATTCCTTGTTTATGTGGTAATAACTCCAATTGTAAAACTTGCTAAAAATGGTGAATTTAAAATAGATGAAGACTATAATTTTAAAATAATAGAAACCGATTTAAGTGTGAAAGAACGGGAGTGTTGTTATAAAAATATGGTGCTTGGTGACGCAAGTAGTGTTAATGTGTCGAAAGATGAATATTGTAAATAATAAGTGCTAATATAGACTGTTAAACTCGTTCTAAATGTATTCGTTAAAAAATATAATTAAGTATAAACTTATTACATATAGTTTTAAAAAGCAGTAAAAATAAGGGGGCATGACTTGTGGCTGAAGAGAGTATTGATGTAAAACCCAAGCAAGGCTGGTTTAAGAGCCTTACAGGTGGGCTATCAAAACTTAGTAGTTTAAAACCATTGTTGTTACTTCTGGTGCTTTTAGTGGTTGTGATGATAATGTTTAATGTATTTTCTTCGTCTGGAAGCAAAACCACATCGACAAAGCAAAACAAAGGCAACTACACAACAAGTCTTGAGTACATAGCCGAGATAGAAAGCAAACTAAAAAATGTTGTTGGGCAAATTAAAGGTGCTGGAAAAACCAAGGTTATGATAAGCATTTCTTCTAGTCCGCAACTTGAGATTGCGAGCAATGTAGAAGAAAAAACTGTAACAACCTCTGCAGGTACAACAACAACCGTTAGTACTGAGCCAATTATAATAAAAGGCGATAGCGGAAATGGACCCTTAATTTTAAAAGAAACCTTGCCTATAATTAATGGGGTGATTGTGGTTAGCGAAGGTGCTAAAGATGTTAAGGTAAAACTTGATATACTTATGGCTGTTTCTACTGCTTTAGGAATTAATAGTAATATAGTGGAAGTATTTGCTGGTGCATAAAAAATAAGGAGAGAAATATGAAAAAATTTTTCAAAAAGAACAAAAAATTATTAATTATTTGCGGATTTTGTTGTTTGCTAGTAATTGCAGGTGTTTTAAACTTGGTAATTAATAGCAATACCGCAAAAGGTGCAAGCGGTGAAGTTGTAACCACTGCCAATTTCTTTACAACATATAAGGCTGATAGGCTTAACACTAATGCTCAAGAAAAGTTGTATTTAGAAGCAATTATTGCTAATGCTAATTCTAGTGCGGAAGCAAAAGCCAATGCCGAAGCCGAACTTGCAAAGCTTACAAAGTACATGGGATTGCAAACAAAACTTGAAGGCTTGATTGCTGCAAAGGGTTTTAGCCAAGTGGCTGTAAGTGCATCTGATAGCAATGTTAGTGTTATTGTTCAAACAGGTGGGCTTAGCGAAAATGACCTTGCAAACATTGTTGAAGTTGTGCAAACAAATAGTGATTACGGCTTAGAGAATATCAAAATTATTCCTGTAGAATAATTGATTTTTATAAAATCCTGTGATATACTAACCCTGTAAAATGAAAAAAGGATTTTGTTATGGCATATAAAGATAAGAATTACTTGAATAATCCCGCTAGGGGTGAAGTTACTTACAACAAAGATATTGTGTTGTCTGTTATAAATTTGGCAACCAAAGAAATCGCTGGCGTAAGTTCGCTAGTGGCTAACTTTGGCTCCGCTTTGAAAAGGTGGTTTAACAAAAACAACTATTACGAAGGCGTGAAAACATCTTATGTTAATGGCAATATGAATGTTGATGTTTATCTAAATGTGTTTTATGGCTATAATGTATCTGAAATTGCTTACAGGGTGCAAGAAAATATTAAAAACAGTTTGGCTTCAATGGTTGAAATGAAAATAGATAAAATTAACGTTCACGTTCTTGGCGTAGATTTTCCATCTGCTGAAGAAATTGTTTAGTAAATTTAAGTCCTTGTTTAAAGCAAGGGCTTTTTTAAATATTAGGAGAGTGTACTTATGAGTAGAAAAATGGCTAGAGATTGGCTTTTTAAATTAACTTTTGAACTTTGTTTTCAAGACCAAAGTGATGTTTTGTTTGATGAGTTTTTGTCTGATGAAAACTTAAATGACGAAAACAAACAATTTGTAAAAGACATTTATAGTGGTATTGTTGAAGAGAAGGAAGATATTTTAAAAGATATTTCTAAATATCTAAAAGGTTTTACTATCGACCGTGTGTTTAAGGTAGACCTTGCAATACTTATTTTGGCTTTTTACGAAATTAAACATGGCACAAGTGATGCTAAAATTGTTGTTAATGAAGCGGTTGAACTTGCTAAAAAGTATTCAACACCAAAGAGTTATAGTTTTATTAATGGCGTTATCGCAAGCTATATAAAGGATAATGCATAATGGAGAATTGTGTATCTGTTACACAACTTAATAAGTACATTAAAAACATTTTTGATTCAGAAGAAATGCTACACGGCATTAGTGTGTTTGGCGAAATAAGTAGTTATAATGTAAGTAATGGCATTGCTTATTTTAACCTTAAAGACGAAGATAATTTGTTATCTTGTGTGCTTTTTGGTGCTAATAAATTCCAAGCCCCAAAACTAGGGGATATGGTACTAGCAACAGGTAGCATTAATTACTGGGTTAAGGGTGGAAGGCTTACATTCCAAGCAAGCAAAATTGTACCTTATGGGAAAGGGCTTTTGTATGAAAAGTTTTTGCAGTTGAAAGCAAACCTTGAAGAAAAGGGATATTTTGACCCTGCTCACAAAAAGGCCATTCCGCCATATGTGCGTCGTATAGGGGTTGTAACAAGTGCGACAGGCGCTGTTATTCAAGACATAAGAGATGTTAGTGGCAGGCGTAATAATGGTGTTGATATCGTGCTTTACCCTGTTAAGGTGCAAGGCGTTGGAGCGGAAGTAGAAATTGCTGAAGGTATTAACTTTTTTAGCAATTACGACAAAGTTGATGTTGTGATTGTTGCTCGTGGTGGTGGAAGCCTAGAAGACTTACAACCTTTTAATACTGAGATTGTTGCTGAAGCGGCTTATAATTGTAAAAAACCACTTATTAGTGCGGTAGGACACGAAACAGACTTTACTATTATTGACTTTGTGTCCGACCTTCGTGCACCAACTCCGTCTGCAGCAGCAGAACTTGCTGTGTTTAAAAAGAGCGATGTTATTGACGGCATTCACAAACAAGTAAATAGAATGGAAAAGTGTCTTGATGTTATGGCAAATAATATTACAACTACTGTTGAACGTTGTGTCCTTGTAGCGGAACACTTTGTTGAAAATAAAATAAATTACTATAAAACAGACATTGCAAAGTGGTTTAATAATACTGAACAATTACTTAATAAAAAAATAATCGATTACGAAATGCAAGTAAAATTGTTTAACAATGTAGTGGAAAAACTTAATCCACAAAACTTGCTTATAAAGGGCTACACAAAACTTAGTGTTAATGGTAGACCTGTTATGGGTATAACAGACATTAAAGTGGGTGATGTTGTAGATGTAAGGCTAAAAGATGGAAAACTTAATGCAACTGTAAACAAGGTTGATAAGGAGAAATAACGATGAATTTAGATGAAAAATTAAAAAAGCTTAAAGATATAACTGAAAAACTTGAAAGTGGTAATGTTGGTATAGAAGAAGGAATCAAACTTTTCGAAGAAGGTACTGCCGTTGCAAAAGAATGTTATACAGCTTTAAATGAAGTAAAGGGTAAAATTACTCAAATCAAAAAACAAATGGACGAAACCACAACTGAAGAGGAGTTTTAATTATGGCAACTGATATGAAAAATAAGGCAATTACAAGCCGTGATGTTGATTTTGCAAAATGGTATACAGATATTGTTAGAGCTGCAAAATTGGCTGATTACACATCTGTAAAAGGCTGTATGGTGCTAGAACCTAATGGTTATGCCATTTGGGAAAGAATGCAACAAGTTTTAGACGGAATGTTTAAGGCTACAGGGCACAAAAATGTAAACATGCCAGTATTTATTCCAGAAAGTCTATTAAAAAAAGAAGGCGAACTTGTTGAAGGTTTTGCTCCTGAAGTGGCATGGGTTACTATGGGCGGTCAAAAACAACTTGAAGAACGTCTTGCTGTAAGGCCTACAAGCGAAACATTGTTTAGTGATTATTATGCTAATAAAGTTAAATCATATAGGGATTTGCCTAAAAAATACAATCAATGGGTAAATGTTTGCCGTTGGGAAAAGGAAACAAGGCCATTCCTTCGCACACGTGAATTTTTGTGGCAAGAAGGTCATACTGTTCATGAAACAGAAGCGGAAGCGATTAAAGAAACATACGACATGTTAAATGTGTACAAAAAGTTTTTTGAAGATTATTTGGCAATCCCAGTTGTTACTGGTAGAAAAACTGAAAAAGAAAAATTTGCTGGTGCTGAATTTACTCTTACAATAGAAGCTATGATGTATAATGGTGTTGCTTTGCAAAGTGGTACAAGTCATTTCTTTGGACAAAAATTTGCTAAGGCTTATGGTATTCAATTTTTAAATAGGGAAAACAAACTTGACTATGCATGGCAAACATCATGGGGAACAACGACTCGTATGATAGGTGGATTAATCATGGTTCATAGTGATGACTATGGTTTAGTTTTGCCACCACGAATTGCTCCAACACAAGCAGTTATTGTTCCTATTGGGGCAGATGAAAATGTTATGAAAGTTTGCAACAATATTTGTGTAAAACTTAACATGGACGGTCATAGTTGTTTTGTTGATACAACAGAACGTACACCTGGTTATAAATTTGCAGAACATGAAGTAAATGGTATACCAGTTAGAGTAGAAGTAGGTGCTAGAGATTTAGCTAACGGAACAATTACTCTTGCTCGCCGTGATACAAGAGAGAAAATAGTTGTACCGAATGATGATAATATTGTAAATGTAATTGAAAAGTTGTTGGAAGATATTCAACAAAATCTATACAACACAGCAAAAGAAAGAATGGACAAAAATACATTTACAGCAATGACATTTGATGAAATGGCAAGTCTTCTTAATATTAAACCATGCTTTATTAAGGCTATGTGGTGTGGTGATGAAGCTTGCGAACTTAGAGTTAAAGAAATTAGGGGAGCAAAATCTCGTTGTATTCTTGAAAACGAAGTACCAATCTCTGATAAGTGTGCAATATGTGGTAAGCCTGCTAAACACTTAGTTGTTTGGGATGTTCAATATTAATATATAATAACCAGAAAGGGTGGTCGGTGCGACTACCCTTTTTTGTTTTAGGTGGGGTAGTAATACTACTCTATTTTTTATTCTAAATTAAGTGGTTATAAATGGTTGCGATTTTTCAAAATTTAAGTCCCCTGCTATAAATTTTGTGGTTAAAAGTGGGTTAAAAATTATGGTTGTTTTTAAATAAAATGGGGTAGTTGAGAGTAAAAACATCATGTATAATTATAAATCATGTGGTTTTAAACATTTAAAAAACGGCTAAACAAAGCCGTTATTCATGTGTTATGTATAATTATACATTGTCATTTTATTGTTATAAAAATTCGTGAATATTTATAAAAAATTAAATGAATAATTATTCAAAAAAGTATTGCATAATAATTAAAGTTGTTGTATAATTATGGAAATTCTAATGAATAAATATTTTTGAAATTGAGGAGCGTTGTAGTTATGGCAAGAAACTCTAGACAGTCTAAAATTTTAGAATTAATATCCACTAAAGAAATTGAAACACAAGAAGAATTAGTAGCCGAACTTAAAGCCGCTAATTTTGATATTACACAAGCAACTATTAGTAGAGATATTAAAGAACTTGGACTTATTAAAATTTTGTCTGATAGCAAAAAATACAAATATGCTATTGTTAGCACATCTGCTCAAGCTATCTCAAACAAAAATATGACAATCTTTAAAGAATGTGTTGTGTCTGTTAAAAATGCAATGAATCTTGTTGTTGTTAAGGTTTTGAAAGGAACTGGCGGATTGGTAAGTAATTTGATTGATCAACTTTCAATTAGTCAAGTGCTTGGCACAACTTATGGTGATGACACCGTTATGGTTATTACCAATGATACCGAAGATGCCTTTTATGTTAAAGATAAGGTGTTGGAATTTATTAAATAGCAAGTTAATTAAAAAGAGGGTGAAAGGAAAACATGTTAAAGTGTTTTCTTTTTTTGTCATTTGTTTCTAATCGTCTTACGATAACATTGCAGTTAGGGGAAACTATTTTGTGAAATTTAAGCAACTACTAGCTGTAAAGGATTTTTATTTGTTTTAAAATTCAAATTCAAAAATCGAAAATTTGTTCGAAAAAATATTTTACAAAAAGCTGTTGTTGTATTATAATATTGGTAATTATATAAACAAATTGGAAATTAATTAATATGTTAAATTTGCTTAAGATAAAAAATATTGCCCTTATTGATGAATGTGTTATTGAGTTTAAAAATGGGTTGAATACTCTTACTGGTGAAACTGGTGCTGGTAAATCAATAATTATTGACTCTCTTAATTTTGTTTTGGGGGCTAGAGGTGACAAGAGCTTAATTAAATATGGCACAGAGCAGGCTAAGGTAGAAGCAGTTTTTGAGACTAATAGCGATGAGGTTTTTGCACTTTTAGATGATTATGGCATTGAAAGAGAAAACACAATCATTTTAAGTAGAACCCTTAATGTTGCTGGTAAAAATGAGTGTAGGTTAAATGGTGAGATAATTACTCTTAACATGTTAAAAAAGATTGCAGAATGTCTTGTAGATGTTTTTGGGCAGAACGACCAACAATTTTTGCTTAACACAAAACAACATGTATACTTCTTAGATGGTTATGGCGGAAAAACCTTAGATGATAGTAAAGTAACATTGGGGACTCAACTTGCAGAATTAAAAAAGATTAACGTTGATATTTCTTCCATTGGTGGTGATGGTGCCGAACGTGAAAGAAATATTGATTTATTGAAATATCAAATTAATGAGATTATTGCCAGTGATTTAAAAGATGGCGAAGAAGAATCTTTAACAGAAAGAAAAAACATTTTACTTAACAGTGAAAAAATAATCGAAAAATTTAATGAACTTGATTCTTATACCGAAGGCACTTACAATGTTTTGTCTGGGCTTAAAGGTGTAAAAAACACAATTGGTGGACTTTCAAAATATATTCCTGAACTAGAAGAATTGTATGGTAGGTTAGAGTCTTCGGTGATAGATGTTGAAGATGTATTGGAAAGTGTTGGTGAGTACAAAAATAATTTTGACTATAGCGAAAACGAACTTGATTTTATTGAACAAAGGCTTGATACTATAAAATCATTAAAACGAAAGTATGGTAGTTCTATTGCAGAAATTTTTAAGTATTTGTCTAATGCAGAACTTAATCTTAAAAAACTTGAAAATGCAACGGAAGAACTTGAAAATTTAAAAAACAAAAAACAAACATTGTTGTTTGAAATTTTAGATACTTGCAAGTCATTGACAGCCAAGAGAAAACAAATTGCCGTAAACTTTGAAAACAAGATTATGGATAGGCTAAAAAGTCTTGGAATGAAAAGTGCTAAATTTAAAGTGAATTTTGCTGATGATTATAACATTGAAAACATTGAATCAAAAGCAAGCAAAAATGGTGCTGATACAATAGAGTTTTTGTTTAGTGCAAACTTAGGCGAACCATTAAAACCGCTTGTTAAGATTATATCCGGAGGCGAACTAAGTAGATTTATGCTTGCATTTAAGACTGTTGCAAATGCGGACTTTAATAAAACATATGTGTTTGATGAGATAGACACAGGTATTGGTGGAGAAATTGGTGGAGTTGTTGGTGAACAGATGTCGATGGTTTCTAAAAAATGTCAGGTGTTATGTGTTACACACTTGGCTCAAATTGCATGTTTTGCCGATAACAATCTAAAAATATCCAAGTTTGAACAAAATGGACGTACTTACACTATGGTAAAACCGCTTGAAGGTGCTGAAAAAATAAACGAAATTGCACGTATGGTTGGTTCTGATGGCAACAGCGAATATGCTAATCTTTATGCTAATGAATTAATAAATTCGGCAAATAATTACAAAAAAAATATATAATTGAATAAAAAAATGCTTTTTAATAAAACTAAACTTAACGAGTAAAATATGAAAAAATTAAGTAAGGTTTTTAAATTAGCATTTTTTTTGTTATTTTTATCAATATTTTTGTATGTTTCGTTCACTTTTCCGTATGAACTTTTTTTGTATAGCAATCAGAATGTGGTTTTAAATAAAGACGAATATGAAAAACTTGCAAACAAACTGAGTACTAAAGTTGTTGCAACATGCACAAAAGATGAAGATTCCAAACTTAATGAATATGTTGTTAATTACAAGTTGTTTAATTTGTTTGATGTGCTTTCACTTAGGGTAAAGGTTGCTGATAATTCGGTGTATCTTGGGGGTGATTGTCTAGGTTTTTCGTTGGATAGTAAAGGGTTAACTGTTGTTGGTAGTAACTATATTTTTACTAAAAGCGGTGCTGTTAATCCTTTTGTTGGGTCTGGATTAAAAGTGGGTGACTTAATTCAAACTTTAAACGGAAAAACAATTTCTACTATTGATGAAATTAATGAAATACTTGCAGGTTCTGGTGGGCAAGTATTGCCAATGACAGTGCTTAGAGATGGCAAAGAAATAAGCCTTACTATAACTCCAGCTAAAGACTCATTTAGTGGTGAATACAAATTAGGTTTATGGATTAAAAACAATACCGAAGGAATAGGAACCCTTACATTTGTAGAAGATGAAAATTTGCGTTTTGGCTCGCTTGGACATGCAATATACAACAATGGTGGAAGCATCTTACAAGTAAACGATGGCAATATTTATAGATGTAAGGTGCTTGGAATAAAAAAAGGGGTAGACGGCACTCCTGGTGAAATTCTTGGAACATTCTCTAAGAATGACCCGCTTGGTGACGTTGATAAAAATTCTGAATATGGGGTGTTTGGCTATATAACAAATAAAGAATTTGCTGAAGAAAAACAACTTGTTCAAGTTGGTGGAAGAGCAGGTGTAAAACCTGGTAAGGCAACTATATTTTGTGCGCTTAATGGAGAAGATATAAAACCATATGAAATAGAAATAATAAAAGCCAATTATCAAACATCTAGCAATGAAAAAAGCATGGTTTTTAGAGTAGTGGATAAAGAATTATTAGCCTTAACTGGTGGAATTATTCAAGGAATGAGCGGTAGCCCAATTATGCAAAATGGCAAGATAATTGGAGCTGTTACACATGTATTTGTAAACGATCCAACCAAGGGTTTTGGGTTGTATCTTGATTGGATGTTACTTGAATAATTTTACAAAATTTAAACAATTTTCAATTTTTGTAAAAATATTGTACAAAATGTTTGTAATGCATAAAAATTTGTTATATAATGTAATCGTCTAAATAGAAAATTGAGTAGGTTTATGA
>CAKVHW010000006.1 GCA_934754495.1 uncultured Clostridia bacterium
AAGTGTAAGTTTGTCGTTTTTAGCAGAAATTATAATTGTATCACCTTTTAGGATGTTGCCTTCTAGCATTTCTTCAGCAATACGGTCTTCAATTTCTTGTTCAATTAGCCTACGAAGTGGTCTTGCACCATATTCAGCATTAAAGCCTTTATCTATGGTGTACTTTAAAGCACTTTCAGTTACTTTTAGGCTTACACCTTGGTCTTGAAGTTTTTTGTTAAGTTTACTAATGAATATCTTACAAATTTGAACAAGTTGTTCTTGAGTAAGTGAATGGAACACTGTAATTACATCAATACGATTTAAGAATTCTGGCTTAAATGTACGTCTTAATGCGTCCATTAAAATACTCTTTGTCATGTCTTCATTAATGTTGTTTTGAGCTTCGTTAAATCCTAAACCACCCTTATTTCTAGGAAGGTCGCTTACACCACAGTTACTTGTGAAAATAATTATGGTGTTTTTAAAACTTACAAGTCTGCCTTGACTATCGGTAAGTCTACCATCATCTAGCACTTGCAACAACAAGTTGAATACATCTGGATGTGCCTTTTCAATTTCATCAAATAGTACAACACTATAAGGTTTCCTTCTAACTTGTTCAGTTAGTTGACCACCTTCGTCAAACCCAACATATCCTGGAGGAGCACCAATAAGTTTGCTTACACTGTGCTTTTCCATGTATTCACTCATATCTAGTCTAATAACAGCATTTTCATTATCAAACATGGCTTCTGCTAGTGCCTTACATAGTTCGGTTTTACCAACACCTGTTGGACCCAAAAACATAAAACTACCAATTGGACGATTAGCATCTTTTAAGCCAATTCTAGCACGTCTGATTGCTTTACTTACAGCCACAACCGCTTCGTCTTGACCGATTACACGATTATGCAAAATGCTTTCAAGTTTCAACAATCTTTCCTTTTCACTTTCGGTTAGTTTTGTAATAGGAATACCTGTCCACTTGCTAATAATTGTGCAAATATCATCACTATTAATGGTGATATTATTAGTTTGTTTTTGTGCTAAAATCTTTTCTTTTCTAGCAGTTGCTTCTTTAATTTTGTCTCTAAATTCGCTTGCCTTTTCAAATTTTTCATTTATCAAAGCTTCACGTTTTTCGGCTTCATAACCAGCAATTTCTTCGTCTATTTTTGTAACTTCTTCAGGTTGTTGGCTACCATAAACCTTAGCTTTACTGCTTGCTTCATCAATAAGGTCAATAGCCTTATCTGGCAAACTTCTATCTGGAATATAACGGTCTGAAAGTGTTGCGGCAGCAATTATTGCATCGTCACCAATTGTAACTTTATGGAATGCTTCAAAACTATCTTTTAAGCCTCTTAAAATTGCAATAGTTTGTTCAACTGTTGGTGGGTTTACAATAACTGGTTGAAACCTACGTTCTAGAGCCTTATCTTTTTCAATGTATTGACGATATTCATCAGTAGTTGTTGCACCAATAGTTTGGAATTCACCTCGTGCAAGATATGGTTTTAGCATATCAGATGGGTTAACTTCGCCCTTGTCACCACCTGCTTGAGCAAGTGTATGAATTTCATCAATAAACACGATAATATCACGGTTTTGAGTGATTATATCAATAAGTGATTTTAACTTTTCTTCCAAAGAACCCCTAAACTTAGTACCAGCCATAAGACCACCAAGTTCTAGTGAAAAAATGCTTTTATTCTTTAGAATATCAGGAACTTTTCCTTGAGCAATTGCAAGTGCAAGCCCATCTACAACTGCCGATTTACCAACACCGGCTTCACCAATCAAAACTGGGTTGTTTTTTGTTTTACGGCATAGTATTTCAATAACTCTACTAATTTCTTCTTCTCTACCAATGATAGGGTCAATTTTACCCTGTCTGGCTTTTAGAGTAAGGTCTTGTCCCATTTCCAAAAGTTCTTTTGGTAATTTGCTTTCACCTGATTGAATGGTGTTGTCGCCACCAATATTTTGACCTTCAAAAGTGCCTGCTTTTAGCACTTGCAAAACACTGTTTTTTAAGTCGTTAAGGTTGATTTTAAAGTATCTTTTTAAGATATTTACAGCATAACTACTTTCACTTAGTAGCATAGCAGCAAGAAGGTGTTCGGTTGAGATAAAATTGTGACCAATTTGCATAGCAAATTTCTTTGCAATACTAAATACTTCCTTGTTTCTAGGGCTAAGTTCAATTGTGTTTCCAGCAACAACAAGATTTTTCTTAACCGCAGTTTTGTCAAATACTTGTTCTAGTTTTTCTGGAGTAACACCATAAGTATTCAAAATTTTACCTGATACAGTATCTTCCAAAGCAGAAATACCATACAACAAGTGCTCCGTTCCTACTTGATAATAGCCATATTGAATGGCAATACTACCAGCAATTTGTAAAGCCTTGTTTACATTATCAGTAACTCTTAATTCACTATTAAACATAATTATTTATCCCCCTTTTTATTACCTTTTTTATCGGTTTTTCCCGATTTATTACTGTCCGCATTTTTAAGTGCATTAATTTTTTCTTTTAATTTTCCAGCATCTTCATATCTTTCTTCGGCTATGGCTTTATTAAAATCATTTTCCAAAGTTTCTAGTTCACTAGGTGCTTCGTTTAGGCTTAAGTCAATGTCAGTAGGATTATCCATATTTTCTAGCATGTCACGAATCTCTTCGTTAAATGTATCATAACATTCACTACAACCTAATTTGCCACGTTTTAAAAAGTCAGAAAATGTGCTTCCGCATTTAGGACATTTTTTAGTGTCTTTTTCTAGATATAGACCGTTAAAACCAAAGTTGTCGTTAATGAAATCAAAAATGTCGTTACCAAAACCAAAGTTTAAATCCATATCAAAATCCATATCAAGATTCATTTCATTTGCACACTTTTCACATAGGTGCGTTTCGTAACCTTCACCATTAATCATCACAGATTTATGAAATGTTGCAACATTTTTCTTACATCTATCACACAACATATTATTTATCTCCCTTTACAATGTTTATTAATATATTTTTCAAAATATTTGCTCTAAGTTTGTTTTCCATTTTTAGTGGATTAGATAATGCCTTATTAGAAATTGCCGACATTATAATATTATGCTCTCGCTCATCTATAATACCCCTAACAAGAAGTCCGTCCACTAATTGGTTAGCCAAGTTAAGGTCAATCTCATCTTTTATTGTGTCGCAAATAAGTTTTTCAAGATAATCATTTTTGTCTAGGTCAACTCGTGTTAGTTTTATATAACCACCACCGCCTCGTCTACTTTCTACAATAAAACCCTTTGGATTAGTAAATCTTGTAGACAAAACATAATTTATTTGACTTGGTGCACAATTAAAAAACGATGCCAACTCATTCCTTGACAAGTTTAATTCGCCATAATCTTGCAGTTGGTCTAGTATAAACTGCTCTATCACATCACTTATATTTTGCATACACCCTCCTTCTCAAAAAAAGTTTGACTTTCTTTGACTTTCGATTATTATAACACTGCCCCTATATTATGTCAACATTTTTATGTCAAATTTTTTAAAAATTTTTACACAAAAAAAAGAAAGGATTTTTTTAAACCCTTTCTATAAATTTTTGTTGTTTTTTTATTGGAGTAAAAACCAACACCAAGAAAAAACTCGCATTCAATAATATACTAATGATATTATTTAACATAATTATGTTATATTATTAATTAAGTTATTTAGCAAATCCCTTTAGTGTAAGAAATGTAATGAAAATTATTACCAAAAACTCCATATTCATCTCCTTTAAGTTATAAACATTATATCACATTAAATTTTAAAATTCAATACTAAAAATCAAAACCTGGGAAAGGACAAACCACACTGCTCTTTTTTTCGTTTGCCATTCTATCAAACTCATCAGCAACTTTTTTAGCGGCTTCAATTACACCAAAGTTTTGAGTTCGTTTGCCATCAATATAATTTTTTATTTTTCTACTTCTATTTTGTGGTTTTGAGAAAACTCGTCCAAAAAAACTTGGACTTGAAATTTTTTCAATTCTTTTCATGTCATAATTAAGAGGTTCTACTCCTATTATCTGATTAACCGCATTTAAGATATGCTTATATGCGTTATGTTCTACATTCATCGCATCAGATAATTGAACATACTTCAAAAAGTTATGGTCAACAAGCATCATGGCTTGCAATTCAACATATGCCTTATGTGTGAAAAATACTGCAGCACTATTAGGAGCAATGTTAATATTAGTAACCAGCGTAGGGCCAGTATAATCAATAGGCAAATGACTAAACGGATTTACCTTACCCCCCACTTCACCTAAAATAACAACTTTACCATTTGGTTCTAAGGCATTAGCCATAATAAATCTGTTAAGTTTTTCCTTGCCTTCAGGTGTATCTTCATTGCAATCATCTGGAACACGAATTTCAAGTGCAACCATATAATCCTTATCAGTAAGTGGGTCATGAACTTCTCTTACCCCACACACATAGTTGTTCTTTAATTTTTTTGCTCTTGCCGGGTCATGTTTTTCAATTTCCTCAATATAATATCCAAAATCGTTTTTTAAAGCATGTCCAATTTTTTGAGCCAACAAATCAACCGAAACACCACCTTCCGATTTTATTTGATTGTCAAGAGATGTAATAATGTCACTATAAAAAGCATTCATCTTTAAATAATACTTTTTAATATTTTTGCAAGCATATGTAAGAGTTTGCTCCTTAACATACTTTAAAATCTCATTTTTCGCATCATCGCTTTCAATATGATTATACGAACCCTTTAAATCTTGTGGGAGAAGTTTTGTATCATCGTCAATGTGGCTTACTCCATCATATTTATTTGATTCACATAATGCTCTAGCACTAATTAATTTTTTAATGTCTTTGTCATCTTCACCCAAATTAAGCAAATATTGTCTGCTATATCTAGCAGGCATCATACCACGGAAAAAAGAATACAAATTATCTAATGCAACATGTTCATTTTTTTGTTCAACACCTGGCAAATTTATAGGTTCAAATTTTTTATGTAACATAAAATTTTTCATACAAATACCCCTCATATTTTTTATATTATATCATATTTTAACTAATTTGTCCATACCACATCAAATAATACTTTTTGTCAAAAAGTGTCACTTTATAAAATACTGTAATACTCACCCCAAAACCCACTAACAATCAAAAAAAATAATAAAAAACAGCAAAAATCACTGTTTTTATTAAAATTTTATCTAAAAACAATAAAATAACGAAATCAAGAAATGCTAATTTCTAGAATAAATTACCTTACCATTTGCAATTGTATATACAACATTTGACGTGTTCAAATTTAATAAATCAATACTATCTAGCAAAACCAAATCGGCCACTTGCCCTACTTCCACCTTACCAGCATTTCTACCCAACAACTCGTTTGGATAAATAGTAACAGAATTTAAAACATCTTCATTTGTTATAAGACCAGATTCATTCAAAATGCCAGATTGTAAATCGGCAAATAAAGACATTTCCTTTAAGATATTATCACCACCAACACATAATTTCAAATTGTTTTTAAGCATTGAATATACAGGACTAATACCATTACCACATCTTAAACTATTGGTTGGTGTAACGCATACAAAACCATCATGATAAGACAATGTTGTTACATCATCTTTCTCACAATTTTCACAACCATAAAGCATATAAGTATTGTCCAACACACCATATTCTTCTAATAGTCTGATTGGAGTAATTCCATATTGTTTGTCACACTCTCCAACCTCATACAATGTGTTGTTGGAATTAGTAACAATAGGCAAATTATATTGATGAGAAAACTTTACTAATTCAGCAAAAATTGTTTCATCGGTATAATATGAATTAAGTGCAAACAATAAACAACCAATCCCATGTTTTTTAAAGAAATCATATCGTTCTTTTAATGTGTTTTGCGATACAAATTGATTGTTATCTAATGCCCCAATGCAGGTAAAAACATTATATCCCAATTCTTTTAATTCCAACATTTTATTAACATCATTGCAATTACAAATTACAGTTGTTACACCATTTTTTGCTTGATTTTTTATGTTATTTTCGTTTTTAAAACAACAATTTGCAAAACCACCAAACACATACATATTGTCACCATTTATAATGTTATTGTCAGAAAGTATAATGTTTTTTTCTATTTTCTCAATAATATTGTCATTAATTAACAAATCATAACCATAAAGTATTTTTTCATTATTTAAAATATTTACATTCCTTATTATTGTTTTCATATGCATCTCCTTGATTTAAGATTATATCACAAAAAATAAAAAAACCAAACATAAAACTGTTTGGTTTTTAATTAATGTCTTTTACCATGAAAGCCTACAACAATTGCATCAGCTCCATATGTCATAACATTTGTTAAATCCATTTTTTGAAGGAAGACTGTACACTCATTGTTGAACTTTTTTTCAATTAACTCTTTGCAATATTCGGCGGTTGTTTCTTGTGTCGCATAACTTACCTGAATGCTATAATCTGCAAGATTCACACTATTTTCAGCCATAAGGTCTACTACTTGCCCCATAGCCTTTTTCCTACCGTTTACGTAGTCTACTACATTTTTTCTTTCAGAATTATAATCAACTACAGCCACAACATTTAGTTTTGATTTCACATTAACATTTTCATTTTTTTCGCAAATAGAAATAAACGAATTGTTGTTTGTGATAACATAGCCTTTTACTTCATTTTTAAAAGTTTCAATAAAGTTTTTAATTTCAAGATCAGTGCACCCTCTCTTATACATTAAGCCAACTTCATAGATAAGTACACCTGCTATACTAGATGTAAGCCCAAGGTCAAGAATTAAAATTTCTTTAGTTGGATACTTTTCTTTCAATTCTGCCACGGCATCACCAAAAGGTTTAGTTACATTATAATCCATTTGATTGGTGCTTAGATACAATATATTCTCATCATTTTGCAAGTATGGTTCAAAAACTTTTGTGAAATCATGAGCAGTCACCATAAGGCTTAATGCACCATAATTTTTACAAGCGTCAGAATATGCTTCGGCACTTTTTGCTATTTGTCTACCATTTAGTCGTGGTGAAAACTTAACAGAGTCAAGTCCAAGTTTCTTAACTTGTGCATCACTTAGGTCGCATGCATTATCTACAATTATTACACTCATTTTACACCTCCACATTCCATTTCAAACTTAAATATAACACCGCTATTATATTATTGTCAAACTATTAAACATATAAAATTTTATAAATTTTTTTGGCTTTCAAAACCTTATTTACATACTTTTTCGTCTCACTCACGGGAATTTTAGACGGTGTTCCATCAAATCCAGATTCCATCCACGAGTTGACATTGTTATAACCAGCATTATATGCACAAAGCGCAAGCACTTCGTTACCATTATACATATTAAGCAAATACTTCAAATAATAACATCCAACATTTATATTGTCGTTTTCGTCAAACAAATTTGGTGCACTGTGCATTTTAAGTTTTGCACCGACTTCATTTGCAGTGGCTGGCATAAGTTGCATAAGCCCACATGCGCCAACAGCGGAAATTGCATTTTTGTCAAATCCACTTTCAGCATTGATTAACCCCAAAACAAGATGTTTATTAAGTCCATATTGCTTACTATAATTTAACACAATAGTTCTGTATTTTATTGGGTATAATGACAAAATAATTGTAAAAAATCCGCAAAAAACAACCACGATTGTTGCTATAAAAATAAACTTTTTCATACTCTTATTTTATGCTTAACATCTCCTATAATTCTTTAACTCCAAAAATAATTTCATTTATAGCATGTGCCACAAATTTTCCCGCCTTTGCCACGCTTTCTTCAATATCTTTCAGTGTTACAAGTTGGTCGTTTCGAGTGCTTAAAATGCGGTTAATTGCGGTTTTCAATTTATTATCTTTAATGTCATTAATTGAAATATTTTCATCTTCCAACTCGCTTTTTAAAAATGTACCAGCATAAACCACAAACGGCACACCAATACTTATGGTCTTGCAAACTAAGGTCTTTGGTTTTCGCCGAGTATTGTACACACCAGCACCAGGAGTGATTGCTGCGCTACTTATCTGAAACGACCGCCCAAGTCTTGCCGAGTGCGATGCACAAAGTGAGTCGATATAAATAATCATTGTGGGTCTAACCTTATCCACAATCGCTTCAACAGTGTCAGCTGTTTCAATACCAGTTAGCCCCAATACTGACGGCGAAAAAGCACACACACTCGGCAGTTTTGACGCCATTTCTCGTGTTACAATAAGCCGTTTTACAACTTCCACCCCAAGGCTGTCGGCAGAAATATGGCGATTTCCAAGCCCAACAACTAATATCACATCACTTTGCTTAACGTCACCCAAAAATTCGCTTAGAACCGCCTTAAATTGCCTATAATAATACTGTAATGCCGACTTATAATTATCCAAAAACTGTGGAAACGAAAGTACGGCATAGTTTCCACATTCTTTACCAAGTTTTGACGCTTCTTTTGCGGTTTTAACAGAATAAAAATCTAATTCATAACCAAACTTGTGTTCTGCCGTTTCGACTGTTTTAACGCCCTTAAAAGCACTAAATTCGATACTTAGTTCATTAATTAAATCGGAATAATTTTTCACATGAATTTCCCCTACTAAATTATTGCCACAAAATCTTTTAAAATTACCAAATAAAGCGATAAATTTTAAATTGTTTAAAATAATACTTGCAAAAATAAAAAGTATGTGGTAAAATAACCTAGCAAAATATTAATGAGTAATATTATTCACAAGGAGAAAACAAAGTGGCAAACATTAAATCAGCTAAGAAAAGAATTTCTACAAACGACAGACAAAGAGCAGAAAATCGCTATATTAAAGCAACTATCGCTACTTACATTAAAAACTATCGTAAGGCTCTTGCCGATGGCAATCTAGAAGATGCTAAAGCACAACTTACTACTACAATTTCTTATATCGATAGTGCTTGTTCTAAGGGTGTTTTACACAAAAACAATGCTTCTAACAAAGTTGCAAAACTTACAGCTGCTCTAGATAAAGCTAGCAAAACCGCACCTAAGAAAGAAGAAGCTAAAAAGACTGTTAAAAAAGTAGAAAAAGTTGAAGTTGTTGAAGCTAAAGTTGAAGAAGCTCCAGTTAAAAAGACTGCTGCTAAAAAAACTACCGCTAAAAAAGAAACAGCAGAAAAGCCTGCTAAGAAAACAGCAACAAAGAAAGCAACTAAAGAAACTAAATAGTTTATAAAATGCAAAAAATCACTCTACACCACTTGTAGGGTGTTTTTTTTACGTGCTGACGTACTTTTTATCAAAATACTCCTTAATTCCACTTTCAACTTTCAACTTTTCACATTTAAACGAAGTGCTTTAGCACACAAAAAAAGGCAATCGAAAATAACTCGATTGTCTTTTTTTATATATAAAGGATAACCATTAAAATCCCCAACAAAAACCAATTAACAAAGAGATTTTAATAATATCACTTTATACCAAAGAAAATTGTGTTTTGCCTATACCCCTACAGGCAAAAGTATAAAAGATTTTTCCATTTTCATTGCGTGTAAATTCACGCTAAATTAGTAATAATCCGCAGTAAAAGTTTGCAATGTTACCATTACAATTTCACCAAGAATATTTTAGCAAATTTGGTTAATTTTAACAAGTTTATAACGAATATAATTATAGTTAAAATAAACATAAATTAATGTAAATTAGGCATATGTGCCCTAGTGGGGACACCCCCACTAGAATCACATTTCCCATTAAACATTCTTGATATTATATAGCCATGAGTCATACTGTTTAGTAACAACTACGGTAATAATAATACCAGCCTTAGAATTGTCAAGAATAATCACATAGTTGGCATTCGCATCGCTTTCAAGCGATACACTTGACCCAGTGCCAACCTTATAGCTAACGTCACCATCGCCCTTTATTTCGTAGAACATTCCTTCGTAAATACCAATTACATATTCACCACCATTAATGCCTTCGAATACAGTGCTTTGAGTAGTACTATTAGCAACAACACTATCAAAGTAAGCTTTGTTGTTGTCTTTGTTGTAAATTACATAATTCAAGTATTCATTTCCTGAAGTATTTAATGTAACTCCATTAGCAACAGCAAAAGTAGAATTGATAGTAACATCAAACACGTCGTTTTGGAAGTTAACATAGATATCTTTGCTAGAATCAACAGTTACGTGATAATCGCTTCCATCATATGGTGTATATTCAGGAACATTGCCAGTGTAATCGCCTTCCAACAACATAATGTCGTAGTAGTGAATTACAGAATAACCAACACTGCTACCTGCTGAATTGTAACACATTGGAGAATAAGCAAGTAATTGATAACCCTCAAATGTACTTAATGTCTTAAACGTGCTTACAATTTCAAATTCTTGATTTAATACAGGGTTAGAACCATTTCTATGGAACATCCATACAGACTTACCCGCGCCCTCACCAACAGAACTACTGTACAAATAGAAGCCAAGTGCAGAATAGTTCTTATCGTAAGTGTCACTTGTAGGAACTGATGTAGCCTTATACTTCAAACTAATTGTGTACACTGTGTTAGGTTTTAAGTTGTTAGCCAACCAATCAGATCTGTAAACAGCTGTATTATAGCTACCTGTTGTAACAAGACCTGTACCAGTAGAATCAACTGCAGTAACCATTGAGTTTACATCAAATATGTTTTCAATAGCATCTTGTTCCATATCAGTGAACGTGCCAAGATATGTGTTGCGGTCGGCATCAGACATTTCTGACAAGTTTTGATTGTTGTCGTTACGGCTGTCACCAACTGACCATTCTGGCTTATAACCACTTGCTGTTTCGCTAAGTTCTAGTTGAACATCAGTCCATGTTTGATATGTGTATTGAGCACTATTAATTGCAAAACCAACCTGGAACGACTTAACCGAACTATCGGAGATAGTAAACGATCTAGAAGTCCCGCTTAAGTCACCAAAATATGCTTTGTAGTATTTGTTCCAAGTCCAACCACTAATCGCAATTGATGTGCCGTCAATCAAGTTGCCGTCAGCATCGTTAATGCGTAGCAAGAACCTATTACCAGTACTGCTTTCACCACGTGATACTGTGTAAGTGTCACCAGTAGTATAAGCATACTTGCGGTTGTGTAGAATACCAGGACCGCCCGAGCCATCACTTTGCATCATAAACATATTGTTTGTGATAGTAATGTGACCATGGTCACCGCTGATTGCCCAAGTATAATCTTCGTGAGTACCAAAGCTGAACAAGTTTTTGCTACTTGCACTGCCATAATAATCACGGCTAGCAGATTTATCAATTACATATCCTTCATCAGGGATAAGCTTGTAGTCAAGTTTAGTATTCTTAGGCACATAAACCACACCATTGAACTGGAACACATTGGCAGGTAAGTAAACCTTGCCATTTTCAAGTGTGATTGTGTCGCCAATAGGATTAAACTTACTAATGCTTACACTTGTAGAAACGCCTACAGTAGTAGCACTAAGTGCAGTTGTTGTTACACTCTTGCCTTGTGCCAAGCTAGCCGAAGCTAATGTGTGAGTTGTAATTGACTTGTTGTTTACAAATCTTACCGCTTCACCTACTACCCACCTAAATGTAGGATAACCATTATTAAATCTACCATCAACTGTCCATGCGGAATTAGCCGATGTGTTGAATTTACTAATAATAGCATTTTTGTTTAGAGTGCTTACATTGTTTATGTAGAACACTGCAGGTAATGCACCATTATAACCTGGATTAATGCTTACACCATAAGGTGATGTGCCATTATTCCCTGCTGTACCTACTGGAATAGATACATATGTTGCACCACTAGTACCATAAATCAAACCATTTTCGTAGTAAGTATTTACAATTGTGTTGTTGGCTTGACTAGCATAACCACCAATTTCACCAAAGAATGTGTTAATTGTTGTGCTCCAACCATAAGTGCCGTTACTGAACGCTCCAGCGGTTGTATTAGATACAATTGGGTTTTTGCTACCATCCCAGTAAGCATAAGCAATTGCATACAATTTACCTATGTTGTAACTGTTGTAGATAGTAACATTATTCATGCTACCAATAATACCACCCATTGCATTATAACCGTGAATTTCACCAGCATTATAACAATCAGTAATAACTGTGCTTGTTACGGTAGAAGCAGTATTTGCCATACCACCCATAATACCACCAACTACATGGTCAGAAGCACTATTAGTTGCAGCACATGCATACATAATCTTAGCATCATTGTAGCAGTACTGAACTAGCAATTGTGCTGTATATGCAGAATTAGCCTCTAATTCTAATCTGCCAAGAATACCACCAATATAAGTTGTTGCAGCATTACCATAAACAAATCCACTCATAGAACTATTTGTAATGCTGTGGTTAGAACTAATGTAAACATTACCAATCAAACCACCAGTATATGGCACTGTCGAGTAAACATTACCATTTGCAGTAACGCCTTCAATATCACTATTTCTTAAGTGACCTACAACTGTACCTACATGTACATCGCCACGTGTAGCAATAATGTTAGAGTTTTCAATGTGTAAATTTTTAACACTACTTGCATTTCCAACATAACCGAATAGACCAGTATAAGCTTCTCTTGCTCTAGATACAATAGTAAGGTTGCTAATTGTATGTCCGTCACCATCAAATTGTCCTAAAAATAAGAATTCAGGATTACCTTCCCAATTATTATGGATATTAAGTTCAACACCAATTGGAGTGAACAAGTAACCTTTCAAGTCTAGGTCGGCTGTTAGTTTGTAGTATTTATTGGATGAAATATATGTTCTGTTTGCTGTTTTTCCGGTACCAGTTCCGTCAAACGAAGCTGTATTAGTCATATTAGCAAGAGCATATAAGTCAGACACACTAGAAATTAAGTAAGGATTTGCCTTAGTACCAGCACCACTAAACTTAGTAGATGCCGAATGTTTTTCGCTAATGTAATATACATCGCTACCAACACTTGTGTTGCTTACACTTGCCTTGTACATCTTAGGTTCGGCAATTGCTCCACCTGTAACACCGCTAGAACTTATTGCCCACGCTGTGTTAAAGTCAAGACCATTAAAGCTTGCCACACTTGTGCGATTAGTGAATGCAATGTGTTTAATTGCAGTGCTTCCAGTATATACATGGCTATTTGTAGCATATACAAATATGTTTTCAGCTGTACAATCTGCTGTTATTGTTGCAATAGCACCAGCATTTGCAAACTTACCATCAACGTCAACAACAATGTTTTTAACTGTAGCATATTGTTGCAATTGAGCAATCCATCTACTTGACGAGCCAATATTTCCAGTATTATTTACTGTAACACCTTTAATAAGAATGTTGTTTAACAACGACCCGTATTGTGTATTTTGTGCAATACCAAATATAGATGAAGTTGCTTTTAAATAGAATGAGGTATCAACAATTGACATTGAGTTAATCATTCCATTTACAACACTATAAGCGAATGCTGAAACAGTTGAACCACTCTTAGAAGAATATAAGTTTGTATTCTTCATTGTTACATATGTTGCACTTGCATTGCTTTGATAGAACATAACACCTGAAGCATGTTGTTTGCTGCTTACAACCGTTAAATTATCAAAGCCCACATTGAATAGATTTGTAATACTGTAGAACATTGCAGTACGATCAACTTTATTGTTTTGATAACTATCACTATCGTAAATACAAACATTCTTAATTGTGTAATGTTCGTCAGATTCAAGACCTGATAAACCAGATATTGTTTTATCTGCCCACCAACCTGTAGGAACCCACATATATGTGCTCATATCAAGGTTGGCAGTAATCTTATAGTAACTTGATGCATAAGTACGGCTAGATGCATTAGCATAATAACTTGCCCCAATATTCATTAAGTAACTTAATCTAGCAAATTGTGCTGGAGTGCTAATTAAAATTGGATTTCCCTCTGTACCCTTTGTAGCATCAGTAAAGGTCTTGTTTGTGCTAGTGCCAGTTGTTTCGTAAGCACTATTACCACCATTAGCTGTTATAAACTCTGCAGTCTTACCAGCATCGGTGTAATATTCTTTTTGAGTTGTGGCGCTAGTATTAATGTTGTACCAATAATTTGGTGCATAGTTTACTAGAATTGCAAAGGCGCTTGTGCCAACTGTGTACTGTGCTGTGTAAACATTTCCGCTAGCGGTAACTGTGATTGCAGTGCCATTAACTGTAATGCTACCAACTTTCCAACGGCTATTAACACTTGTACCCACAATAACAAGTTTATCGCCACTAGCAACACCCGAAAGTGCAACCTCTGTGGTGCTATCACCAGTAATTGTAGTAAGAAGTGTTCCGCTTGTGCTACCCTTGTAAACCTTAATTGTGCTGTTTCCTGTTGTGCCCCATGTATTTATATAGTTGTTTTTAACAGTACCAGCAATTGTACGACTTTCCCATGTTACCTTATAACCATTGTCGCCAGTTCCATAGGTGTCACTACCTAGCAAGAAGCTTAGGTACATTGTGTAGGTAGAACCACTAAGTGTTTCTGCCACCAATGTGTATTTACTATTACTTACACCGCCATTTTTGGTGTAAATAGTATTGCCCTTATAACTAACGCTTGCAACTTGGCTATCATTAGCATAAGTGAATTTAAGCATAACTGTATTGCTTATATTGTAATCAGTACTTGCAATTGTTGTAGTTTTGTCAGACTTAACAACACTTGCTGAACAATTTGCACGGCTATTAGCATTTGTAATGCCCACTCTATAACTTGGAGCGGTGCTTGCTATGTACAATCTATCCTTAGTAGTGTCATCAACTGTGAAGTTTAATGTGCTCTTTAACACATTGCCATTAGTAGCAGTGTTGCCACTAACTGTGTATGTAGCACTATCACAATCATGCAAGTCAGTAATATCGTAAATGCCTACGCTTGAGATTGTAAGTGTAGATGCCATTTGACTAGCAGTACTACCTGTGTGTCCATCTAATCTTAATGCCTCAAAACTGCTTACAGTCTTACTAGCATCAACAGTGAATGTATACATGTATGTATTTCCAACCACATTTGCATCACTTGTAAGATATGTTCCAAATGAGTATGTTCCGTCAGTGTAATATACAACTGTACCAACATTAGCATTGGTTGTTCTACTCATAGCATCAATCTTGAAGCATACAATGTATGTTCTGCCAGGAACAGCCACTGAAGGTTTTAAGAACAATGATTGATAATATGTGTAGTCACTACGTGTTGTACTAATTGTATTGGTTGTAAGGTCTATTGTACCAGAACCACTACCATTAGAATTAACTACTGCAGTTGAGATTGTATTGTATAGTAAGTTATCTTCTGTCAACAAGTTTTCTGTGTATCTCCAGCCCTTTAGACCAACTCTTTCGTCAATGGTATAACCAGTGTCACCTGTTGGAGTATTTAGGGTTGCAGTAACTTGTGCATTGTTTCCAAATGTTACTGGACTATTAGTTGTAACTGAGCCACGGCTTGTATCGTCTAATTTGCCATTAATTGTCATAGTGTAGTTTGCAAAGGTTAAATTGATTACGTATTCGCTAATCTCATGATTATTAGATACGGTCAATTCAAGCTTGCTTGTACTATTAGTTACGTAGTTTCCTTCAAATGCGGTTTTGCCATCGGCTGTTGCACTTGTAAAGCTTAGCATACTGCCTGTGCCTGGAGTTACGGATAATGTTCCGCCATTGCCATATGGCACAACGTAAGTTGTACTACTACTGCTATTAATTATAGCATCGTATGAGTTAGAGCCGTCGGTAAACGACTTAGTTATGTCTGGGGTTCCGGTGGTTGTTGTGTTTACTGTGAAGTAATACACATTGCCACTTGCCTTTAGATATGGGTAATCATTATTAACCCCTACTTTATATGCCCAATATTTGTCAAAGTCAAATGCACTTGTTCCACGAGTGTAAATGCTTGTAGCGTCACTCTGCATTTCTGCTAATGTGGCTACTCTACATACATCACCTGAAGAACCCGTTGTAAAGTTGCTAGAAACAACCATATTATAACCAGTACTTTCAAATGTAACATTAGTACTAGAATCATAGCTAACCAATGTACGGCTTGTAGATTTAGCAACATTAGTTAGTGTACCAGCCACATACATTCTACCAAGAGTTGTGTATCTTGCGTAGTTAATCATTGGCCCAAACAATTTAATATTTGTAACACCAGTATTGTTTTTAACATCAACTATAGCAAAATTGTTGTTAATCATCATATTACCAGTGCTAGAACCACTGCTTCTACCAATAATACCACCCATTTTAGCAGGACTATTACCATATAATGCAATTGTTCCGCTAAATGAACTTTCAGTAATACTTCTTGAAGCGTTGTTATTGTCTGCACCACCAGCAAGACCACCAATATAATTGATTCCTTCTTGTGAATATTTGTTAGGATCAACCGCTGTAGGATTGTTTGTGTAATTCACATGAGCAATCTTAGTATTTTCTACCTTAACACGGCTAATTGTACCTGCTGTGGCACTTAGACCAACAAGACCAGTAACCGAACCAATAGTCCCATAAGTAATTGCTGTATCAATAGTAAATACGTCTAATCTACTATTAGTGATTTCAACATTTCTTACAGTACCACCTTGAATAGCCAATGATAGTATACCAAAATAACCAGTTCCAATATCTACCTTAATGTACGTATCAGAAATTGTTAGGTTTTCAACAGTACCATAGATTTTATTAAACAAACTAGTAGTGAATGAAACATTTTTAATTGCATAGCCATTACCATCTAATGTTTTATTAGCTGGAATGTCGTAATTTTTAATACCATAATAACTACCTACTGTAACACCACCTGCAACACAACCTAAGTCAATATCGCATTGAAGTTCTAGACGTGTGTAAGCACTATCGTTAGCAAGCAAGTAAATTGCGTACAAATATTGTGCAACACTTGCTGGTTTTAATGTGCTTCCGTCCTTAACTAGGTTGATACCATAATCAGGATGTTCAGCATCTGTTGTAGTGTTTCCACTAGAATAGATAGGTCTATATGATGCAATTCCTACAGGACGCATTGTATAGTTTACTGCACCTGTTGTATCTGTATACTCAGTAATGAATTTAGTAAAGTCAAATCCATTCTTTTCCATAATAGCTCTAATCTTCTTATCGCCTGTTGCACTAGTGTTATCTTTTAGATTACTACCTACTGCTGAAGCAATAAAGTATGTTGCGCCATTAATTGCAGTTGAAGTTGTACCAGCATTTGCAAGAGTTGTATTGTATACCATACTACTTGTTGCATCTGTGCTACCAGTTCCTGCACCCACAAGTTTTGTACTTGTGCTAGCAACACCTGAGCCATTATTTTGTAAATTGTTTGGATTAATAATAGAAGTGTCAATATCAACTGTACCAAGATTATAACCAACCATGATGCCCGTATTCTTAGCAATTGTTAAACCTGTAGTATTAGATATGTTTCTAGTTCTTACTGTGTATGCCACATTCCAAGTATTGTAAATTCTAACAGTTGTACTTGCTGCCACCTTACCGGCATAAGCACCAATATTTATCATATTGCCTGTAATTGGGTTAGAAACTGCCGAACCACTACTTGAGTCCCAATTATAATCGGTTACCCTAATTCCATTATAAAGGTTTCCAATTACAACGTTTCCAGTAACATCGTCACTACTTGTAAATGTTTTACTGCCAGAAGTCATAACACCAACAAGTCCACCAATGTTGCTTTCTTTGTTAGAACCATAACTATCGTGTGCTGTCACATAGTTTGTTCCACCAATATAACCTTTCTCGAGTATACCACCAGCCATTTTTCCTGCTAATACACCAATTGAGCTATTAATAGGAGCATTAACATTAATATAGTTAAGGTGTAAATAAGTTAGGTATATATTTGTAGCAGTACCAATGATACCTGCTACTTCTTTAGAAGTGTTAAACGAATAAAGTTCTATCATTCTAAAGTAATTAATGCTTGTGAATACTGCACCATTAGCACTTTCAATGAATGTAGCCGATGTTTCAAGATTAGCTAGTGTACTATTAGTGCTATCAATAAACTTGCTACCACCAATTGATATAATACCTTGAACATAAGTGCCCATTCTTAAGTTACCATTAAAGTTTTTAATAGGTACCCACAAGTATTCATTTGCATCGTTAAACATACTATTAAAGTAGAAAGTTCCGCTCATATAGAAGTATTTGCCTGCAAATGTTTCGCTACTTGTATTACTTAAATAAGAAAGTAATGCAAAGTCTTGTGCAGAGTCTAGTTTGTATGGGCTAGTATAAGTACCAGCACCACCCAATTCTGATAATGCACTTGTGTAATTTCCACTATCAATCCAAGTATTACTCTTAAATCCAACATTTATTGTTGTACTTAAGTTGTTTGTAGGGATTGTGTAAACACTGTATGTACGAAGTGTATACACTGCCTTAGTGCTTGAATTGTAAGTGATTGTAATTTTTCCATTAGCAACACTTATTGCATTATTGTTTGTAGTGTTTGTAATCTTATGAGTACACATTAAATCATAATACAAATGATTACTACTATCTAGATAATATGTTTGACCATATCTAAATGAGCCAAAGTCACTGTATTTCCATACAAAACTCTTCACTGAGTAAGTTCCGCTTGGTGTTGCGGTAACTGCACTACCTGTGCCGTTTTTGTATGTAACAGTTGTTGACTTATGACCATATTCGGTCTTAACAAGCATATAGATATTTGCATCGTTGTTGGTAATTGTATAACTGCCACCAGCAAGATATTGTGTACCACCAAATGCTGTGCTGCTACTTCCAAAGTATACCGAGCCAATACCGCCAGCAGTCATATCAAGTGTATGAGTGCTACCTGTGTATTTAGCAATATAAGTATAATTTTTTGTTTCGCTAGGAGTATAAGTATAACTTAACTCACTACTTACTTTAGTACCATTATAATACCAACCATCGAATGTGTAGTTTGTTACGTTTTGTGTTGTAATAGTAACTTTTTGTCCAATTTCATTCCAATACAATACAACATTTGCTGTTCCTGAAAGTGATGTTGCGTAATCAGAAGCAAGAATTTTACTAGGAACACGTGTAATTGTTTTGTTTACTGAAAGGCTTGGGTCTGTTTGAACAATCGTTGTTGCTGCAGGTTGAACATAGAATGTATAAGTTGTATTGTTGTCGCCAGCAGCCACACTAGAAATTGTATAAGAATTATCTGCAACCGTAACTGCTGTGTCGCCCTTATACAACCAGTATTTAGAAGAATGTGTACCACTAGAATAATATCGACTTTCAACAAATTCAATAACAAGTTTGTCGCCAACTTTTACAGTAAATGTAATGTCATCGTGTTGATTGTCACTTGCTCTACCACCAAGGTATTCCTTAACGATAGAAGAAGTCATATTGCCTTCTTTATCGGTATCATAAACCACTGTTTCTCTATAAACTAAGAAGTTAACAGGTCGGCAAGTTCCGCCATCTCCGTGTTCAACAAAGTCTCTGCCTCTAACTGTGATAGTTACGGTTTTGACCATATTAGCAGTGATTGTGCTATTTGCAGTAATCATTATAATTTCGGTTGTTGTTGTACCAAAACTGCCAATGCCGTTGCTACCAGTTGTTGACCAATTGCTAAATTCATAGCCTGTGCTTGGTTCTACTTCTACAGTAATCTTTTCACCATAGCAAATGCTTGCTGGACTTAGTGGATTGCCTTGTGTAGGAGTTGTTCCCCCTTCTCTAGTTAATTTCAAGTTTCCAGTGCTTGCTGGATCAGTGTTGATTGTTGCGCTAAATGTAGGAACATATGCTGCATAGTAAGTGCAATCTGCTTCTGGTGTAACCTTAAATAAGTATGGTTGACCAGTAACAAATGTTGCTTTTGCTTCAAGCGATGTGCCTTTTAGCAAGTAGAAGTTGTAATTTCCAGCACCTGTTGTTGTGTAACGGTTAAAGTCAATATAACTCTTAGGTGTACTTTCTAGGAATTTATAGTTGTCAATAGTCAAATAACTTGCTTGATTGAAGTTTAGTTGAACTGCTTCGTTGTCTTTAGAAACAAGAGTTGCAATTGTTTTGTTTACTTTTTCACCTGTAGCTAGGTTTAGAAGTTTAATTGTTACTGTAAGTTGTTTTTCAAGTACCAATATTACATCTATCGCACCCTTAACACCTGTAATAGTTGTGGTAGATGTTGTGTATGCTGTGTTGTTAACCTTATAGTTTTTAAACACATATTTTGCATCGCCTTCTGTGTAAGTTAGTTTTACACTGCCCCAATAACCAATTGCTGGTGTTTCGCTATTTCCAAAATAGTTTGTTTCAACTTTCACATTTCCCAAACTTGTACTACTACCGCTTGCAAGCAATACAGAGTATGTCCAACTCTTGCAGTTGTTTGCATCTTTAGTAACATCACCAAACGAGCCTGTGTAGCCATGGGCTGTCATTGTGATTTTGAATTCACGTTCTTTGATGTTAAGTTTAACACTTGTTAGGTCGCCAGTAAGTTTAATAGCAATATAATTTGCACCGTCCGCTTGAACACCAATTGTTATGTTTCCTGTGGATGTAACATAGTTTGTAGTAGCTCCACCCATTGTAACCGTCCAGTTAACTCTCTCAAAACCTTCTGGTAACGATTTGTAGATATATTTTACATAATTACCTTCTGCATAATGACTACCATCTGCACTTGTAGCTTCGGTTTTCATTGTCATATCGGTGTAAACTGTGCAAGCCATACCAGTAACAGCTGTGCTAATTGCTGTTGCACTACTGTTAAAGTGTGTTGCATGTGTTACAAGTGTTGCATTAACTGTTGCAGTTTTATTAACAGTATATGTTTTCTCATAAATAACATTATATCTATATGTTCCTGCTGGAACTGTGTTAGTTACTGTCCAAGTAGCCCCACCAAAACCATTGTCAGTAGCGGTGTATGCTACCGCTGTACCTGTGCTTAACCTTACAGCACCAACTCTCACAACTTTATTTGTGTTTCCAGTAAGTGTATCGGTTAGTTTGTATGATTTTCCGCTTTCAACTGTTGCTGTGAATGTTCCGTCTAAGGCTGTGCCTTGTGCCGAAATTGCTCCGCCATTAGTTGATGCGATTGTAATGTTTTGTGCTACTCCGTCTGGTAGGTTTGTAGCAGGATTTACTATGATTGTAACTGGGTTGTTAATCATAGCACAATAAATGTACTTACCTACTGTGTCAGCACTTACTTTAATTCTTAATGTATTATCAGAACCAATAGAACCATATAAGTCAGAATCGCCATTATTAATTTTGGTTAAAACTTTAGATTCTTTATCCATACGATACCAACCATTAAAGTTGTACACAGCTCCGCTAGTCTTGGTGTAGGTTAAACCAATATAACTTGTTTTAGCTGTTGTATCGCCATTTAAGTAGAATGTGGTATCAGAATTTAAGTACGAACCATCGCTAAATGCAATACCAACACCTGTCCAATGAGATAGTCTACCAGTATTAGAGTTGCTTACAGCACTAGTTCCGTCTGGGTAAATAATGTCGGTTGTAATCTTGTATGATTTTACATATTTAGCAGTATAAGTACCCACGTGACTTGCCATTACATCAAGTATCCACGTGTATTTTTCATTTGCAAAGTTGATAGATGCTCCAGTTAGAAGCAAATATGCATTATCACCGCTTGCTCCGTTAAAGCGAGCGTCACCAAACCAGTATGGTGTGAATGTGTATCCTGTAGCTTCGGTTGTCATTCCGCTATTAGTGTAAACTTTGCCGTTGCTACGGTTTACATAATATTTTGTACCGTTAACGTTTACGGTATTATCGCTAGCAATTAGGTAATCTGCATTACCAAACTTAACGTAATTTGGTGTGAATACAAATCCAATAAGTTTGTCATTTACACTATTACCAGCTTGTTGATTGGCGTAAAGTGTAATTTGTCCGCCTTCTGTTACTGTTGCAGTTGTAACTTTAGATGTATTTGCTAGTGAAGCAAACACTTCGTCAATAGAACTATCGTCTGATACAGTAATAGTTTGTTTTACCTTAAAGTTTAGGGTAATTGTAGGTGTTTTGGTTGGGTCTGAGCCAAGTGTCACACTAAATGGATTAGCATTTGTTGCACTGCTTGCAATAGTAACATTTGAACTACTGCCACGTCCAACATACTCTACTTTATCGCCCATTTTAATTGTAACATTAATTGCACTACCAATAACTACTTTATACTTGCCACCTTCAACATTGAAACCTGAAGCACTATAAAGATCTACTGTCACTGCGCCATAAGAGGTTGCACCAGTAATGTTTTGATAAGCACTATATGTAAGTGTAAGAGTATGTGCATCACTACTTAAAGATACTGAACTTGGAGTATTAGTGTGAGTCACATTAATACTTGTTGTGCTATCGAAATAACGCATAAAGTTAATAGTTATTGCATTTGTAGGAACTTCAATTAATGCAGTATATAATGCAGAAACTGTACTTGTTCCTCTAAATTGGTTAAGTGTTAATGTTGTGCCATTGGCTGTAGGTGTGCCACCTTTATAACCGCTTGTATTCCAGCCAGAGAATATATAACCAGTATTTGTAGCTGATTTTAATACAACATTAGTAAAATAACCAACTGTAAAGCTTAAGCTTGCACTTGCAGTACTATTAGGACTAGGCTGAGTCTTAAGATTTGTACTATTTACAGTTACTGTTCCACCTGTGGTCTTAGTAACATTTAGAGTGTATTCAATTTCCTTAAATACTGCACCAAAATAACTATAACCAGCATTACATGTATGTGTGTTACCAGTAACATCTGATACTGTACCAGCATCGTTTACAACATACTTAACGAATTGGTGACCAGCAACAGGAGTATTACTTAAAGAAACAACTGTGCCTATTTTATACATTCCGTTTAAGTTAGGAATAGATGCACTACCATTTAATGTGTAACCTGTAATTGCAAAGCTACCACCGTTGCAATTTACATTAGTAACATGATTTGTTGTTATGCCATAACCTGTTGTGATGCTCATGTATGCATCATAATTAGCAACTAATGAGCAGTCGCCACTTACAACAACTAATGTTGTAGAAGATTTTCTGTATGCTGTAAGCACATTGGCAGCCCCACTTGCCACTGTCCAACTAGTAAACATCTTGTAATATCCACCAACTGTAGCAAGTTCTAGGTTGTCTTTTAATGCACCTGTTTTAATAGTTAAACCTGTCGAAGCATTTTCCTTGTTGTTGGCCATAATTGCAAAACCAGAACTACTTGCACAATCTGCTTTAGTAAGGTCAGCACCACTTGTACGAGCAATCACAACGCCAAATCCTGCAGGAGCATTAACTGTTGCACCACTCCAAGTAATGTTTACTCTATTATAACCGGTAAGGAAATCTGTACTATTTACAATATTGTTATTGCCATCACGGATAATAATTTTGTACTTAAATCCACTATTGGCAAAGAAAGCATAAGTTGAACCAGCAGTTGTTGTGTAGCTTGTACTTGTATAAGTAGATACATATGCATTACTGCCTTTCCAAGTATAACTTGTTCCGCTTCCATCCCAATAACCTTGTACATAAGCTTCTGTTCCTACTTGTTGACCAATGTTGCCATTATCTTTAGTAGTAACTGTGTATACCATTTCATACCATTTTAGTGGTAATGTTAGTGTACTAGATGTTGGGGTAAGTGTAAAGGTTGCACCATTTGTGCCACTATCTTTGTAGCCAGCACCTGTCCAACCACCATTTGAAGCAAGCGAACCATTTACATAACTATTGCCGTAATAACTACCACGACTTGTGTTTTTGTAGAATAGTTTTGAGCCTTGTGATGTTGTAACAGTAAGGTTATTGCCTTCTTTTACCACCAAGTGGCTAATTCCAGTAGACAAGCTATGGAATCCGCTTAATACTGCCTTAACTTGGGCAGCGGTGTCATTATCACCTTTTAGTTTTCCTATAAGTGTAAGAGCACCACTGCCGTAGGTGGCAGAACTGCTAATAGCTGTTAGGCTACCAGCAGTACCGTCAGCACGGTAACTACTATTACTTACATAGCCGTATTCAAGCCATGGGTAATATTGTAGGCTGATTTTTGTGTAATCCACAGCATAAAGTTTAGCAACTAATATGTTAATCTTCGCTCCACTCTTAACATTTGAGAATATATAACTAAAGTCATTTACGTTGTCACGAGCAGCAGATTCGCTAATGTTTGTAGGTGTAACATTATCAACAAGTGTGCCAGATTCGTTCCACCAGGTATAACTGTCATTATATTTCACAAATGAGTTTTGAGAAGCCATGTTGTGAATAAGTTCATATTTTCCGAAATAACCAAGAGTAAATGTGTAAGGAGTTGATTTCCAACTGCTTCCGCCTACCCAAGTTGCATCGTCTACAAATCCTGCATCACTATATTCTTTCATTCTTACATAACCAGCACCACTATATACTGTACCGTTAGCACCACTAACTGTATTAACAGCTAAGGTGTTAACATTTTCAGTAAAGCAGATGTTTACTTGGAATGAAGTTGTATCAGCTGTAGGAAGATTTGTTGTGTCATTAAAGTTTACTTTAAATTCAAGTGAGTATGTGTAATAACCACTACCCGAACTTACTGTAACCTTGTAAGTGATTGCTGTACGAGTAGCATTACCAGAAGTATCTTCTGAGCCATAGTATAATGTCTTTTCAACACTTCCACTAACCTTACCTGCACCAATCATGTTGTTGTCGGTCATTGATGTAGCACTCGCTGTAGCATAAGCACTACCAACGTTAAATCCGTCAAATGTCAAACCATTAACGAACTTATCCTGAATCTTATACACTACGTGCATAATGTTGCCAGTGCTGTATAGATAGTAACCATCACTTAGGAAGTAATCGCTTTGTTCTTCCCAGTATGTTGTACCATCAGCACTTAATTGAGCACCAATCTTAGCACCAGCACCATAATATGTGCTACTGTTGATTTGCTCGTAGTTGTAAAGGATTGTACCTTTGTTGTTTTCAGCATAAGATGATGTACCAGTTAGTTGGGTATTACTATTTACCCTAATAATTGGGAAATAAGTAAAGATAATCAAAATATTGTTTTGAAGTACACTACCATATCTACCAAGTAAAGCACCATCAGTTGTACGATATTCGCTATCGTTTGTTAGTGTAGGATTGTCTGTGATAGACGAAATACGTTTTGCGTAATCACCGTCTAGGACATCTTCTCTTACTGCAAATATCATTGTACCTGCAGTAACTGTGTAAGTACGGTAGCCATGTGTATCAAGACCAACATATTTTACTACATATTTGCCTGCACTATTCTTAGTATCGGTAAATATACCATTACTTGTAATACCAGTAGAACCTGCTTTGTATGTACCATTTGAATTAGTTACTGTAGGTGTAACTGTTGTTGTGGTACCGCTTACAGATGTAATTAATGTTGTAGTTGGGTGCCAAGCAAATATAGAACCTGTGTATTCAGGATTATTTGCTCTAATATCAGCATTGGCTACACGAGTTTTTAGTGTGTATGTCTTAGGAGTTAAAGTAAGCACAATTGACATGTAATTAGTTGTTTCGCCACTAGCATAAGCAATTCTATCGGTTGTGAATGATGTGCTTGCAGTACTGTTATCACCACTCTTGTAGGTATGTGGTCTAACAGTGCTACTATTAATTGCACCATATCCACCGTTTGCAAGTGAATTTACTGTATAAATAGCTGATGTGTTTTGACCGCTTAAGTTTGCAAGACTTACATGAGCATATGTTGCAGTAACCTTAGCACCATAATCTGCCCAACCACTTTCAGGTGAGCCTTTAAGTGCTGTGGTTGTGTCAAGAACATAACCCCTTGTATTTGTTACACTGATTGTAGGTAATTCAGTGTGTGGGCTTGCAAAACCATTGTCTTTAATAGAAACACTTGTTTGTATTTTGTACTGTTGAATTGGATACAAGTAAATAGTGCCAGCCGCTGTTATAGATTGTGTTAGGGTGTTACCTGCCGTTCCAGTGGCTGGATCACTCCAAACGAACCTATATTTATATGTTTTTCCGTTGTTTGTAAGAATGTTGTTTACAACAGTAAACGTTGCTGTTGCATCTGCGGCAACTGCAAATGTTGCCTGATAGTATCCGTCAACTAACGACAAAGTAAGTGTTTGTGTTGCAATTCCTGTTCCTGTTAGTTTTACCTGCAACCCTACTGGTGCATCTCTATAATAATGCTGATAAGTAGTATTTGTTGCTGCAGGAACTTTTACAGTAACCGAATAATCTGTTGTTTCAAAATTTAATACAACAGGAATACTTGCATTTGTTGTATTAAAGTAATTCTTAAAGTCAATTGTTTGACTTGTTTTACCAGCAATGCTAATACTGTTTGTCCCGTTAATTAGCATTGTTGTAGGAGCTTTACTATTATTGTTGCTCCATGCAAATGTTGTTGTGCTTGTTGTTGGACGTAGCCAATATTGTGTGCCCACCGTTTGACTTGTTCCGCCAACTTTCAAACTAATATCCGAAGGTGTAGCCCCAACTGTACTAGAATGCATTTTTATACCCATAGTGAAGTTCACTTCAACACTATAGTCTACGTAATAATCAGACTTACCTACACCAGAACAATCAACATTATAACCTGAATAGTCTGCTATTCTTAGATTTTCAAGTTCACCAGTAGAAGAATTTATAACTCTATCATATGTTGTCGAAACACCATCTTTAGTAACAGTAATACTTTTAACATATACAGGACTATATGGTGACTCTCCCTCATAGATAATGTAATGCACCATCGAACTATCACTACAATTAGAGTAAAAATAGTTAAGGTCAATAACACCATCGTTGTTTGGACATGGATGGTTGTATGCCATCGAATAGCAAGCATCAATATTTCTAAACCCTTTAGCATAGGCTTGTCTAAATTCTCCATCAACTGTCACATTATAGCCATAAGTATGGAATACTGGACGAATTACCATATCACCCATTACATTACTAAACCATGCTGTATTATATTGTGTATTATCACTTAGTCTAAATATTTCATTACCAACATTCTTGCCATTTATATAATTTGCACCAAGTTGTTTGTAAATTGACTGGAAGTGAGAAAGCACGATATTATTTTTATCATCTAAGTGAGTAATTGTAGGCCATACTGCTTCAATTGTAGAATCCTTTGGCACATAGAAGACAAATGAAACCGAAGTAAGAATAGGGGTTGTTAATGTTGAGCTTGCATCATATGTATATGAGAAATCCCCGCTAATTTTAAAGTTTCCATAAATAATATCTCTTTGCTTAAACTCTGTGATTGTAGTAGATATAGGACTATCTGGTTGATAGTAATAACCTGCAAGTTGTCTACCAAATGTATATTTCATACCAGCAATTGTAGTAACTCTCTTGCTAGCATCTGTTGACTTAGTGCTATACAAATAGCCTTCGCCAATTTTACTTACATGGCAATAATAAGTTGTGCCATTGTAAGTTAAGCACCAATATTCGCCAGATTTGTAAAGCATTTTTATAATCGGTTTCTTAAATGCATTACCATCAAAGTCTATGTAATATTGAGTACCGTCAATTGTTGTTAAGCCCAATGCATCAGCTGGGAATGTCACGCCATCAATGGTGATTGAACTTTCAAATGTTGTATTTTTAGAAACACCATCGGTAAGTTCTATCACATTAGCTGCAGGAGCAAGGTATACCCTGCCGTCCATAATAACTGTATCACTTGTACCAAATGGCGAAGTGTTTGTATTTCCTACTAATTCAATTTTATTAAAGTATTTATCATAGTTGCCCATAATTAGAAGTGGCATACCAAGGTTAAATTGTTTGTTTTGAATTAGTTTAGAACCCCTAAATTGTGCCCATACACTTGAAGGGAATTTTGCACCATCAACATTTGTACCACCACTTAAACCTGAAATCTTCAAAGAATTGCGAGTTCCAGTACTGGTTGCTAGCAGTGCTAAACCAGGTAATGTCATAGGTGTAAATGCTGTGCTTGTCCCAACATTTGAATTATCGTACCACGAAACATCCATTGCGTAATAGTCTGCTTGGAATCCACCAATACCCAATATTTTTGCAGGAGCAGAAATATCATCACTTTGATAAGTTTCGGCTAATAATCCCAAATCATGCGAACTTGTTTCATTAGAACTTAAATAAATAAAGTTATTGGATGAAGTACTATCCACATTTGAAGTAAAGTCCATGCTTGTATAGTTGTTATATGATGATGTTTTAGTACGTAATGCAATTATACAATTTGTATATTTACCACCAAACTTTATATAGTCTTCATTACCAATGATATTAGTTGCATAACAGTTTTCAAATGTTATACCACTCGCACCTAGAGGGAATACATAAAAACCAGAATGCATTGGCACGGTAGTATAGAAACTGCGCACTGTTCCATGTCCTTCTCCAAATGTCACAACACTTGGAGTTTGTTGATTAATAACATACACACCTGTTCTCATGTCTGCAAAGGCAAGGGCTAACTTCGTTCTTACTGCATTGCCAGCTGACGTATACTCATCATATGTCTGAAGCCCAACATTTTCTATGGTACCATTAACAGTATTAATAAAATAAGTTGCCCCACCTAAAGACACAATAAATGGATTTACAAAAGTTACATTTTTTACAACACCAGCATCATTTAAAGTGTCAATAAAGCCATTTAACATTGCCATATTGTAAATTTTGTATCCCTGACCATCAAATGTACCAGAAAATTCTGTCATTGATAATGAATAACACCTACCATATAATCCAAATGCATTCCATGTGTCACTTGTTGTGTCATAATCCATATATATATTGTTGGCAAGTTTTACATATGCACTTCTTGCAGCCACAGCACCACTTACACTGCTTACTGAACTATTAGCGTACGCACAATATGTAAATGTAAGTAATTCTTTAGCATTTGTAATTATATATGGGTCACTTGATGTACCCTTACCACTAGGAACTGTTCTTATAGTACTATTCAACAATGATGTACTTTGGATAACAAGTGTTATTTCAGCAACTTCGTCAGCAAGTGGCATTGTGAATTCAATTTCCGAAACATCATAGTTTGGAGAAGCAAATGTATCAGTTAAGGTTCCTGTTCTGCCGTATGTTGTAGAACCACTTGTAATAGTAATCCCGCTACAATTAAGCATTAAGCCTTGTGAATTTTTTGCAATAAGTTTGTGTGTTGTACCACCTCTAACCGAAGTGTTTGTATTGATAGCCAAAGGTGTATTTTCATTATCTAGATAGAAATATGTTTTAAAAATACTATCGTCACTTAATGTTCGGGTATTTCCCATTCCATCATTAACCTTTACTGTTACTTTAAAGTTATAATCTTTAGTTTGATAGATAGGAATAACATAGTAACCTGAAACAGTAAATGAAGGTTTAATATTTGCTCTATCTACAAAATATCCACTACCCGACACATATGAATAAGCAGAACCAAGGTCTTCTATTGTAAACACCTTACTTTTTGTTGGATCATTGTTTAAATAACCAAATGCTGTTGGTGGATACTCATACGGAACGACACCCAAGCCGTAAAATTTGTATCCGGCAATTTCAGGGAACAAGAAACCCATATTTGCATAATATGCAGTTTCATTATCAAAAGCATGACCATAGTTAACATAACCAATTGCTGGTGGGCCCGCAGTTCCCGTGCTTGATAATTCTTGATAGTTTTTACTATTATCATTATTAAAGTACACAGCATTAGCAAATTTTGTACTATCTAATACCGAGTACGTACCATTATCATTTCTTAAAGCAGCTGACAATCCACCAATTTGCATTCCATTTGCTTCTTCAAATTTCATAGCATAACCCTGAGCACCAATAGAAGTAAAATCCGAAAGGCTTCCATCGCACCCAAAAGATTTTGTTGAATTCACACTAATTGTTGCATTAATAACTTCATCTCCGGCAACAAACGAGAATGAATCTTTAAATGTCTTATATGGCAAGTCGACATCTTCAAACTCAACAAACGTTCCATCATCATAACTCATATCACCTTCTTTAACTGAAGGGTAAAATACTCTTTGATAATCTGTAGAAAAATAATAGCCGTTTTTATTCATTGCATGAACATTAACACTGAATGTATATTTAATAAGGTTAATATTATTACTACTAATTAGACCTTTCTTATAGAATGCTGTAGCATCTGTTACATATGGCGCTTGCATAATAATGTAATAATTATTTTCCGCCACAACACTTAAGTACTGATTTACCTTGTTTGTTGTTTTGTCTATTGAAATTTGCGAAGCCTGTGTTAAACCTGTATTTGGCACACTTTTTCTAATAGCAAAGTATTTGTAATTTGAGTTAAATGTGATTTCAACATAACTATACTTAGAAATATCGTCTTGTGTAATCTCTAAGAATTGATCACTTGGCCAGTTGTTGTTTAATAATAGTGTCCTTGACGAAGACCCATCGTTTGTTAGTTTGATAGTAACACTATATTCTGGCGAGCCAATAAAGTTTGGATTTAGTATATCTCCACCAGTCAACCATAATGAGCCTAATACTCCAGTTACAGTGGTAGTATTTCCTGGGAATAAGTAAGAGTACATTCTATTACTACTCCCCGAACCGTATGACATGTATCTATAAAGTGAAGCATAAGCCGAGAAGTTGTTGTTAACAACCTTAACAGTAAATATTTTCGAGCTACCACTTGCATAAGCTGTACTGTACAATGTAACACCAGCGATACTACCATTAGCACCATTATTACTTATTGGGATATATGGTTTACCAAGAGTAATTCCAGCATTACTACCATGAGTAAAGTTTAAATTTGAAGCATCTTTTTGATACATTACAAAGTTGTTCTTTTCGTCATTGCTGTAATATAAATATGCACCAAGGCTTGATAAACCTTTACCATCTTTAACATATTGAATATGGAATTGAGTACCTTGTGTACATTTACCATACTCGCCAATATTATTACACATCAACATAACAACAACTTTACTAAATGATTCAATATAACCATCATAAGTTGTGCTACTACTCATCGTTAATGACGATGTACTATAATTTGAAGGAATAGCACCATCTCTTCTTAATTGAAGATTAGCAAACATTATTAATTTTTGAGTGGTGTTATTGACTATTCCACCTTGTACTGGGTAAAATCTTATTGTTGTGTGAGTTGCTAAACCAAGGTTATAATTTGTACTTAATACAAGTTTGTCAATATTAAGCAACCTAGATGAAAAAGTTTCCATTTTAAATACATAACTACTAGTTGTGGGAGAATTGTCACTATTTACAAGTGAATAATCCATATCAAAGTCATAGTTTATGAATGAATCAGTAACCGAAAGAGTATAGGCAGATGATGTAGCAGTACCACCAAAAGCTATTGGAGATAAATAAACATTTGAATTATATACAACTCTTGATGCTTTCGAGGTCCTAGTTTTACAGCCATTGATGTTAACATTGCTTATTGTACAATTTGTTGCCGAGCTAATATCACCAATTAAACCACCAATATGGAGTGTATCCAACCCAACCCCTAATTCAATATTAACATTATTTGCACTCACATCGTGAATATATGTAGTACTATTAACCATGCCAGCAATAGTTCCCAAATACTGAGCTTTAAATAGATTGCTAGATTGTTTATGTCTTGCAGAATAATTGTTTACAGAGATTCTACTTTCAATTGTACTTTCATTGTATTGTACCCCGTTTTCATCTGTAGCAACAACATCGAATGCACTATTGCCTCTTATTTCATCATTTAAACCACCACCATAATTAAGTGATGCTATTGCACCACCCAACATGCCGATTTGATAATAGCCACTGCTGCTTGTAGTACGATGCAATATAGATTCATTAATATAACAACCATTTAAACCTAGTGAAGAAACAGAAACTGTTGAAATGCTATTTCCTAGAAATATACCAGCATATAAAGTTACTTTATATTCATTTTTAGTGGTAGAGGTAGAATTAATAAAAGAGGAACTACTTGCCTCTGTTGCATAAATATATGCATTATTAAATTCACCTTGTCCAGAAGTTTTAGGAACCGTAATAGTACTATTTGTATAACCAATAAAACCTAGTCCCATACTGCTATAACCACTAACATCGCCATAGGTTAATGATCTAGACAATGTGTGTGCACTATGCACATACATGTTGTTTATTGGATAAGGAATAGAAATTGTAACTGCACTACTTAATTTAAGCGGAATCCAATAATAGCCAGCCAAATCAATACTTGCATTAATATAAATTTTTGAAGGAGTAACAGCATTAATATATAATGCTCTAGCAAGAGCACCCATACCCTTTGCTGTGTACACATAAAAAGATTTATTACCAGAATCATAGAAAATGTCACTACTCGTTACTGGATTTGTTTCACCACCATAACGCATCCATGTGTCATTAATATTATCTACAAGCGGGAAAGATCCAAAATAACTATTTTTTACTGTCGCTGCCGACTGTGATGTTCCAGTTGGCATTGAAACCATCAATTTGCGTGTTAAGTAGTTATGATAATAGCCCGTATAACCATTAAGATTTTGTTGGAAAAGTTCAGAAATTGCTGCATTACTAACCGTTCCCCTAAACGCCTTATTATTTTCAGTATAGTATGGATGTGTACTTAAGTTTATAATGCTTACGTTTCCACCACTTACATATCTAAAATATATATTACTCCAATAGTAATCACTAGAATAATAGCGTTTTGTTAGATCAATTGGCTCCCACAGATAGCCACTTAAATCTATTTCCCTCAAATGTATCTCCACATACAGTGTAGCACCCTTTTGTTGACAGTGCCTATACCAACCATAATGATTGTTCCAACCAGAAATAAATGCACCAAAACCAGCAACACTATTCACATGGAAATAGTATGTTCCATTATTAGCTGATGGATATACAATATAAAGATCGGCATTTGCATTAGGAGTAGAATCCTTATTAGTACTTATTGTTGAACCAGAAGTCGCCATTGTGATACCACTAGGACGCCTTAGGAACATACTACTAGTTGCAGTTCCATCAAATTTTGTAATAGTTTTGTAATCAGGAGAAGTTTCAGAAACCTCACTAGACACTGCTCGAGAAGATCCTGTTTTATAGGTTGAACTAATTGTCCCATCTGTACTTTGATATCTCAAAACAAATGGAGCCATATTAGAATATAGAATACTGACAGGATTGTTTAAGAAGATTGTGTTAGCTTGCCAGTTTTCCATATCCCATGAAAAGTCAGTATACTTAGAATTATCTCTTACCTGAGTTACAAATGCCGACAAATTAGCATAACTTGATTTATGAGTAAACGAACTATCAAATTGTACAGTACCATTAATTGTGCCAGACTTTCTATATCCCTGTTCAACAAGAGAATTTTTAGCCATATGTAGACTTAAACTAGCACTATGATACCAAACAATATTTTGATGTTTAGTAATACTTACTACGCTACCTGTATATTTTCCATTTGTAGTTGGACCACCAATACCAGGTAAATACGAACTATTTCCTGTTATTTCTAGCGATCTATTCATTCCAATTGAATTATACACTGATGCTTGTACAAGATATCCCCTAACATCTCCTAAATTATCGGTTGTTGCCAAATCAAATAAGGCAGAAGATGCACTTCCAACATAACCCGGCACAAGTTCTCGCACAAGAGTGTCGCCGCTGTATATTTTACAGTAGTACCAAACAACATTACAATCGCCCTCTAGTGTACCATTATTGTTAAAACCACCAACAGCGATCGGCTTAGAAACTCCACCGAAAGCATAATTACCAAAATCGGCAACCATTTTACCATCAACAAGAATACCACCAAGTCTAGTTATTTTTATTGTCCTTGGCGTATTGTAATTATAGTTTTGAATAGTTACGGACCTTGTTAGTGTTGGACCATAACGGAAAGTAAGTGTTCCTCTTCCATTACTACCTGATGTCGCTTCAATACTAAAGTAACTTGAGCCATCATAACAGCCAAAAAACTTACCACTATGAACCTCATCAATAGCAACTTTCATTTCGACAGCAGTGTTAAAATCTGGGTTGACACCAACAGTAGCACCCTTGTACATATAAGCCATACTGTATGGTCTCTTTCTTGCATCATCAAAGTTAGTGGTATAATCGTAATTATTCCCCGAATCACTCACGGCATAGTTGTTGTCGCCCACCAATTCACCAACATACACGCAATCATAACTTCCTGCAAGAAACTTTTTATTTACCATATGATAGTAAACTTGACTTGTAGAACTTGTATTTCCATAGGTATAATTGTATATAAACCCACTCCAAACTTGGTTGTTTTCAAGTTCTCTACCTGGATGAGCATATTCCGAACCAGCAATTCTACCAACAATACCACCAGCAGTAAATCTAGCAGAACTGCTATTATAACTATTTGATGCGGTAGTCATCTCAGTTGTTATACTGCCTGGACTTAAATTAAAATATGCCAACATATTATTATTGTTTATTTTAAATGTTGTACCATTGTCTACCTTACCTACAATACCACCAAAAGTAAAGTTAGACTCATATGCTGCAGTAGGAATAGCACTTGTTCCACCAATACCAGTGTAATTTACAGTAAAAGCACCAGTAAACGAACATCCTGTAACTTCAGGACAATCCACCAACGCATATCCTGAACTGGTGTAGGATGACGAAGTAGGCCTAATTTGACATTCTACCATTCTATAGCAAATTCCACCAAATTGATATTTGAATTTACCTGTTCCATCATTATACATGGTTACATAAAGGGCATTTTCACAGTTTGAAATTCTGCCATAGTTAACCTGAGCGAAGGCTCCAAATGGATCACCATATGTATATACAGTTCCACTCAAATAACAACTGTCAATTATACCATAGTTACTGACGCACACAATAGATTCAGTAGCAGTTGGGCTCTTATCATAACGACCAAATGTCTTTATGTTTAAATCGGATATGTATCCGCGATTTACACTAAACAAAACAGGAATTGCTCTCTGGTTTGATGTTGTTGATAATGTTATGGTTTTATTATTACCCATATAATGACCATAAAAAGGATACGAACTAGTATATTTTGTTACACCTGTATCATCTGCAGAAACCACAATATCAGCCATTTGTTTAATATACACATTTCTATCTGTAGAAACGGATGCTTTAGCTACAGCTTTTGTAAAGTCTGTAGAAGTCCAAACTTGATATGGGTTCTGATACGTACCATCACCAAGTAAGGTTGATTCAATTTTGACATCATAACTTAATATAGTTGCTTTAGGAAGTGTTATGTATGCAGTTTCACCAGGGGCAATTTTACCAGTCTTTCCATCAAGAGTGTCATTTGTTTCTCCGTTTATCATATAGCCGCCTGCACTAATGGTATATTGAAGTGTTGATGCTCCCGTATTCGTAATTGTATAAGAGTTGCCATAATTAGGATTAATCATCGGTCCCGCATAACCATATATGTAACATGCAGACGCACTAGAATACATTAATCTACTAGAATAGTTAGAACCATTAGAAACACTAAATTTAGATGAATCAGAAGTATAGAATGCAATTCTTTTATCAAGGCCAGAATCAGCCGAACTTGCCGAATATGTAGGTCCATTAGCCGTACCCTTAAACACACCACTTTCACAATAAACAGGATATGTTGAGTACAAATATGAATTGCTTGTACATAATTGTTGCATACCAGATGTACCGTTACCTGCTGTAGAACTTGTACTAGTACGAATATAATACAGAATTTTATTAGATGAGCTTGATGTACCCACACTAGTACTTCTTGCGTAATATGTTGTGATTGTTTGAGCAGTATAGCTACTATTATAATTTGAAACAGAACCTAAGATTGCATAGGTGGAATCATAAAAATTATACGAACTACTTGATGTTGCTTCATTGTTCCAGGTACTAGCAAAAGCATAACCCTTACCAGCACCACCAATAGCAACACTATATGTTGTGCCATTTGCAGTGATACTTAAAGCAGTTCTAGGGGTACTATAACATCCACTAAATATTACATAACTGTTAGAACCATACCCAATAAACCCACCAACACTAGGTGTAGAAGTGCTAGGAGTAGTTGATGTAGGTAGTGTAATTCTTACAAGAGCTGTATTAGCACAATGCGAGAACCTTGCAATCACTTGAGATGTAACAACATTTTTTATACATCCAACAAAGCCACCAACATATCTATTTGTATTTGTGTATGTAGACATTACACTACCATCATTAATACAGTCCCTAAAACTACTTTCTCTGTATGTCACGGAGGTACCAATGTATTTGTGACTTAAGTTCCCAACAAAACCACCCATATAGTCATTACCAACAACTGGCACTGAGTTTGTACAGCCAATAAAGTTAACACTTGACGCAAAACCAGCAAAAGCACCTATACCTGTGGAACTTGTATTTCTCAATCTACCATACGAAGAATCGTAACCTGTTCCTTGCGAACTTGTACTATTTGTTCCTAAGCTACGATATGTCCAACTCGAAACAGTGTGAACATTATAGAACCAAGACCAAAAAGCATGTCCGGTAACAACACCCAACTGAACACTTGTTGCTGTAATATCAACAACTGGGTCAAGGAAAATGACATCATAAATAAAGGCATAATAAACAGAGTTAAAGAAACCCTGTCCATGGCTTGTCGTGTTGCCAATATTCAAACCTTTAATTCTATGCCCATTACCATAAATAGTCCCACTAAAGGCACCACCTGTTCCTGTACCAGAAGTGTTATAGAATGGTGCTGTGCCCTCAGAATAAGTACTAGTTGCAAAACTTGTAACATTAGCAAGTTTTTTACCAATACCAGGCCAATAGTGTGCACTAAGGTCAATATCAGCATCAAGTTTAAAATGCATACCATACGCACCATTATTTGCATCTGTATACTTTATCAAGTAAGCAAGTTGTTCAGCCGTTTTAATTATGTACGGACTACCGCTTGTACCACTACCACTTGCAAAACTTGTGCTTGCATAATCAGTCCAAACTCCAGATGCAGCAGCTTCAACCTCCTTTTTAGGTGTAAGCACATTAACGCCAACAACTCCTAGAATTGATGTCAAAACCAAAACAAGGCCTAGTAAAATAGACCTAACCAAATACCCGTAAGGATGTTTAACTTTAAAGTTTGGCTTTTGAGCTTTGTTTTCCACAAGTTTCATACGTACCTCTTTAATTTAAGAGCACAAGAAATAGAATTAAAACCTCTGATTATTTCTTAAAAAAATTTTTCATACATATCACACTAGATACCCTTAAGTCTCATTCCCTGGTCATTACCAAAACAATGACAGCAAAACAAAATTCTCTAAGAGTCAAAACAACATGTGTGATTTATTTATTTTGTGAAACAATCAAATTTTAATTCTAATTTTCACACTCCGATTTTAAAAAATTTTTCTTATTTTTTTGCAAAACAGTTATTATATAAATATATAATAAATTTTTGCTAATCTCATTATAAAAAATATGTCGAAGTATGTCAAACAAAAAACATGTGTTTTTATATTTTTGTAATATTTTTTGAAACAAAAAATTTTATGTCATAAAATGACATAAAAAATTCCAAAATAGGACACTTATATAAAATTAAAAATAGCCAAATTTACACTAAAAAATGGAATAAAAAACAACCCAAAACATCTGTAAATACAAAACACAATCTCAGATTTCGTTCAACTAAACAAATATACCAATAACAACCCAAAAACAGACATCACCCCTAAAAGCAGGCAATCAGCAAACAGTCAAACAAACGGAGAAAAATAATAAAATACACAAAAAAAATCGGTCAAAAATTTAATTTCAACCGATTTGTTTGTTTTTATATTTAATCATGGATTTGCATATTTATGCAATCGCAATATTTTTATAGTTAAGTCCTTGTAGTATATGAAATACTATTTTAATATTGCATAATTATAACACACTTAAAAATTTTGAAAATCTATTAGTAACTTCATTTTCACCAATAGTTTTAGAAATTGAATATATGTCCAATGAATCTGCTTTTCCAGTAAGCGCAAGCCTAATAATCAAGCAATAGTCAGCCATGTTACCTTTAAAAGCATCAGGGTTTGCTTTATATTCTTTATTATTCACAGCAAAACCAAGTTTTTCCGCATCAGCTTTCAAATCATTAAACCAGTCTTGCTTTTCAGTATAATTATTGTACTTTTTTGAATATTTATTCAACATGGTTTCTATCGTGTTTTTATCAATTTTTTCACTTATATGTTCTTTTATATTTGCATAATTATGCAAATTAAACATGTAGTCAAGTTTGGTTTTCACCTCACTCCATTTTGCAATATCTTTTCTAGGTTTGTCACCACCCCTATCTATACCAAATACTTTAATAGCATAATCTTTATTGTTTTTTAAGTATTCGCAAAATTCCTTATCGTATTCATTTGCCCAAGCAAGTACACCATCGTAAACTTCTTCAGCCGTCATACGAGAGATAAGATTTTTACTAACATCGTTTAATTTTATAAGGTCAAAAGTAGGGCTTCCAGCAGTAATATCTTTTACACCAAACTTAAAATCTGTCCATGGCAATGTAGGATTTTGCCTTCTCCACTCTTCAAAGCCAGAATTTATAATATTAAGTAAATATTCAAGAACAGCATTAATTGGATAACCTTGCTCAAAATAGTATTGCATGTTAAATTCAGGGTCTTTACGCTTGCTAATCTTTCTACGATTTCCGCTTTCTTCGTCAATTTTACAAATTAATGGATTATGGCAATACGTCATATGCTTAAATCCTAGCGCATCAAACAGTTCCAAATGTGCAGGTGTACTACTAATATACTCCTCACCCCTTACAACAATTGTGGTTCCCATTAAAGTGTCATCAATTGCATGTGCAAAAGCATATGGTGGAATACCGTCATTTTTTAAGATTACAAAATCTTTAGCATTAGCCTTAGCATCAATTTCACCCTTAATAAGGTCATAAAATTTAATTCTTTCATCGCCGGTGTTTTGAGTTTTTAGCCTTATTGCAAATTTTTCACCATTATCAAGATGTTTTTGTACTTCTTCTAAAGATAGATCACGACATGGATCATATTCAAACTTGTCTTCTTCCGCCCACTTATCTTCTCTTAATTGCATAACATCTTCAATACCCTCTGTTTTTTTACAAAAGCATGGGAATGCTCTGCCAATTGAAACCAAATATTTAGCAAAAGTTTTGTAAATTTCAGTTCTTTGACTTTGAACATAAGGTCCATAATTTCCAACATCTACACCATCAAGTGTTTGATATTCATCAAATTTGATATGAAATCTATTTAAAATATCATAGATTACGTCCATGGCACCAGTTTTTTCACGTTTGCTATCAGTATCTTCAACACGCAAAAACATTACACCATTAGTAACCCTAGTCAAGTTGTAAGAAATAAACATTTGAAAGAAATTTCCAATATGCATCATACCTGTTGGGCTTGGTGCATAACGTGACACAACTTGTGTTGGCGCCAAATCTCTTTTAGGGTATTTTTTAAAATAGTATTCAGGTGTTTTATCAATATCTGGATACAACATTTCAGCTAATTTTTTATAGTCCATTTTACTCGTCCTTTATCTTATAAATCTTTAATAATTATATCACACTTCAGTACAATAAACAACATATAAAGCCCATTATTTACCACAAAAAAACCGCCTTAATGTCAAGCGGTTTTTATTTTTTTTAATATGATTATCTACCAAGTACTAAAAATTTATCACAGTACTCACCAAAAATTGTGTTTTCAAAACTTTCAATCAAACTAACATTTGCCCTGTCTACATCAGACAACACCTTCTTGTAGTTTTCAAGTTCGGTTTCACTTAAAATAAGTTTTTGGTTATAAGTGTAATAATCAAGTGTATCATATACCTTTTTGTATACTTCAAATTTTTGTAAAAATGCATTATGTGCATACAAAAATTCTTCTATTTCACCATCTTTTGTTGCTACTTGTTCTTTTGTTAAATCTCTAACAACAAAATCGCCCTTTTTGTTTAGAATATTGTAAAACTTAACATATAGTTCTTTTTCAATAGGTAAATCACCTAAATCACACTCGTTAGTACGATCAAAAGCCTTTAGCGCCTTATAATAAATTGCTTGTGAAGAATTCAAATAAAATTCATCACGTAGTCTATTCACATAAGCCATTTTTACACTTGCATCTTCAGGCATATCATTGCCGTCATACAAATATTTAACTTGCATATCTCTAAATTTGTTTACAAAATTAGAATAACTTTCAATCAATCTATTAAATTGATATGAATATTCAGTTAGGTTGGATCTAATGGCACCGGTAAATGTCATCACATTAATATCCGCTTCAACCTTTTTACGTGCAACTTCAAATTTTCTAATGTCTGTTTTTAAACCTTCAGTAGCATCAAACAAGGCATTAAGTTCAGCCTTTTCAACATCTTTTAGTTTGATTGCTTCATAAAAACTTGTAGCTGAATCGCCAGAGCAATATTTATCATAATACTCGCTAATACTAGTTAGAACACCTTGTTCAAAATAGCGAAGTGCATAATATCTTCTGTAAAGAGGTTTAGCAGCCTCAAAATCGGTTTCAACAGGTGCACCATCTTTTAATAGTTTTGCCATTTCACCAGAATACGTAATGTAAAGTTGGTTTGAAACAACACCATCATCACCCTTTTTAAAGATATATGCATTATCTTTATCGGTTTTTATTTCAATGTACATATTGCTTATGTTTTCAGGGGTTTTGTTTTTGCCACACCCCACCATTACGCCAACAGCACAAAGCGACACAAGAAGCATACAACAAATTTTTTTAAACATCATAATCTCCTTTTAAAGAAATTTTAAAAACATGAAAAATGTCGTTTTTATCTACTAAAACCATAACAAGCCAAAACATATTGTATGCTTGGCACACAAATATCAACAATGCTAAATCCAGCTGGAGCACTCATAAACTCGCTTTTTCTTGAATGCGACAAAATTGTAATAAGTTCGTTTAAATAGCCATTGTTTACAATATATGTGTAGCTTTCTACAAGCTTTGATGCTTTAAGTTTTTGAATGGCTTGCTCACTTGATTCATCGCCAACAACTGCAGTTACACTACCCACTTTATAGAATGAGTCCACATTTACATTTACTGCACTTGTCAATTCGTTTGTTTCGCCGTCTTTAATAACATAGTTTGGTCCCGAACAAACCAACCATTTGCCAGCATTATTTTGTCTATAATATGTAGAGCCTTTTGTAATAATTAAAGCAGTATCACCACTTTCGTTTACTGTTACAAGTTTTGGAACATACACATAACTTTCTGAAATTACACTTCCAGCCTTAACCATAACAATACTATCAAGATCCAACTGTGAGAATGTGCAAACATCGGTCAATAAATTGATTGAGTTTAAGCGACTTTCATCACTTACACCATCTTTAATGATACCAAAGTCAGTATTTACAGCATTTTTAATAGAATAAAGCAAGATATCGTTTGTTGTAATATCTTTATCATTAATGATTGAACTATCAAAAACATATTTAATTACAAATTCCTTAACCTTTAAAATAAGGTCAGAATAATTTTTTAAACATTCCCTATACGAAACCACTGCATTGTAATATCTATTAGAAAGCTCTAATGCAAAGTTTTCATTAGCATTACCAGCATTAATAATACTATTTTGCATAGAAATAATAGAATTTAACTTAATGTTTAGTTCACTATAAGAGGTTTTGTATGCTTTAATTGCTTTTGCAATGTCTTTTTGAGTATTTTTAGAAACATTTTTGCCAGCTTGCGTGTATGCAAAATAATAGTCAAAAATCGCACTAAGTTTGTCGTCCATAGCCTTACAACTTATTACAACACGTGTTGTTTCATTTACATTTAGTTCAAAAGAACTTCCTGAGGTATATAGTAAATTACTATTAGTACGGCAAACCTCTCCATCATAAATAGGATTAATTGATGCAACAACTGTTTGCTGTTGATTAATAAGGTTTATTTTATCTTCAACCCTATTAGACGAAATGGCATCAGTACCTGTTTGTTGTTTGTACTCCATAACTTCAGATAGTTTTAAAAAAACAACATCATCACCGGCAGGTTTAAAGAATATAAAATAAATACCAAAACCAAGACCGGTTAGTATCAAAATAGTAACAACAACTCTTAAAAATACTTTCATTGCAACCTCGAAAAATATATTCTATTTATATATTTATATAATACATTATCAATATTGAATTAGTCAAACCATTTAAGGCAATAATAAAAATTATTTACCATAATCTACATTTACTAGTACAAGACCTTTTGCTTCAGCAGTTTTACCAGCAAGATTTCTATTCTTTCCAGCAATAATTTCACTCATTGGCATTGTTATTTTACCCCTACCAATATCAATAAGTGTCCCAACAATAATTCTTACCATATTATATAAAAATCCATTGCCCGTAACTTCAAACACATATAAGCCATTATCGCAATTTATACTCGCATTATATATGTTTCTATCATAATCTTTTACACTACTATGCATAGCACAAAATGATTTGAAATTATGCTCTCCGTTTAGCCATTTTACAGCAGTTTGCATAGTACTTAAATTAAGGTTGTATTTTACAAAACTTGCATACTTATCATAATATGGGTTATTTACTCTACCAGTGTAAAAATAATACCTATAAGTCTTTTTCTTAGCATCATATCTTGCATTAAATTTTTCATCAGTTTGCTCAATAGAAATAATTCTAATATCATTTGGCAAAACCGCATTTAAGTGCCCCACCACATCGCTTTTTAGTTTTTCAGCATCAAAATGTGCCACTTGACATATGGCGCTCACTTCCGCATCAGTTCTTCCACTTGCAAAAAGATTAATGTTTTGATTGGTTACTAAAAACATCGCTTTTTCCATGGTTTCTTGAATTGTCTCTTTGTTGTTTTGAGTCTGCCAGCCACAATAATTTGTGCCATCATATGCAATTTTCATTAAATATCTCATAGTTTTATTGTACAACTTTTTTCATTAAAATCAAAAAGTTTTTTAAGATATTTTTAATATGTTTGACTTTAATAAATAATAAATTATATAATTAACTAATACTAATATGGAGGTTAATAATTTTGAGTAAAATTACCGTAGATGGCAATAATGCAACAGCAAAAATAGCCTATGCATTTAGTGAAATTGCCACAATATACCCTATAACACCTAGTAGCACCATGGCGGAAGTTTGCGATGAAATGAGTTCTCGCGGTGTAAATAATCTGTTCGGAAAGCCAGTAAAGGTTGTTGAAATGCAATCAGAAGGTGGTGCTAGTGGTGCTTTACACGGAAGCCTTAGTAGCGGTGCTCTAACAACAACTTTTACAGCCAGTCAGGGATTACTTTTAATGATTCCAAACATGTATAAAATCGCAGGAGAACTACTTCCTTGTGTTATGCATGTAAGTGCACGTACTATTGCAACACATGCCCTATCTATATTTGGCGACCACAGCGATGTTATGGCTGTTAGACAAACTGGTTGGGCAATGTTATGTTCTTCATCCGTTCAAGAATGCCAAGATTTAGCACTTGTTGCCCACCTTGCAACATTAAGATCATCGGTGCCTTTCGTACACTTTTTTGATGGTTTCCGTACAAGTCACGAACTTAACACAATTGAAGATATCGACCTTGAAAAAGTAAAACCATACATTCCTTATGATAAAATTGAAAAGTTTAAACAACGTGGACTAAGTTCTTCTAATCCACATATGCAAGGTACGGCTCAAAACCCCGATATTTACTTCCAAAACCGTGAAGCATGCAACATGTATTACCAAAATGTTCCACTAAATGTAAAGAAAGCAATACAAGATGTTTATGAAATCACTGGTAGAAAATATGGGCTTATGGAATACTATGGGCATCCTAAAGCAAACAACATTATTATACTTATGGGCAGTGGCGTAAGCACAGCAGAAGAAACAGTTGATTATCTTAATAACAATGGCTATAAAGTTGGACTTATTAAAGTTAGATTATATCGCCCATTTGATATTGCTTCACTTATCAACGCTCTACCAAAAACAGTTAAAAAAATTGCAGTATTAGACAGAACAAAAGAAGCCGGAGCTCAAGGCGAACCATTATATAAAGATGTTGTATGCGCCCTAGCCGAAGCAGGATATGGCAATATTGAAGTAGTTGGTGGAAGATACGGTCTTGGTAGTAAAGAATTTACACCAGCAATGGTTAAAGCCGTATTTGACAACCTAAAACAAAAATCTCCAAAGAATCATTTTACAGTTGGCATTAAAGACGATGTAACATATCGTAGTCTTGATATTGATAACGACCTAAATATTCATGGCAAAGAAACAAAGAATTGCAAGTTCTACGGATATGGTGGAGATGGTACAGTAAGTGCCAATAAAAACAGCATTAAAATAATCACCGACAACACTAAAATGTATGGTCAAGCATACTTTGAATACGACAGTAAAAAAACAGGCAATGCAACAGTGTGTCACTTAAGATTTTCGGATAAGCCAATTAAAAGCAGTTACTTAGTACAAAACATGGATTTTGTTGCAGTTCACAACCAAACATACCTTACAAAGTACAACGTATTAAAGGGCTTAAAAAATGGCGGAACACTACTTATTAATACAGAATGGAATTTAGAAGAATTAACAAAGATACTTCCAAATGACATAAAAAAGGAAATATATGATAAAAAACTAAATGTTTTTGTCATAGACGCTTACTCTATTGCCAAAAACTTGGGTTTGGGTAGTAAAATTAACCTTATAATGCAATCAGCATTTTTCAAGCTTTTAAACCTAATTCCTTATGAAAAAGCAAAAGAGCAAATGAAATTATTTGCTAAAAAGAGTTATGGAAAGAAAGGTGAAGCTGTTCTTAATATGAACTATTCAGCAATTGATAGTGCTGAAGAACACCTACATCAACTTGAAATTCCAGCAACATGGGGAATTGAAAAACATGATTGCAAAACATGTTCACACCCATGCAAATATTTCACAGAATATATTAATCCAATTCAAAAAATGGAAGGAAATAGTCTACCAGTAAGCAAGTTCTCTCCAGACGGACATGTGCCAACAAATACCACACAATATGAAAAACGTGGTATCGCCCCTATGCTTCCATGCTGGAATAGTAAAAATTGTATACAGTGCAACATGTGTGCTTTTGTGTGTCCACATGCAGCAATTAGACCACGTTTGATTGATCCAAACTCTATTACAAATAAGCCAGACACCCTATCTCCTGTAGATGCAATTGGCGAGCCATATTACAAATATGTAATGCAGGTTAGCCCAGAAGATTGTACAGGCTGTGGCGTTTGTGCAAGTGTATGTCCTGCCAAAAATAAGGCGATAACCATGGTTGAAGCAAGCGAAATATTTAAGAAGGAAAAACAAAATTATTATTATGTAAATTCACTTACACCACAAAAATCAAAATTATTCAACGAGTTCACTGTTAAAGGTAGTCAATACAATCTACCATACTTTGAATTTAGCGGAGCATGTGCAGGTTGTGGTGAAACACCTTATATTAAAGTTGTCTCTCAATTATTTGGTAATCGAATGATTATTGCAAATGCAACCGGTTGTTCAAGCATTTATGGTGCAAGCTCACCTACCAGCCCCTACGTTAAAGATAAAGACGGAAATGGTGTTGCATGGGCAAACAGTTTATTTGAAGATAATGCGGAATTTGGTTATGGAATAAAACTTGGTTTAAATTATCAGCAAGACACATTAAAAGAAAAACTTAATGAATTTAAAACCTTAAAGAAAACAAAGGTAAATAAAGTAATTGATGAATATTTGCAAGAACCAAACAAAATTAATCAACGAGAACTTGGTAAACAAATAGTAGAAAAATTAAAAGAGATTAACTCATCCGATGAGAAAACAAATCAATTAATTAAAGAAATTACAGCAATGTCAAATCACTTTGTTACCGAATCAATGTGGATTATTGGTGGCGATGGCTGGGCTTATGATATAGGCTACGGCGGATTAGATCACATTCTTGCTAGCGGTGAAGATGTTAATATTTTAGTATTAGACACCGAAATTTATAGCAACACAGGCGGACAAGCAAGTAAAGCTACTCCAAAAGGTGCGGTTGTAAAATTTGCAAATAACGGAAAACGCACAAACAAAAAAGACTTAGGACTTATGGCAACAACATATAAAGATGTATATGTTGCAAAAGTTGCTATGGGCGCAAATATGAACCAATTCCTAACAGCAGTTAAAGAAGCTGAAAATTACAAAGGTGTGTCTTTAATAATTGCATATGCTCCATGTATCGACCATGGCTTCAACATGAGTAATAGCCAATTGGAAATGAAACGTGCAGTTGAATGCGGTTACTGGCAACTATGGAGATTTAATCCAGAACTTCTTCAACAAGGAAAAAGCGGATATATTCTAGATAGTCCAGAACCAAAACTAGACTTTAACGAATTCTTGCTTGGTGAAAATAGATACAAACAATTATTTAAAAGAGATGAGGCATTAGCAAAACAATTATTCGAAGAAACAAAAACAAAAGCCCTTTCAACTTATGCAGAACTAAAGAAATTAGCAGAAAACTAAAACAAATAAATATTTAAAAACAAAAAAGAGTTGGTTATGCAAGACCAACTCTTTTTTTACTGCTTACAGTAATCAAGATAAAACATTAAATAATTTATAAATTATTTGTTTTACATTATTATTTTAGCCAAAATTCGTCAAAATATTCAATAATTTTTAAAAACAATTTTATTTGTCTTTCAATAACTTATTAGCAATATCGCATATGTTTTTGACATCAAATCCATATTTTTCACTCAAATCACTACCTTTACCAGACATTCCAAAGCAATCCATACCAATTTTCATTCCAACATTTACATATTTATCCCACCCAAAAGTAGACCCGGCTTCAATACTAATCTTTTTAACAGTTTCGGGCAAAATATTATTTTTGTATTTTTCAGTTTGCTTATCAAATATTTTCATACAAGGCATGGAAACAACTCTTACGCCAAAACCTTTCTTTTCAAGTTTTTCAGCACTAGCAATTGCAAGTGAAACTTCAGACCCAGTAGCGACAAATATTAGGTCAAGCTTTTCTTTTTCTTGTTTTATTATATAAGCACCCTTAATTGCACCATCAAAACTCGATGTCAACATTGGCAATTTTTGTCTTGTCAATATCATTGCAGATGGACATGTATTCTTGTATGCCATATAATAACAAGCACAGGTTTCAGTAAAATCACAAGGTCTAAATACATTTATATTAGGCATTGCTCTTAATGTTACAAGCTGTTCAACAGGTTGATGTGTTGGGCCATCTTCCCCAACCATATAACTATCATGAGTGAATATATAATTCACCGGCAAGTCCATTAAAGCACTCATTCTTATACCATTTTTCATATAATCACTAAAGGCAAAGAATGTGCTGCAAAATGGCCTAAACCCATACAACGCAAGACCATTACTAATTGCCGACATGCCAAATTCCCTAATGCCATAATTTATGTCACGGTTTTTCATGGAGTCATTAACAACTTCTTTATTTATTCTAGCCTTTGTACTACTAGCCACATCAGCCGTTCCACCAACAACACAAGAATAATTCCTTGCAATTTCTTTTAAAATTTCACCGCCCCATTCTCTGGTTGAAGCATCAGTTTTTTCAGATTTAAAACCTTTTAATATTTCATAAAGGTTATCAAAATTAGGATTTAAGAAGTTTTGAATCTCATCATAAACATTTTTGCAATTCTTCTTATAAAATTTTACTCTTTCATCAAAAATAGCCTTTATCTTGTCATATCTCTTCTTACAATCTTTAAAGTGTTTTTTTACATCATCTTCATACTTAAAAGGCTGACATGTAATATTTAGTTTGTCTTTCAAATATGCAATCCCTTGCGTTCCTAATGGTGTACCATGCACCTTGCATTGCCCTTCAATTTCACTGCCATAGCCGATTTTGGTGTTTAAGATAACAAAAACTGGCTTTTCCTTAGAAAGTTTAGCAGACGATATAGCATCATCTATTTGCCTCACATTGTTTCCGTCTTCCACTTCCAACACATCATAACCTAATGCCTGCATGTATTTTTTAACATCAACATCATAAACTCTTGAAATATTGCCATCAATTGTAATTTTATTACGGTCATAAAAAACAATAAGTTTGTTTAGTTTTAATGCACCGGCAAGCGATAAGGCTTCATACGAAACACCTTCCATCATACAACCATCACCAGCAATACAATAGGTGTAATTGTCAAAAAACTTGCATTCATCAATATTAAATCTTTCAGCCATCATCTTTTCTGCAAGTGCCAGTCCTACCGCTTCAGCAACCCCTTGCCCTAAAGGACCAGCCGAACAATCAACACCAGGTGTAATACCAATTTCTGGGTGTCCAGGTGTTATAGAACCAAGTTTTCTAAACTCTTTTAGATCTTTTTCAGATATTTTATAACCAACCGCACTAAGTGTCGCATATAAAATACTACTTGCGTGTCCGGCAGATAAAACAAGTCTATCACGCATTACATTATTAGGCTCCGAAGGCACAACATTCATATGTTTCGTATAAAGAACATATATAAGTGGTGCAATATCCAAAGCAATCCCTGGGTGACCAGAATTTGCCAATTCTATCATATTTACCGCAGTAAAACGCAAAGAGTTTATTGATTTTTCATCTATTTTCATTTTTCAATCTCCATCAACTTTGTTTTAATTTTATTTACAATCTCAGAAATATCTAAGTTATCACATTTCACAACAAGATCAGCATATTTTTTGCACAGCCTGTCTCTAATAGGTGTTAAATCAGACCTTAGTTTAATGTCTGCTCTTCTAAAGCCATATGTAGAATACAACTTCTCAAGATTTGCCTTATCAAGCATAACATAAATGCAATATGCCTGTTTTTTCACCAAATCCAAATTCTGTTTGTCATTAAAAAGCGAATAATCACAGGCACACATGGTGTTTTCAAAGCCAGATGCACGCTTAACAGCACTATGCTCAAGTTTTTTTACATAATCCTTCCCGCAAAGTTCTTCCGCTTTAGCCACATCAAGAATTTCATATTCTACTAATGCATCAATGTCTACAAAAAACATTCCCAGTTCGCTTGCAAGAGTTTTTGCAACATCAACTGAAAAATTTTTTACTAAACTAAAAACACACAAATTCTGACGCACTACCTTTCCTCCTTAAGTATATTATACTTTAATAAAAAGAATTTAACAAATAATAAAAAAACATATAATTAAATATCTTGACGAACAACAAAAACAAATTATTGCATATTTATTCAATATTATGAATTTTTATTTTTTAGATTTTGTTTTCTTTTTCTTTGTGTATTTTTTAGCCTTTGGAACAAATACAAACACAGTGGCTACGCCAGCAATTATTATCACAACTATATACCAATCCACAAAAGCAAAACTTGACATTCTATCAACTAATAGTACCGCAAAGTCATTTCCTGCTTCAACATGGTATACTATATTTCCATCATCAAGATTGTTTAAAAATCCAGAGTACGTGTGTTTTCCATATGCTTCATCATAATTTGCAAGCCTTGTTAAAACATCGCTAGATGGGTGACCATAAGAGTTTTTACCAACTTGCGCAACCACATACTCGGGTTGAATTTGAGCCAAAAACTCCGCACTTGTACTATATTTACTACCATGATGACCCAATTTTAACAAGTCAACATCAGGCAATGTGTAGTTAGCCATACTCTCTGCTTCTTCATTACTAGACGCATCACCGGTAAGACATACAAGTTTTTCATTATCAGACACAACCATTATAGGACTAAAATCATTTACTTCATCAACAGTTAAATCTACTGGCGCATAAAAGTTAATTTTAATTCCATCACCAATATCAATAATATCTCCCGCCTTAAAAAATTCAGTTGCAATAGCATTTGATTTTAATAAATTTACCACATTTGTATACAACTCTATTTTACTAGTTGGTAGTTTTAACCCCTCAGTTGCAGTCTCACTTTCATTAAAAATATAAGGTCTAAAGAACTTGTTTATTGTATAATTATGCAAAATCATCGCCATGTTGCCACAATGGTCAGCATCGCTGTGAGTTAGTAGAACATAATCAAACACCCTATCATATCCTTTAAAGAAAACATTGTTTAAATATGTACGTAAGTTGCTCTCGCCCTTAATTGGTCCCGCATCAACAAGCATTGTTTTGCCATTAGAAAACCGCATGGCTATTGCATCGCCCTGTCCAACATCTATAAAATGTATTTCAAAATCAGTTGCTGAATCAAGCGCACTAGTATTTGGTTTTAGCCTAAAAAACACTTCAAGTCGTGAACTGAAAAATAACGTCACACATAATACAACCATTAAAATTGCATATGCAACATACAAGAATATCTTTTTACTCTTTTTATTATTACTTTCTTTTTCTTTCGCCATAAAAATAATGCCACCTTTATTATTTTATACTATAATAGCATATTTTCGTGCTTTTATAAAAACAATAAACTTAAGAAAAACAAAAAAAGGACCTAAAGGTTTTTCCCTTTAAGTCGTTTTTTTTACGCCTACTTATCCTCTTCGCCGTTGTGTTCATACCAATCTAGGGCTTCTTGAACACTTGCAATGTCTTCTGTTAGACGTTGAACTTGCTTTGTTAGTAATTGATTATTCTTTTCTAGAATTGGGTATCTATCTTTGTTTTGTCCAATCACTTGTAAGCAAGAATCTACACTTTCTTTAAGTTCTTTTAATTTCTTAACATTTTCGTCAATCTTAGCCTTTTTATCGTCACTTAGTTTAACCTTTTTATTAACACCATAAGTATTAACTTTTTGGTTAACAACAAGCGCTTCTTGACGTCTTAACTTAACTTCATCACGTTCATAAGTTTTATAAACTTTTTGCAATGGCAAGAAGTCTTTTTTGTTTAATTTAAGTTCTGCTTGAACTTCTTTAAGTTCTTTTTCCAAAACTTCCAATCTATTTTCATAGTATTGTTTTTTAAATCTAGGCTTTTCAATAACAACTTCTTTAACTTCTTCAGTCACTGTTGGCTCTTCTGTTGAATTAAGCTTTTTAGTCTCAACGGTAACTACAGTTTTCTTTTTTAATTTTTTGTCTTTATCTTCTTTGGTCTTATTTGCAATCTTGTTTGCATTTCTTTTAATAGAACTTAATCTTTGATTCATTCTAGCAATGTTTGCAAGTTTACGTTTTTCATCTTCTTCGTCTTTCTTATCAACTTCTACGACAACTGGTTCTTTGTCTTTAAGTTCTTGTACTGCTTTCAATAATTCTTCACGATCTTTAGTTCTTAATTCTTCAAGTTCTGCAACTTTCTTTTCAAGCTCTTGTCTTTCTTGTTCAAGACGTTTTAATTCTTCGTTTTCTTCAGGAGCAGGTTCAACAACAACAGGCTCTTCAACAACTTCTTGTTGTGGTTCTGCTTCTTGAACAGGTTCTTCAACTACTTGATCATCAAGATTTTCTTCAGGTGTTTCATCATCTTTAAACTTGAATACCTTTTTACTCTTAACATCAGCTTCATCGTTTAATTCTGCAATTGCTTGTTTTGCGACATCTTCAGCAATCTTAGTGATATCTTCATCACTGTTTTCTTCGTCGCCTTCATTATTGGCAAACAAAGTGTTTTCATCTTCAAGTTTGTTTTGAAGTGCTTGTTGTTCGGCAACAGCCTTATTGAAATCTACGGCATTAACAACACCATCTTCTGGTGCAACATAAGGATCATTATTTTCTTGTTGATCATTATACACAACATCACTATTTTCTGTTGTTTCTGCTGGATTTTCTTCTGCAACATAATTTACATCGGTCTTTTCTTCGGTCTTATCGCCTTTTCTATTGAAGAAAATACCTTGGTGTCCGTCTGCAGACGCCAAAATTAGGTCTACTACTAAAATAATAACAAAAGACCCAAATATAATAATACCTGCCACGCCCAAGATGTTTAAAATTGTGTTCAATACTGCTGAACTACCCAAAAAGTGTACCATTTTAATCCTCCCCAAAAAACGTACAAATTTTATTTAATTAATAATTTAAAGTATTTATATGCTTCCATTTTAATTAATTGGTGGAAGCGGTGGGAGTTGAACCCACGTCCGAAAAAGAACCAATAAGTTTGTCTACATATATAGTTATTTTTAAAATCCATAATACCCTAAAAAATAACAAAACAAAATACTATGTTCCCAAATAAAATACTCATAATTTTCTTGGGATAAAAATTACAAGTTTCCCACTAAATGATGCCTATTTAAAACCCGTGGGCAAATTTTAATAGACAAGCCGCATTAATTAAGCAGCAGCTAGAACAGAATTATTATCTGCATTTAAAGTTTAATTTTTCGTTTTTACGTAGTCGAAACCTACGATATGCAAAACTTACCCTTTACAATTCCGTCGAAACCATTTCGCCCCCATTTTATGCTAAACGAGAATAATTTTTAATATCTCTTTTCATTTCTCTTTCAGCATCTTTGAGTTTTAGTGTTTCTTTTTTGTCGTAAGTATGTTTACCTTTTACAAGCCCAATTTCAACCTTAACGTTTTTGCCAGAAAAATACATTTTAAGCGGAACAAGAGTAAGCCCCTTTTCCCTAACTTTATCAGAAAGTTTGTTAATTTCTGATTTTTTTAGCAACAATTTGCGGTCTCTTCGCTCATCTACGGCAAACGATGTAGTTTTATCATAAGTTTTCACATACATGTTTTTCACAAAAACTTCCTTTTCGGAATTGATTAGAATAAAGGAATCTTTTAAATTCACATTACCTGCCCTAATAGACTTAACCTCTTGCCCAACAAGCACAATGCCAGCCTCATAGGTAGATAGAATGTAATAATCATGATATGCTTTTCTGTTTGTTGTTATATTCTCCATAAAACTACACCTTATTATACCATATTGTATTTTTTTTTCAATACCTTTTTTAATTTTTTTGCATCAAAAAAACAAAGTTCTCTAACATTAACACGGTTTTATGTCAAAAAACACCACATACATGTCAAATTACAATGTTTTTTATATTAATAAATTAATTATATAAGCATAAAATCTACTTCTCTTGACAAAATATCAGCCCTTAACGTCTTAACTTTTACTTTGTCACCAAGTTTAAATGAGTGATTTTTGCCCATCAAACAAAATCTGTTTTCTTGATATTCATACTTATCATTTGGCAAGTCTTCAATTTTAACAAGACCTTCAACGGTATTATCAAGTTCTACAAATATACCAAAACTTGTAACACTAGATATCGTTCCTTCAAAGTCTTCACCAACATGGTTTCTCATATAGAAAACTCTGTACAAGTCATCAACATCACGTTCCACATTTTCTGCATTAACTTCTCTATCGCTAGAATTTACAGAACTAGCCAAAACAAATTGTTTTAATTCAGCAATATTTTTAAGTCTATTATTAATTGTATCCTTAATAATTCTATGAATTGTAAGGTCAGGATATCTTCTAATTGGTGATGTAAAGTGGCAATAATACTTTAGTGCCAATCCAAAGTGCCCAAGACAATCTGGCATGTATTTTGCTTTTTTCATGCTACGTAAGCACACCCTATTAATAACAAATCTATTGTCATTTTTTTCAATAGATTTTAACATCTTTTGAATTTGAAGCGGTGTAACATTTTCTACATTTAATTTTGCATCAATGCCTAAACTTTTTGCATACTCAACAAACATTGTAACCTTTTCAGGTGCTGGTGTTTCGTGAACACGATAAACAAAAGGAATTTTAAGTTTGCAGAAATGTTGTGCCACAACTTCGTTTGCAGCAACCATAAATGCCTCAATAAGTTTATGGCTTTCATTTTGTTCACGTTTTGTTACAGTTAAAACATCACCCAAATCATTAAGTGAAATGCTTACTTCTGGAATATCAAATTCAATATAACCAGCCTTTTGACGTTGTTCCATAAGTTTTTGAGCCAAAATATTCATATTTTTAAGCATCGAAACAAATGGTTTAAATTCTACCAAGGCTTTTGGGTCGTCCATCAAAACTGCATGAACTTGTGTGTAAGTAAAACGTTTTTTGCTATTAATTACACTTTCTTTGATGTCATAACCAACTTTATTAAAGTCCTTATCGTACTCAATAAGCACCGATAATGCAAGTCTATCAACTCTTTCATTTAACGAACAAATGCCGTTTGAAAGTTCTCTAGGAAGCATTGGCAAAACTCTATTAGGGAAATATACACTAGTGCCACGCTTAAATGCTTCTTTATCTAGCACACAATTACGTGGGACGTACTCACCAACATCGGCAATATGTACCCCCAAAACCCAGTTTCCCTTGCTGTTGGTTGTAAGAGAAATTGCGTCATCAATATCACGAGTATCTTCTCCGTCAATAGTCACAATAAGTTCTTTTGTAAGGTCAAGCCTGTTTTTGTATTGTTTTTTATCTATTTCGGTTGGATAAAGTTCTGCATTTTCCTGAACTTTTTTAGGGAAGTTTTCAAAAAGTTTATAACTCCTAATAATCGCAAGTTCTTCGGTTTCAATCTTGTTTGGTGCACCAAGCACTTCAGTTACACATCCTTCAGGTGATTTTCTGCCCGAAAAATATCTTTCAATTTTCACAACAACCTTGTCGCCATTGTTAGCACCAAGGGTTTTGTTTAGCGGAACATAAATATCTTTTCCAAACTTTACATCATCAGGCTCAACATAAGCACAATTTTTGTTCATTATAATTTTTCCAACAATCATCTCGTTGCCACGTTCCAAAATTTGTACTACTTTACCTTCTGGTTTTCCAGACTTACTAAATTGTGCATCAACTACAACAATGTCGTTGTTAATAGCTCCGTTTAGATCACGTTCGGCAATAAAAACATCGCTTTCGTTAATGTCGGTTGGAATTAAAAAAGCATAGCCCTTAGAAGTGCTTTGAATCTTACCTTCAATTTTATAGTGCTTTTGAGTTTTTGATTTCTTGCGATCCAACATTTTATATGCAAGATCATAATTATCTTCCACATCAACTTCTCTAGTGCGGTGTTCTTTTTTGCTCATTTTTCCACGTTTTGCAAACTTTTCATAGTTTGTTTTATCAGTTTTCACATTATTGTTGGGTAGAACAACACCCTTAACACGCACTTTTCCTTGTGCAACAAGATCGTCTAAAACATCACGAACTTCATCGTAAGGCTTGTTATTCAAAACACAAAGCTGACTAATAATAAAGCCATATTCTTCGCCGTCCAATCTATTAATTTTTACCTGATTTAGTATTTGATTAGAATCCATACATATCTCCTCAAAATAGAAAAAAGCTCTTTAAAATTAATTAAAGAGCCATATTACTTACGCGCCTAAGCCGTTGTAAATCTTAACAGTCACAAAATAAACTATGGCGAATACCAACATACAAATTGAGCAAATCAAAACCATGCGGTTAAGTCTACCTTCTTTTGTGTTTGATTTATTGTCACCATAATAACTTTCGTTTTTACCTGTAATAACATTGTTTCCGCCTTCTGGATCAGATGGAGAAAGCAAAACACAAACTGTAATTGCAATGGCATCAATTGTCATTAAAGCAAGCAAAATGGCTTGAATAATTGGAAAACTACTACTAACCCAATTTGGTACTAATAAAAAATTAAACATAAGTAACTCCTTGAAATTAATCATTACTGGCATATTATAACACAAACTATTTTAAATAACAACAATTTTATTTAATAAACTACTCGAATTATTAAACATTTTAACCAATTTTTATATATAAAATAAGCCAGTTTCTTGATACTTAACAAAATTAAAAGCCACAAAAACAAAACACTATAATAAAAGCATTTAAACTAGTCACCTAAAAAAACAAAAAATTTTATCATATATTCTATGCAAATATACACTATTTAAGCCTTTAAAAAAATTTAAAATTATTGTCATACAAATCATAGCCCCGCACTATAAACTCATATTAGATTAGAAATTTAACAAAACATAGTACTATTCAAACAAATAAAAAACGGCTTTAATTAGCCGTTTTTATATATTTGTACGTATAACCTTTTGCCTGTTTTACTATTTCTTCAGGAGTGCCTTTAGCAATCACTTTTCCGCCATTCACACCACCATCAAGACCAAGGTCTATAATGTAATCTGCACAGTTAATCACATCTGTGTTGTGCTCAATAATAACAACTGTATTGCCACCTTCAACAAGCCTGTTAAGTATTTTTAGTAGTTTATCCACATCATAAGAATGTAATCCTGTTGTTGGTTCGTCCAAAATGTAAAGCGACTTGCCAGTGCTACGTTTGCATAATTCGGTTGCAAGTTTTACACGTTGTGCCTCGCCACCACTTAGTTCGGTTGCTGGCTGACCAAGTTTGATATAGCCCAATCCAACATCGACCAAAGTTTGCATTTTATTCTTTATTTTAGGAATATTTTCAAAGAAAACATTCGCTTCTTCAATAGTCATGTCAAGCACTTCAAAAATATTTTTACCTTTGTATTTCACTCGCAAAGTTTCACGATTATATCGTTTTCCATGACATTCGTCACACTCTACATACATGTCAGGCAAGAAGAACATTTCCACCTTATTTATTCCTGCACCGCCACACACTTCACATCGTCCACCACTAATGTTAAAACTAAATCGACCACTTGTGTAGCCAAGTTCTTTAGCATCGTTAGTCTTAGCAAACAATTCTCTAATGTCGGTAAACACACCAGTATATGTTGCAGGATTGCTACGAGGAGTTTTCCCTATTGGGCTTTGGTCAATATTTATAACCTTGTCAATTGTATCAAGCCCCTCTACACTATCACACTTGCCAACTTGCAATTCAGAACCATTAATAAGATTATTGGCATATGGGTACAAAATTTCAGAAATCAGACTACTTTTACCGCTTCCACTTACACCTGTTACAACAGTTATTACACCTTTTGGAATATCAACATTTATATTTTTTAAGTTGTTTTGTTTTGCCCCTTTTATAGTAATAAAGCCATTTTTTGCAGGTCTGCGTCTAGTAGGTATTTCAATTTTTAGTGCTCCACTAAGATATTTACCGGTAAGACTATTAGGGTTAGACATAATCTCTGCCGGTGTACCGCAAGCCACAACCTGACCACCAAGCCTACCTGCATATGGGCCAATATCAACAATATAATCTGCTGCACGCATAGTGTCTTCATCGTGTTCCACAACAATAACAGTGTTGCCTAAATCACGCAATTTTTTTAATGTTTCAATCAATTTTTCGTTGTCTTTTTGATGCAATCCTATACTTGGTTCATCCAAAATATACAACACACCTGTAAGCCCACTACCAATTTGTGTGGCAAGCCTAATACGTTGTGCTTCACCACCACTCAATGTACATGCAGTACGTGATAATGTTAAATAATTAAGCCCAACATTATTTAAAAATCCAAGTCTATTTTTCACTTCTTTTAAGATTGGAAAAGCAACAGTGTTTTTAGCATCACCAAATTTTAAGTTTTCAAAGAATTTTAGTGCATCAGCTACTGACATGTCACACACGTCAGCGATGCTCTTACCTTCTATTTTAATCGCCAAAACTTCTTTTTTCAAACGTTTTCCATGACACAAATCGCAAGGAAGTTCGGTAAGTAGTTTGCCAATTTCTTGTTTTATAAATTCGCTATTTGTATCTCTGTATCTTCTTTCCAAATTGCGAACAATACCCTCAAATGCAAACTTTCCATCCTTGTTTTCTCCACCGTATTTGTATTCAACATCAATTTTTTCGCCGTTTGTACCATACAAAATCATATCAAGCATTTCTTTTGGTAGTTTTGAGATTGGTGTGCTAAGCGAAACACCAAATTTATTTGCAACCGACCTAAAAAACATATTTGCCATTCCATTGTCATAAGCCCAGCCACTTGCCAAAATGCCATTTTGTGAAATACTCTTGCTTGGATCTGGAATAATTTTATTAATGTCAATTACCTGCTTAAAACCAAGCCCACCGCACTCTGGACATGCACCAAATGGCGTGTTAAAACTAAACATTCTTGGGCTTAATTCTTCCAATGAATATCCGCATTTTACACAACTATGCATAGTACTAAAAATGCTTTCTTCTTTTCCATTAAATACACTAATTTTACCCTTAGAAATTTTAAGTGCTGTTTCCACACTATCATTTACACGTTTTTCAATTCCCGGCTTCACAACAATACGGTCAACAACTAAATATATTGTGTGCTTTATGTTTTTATTAAGGTTAATATCTTCATCAAGTCCAAGCACTTCACCATCAACCATAACACGAGCATAACCATCTTTTCTAAAATCACTTAGTTCTTTTTGAAAAGTACCCTTTTTGCCCTTAGCAACTGGAGAAGCTATAATAAGTTTAGCCCCCTCACCCATAGCCATAATGCGGTCAACAATATTATCAACAGTTTGTGTTTTAATTTCAATACCACAGTTTGGACAATATGGTGTGCCAAGATGTGCAAACAATAGCCTTAGGTAGTCATAAATTTCAGTAACAGTTCCCACCGTACTACGTGGGTTGTGTGATGTGGTTTTTTGGTCAATAGAAATTGCTGGCGATAATCCGTCAATACTATCAACATCAGGCTTGCTCATTTGCCCCAAAAACATACGAGCATAACTTGACAAACTCTCCATATATCTGCGTTGCCCTTCAGCAAAGATAGTGTCAAAAGCCAATGTGCTTTTGCCACTACCACTCACACCAGTAAAAACAACCAATTTTTCTTTTGGTATTGTTATGTCAATATTTTTTAAGTTGTTTTCTCTTGCACCTTTAATTACAATATCTTTTAACATATTTTTAGTCCTTATTATTTTCTTTTAATTCCTTGATTTCATCTCTCAATTTAATAGCAGTTTCAAAGTCAAGATTAGCACTTGCCTGCTTCATTAAAGCATACAAAGTATCAATTTCTTTAACAACTTCTTTCTTGTTGTGCTTTTTGCCATTCTTAGCCTTTTTGGTAATTTCTAGGGTGTTTTTGATAGGTTTCACTATAGTTTTTGGCAAAATGTGGTGTATTTCGTTATATTTCATCTGAATTTCACGACGTCTTGCAGTTTCAGTTACTGCTTTTTTGATGCTATCCGTCATAACGTCTGCATACAAAATAACCTTACTTTCACTATTACGAGATGCTCGTCCAATTGTCTGAATTAATGCCCATTCACTTCTTAAAAACCCTTCTTTGTCAGCATCAAGAATTGCCACAAGTTTTACTTCTGGAATATCCAGTCCCTCTCTAAGCAGGTTAATACCAATAAGCACATCAAACACTTTTGCTCTCAACTCATTAATTATAGTCACCCTATCAAGAGTGTCAATATCTGAGTGCAAATATTTTACTTTAAAACCTTGTTCTTGCAAGTACCCTGTAAGACTCTCTGCCATTTTCTTGGTTAAAGTTGTAACAAGTACTCGCCCATCATTTTTAATTGTTTTGTTAATTTCACCAATAACATCATCAACTTGCCCTGTTGCTTTTCTAATCTCAACAAGTGGGTCAAGTAGTCCTGTTGGCCTAATAATCTGCTCAACAACCTTATCTGAATTTTTAAGTTCAAATTCACCAGGAGTAGCCGAAACAAATACAGCCTGTCCAACCTTACTTAAAAACTCATCAAAATTAAGCGGACGATTATCAAATGCGGCAGGAAGCCTAAATCCATAATCAACCAAACTTGTTTTTCTTGCCCTATCACCAGCATACATTCCCCTAATCTGTGGCAATGTGATGTGGCTTTCATCTACAAAAACAACAAAATCCTTTGGGAAATAATCCATTAGAGTGTAAGGTGCTTCACCTATTTTCCTACCATCAAAATACCTAGAATAGTTTTCAATCCCACTGCAGTAGCCCACTTCTTCCATCATTTCTAGGTCATATGAAACACGTTCTCTAATACGTTGGGCTTCAATAAGTTTGCCTTGTTCCTCAAATTCTTTTACCCTAACTTCCATATCGTGTCGAATTGTTCCAAGCACATCTTCCATTTTATCTTTGCCAACAATATAGTGTGTTGCAGGCAACAAAAACATATGGTTTAAGGTGTTTATTTTTCTACCAGTAAGTACTTCAATCTCACTAATTTCGTCTATCTCATCGCCAAAAAACTCTATTCTAAGGGCAACTTCACTACTTGATGCAGGAATAACGTCCAACACATCACCTTTACTTCTAAATGTTCCACGTTTAAAGTCAATGTCATTACGTTCGTATTGAAGTTCTATAAGTTTTCGCATAATTGCGTTTTTATCAACAACATCTCCTGGTCTAAGCGATAAGCACATACTGCTGTAATTCTCAGGCGCACCCAATCCATATATACACGAAACACTAGCAACCACAATTACATCTCGCCTTTCAAACAACGAACAAGTAGCACTGTGCCTAAGTTTATCTATCTCATCATTAATGCTCATGTCCTTTTCAATATAAGTATCAGAAGAAACAATATAGGCTTCTGGCTGATAATAATCGTAATAACTTACAAAGTACTCAACCCTGTTTTCTGGAAACAACTCCCTAAACTCATTGCATAGTTGCGCCGCCAAGGTCTTATTATGTGCAATAACAAGTGCTGGTCGATTTATGCGGTTAATTACATTAGCCATTGTGAAAGTTTTACCACTTCCAGTTACACCCAAAAGAGTTTGAAACCTTAGCCCATCTTCTATTCCTTCAACAAGCCCATCAATCGCTTGTGGCTGATCACCAGTAGGTTTATGTTCTGATACAAGTTTAAATTTATCCATAATATTCCTTTAAATTGTGCCATAAAACACAAAAAACTATACCTTAGTATAGTTTTATTATATCACATTCATTATTAAATTACTAGCATTATATTACACTTAATCAAACATTTGTTCTAAGTGAATATTGCTTTTAAAATCAACCCCACAACAAACGATAGTACCGCAAGAAGAACTGTACGAACAATCAAAAGTGTGATTTTTTTCTTATTATTTGCCAAGTCTCTAATAAAACTCTCGCCCTTTTTCTCAAGGCTGATGCAGTAAATAGGTTTGCCTTTCTTATCAGACAAAATCATGGTTATGTAGCCTTCTAAAACAAGAGCATTTACAATTTCAGTAACATCTACTGCTGTAAGGTCGTATTTAGAATTTAAACAGTTAAGAAGTTCGTCTGGTGTAATAAGCACCGACTCCTTTCCTTCACATTTTTCGTAAATATAAGCCATAGCAAGTTTTTCTTTTTTATTTAACATATTATCACCTTATTATCAATCGTGCCACACACGAGCCTAAAAATGCCATAATTCCGCTAAAAATACCCGACCACAAAAGTGCCTTCAATACGGTTTTAATTGTGTAGTTTTTATCAACTTTTACTTCTTCTTCAACTTTTGCTTTTGGCAACAAACTAAGACACACAACACTGTCGTCAGTATATTTTATGTCCAAAAATTCGTTGTCTTTAAGGTAGTTAAGGCATTCTTTAAGTTCGTCTTCCTTTAATTGCAAAACACTGCAAAGTTCGTCTAGTTCGAACACCTTATAACCATTAGGACACACTTTAAGAAGTTTATTAATTATTTTAGCATTTGTCTTGTCTAACATTTTTCACTTTTCCCTAATTATATTTTATCACATAAGCTATGCTTTTAGCAAAGAAAAAATAAAAAAATACACCTAAAGTGTTAACTTTAAGTGTATTTAAAAATTGTTATTATTTTTTATTTTTTTTGTCTTTTTTATCTTTGCTTTCAACTGCTTTTTTGTCTACTTTCTTAGTAGTAACTACGAAGTAAGTAACAACACCAGCAAGAATTACAACAGATAGAACAATCAAGATTGTACCTATTTTATTATCTTTCTTAGTTTCTGCTTTTTCAACTTCTTTAGCAGTGATTGTATAAGTGTATTCTGTGCCTGTGCTATTGCCTGCTCTGTCTTTCATTTCAATTTTGAATGTATAATCACCAGTTGAATCAAATGTATATTGCAAACCATTATCAACAATGTCATATGATACAGCCTTGCCGTCTTTAGTCATTGTGATTGTAGCATAGTCTTTCAAGTTTTTAAGGCTTGTTTCACTTACACCACTTGCAATGATGTCGTTAATTGTTTTTTGCAAATCATCATTATCATCTTCAACTTTAATCATATCAAACTTAAATGTCCACTTATCACCAACACTAACAGTTTGTTTAAGATCTGTTTCTTTGTTTGTCCATTCCATTGTAGGAGCATTGGTATCACCAACATTAAGTGTAACAACCTTAGTTTGGCTCAAGCCAGTTTTTTCACTTAGTGCATAGTATGTTACTGTGTACTTACCTTGTGTTTTAGGAGTGAATTTATAACTATTTGTTGTTGTATCGGTTGTTACAGCAACTTCATCACCTTTTCCGTCAGTAACTTTTGGAGCACCAACTATGATTGCATCTGCAAAATATTTATCCTTAGCAGAAGCCATAGGAATATTTATTTCATTTTGTGTGCTTGCTTCACTGTCCCAGTCAAAATCATAACTATCCATTACCCATGCAAGTTCAATTTCAGGTTTAACAGTAGCTTTAACATTTAGAGTGTATTCTCTTTGTGCGGCAACATTACCAGCAGCATCTTTACAATTGTAAATAATTACATATGTGCCAGCTTTAGCAGGAGTAAATTCTCTTACTTCACTTGGTGTGTTTTCTTTAATGAATTTATCATCAAACTTAACACTCCATGTCCATGTGCCATTCTCGTCTACTTCACCATCATCATAAATGGTTGGAGCAGGAATTGTGAATGTGTCACCATATTCTAGTGTCTTAGCAAATTTAGATTCGTTAACAACATATACAGCAGGAGCTTCTGTATCATTTACTCTGATACCAAAAGATACGATTGCACTATTTTGGTTAGAGTCAACAGCAATTACTGTAACTGTGTAAAGTTTTGCATAACTTGCAGTAAATGATGCACCACTAATTGTGTGTGTATATTGACCAGCACTTTCAGCAACGGTATGTTTAAAACCATTACCTGTAGCATCAATAACAACTTGTTTGCCATTTCTTACATAACTTACTTTAACAGTAAAGTTAACATTTGCATCAGCATCGTTAAATTTCATTGATGGAATTACGATTGTTTCGTTTTGGTCAAACATGGCCTTTTTAGCACTAGCATCTGTATAACCATTTTCATCAATTGTACCAGTTTTGCCTTCATTTGCATTAACAATTGCAGTACTTAATTCTGTAGCACTTGCAAAAGGACCTGTAATTGTAGGAGCAGCTACATCATCTGTTCCGCCAATCAACTTGATTTTCTTAACAACAAAGTTACGATTAAGTTCTAATTTTTCATTATTGTAAGAGTTTCTTGATACAGCAACAACATAAACATACGCTGCACCACTTACACCCTCAACAGCCTTTTCAATATCTAATACATATTTGTCGTCATCATTTTTATTAGCATTGATTAAAGTCTTAACATCAGTCATATTTCTGATTTTTGTTTCAACTTGGGTGCTATTTAATGAATTTGCATCAGCAAAATAGTAAACTTTAGTATCAAGGTTTCTATCATAACTATCAGTAGCTGTAGGAGCGTCAAATGTAAGTTTTCCATCAGCCTTAACTGTTTCGTTATCAAGAGCAAAAGTAACCGTTGGAACATTTACTTTACCTGTTGTAGAATCATTAGTAATACTATTATAAGCCTTAATTGTGATTGAGAAGTTTTCAGATGTGTAAACATTTCCTGTTTCGTCAGTAGCTGTATACTTAACAACATAGCTACCAGCACCAAATCTACCACTTGCAGTATCTGCTTGTTCGTAGAATGTGTATTCAGCAACCTCGTTATAAGCATATTCACTAGAATCAGCCTTAACAAGTTTTAATTTACCAGTATCGGTTGTATTTGTGCTTACATACAAAGCTCTAGTAACAGTAATTTTGTTTGCACCACTAAATTGATCCTTAACAAATGCAGCAGGAATCTTAACAGTAACTTGTTTACCATAACTTCCATCGGTGCTTAGTTGGTAGTAAGATCTTAGGTTGCTACTTAAATCACCAATTTCATCATAAACAAGGTCAATATCCATATCAGTAAGGTCTTTTCCAGTTTCACCAGGAGCAGTTACTTTGCCAGTAGTTGCATCAACTTTGTAATCGCCAGTAAGATATAATACTGGTTGAGTTGTATCAGCAACATTAATAATGCTATAAGTAAGCTCGTCAGATTCTAATCCTAGTGATGGAATCATAGCCTTATAAGTAACAAGATAGTTACCAGTTTTTGTTGGCTTAAATGTCATATTATCATAGTCAATATCCATTAATTCGCCAGAGTCAATGTGTTTAACAGTGATTTTTGTGAATGCTTCAACATAGTTTGTGCTGTTTTCACTTAATGCAACGTTAAGCTCTACTAAGTTATATTTAGCACCAGCTTCTGCAGATTTGCTAGGAGTTGTTGCATAACTAGCATATAACTTTGTGCTTGTTAAACTTTCTTTAACTCTAATAGATTTGCTGTTACTTACTGCAACAACACTTGCTGTAGCACCGCTAGCAGTAGGATCAGCATATTTAAGTTGATATACTAATTTGTATGTGCCAGTTTCACTAAGAGCTTCGGCTGTTTCAAAGTGAGCAAGTTTATCTGCATCACTACCTGTGCCAGCAACATATGTTAATGGAGTCTTAACACTACCCTTTAGTAGGTATGCTTCAATTGTAGCACCGTCTTTAGTTGCAGATTGTTCGAAATCAACTTTTTCTTCACCATCATTAACAAAGCAGTTTGGCATAGGAACAGAAAGTTTGCTGCCTTTCTTAAATTCTGTAGGAACTACAAAATAAGAATTTTCTGGCATTTCAATAGTGCCATTATCACCAGATACAGTAAGTGTAAGTTCGTAGGTAGAAGCAACACTAGTTTGATCTGCTTCAGTACCCTTGTACATTTTAAACTTATAAGTGTATACACCAGCAATGTTTGGAGTGAATGTCTTGTAGCCTGATTCTGAATCGTCAGCAACAGTTACTGTTTTGCCAAGTGGGTCAACAACAGTTACTTCGGCATATTCACCAGTTGTACTAGTGGTAAAAGCTTTAAATTTAACAGCTTTGTTTTTGTTGGCTTTAGCTGGATAATCCGCTCTTGAAACAGAAAAACCAGGACCAAGGACTGTGTAATTTTCTTCTAGAGTGTCAGCGTATGCTTTATTACCAACAGAATTTAATGTAGCAATAGGAGCAGCTACCATAGTTGCAGCTAAAGCTGATACAATAATTTTTTTGCCTTTCATAAAGTAAATATTCTCCTCGTAATTTTAAACTGCAATTAGTTTACACTATTTATCAACAAGTTGTCAACAAAATACAACAAGATATTCGCAAATAATTAAGTGGTAAATAGTTTAAAATGGCTAAAATATGGACAAGAACAAACTCACCAAACTGCAATTTTATTACTCCTAGTATTTTCCAAAATTTGGAAATTATGCAAAAAAATAACAACAAAAAACCGCAGTAACAAATTAATGTTACTACGGCATAAAAAATTATATGGATTTTATGTGATTATTTGCAGCAGCAGCCCATAAGTAATAAAATTAAAATTATGTACCATAAGCAATCACAGTTGTTTTCACCGCCACAGCCACCACAATTGCAAAGTAATAAGATTAATAATAATGTGCAGCAGTCAATACCGCAACCACAACCTTTTTGATTGTCAACACCTCTGTTGCAACCACCAAATCCGTTGTTCATTCCGAAAAACATATGATTTTCCCTCCTATTATTTTTTAAAAGCATTTGCAGATGCTTTCTACCCCATAATATGTAGGAAAACAAAAAATGTGTTACTATTTGCTAGTAGCACATTTTTTTATTGTTTTCATTAACCAAGCACATCAAGAATTTTTTGTTTAAGTTCGTCAATGCCTATTTTTTTGTTCGCCGAAATATACACAGCATTTGGTCTTTTTTCAATGCCACCCTTAACCTTGTCAATTTTATTGTACACTGTTACAACCTTTCCTGTGCACCCAAGTTTTTTAAGAGTATCAAGTGTAACTTTTTCTTGATTGTCGTGATTTGGGTCACTAATGTCAATTACATTAAGTAGCACATCAGCATACTTACATTCTTCTAGCGTGCTACCAAATGCTTCTATAAACTCATGTGGAAGGTCTTTAATAAATCCTACCGTGTCAATTAAAAGCAATTGCTTGCCGTCTAAAAATAAGTTTCGTGTGGTTGTGTCAAGAGTTGCAAAAAGTTCGTTTTTAGCATAAACATCAGCCTTTGTAAGCAAATTCATAAGTGTGCTTTTCCCACTATTTGTATAGCCCACAATAGCCACAAGCGGTTTTTTATTTTTTACTCTTTCGGTTCTATTTAGTTCACGTTGTTTCTTTAAATCATTTAAAGCACGTTGTTTCTTTAAAATGTTATCTTCAACAACACGTCTATTTAGTTCTAGTTTTGTTTCACCTGGTCCACGCATTCCCACTCCGCCAAAACGGTCAGAATTAGCAAAAGCATTAAGCCTTGACTTAGAGTATTTTAGTTGGGCAAGTTCTACCTGCAACTTACCTTCTGCAGTGCGAGCCCTGCCAGCAAAAATATCAAGAATAAGCATACTGCGGTCAATAACTTTTGCGTTAAGAATTTGTGTAAGGTTTTTAATTTTTGCACCATTTAACTCGTTATAGAAAATAACTGTGTCTGCATTGTTTAGTTGCACAAGTTTTACAAGTTCTTCCAACTTCCCCTCACCCAACAAATATCGTGGGTCTGGCTTGTCTTTTTTCTGTAGTAATTTGCCAGCAGTAACAATGTGTGCTGTGCTTGCAAGTGACTCTAATTCTTCTAGGTCTTCCTCGTTTGTTTTACTGCCATTTAAGTCCACTTTTACTAAAATAGCAACTTCTTCATCACTAGTGGTCTTAAACCCAAAATGTGACTCACGCTCTAATTTATCGTACTCGTAAATTTGTTCCATAAGCCCATACTTATTTAAGTACATAGCATTAGGACAATATTTTGTTTCTATTTTGTCGCCGTTTAAAAAGCCAACTTCCGCATCGTATGCTCCACGGTCATCAACCGATATTGCACACACGCAATCCAACTTGCAGTTTTTAAGTGCCGACTTATCCATATCACTAAGCCTACAACTTGCATATGGGTGTGTGTGAATTATCCTTACACCACATAGCCCATTTTCGCTTGTTTCCGCATTAAAATTAGCACTATCTTTTCCGCCTACTTTAATGTCTAGCACTTTGCCCTTTCGGTCTAATTCTGCCACCACTTCACACTTGTACTTAATAGTAATTTGTTCCATTAGTGACAACACCTCTAAATTAATAAAGTCGTGCTTATCGTAATTTTTGTTTTTTAATGCTTCAATTTGTTTTAAATCTTCATTTTTTAATGATTTAATTTGTGCCATATTTACCCCATAACCAAAACTTTAAATTTGTTGTTAACATTATTCATAACTTCTTTTACATGTACATCATTAAGCAATCCAACACCTTTTTCATATAGGTTTAATAAATCAGCCCCAACAGCCAAAATTCTATTTCCGCTTGCCCAAACATATGCCTGGTCTGCCACCTGAAAGTTGTTTAAAAATTCGGTGTTAAGTGCATCAAAGTATTCTTCCAAAACAGTTACAATCGGCTTATCTTCGACACTACTTAATGTTGCATTAAAGTTGTCAGCAAAAGAGTCAATAACACCTGTTTTACAAAACTCACCATACAAGTAATTACCCATATTATCAATAGTAGGTGTAGTGTTAATTGTTTCTTTCATTGCAAATCTAAATGCTTTATCGTTTTCTTGTGTGCTAATTAAAGCCTTAATGTATTTATTTTTAAGATAGTTGTCTTCATTTATAAGTGTAGCCTTAACAGCTGGTTTTAAGTTACTTTTCATGTTTTCTTCATCTACAGCCTTAACAAAGTCTTTGTATTGCGAACTAGCATAAAAGGTTTCAAATTTAGCCACCACTCCACTATACTTATCATGTTTTATGTTGATATTTAGGCTCATATACAATGAATTAATGTCATTAGACTTTTTATAATCCCTATCGTATAGTTTTAAAGCATAACTATCCCATCCACGATTGTATGTAAATTCAGCAAGTTTGTTAGGATAAGCAAATGCAAAAACAAGCCATGTTCCGCCACATAAAAGCACAACGGCAAGTACTATGCAAACTATTGCAATCCAAACCTTTCCTCTGTTGTAATTCTTCTTTTCAAGTTGTTTTACAACATCTACTTCACTTTTCATAGTTTTAAATCTCCTACTTTATTTTTAGGTTATAATAACACACGTGGTTTTCATATTTTATTTACATAGGTGAAATATGAAAAAAATATGTTTTCTTTTATTTTCTTTAAGTTTTTTATTAACAAGTTTAGTGGCCATAGTTGGCTGTAACTCTGTTTACAACGAAATTTCTAAAAACGTGTCCGAAACACGATACAACATTTTTAGCGGTTCTAATAGTTCTGTTACGGCAACATTTATGTGTGGCAAACGTGAAAAGGACTATGTTGTTAATGGTTACTCTAGTCCACTTATTGATTTTGGTGTTGTTACAGTCACCGTAAAATCTACCAGTCTTAACACCGACAACATTCGTGCTGTTATCACCATTAACACACACCGATACGAAGAAGTGCTAGAGAAAAACCCATTTGACGGAACTTTCGTGTGTGACATTAAGACCACAACTGATGCTAACGAACTTAGTCTAAAACTTTTCTTTGGCGACCAAATAGAACAACTCAGTCTTTCAAACCTTAGTCTTGGCTGGAAAGTGGATAATTCTAAAGCACTTAAGATTGCAACAAAAGCAATAAAGCCTCAACTTAAAAAACAAATACAATCAGGTTTTAATGGTGAAGTATATGTTAAAATCATTGAAGACACTAAGGTAAACAAAGGAAACTATTACTGGTATGTAAGTTTCGTGTGTCGCAATGGTGAAAAACATACGGTTTTAATAGACCCAACCACCGCCAAGATACTTGCAAAAAGCTAGTTGTCTAATGCCTGCACACGTGCTACATGCCTGCCACCTTCAAAAGGTGTGTTTAAAAATGTGTTAATAAGTTTTTTAACCTTGCAAAAACAAGTTGTTGCAGGAATTACAAGCACATTCATGTCATCATCGTTTCGAGCCAAGAACGTGGTTTTTACTGTTGTACAAACTCCAGCCCTAACGCCCTTTTGACGGTTTCCAGCCATAGCAATACCAATACCTGTTCGACAACTATATATGCCTTTCGCTTCAGGGTGCTCAACCATATATTTGTTGGCTTGTTTTGCATACTCTGCATAACTGTCTTTTCCATCGTATTCTGGACTTGCAAACTCAACATATTGCTCACCAATTTTTGTAAGGTATTCTTTTATTTTCGCCATAAGTTTAAATGCCCTATGGTCATATGCCAATACTATCATCAACATTTCTCCTTATTTAATGTTAAGTATATCATAGGTTTTGTTTTTTTAAAAACTTTTTAACAAAAAAATATACACTCTATATTGTTTAAGTACAATTTAAGTGTATATATTTTTATTATCTTATATATTTGTTAAACCTATTCAAAACGGCTTCATCTCTTAATTCCTGTTCAAAAGCACCGGCATCAAAACAATCCATAGGTTTTTCTTGTTTTGGGTCATTAAGAGCTTTCGAAGTTGTTTCCAACAGTTCAAGATTTGAAACATATAGTGCAGGTTTTCTGTGGTCTAAAAATCCCGCCTGAACGGATGCTTTCATTACTTCATAAAAAGAATCATATTTCCCAGAATTAAGTTTGTAAAGATTATACATTGCTTTTGCTTGTTGTTCCGTTATATTCATATCGGCAACATTCTCACAATAACATTTCATATCGCTAAAAATGACACATTGTCCAAACATACATGTTGTCCTAATTGCAGAACTTGCGTCAATTCCAGTAAGCATTAAATAATTAGAAAGTGTAAAATGGCAACCACGTGCTTGGTAAAAATCACCATTTGGCAAAATTAACCCTTCCAACAACTTTTCACCACGGCATACAAATTTTCTTATTTTTTCCGTATCAGTAAAGTCTACATCTAATTTAAATGGTTTTAATTTTAGCCTGTTATCAAGGTCGTTATTATAAGAAAAAACATCTAAATAACCAAGACCACGAAATTTGTCAACAAGTTTTAAACTTCGTACCATATCCTCATTTTCAATTTCATCACAATCAGCTAAACGTTTATTAACATATTTTTCAAAAGACATTCTTGCATTAAAATCCCACAATTTATTATCATAAAAAGATGTTTCTTCTGCTAAAAAGTCGGAATATATTTCCTTGTATTTTTCAATTACCTCTTCAAAATATTCTCTATTGTCATCATAACAATTATTTATTCTTTGCTCGTAAGTTAGTTCTCTATCAATCATAATCATCCTCTCTTTTCCCTTAACTACATTATATATGACAAACATATATAAAATCAATACAAAACTTAAAAATTTTCCCAAATATTGTTGACAACCCATACATTTTTGCATATAATAATGTCGTTAAGCCTCAATAGCTCAACGGTGGAGCACTCGGCTGTTAACCGATAGGTTGTAGGTTCGAATCCTACTTGAGGCGCCAGAAATTAGCAAGTCAAATATGACTTGCTTTTTTTGTGCCTATTAATTATGAAGTTTTTTAAAACTATGAATATGCTTTCATATTCAAGTTTTTTATCTATTGATACACTTCCTAAAATTTTTAAAAGTTAAAAATTCTCTTAATTTGTTAAACAAAAAACACCCTAGTTTTGGGTGTTTTTTTGTTTTTTTATGACATATATTTTATGAGCCAGCACCTTGATATTTTGATATGCTCCAATCAAAGAACAGTAAGCAAGGAATTACAAATAAGCAACCTAAAAAAGGTGCAATTGCATAAATTGGACTTACTGTACTCCCCTTTAACAAGTATGTTACTGGCAAGTAGTTAAAGCACGAAACTGGCAAAATGTATGTAAATATTCGTGTTAGCCATTTTTTGTAGACATTAAGTGGATAGAAAGCAATTTCTTTAGAGCCGTTTGTTATAATGTTAATAACTTCCAAGTTTTCAACGCTAAACACACTTACACCTGCGCCAATTACCATTGTTCCAAAGAATACAAGTACTCCACATAGATACATTCCAAGTAGCACCAAAACTTTCCAGAATGTCCACGAAATGTTGATGTGGCATAGTGTAATTATGGAAACAACAAGCCCCAAAATCACCCTACCCATTTTGCTAAATTCAATTTTACTGCATAATATTTGGTATTTTAAATTTACAGGTCGCACCAAAAATCCATCAAGTTGCCCATGTTTTATTAATGATGAAAAATCATCAAATCCCCTGCCAAAACATTCGGCAATACTAAATGTACTGGTGACGACACCAAACATAAATGCAACTTCATAGAATCCCCATGTTCCTACCGAATTAAATTTTTTAAACAATAGGAAAATTGAAATTACTTCACCCACAGAAATTAACACTTGTGTAAATGCTATAAAAATCATGTTTAGTCGGTATTCAAAGCTAGATTTTATGTGCATTGATAAATACTTTTTATACATATCTCTAACCCCCTTGCACCACAACATTTTTTAGTTGTTTTTTAAGTATTAGTTTACCAATTAAAACAAGAACCACAAACCAAATTACCCCTAGGCATATTCTTATTGCACCTTCTTTTAGATTTATGTTTCCACAATATATTCTAAATGGTAAATCGCTAATATAGCCGAAAGGAAGCCATTTTACAAGAGTTTGCATACTACTTGGCATAAGTGGAATAGGAATAATTCCACCATTAAACAATCCCACAATTACGTTTACAAGCCCCGATGCACCTTTGGAACACATAGTTGCAAAAGTGATGTTGTATGCAAACATAGTTACAGTAATTGCCAAAAACATTCCAATTACAAGTGCAACCAAAAATAGTAAAAATGCCCATATGTTTACCGGCATGTTTAAACGCATATTTGCAGGTAAAAGTATAGATATAATTATAATTGGAAAGCATCTAAGAAGTGTTGAAGCAACCTTCTGTCCTGCCAATTCGGTATACCACTGGTTATATACATTAAGTGGCCTTACAAAGCGATAACACACATCGCCATTAGCAATTTCCATATTAACTTTTGGTTGAGAATCAATCCTTCTTAGAGCAAAAAATGCCTGTCCAAGCCAAATATATGTGGCCATTTGCGATATTGAAAACCCCTCGATTCCACCTTTCATAAACGAAGTATAAAGGTATATGTACATTATTCCCCAGAAAAACTGAGTAAATATTCCAGATATTGCCTTACCTCGATATTGCAATTCCCCTTTAAATTGCATTTTAAATAATCCATAATAAGAAAAAATATTCATTACAATTCAAAGTCCTTATACATTTTTGCCAGTACTTCATCAACTCCAAGGGACGAGATTGAGAAGTCTTTTATTGTATACTTTTCGCTTATTTTTGTTATAAAATCCTTCGTGTGGAATTCAGTTTCAGGTAAGTTTTTAAGTACTGCTGTGTTTTTTTCGTGGCTAACCACTTCATATCCTTCTAGTTCAATGTTTTTATATTCTTTTTCAAACTCAACATTTATGGTCTTTATTTTTCCATACTTTTCTTTTATTGCATTAAAACTTCCGTTATATAATATTTGACCACGTCCAATAAGGATTATTTTATTTGTAAGAGCATCAATATCATTCATATCATGTGTTGTTAAGATTACTGTTGTTCCCCATTCTTTATTAATTTTCTTAATAAAATCCCTTACTGCAAGTTTTGTTACGGCATCAAGTCCAATAGTTGGTTCATCTAAGAAAAGTATCTTTGGTCTATGAATTAACGCCCCTGCAAGTTCGCATTTCATCTTTTGTCCAAGAGATAATTGCCTTAGTGGTCTATTAAGTAGGTCGGTTAAATTAAGTGTTTTTGTAAGTAAATCAAGTGTTTCTTTGTATTCATCATCACTTATTTTATACACATCTTTTAATAGGTCAAGGCTATCAATCACTGGCACATCCCACCACAACTGACTACGCTGACCAAACACAACACCGATATTTTTTACGTATTCCCTCCTTTGTTTCCATGGCACAAATCCATCGCACTCACACATTCCACTAGTAGGTGTAAGTATTCCACTCATTATCTTTATGGTGGTACTTTTCCCCGCTCCATTGGGACCAATATAGCCCACAATGTCACCCTCTTGCACTTCAAAAGAAACATTTTTTAGTGCCTCAATGGTTTTGTACTCCCTTTTAAATAGTCCAACAAATGCACCCTTCAAGCCTTTTTTTCGCAAAGATAGTTTAAAATCTTTGCAAATATTGTCAAATTTTATTATACTTGACATTCTTCCTCCTTTCTATTAGAACACGAAAAAAGACCGAAAAATAGGCTTCTTTTTCGGTTTTGCATAGTTCTAATATTTAGTTTTTGCTACTACATCTAACACCAATTAGCATCCTTTTAGTTAGATTTTGTAAATGCAAATGATAGCGAAGGTTATCTTATCATATATATTTCTATATTTCAAGCAAAATTTTAAACTTTTTTAAAAAATATAAAAAATTTATATTTTAACAATCACAACAACTATAGTTAAATTATTTATTTTTTACTCATGAAAATAAATAATGCAATAAATATTCAGCAATTTAAAAGTAACAAAAAACAGCTTTCTTTTATCATAAAAAAATTTATTATATAAAATACTAATCAACTATATATTTTTTAATCAAAATTATGCTTTTTAGATATGAACAATCATATGTAAATAGAAAAAAAAGACAATCTATATTAGATTGTCTTAAATTGAAAACTGGCAATGACCTATTTTCCCAGCTCGTTTCCAAGCAAGTATCTTTGGCGCTGAAAGTCTTAACTTCTGTGTTCGGGATGAGAACAGGTGGAACCCTTTCGCTAAAATCACCAGTAATGGCAAAGTGCCTTAATATTTAAGTACACTCACAACTACATATTTTCTAAAATGTTTTTTATATTAAATCAAGTTCGATTAATTTACGATTATTTTCGTCAATAATTAAATTGATCAAGCCCTCAACCTATTAGTATCAGTCAGCTCAAAATATTACTACTCTTACACCTCTGACCTATCAACCTTGTTATCTTCAAGGGGTTTTACTTGCTTAAAGCAATGGGATATCTCATCTTGTGGCTGGTTTCACGCTTAGATGCTTTCAGCATTTATCCATTCCGTACTTCGCTACCCTGCCATGCCACTGGCGTGACAACAGGTGCACAATAGGTACGTCCATTCCGGTCCTTTCGTACTAGGAACAGGCCCACTCAAATATCCAACGCCCACGACGGATAGGGACCGAACTGTCTCACGACGTTCTGAACCCAGCTCGCGTACCACTTTAATCGGCGAACAGCCGAACCCTT
>CAKVHW010000007.1 GCA_934754495.1 uncultured Clostridia bacterium
CTTCTAGGGTAGGCACACCAACATTGATTGTATTTGCAACTTTTTCAATGCCTTCTTTTTCTACCATTTTAGGAAGAAGTACAAGTTTTTCTTCTTTAATATCGGCTTTTGTAAGGTTAAAGTATTTTAGTAGTCTATTAACCGCATCATAACTTTCTGGGTGAACACCAGTGTTGTCTAGAATGTTGTCGCCGTCACTAATACGTAAGAAACCTGCACATTGTTCGTATGCTTTAGCACCTAGTTTTGGCACTTTCTTTAGTTGTTCACGGTTTGTAATTTTGCCGTTTTCTTGGCGATATTTTTCAATACTCTTCGCAACACCGCTGTTTAAACCTGCCACATATGTAAGTAGACTAGGGCTTGCAGTGTTTACATCTACACCAACTGAGTTAACACAGTCTTCAACCACACCTTCAAGCACTTCGGTTAGGCGGGCTTGTGGCATGTCGTGTTGATATTGTCCAACACCAATTGACTTAACATCAATTTTAATAAGTTCGGCAAGTGGGTCTTGAAGACGTCTTGCAATACTTACAGCACTACGCAAAGCAACATCAAAATCAGGGAATTCGCTTGCTCCAAGTTTGCTCGCACTGTACACACTTGCACCGGCTTCGTTTACAACCGCATATTCTACTTTGCGGTCTAGTTTTGGAATAAGATTTGCCACAAATATCTCACTTTCTTTGGTGGCAGTTCCGTTTCCAATAGAAATTACATCAACTTTGTCTTTATCGATAAAGTATTTTAACTTAACTTCCGCTTCTTCCACTTTGTTTTGTGGTGGAGTAGGGTAAATTACTGTTGTGTCAAGCACATTTCCGTTTTGGTCTATTACGGCAATCTTGCACCCTGTACGATATGCTGGGTCAAGACCTAATATAACCTTATTTTTTAGTGGTGGTTGCATTAAAAGTGGTTTTAGGTTGACTTCAAACATTTTAATTGCTTGCTCGTTTGCCTTGTCGGTAAGCTCGGTACGAACTTCTCTTTCAATGCTAGGCTCAATAAGACGGTCATAACTATCTGCACACACTTCTGTAAGAAGTTCTTGATATGGGCTGTTTTTCTTGATAAACATTCCGTGGATTTCTTTGTCCACAAGTTCACGATTTACATCTAGCGAAACTTTTAAACACTCTTCGTTTTCGCCACGATTAATAGCTAGTATGCGGTGGCTAGGCAAATTGTGAATAGGTGACTTGTAATCTTTATACATCTCGTATGTAAAGTTGCCTTCTTTGTCCAACAACTTGGTTATAATTTCACCCTTTTTAAATAGTAGTTCACGCAAAGTTTTTCTAAGTTCGGCATTGTCGGAAATCGTTTCGGCAATAATGTCTTTAGCACCTTGAATTGCTTCGGCAACAGTGTTAACTTCCTTTTCAGGGTTTACAAACTCTTGTGCCTTTTCTTCAATGCTTCCACCTTTTTGTGCAAGTATAAATTCAGCAAGCGGTTTTAATCCTTTTGCAGTAGCAACACTTGCTCTTGTTTTTCGTTTTGGCTTGAAAGGACGATATATATCTTCAACTTCAGTTAATGTGTTTGCATTGTTTAATGCTTCAACAATTTCGTCTGTAAGGTTTCCTTGTTCGTCAATCAGTTTTGTTACATCTTCTTTACGTTTTGTAAGGTTTCTCAAATACTTAAGGCGGTCGTCAAACAACCTAAGTGTTTGGTCATCACAACTTCCAGTTAACTCTTTTCTATAACGAGCAATAAAAGGAATTGTGCACCCTTCGTCTAATAAAGCGATAATGTTGTTTGTATGGTTTTGACTAATGTTAAGCTCCATACTAAGCTGTTTTGCTATATCCATATGTACCTCATTGTTTTAAATATTGTGCTTTACTATTATATCACAACAACATTTTTTAACAAAACTATCGCAACCAATTTTTAAAACATTTACTTTGTGCATTGTATATAAAAAGTTAAATTTCGCAAACAATATAATAAGTGAAAATTAAGAAAAACTAAAACCGCTAACTTGATAGTTAAATGTTAAGGATTAAAAATTAAAGTTATTAAAAACTAGTTTTAAGTAACATGACAAAAGTCAATAATTGTAATAAGGAGAAAGTAATGGCAAAACTAAAACAAATAGGTGTAATAATACTAGTGCTTGTGGTGTTTGTAAGTGCGGGCATTGTTGCAATTGTAATGGGGGCGAGAAGTAGCCATGTGCACTATGTGTGTCTAGAAATTAATCCACGAGTTGAGTTTTTGACTGATGCAAAACACAATGTCACATCGCTTATGCCACTAAATCAAGAAGCAAAAGAGCTTCTTATTCAAGAAGAATTTGTTGGTATTAAAATAGGTGATGCTGTTAATAAATTCCTTACACTTTGTGCTAAGGCAGGTTATTTAAAAGTAGATGGCGAAGGAAATGCTGTAAAACTTTCGGTGTTGTCTGGTCTAAACCAAGGGCTTGAAGTAGAATTATCAAAAAAGATAAACAACTTTTTTGTTAAAAATGAAATTATGGGTGTGCTGGTAGATAGTAGTCAGGACTTGAAAAATTTTAAAGACGCTAAAAAAAATAGTGTGTCGCCTGAAAGATATGACCTAATGCTGGCAGTACAAGAAGACGGCGGAAAAGAAAGTCTTAACGAACTAAAAAAACTATCGTCTAAAAAACTAATAGATAAAATAAAAAAACAGCATGAAGCATATGATTTTACTTATACAGAAACAGAACTTAATAATAAAGTAAAACTTATAGATTTTAATAGAGAAAACTATGACAACCATATGGCAAATATTACTAATGAATCCACAAGGAAGTTTAAAGAAAACCTTGTGAAATACACGAGAGAGAATGCAAAGAAATATAAGGTTGATTATAACAAACAATATAATGAATGGGTGTATGGTTAAGGATTACGACAATTGTTTGTGATGATATGACAATATAATATATGTTTTTGACAAAATGTAATTTTTTTAAAAGATTATAAATTTATTGTTTTTAATATAACCAAGTGTCGCCATTTACTCTTACTTTGCTTTTAATGTTTTGTTGTATTACGTGATAAATGCGATAATGAAAGATATAAATTAATCGCATTAAATTTATAAATTAGTGTTGACACAAGTTGGTTTTAGTTGTAACATTATTAATAACTTTTAAGGGAGATTAACCAAATGACAACAATGTTTTTAACTCTACATCATCATAACAAATAATACTTGCCTGTGAGAATTTAGACGGCAAGTAACTTTTAGCATGCCGTTGATAAAGTTAAAAACAATTTTCATTTTTTAAAATTTTAAAGCATCAACGAGCAAATTTTGAAGTTGGTGCTTTTTTGTTTTTAAATTAACATAAACTTAATTCAACCTTATGATTGCCTTTGCTTAATGTAAATACTCAAAAAACATGCTAAAATAGCAAATTACAATTTATTTAATTTTAAAAATATGATATAACATATATAACTTAGGAGAAAATTATGAAAACTATCGAACCAAGAACTCTTTCTGGAACAATGGAGTTGTTGCCAAAAGAGCAAATATTATTTAATCAAATTAAAGACACTATTAAGAGTGTTTATGAAAGTTATGGTTTTTTACCACTTGATACACCAGTAATAGAGCGAGCAGATGTTTTGCTAGCCAAGGCTGGTGGCGAAACTGAAAAACAAATTTATCGTTTTAACAAAGGTGACACCGATATTTGTATGCGTTTTGACCTTACAGTTCCGCTTGCAAAATATGTTTCTGCAAATCTTAACAACCTTGAATTTCCATTCAAACGTTATCAAATAGGCAAAGTGTATAGGGGCGAACGTCCACAAAGGGGCAGATATAGAGAGTTCTATCAATGCGATATCGACATTATTGGTAGAGATAATCTGTCGGTTAAAAATGATGCTGAGTTCCCTGCAATTATTTACACCGTGTTTAAAAAATTGGACTTTGGCGAGTTTACAATTTGGCTAAACAACCGTAAAATAATTAACGGACTTTTTGAAGCGGTTGGATTATCAGATAAAAAAGAAGATGTGATGCGTGTTGTTGATAAGTTTGACAAAATCGGAGAACAAAATGTTAGACTTACTTTGCAAGATGATTATCAAATTGAAAAGACTGTTATTGATAAACTTTTAAGTTTCTTAACGTTTAAAGGTTCTAATGACCAAATGCTACAAATGATGAAAAACTGCGGAATTAACAACGAAACATTCCTTGAAGGTGTGGCAGAACTTGAAGAGGTTGTTAAGTGTGTAAGATTGCAAGGTGTTCCTGAAAATTATTTCCAAATAAAACTTACAATTGTGCGTGGTCTAGACTATTACACTGGCACAGTATTTGAAACAACCATTAACGACTATCCAGAACTAGGTTCTGTGTGTGGTGGCGGTCGCTACGAAAACTTGGCGGGCTTCTATACCGATCAAAAACTTCCGGGCGTGGGAATTGCAATTGGACTAACAAGACTTTTCTATCAACTTTGCGAAAATAATCTAATTAAATCAACCAAAACAAGTATTGCCGATGTGCTTGTACTTCCTATGGACGATAATGCTACCGAAAAGGCTTATGCGGTTGCAAGCAAATTGCGTCTTAGTGGTTTGAATTGCCAAGTGTATTTGGAAGATAAAAAGTTTAAAAACAAGATTAACTATGCCGACAAACTAAAAATTCCATTCATTATAATCATTGGTCAAGACGAACTTGATAACGGCTATGTTACACTAAAAGATATGTTTAACTTTAACCAAGCTCAAGTACAAGATGCCGACATTGTAAATACAGTTAAAAGTAAATTACAATAATAAAACCCAATAAAAAAGCGAACCATCTAAGGTTCGCTTTTTGTTTTATTTATCTGCATATATAGTGCTTTATTAATTAATATTATTTTGTTAAATTTTATTTGTTAAAATCAGCTTTTACAAGTCCAAAAACAAGCATATCGTGATATCCGTCACAAAGTTTTACACATTTGCGTTTAGTCCCTTCATAAATAAACCCACATTTTTCCATAACTCGTTTTGACGCATTGTTTTTTTGTACACATGCACCTTCAAAGCGGTTTAGTTTTATTTCATTAAATGCATAGTCTTTTACGGCGTTTAGTGCTTCTGTCATATAACCATTATTTACATAGTGGTTGTCTATTGCGTAGTTAAATACTGCACTGTCGTTTGCAAGATTCATATGCAAATGTATTCCGCCAATAATTGCACCAGTAGATTTTAGGGTTATTGCCCAGTTGTAATAATCTTCAACACTTGCGTACTTTTCTTCAACTGCTTGTAACTCTTGTGTTTCTTCGTCCAAATTAACAGGAGTGTGGCGAGAGTAGTACAAAAACTCTTTTTGATTAACATATCCGTCAACCAATTCTTTTGCGTCGTCTAATTTGTATCTTCTAAGTTTAAGTCTTTCTGAATTAATCTCTTTAGTTCCAATGTGTTCCATTTTTATCTCCTAAATGTGTTTTGTTTTAAAATTAAAACCTTAATATGCTAGCCGTACAAAACCAATGACATATTAACTCTGCGAGGAGAGTGGTTTTATTAGCATAGTCCGTGCGACAGCACCCAAGACCGTAGTTGGTTCATACTATCAATATGCTTTTTTGATACAGCCCGTCACGGCGAGTGACTAGTACATTTTTGGAAGAAGCCATAATACAAAACGTTTTGGCACAAGCCTGTTAAGAAAAGCATAAACCTTGTACTCAAATCCAACAAGTTTGCTAGGTGGCGGATTTTTCTTGCAACTCATTTTGTAAATAACATTAGCAACTTTTTCAGGTGTCATACCTTTTCGCTCAAACTTTTCCATGCGACTAACAGAAGTTTTTTCCTTGTTGTAAACATGTGAAGCATCATTTGATTGCTTAAGCCTTGCATCAGTAAATCCGGTGCGAGTGTCGCCAGGAGTGACCGCACAAACCTTGATACCAAAATCCTTCACTTCAACACGAAGAGAGTGGGTGAACATCTCAAGAGCGGCTTTGCTGGACGCATAAAAGGCTTGGTATGGCATAGGGAAAATTGCTCCGGCAGGCGATGTGATGTTTATGATGCAACCGCTATGTTGTTCTCTCATAATAGGCAAAACAGCCTTTGCCATACGTACTGCACCTAAAAAGTTTACGTCCATTTGCTTTTCAATGTTTTCCATTGTGCAAAACTCAACCGAACCAGAAATGCCAAATCCAGCAATGTTTAGAAGCACGTCAATTCGCCCCTCTTTTTCCATTATGGTTTTTATTACGGCATCAATGCGTTCCTGATTAGTGACATCGCATTTTAAACAGTTGATTCCATTCAATTCAAAATCTCTTGATGCAATTCCGTACACAATGTCGCCTGCGCTAGCATATTTAATAGCAGTTGCCTTGCCTATGCCAGATGATGCACCAGTAACAAGCACAATTCTTGGTGTTTTTACTTTACTTTTCATTTTTCTCTCCACTTTGTAAGTAGTATAGCTTAAAACACTAGTTTTTCAAAATAAAATAATGTTTAACAATTAAATAACAACAAAATTATTGATTTTTGATTGAATTTGGGCTAAACTTGTTGGTGATAAAAATAAGGAGTATTTTACAAATGAAAAAGAAATACAATTTCAAACAAGAAATAAAAAATTTTTTTGGCGATTTCAAAAAATTCATTTCTAAAGGCAACATTGTTGATATGGCTGTCGGTGTTATTATTGGTAGTGCATTTAGTGCAATCGTAACATCACTTACAAATAAAATTTTGATGCCACTTATTAACTTGCTACTTTCAGCAGGTGGCGAAAACGGACTAGAAAAAGCATATACAGTGCTAAAGGCAGTGTATGACAACGAAGGTAAATTAGACCTAACAAAAAGTATTTATATTGATTGGGGTGCATTCATTACAGCAATCATTAACTTCTTTATCATTGCATTTGTGTTGTTCTTAATCATTAGAGCAATGATGAAAGCATCTCTTATGTATGATGATGCTAAAAAACTTAGCACTAAAGAAGCTAGAGAAGAAAGAAAGGCGGTTAGGGCTCAGGCTAAGGCGGAAGGCAGAAAGTTTAACGATGTTTGGGCAGAACATATAGAAAAAGTTGAAGCAGAAAAAGCCGAAAAAGCAAGACTTGCCGAACTTAACAAACCAAAAATTGAAAGCCAAGAAGATATTTTAAAAGATATTAGAAGTCTTCTTCAAGCACAAGCCGAACAATCCAAACCAGAACAAAAATAATAATAGATTAAATAATTTAATAACAAAAACAAAAAACATTATCATTAAAGATAATGTTTTTTTACTTTTTAAATAAAGTCTTTATTTAATTATATAATAAGGATTTAATAAATATTAATCTATATTATAATCTAGTAAGTTTATACTTTATCAAATTTATAACCAAGTTGGCTTGCAAGTTTTTCAAATTTCGCAATGTTAAAAATTCCCCATTGTGTGCAGACTACAATGTTTTGTCCGTCACTTAAAGTAAGTGGATTTTGCATAAAATACCTTTTGCCTGCATCTTTAATCTTGTTTGCATTTTCTACTGTTTCCACAACATTTAGTGAACCTTGTAGTGATTTGTCAAATACACCCCTTAACTCGTTTAAAGTAGGATTGTGCTCACTTACATACTTTTCAACAACAGCCAATACAAATCGGTTTTTGGCATATATTTTGTTTTCAAACATATACCTTGTTTTATCACGTCCGCTAGTGCTTGTGTTTTCCTCTTTTGCCTGCTGTTGGCTTTGCAAAACTATGTTTTCTAGCAATTCTACTCGTTTTTTAAGTTGTTCTAATTCGCTATATATATCCATATTTTTAGTTTAGCATATTGGTTTAATTATTGCAAGTTTTTACACCAAAACTAATTAAAAACTACACAAAAACTTAAAATATTTTTAAAAAACTATAAAAAACTAGCAAAAACTATTTACAAACTAATAATATTGTGATAATATATAACCAATAAATAAGGAGATACAAAAACTATGGATAAAAAATTAGTAACAACAGTTGCGGGCATTATTGAAAACAAAAATGGAGAAATACTATGTACCTTAAGAGATAAGGGCAAATATGATTATGTTTCGTATAAGTGGGAATTCCCAGGCGGAAAGGTTGAAGCTGGTGAAACCCAACACGAAACCCTTGCAAGAGAATTAATGGAAGAACTTGATATCAAGGTAGAGATTGGTGATTTTTATTATCAAGTAGAGCACGACTATCCAGATTTTCACTTGTCTATGGCAATATATAAATGCAAGTTTAATGGCGACCATATGGATATGAATGTGCATAAAGCCCTAATTTGGGTAAAACCACAAGACCTATTACTACTTGATTGGGCAAAGGCCGACTTACCAGTAGCAAAACAACTTGTTAAAGAATGTAAATAATTAAAACGATATTTAATATTTAACCTAAATAAAAAAAGAACTCTAGAATATAGAGTTCGTTTTTTATTGCTATTATTTTCTATTCCACTGTTACGGTGCCGTCTTCTAAGACGTGAATGGTGTCGCCTGTTTTGATTGCGGTTAGAATATCCGCCCCAAGTTTGTCGATTGCAATTATTGGCGAGTTTTCCCAGTTTTTAGCAAGAATTACACCGCTTGCTGCAAGTGAATCTATTTCGTTTGCAAATAATAGGGCTGCTGGGTTTATTTCCATTTGACAGACTGTTTGAATTACAAGTCCGCCTGTTGTTGACCCAATTGTTTGTGGTAAAATAAGTGCAATGCCTGTAAGGTTTTTGCCGTAAACATCAGGGTTGTTTTGGTCAGAACCGATTACTTGTTTTGCATTTTTTAATGCAGATTTTTGGAATGTTGCTAGGGTATTAACGCCTTGACGAGAAACAACACATTTTCCGTCATAAGTACCTTTGCAAATAACTCTGCCTTTAAAAGTTTTCTTTGTCATTATTTTGTACCCCCACAAATAATTTTTACAATATCGTCATCTTTGTAATAACGGCTTTTAGAGTAGGTGCGAAGCTTGTTGCTGTTGGTGATAATTGGCTTGCCACCAGCGATAGGGTTGTTGGTGTACATTAGCGGACAAATTGACGACAACTTAATGCCAAAACCGATAAGTTTGTTGTAATCTTCAGTTTCTTTAAATTTAGCCAAAACATCAGGAGCACTTGTCATAATTGTGCGGATTTTTACTTTGTTTCTTCCGCTTGCTTTTAGTCCGGCTTCAATGCGACCTGTCCAGTTTTTAAGTTGGTTAAGAGTAAGATGTGGACAGCCAATAAAGCATAGGCTTGGTTTTGCATCCTTATTTTTCCACATAACAGGATATGATTTGTATACACGTTCTAGTTCGGCATCGTCAATAACATAAGTCTTAACATCTTTGCTGATGATTTTGCTCTTTAGTTTTTTAGCTTCTGGTGTAAGGTTTTCAATGTGATATAAACCTACAGCACCGTTAGATGCGGTGGCAGCACCAAAGTCTTTAAGATAGGAAACAACATCATCGGTTAATTCTGTGCCTAAAAACTTATCTAGCCCTTTTACATATGGCACATCTTCCATAACTTTCATACCAATTGCACTGCCTAAAATTTGTGCTTCTGGCAATTTGGTTGTTTTAACTTCAATTACCCAAGTTGCTTTTCTTCCTTCGTCAGTAAGTAGTCCAAATTTAGGGACTTTGCCAAGTATTGCTCCAAAAATGTCAAGCATTCCGCTATTTCGATTACAGCGAGCGCCAAGTACCGAGTTTGCAAAAACAACAGCACTGCTTTCCGCCCAAGAAAGTATATCACCGTATTTTGGTGTGTTTCCAACTTCATTTAGGTAGCAAGTGCAGGTGAATGCATTCTTGTTTTTAAGGCCAATTTTTGAAAGTTGTTCTTCGTAATGCTTTTGTTGGCTGTACATAATTTTGCTAAAAATTAGTTTGTTTAATAGTCCGCATTTAACATTTTTGTAGTCTATTGGGCGAGGGTCAACTGTAAAAGGATATGGTGTTTTTAATCCTGCGTCAATAATCTCGTCCATAATGCGATACACTGGCTTTAATAGCCCAATGCCAAATGATGTTACAATGTGTCCGTTGGTGGTTACTGGCACAAGTTCTTCTGCACCAAAAACATCGCCAAACTCAACAAGTGTACGCATAATTTTGGCTTTTGTTTCGCCTTCTTTGCCATTTAATATGGCTTTTTCTTCTGCTGTAAGTTTCATTTTTCACTCCTATTTTAAGGTTTTAATTAATATAATTATAAACTAATATTAAATAAAAACAAAAAGAAATGCCTTACTTTTCTTTAACAATTTCAATAAATTTATCTAATGCATTGTTGGTGTGGCGAGTGTTTACAATACACACAAATTCACGAGCATTTATGCTAAAGTCAGGAAAAATTACATGAGTGTCACCGCTTTTTACTGAATCCTTGTAGTAATCGGTGTTCACAAAGGCAATGCCAAATCCACGTTTTACAAATTCAAATAACAGAACATAATTGTCCAATTCGTATTTTGGGTGCAACTCAATTCCGCTATTTAGGAAAAAGTTGTTAATGGTAACTCGAGAGTTGTTGTTTATGCTAGGCAAAATTAGATCGCTAGTAGGAAAGTCGCTCATTTCAACATTATCTTGCGGATATTTTTTCTTAAAATCGCTGTTTCCAAGCAATTGATATTTTACACTATAGTGTTTTACAATTTCAAAATTCTCTACATTGTTTATCTTGTCTACAAATGCCATATCAAGTTCGTTGTTGTTGAGTTTTTCAATAAGTTTGTCTTCAGATGCTCTTATCATTGTGATTTTAATGTTTGGATATTTCTTGGCAAAAGTTGTAAGGTATTCAAGTAAAATTTGATTTATGTTTCCGCTATTTGCACCAATTCTAATCATTCCTTCGTTTAGCATTGTGTAGTTTTGAGCATCAACTTCGGCTTCGTCAAAAATGTTAATCACATTGCTAATTTTGTTGTATAGCATCGTGCCAAAGGTTGTAAGCTCTACACCTTTACTTTTTCTTATAAACAAAACCTGGTCAAGCGATTTTTCAAGTTCCTTTATTGCAAAAGACACGGCAGGTTGTGAAATGTACAACTTTTCGCTTGCCTTTGATATTTTCTTTTCTTCTGCAACAACTTTAAATATCTTGTATAAATTAAGGTTTACCATAAATAGTGTTTATATCTCCCATAAAAAATTTGTTATTTTAATTATATCACGATGGTTGTATAATAGCAATAGTTAAAAAGGAGATAAAAAAATGAAAGTTGAAATTGTTGCAGCTTCGTCACCATATAGGGTGAACATTGAAAACGAATTTAATAAAATGGCAGGAGAATTTGCGGGCATTTGTTATATGCCTGACACATTCGATAAGGTTATTGCTCAACCGCTTGAAAAGAAATTAAAAAGGGCAGAAATGACAAAGAAAAATAATCATCATAGTGTGTTTGACCATGAATATGTTACTTTGTATATTGAGAATGTTCCAAAACTTTTTGCTATGCTTTTAAATAATGAAAAAATGTACACAACAAGTGAAAAAAGTGCACGTTATACAAAAATGGCAATGGAAGGTATTGAGCTTGATTTATATCAAAAATGGGAAGAAATTTTTATTAAATTGATAACCGATAAATATGGAAAAGTGGACTACTTTAATCCAAAACGTATTGAAAAATTAGCGCAAGAAAATGCAAGATACTTCTTGTCGGTTTACACTCCAACATCACTTGCATACACAACATCATATGGTCAACTTAGTAGAATTTATGGCTGGCTAAAAGATATGGAAACTACAGAAAACCCAATGCTTAAAAAACTTGTTCCTACTGCTAAAGATTTTTGTACAGCACTAGAGGTAAGAAAACTTGTTGTACCTGAGATTGCTAAGTATGGTAGTGTGCGAGGATTTAGTCTTATTGCGCCAAAGGAAAGAGAAGAGTATTTTGGTGATGTGTATTGCACAAAATATTTAGGTTCGTTTGCGTCACTTGCACAAGCACAACGTCATCGTACAACAAATTATGAATTAAAGGAACTTGAAAAACCACTATACTATGTTCCTAAAATAATTCGTGAAAATGAAGCTTTAAGGCAAGAATGGCTTAACGATATGCAAAAGGTTAAAGATGTGACCCCACAAGGCAAAATGGTGGAAATAATAGAACGTGGTACTCCTGAAAACTTTATTTTAAAAATGCGTGAAAGACTATGTACTTGTGCCCAGCTTGAAATACAAGAACAAACAAAACACACATTGGAAAAATATATCAACCAAGTTAAAGACGAACAAACCAAGAAAGTTTTGGAACAATATAATCATGGTGCAAGATGTACAGCTGGTTATAAGTGCACATCTCCTTGTGGATTTAAAGAAGGTGTGGAAATGACACGTGAAATATAATAAGGTAACAAAATGAAATTATTAAATAATAATAATGATATTTATTTTGTGGATGAGAACAATATATTAAAAAATAAAAACAAACCACAATTTTCATATAAATTAGAAGATTATATTTTTAGTTTTTATGGCGAACGACAAGAAGTAATTACCACTAAAGCAGGTGCAATTGTTTTGCTAAAAAAACAAGGAATGCTTACAATGCATTACTTTACGAATAGTGGTGTGAAAGTGTTGTTGTATAAGGGTGAAGGTCAAAATCCAACAGTACCAAAAGCCATAAAAAATGAATATGTGTCTATGCGCGATACTGGAATGCTTCTAACGATAGAACGAAACAATGGACAAGTGGACTATATTTATAAATTCTATAATTTTTGTAATACAATAAAAGAAGACTCATATTACAAATTAAAAAAACGTGTATTGAAAAATGAAAAAACAATTACCGAAAGGGCAATTATAAACGGTGTAAAATTTGATAATAAGAGTAAAAAAACAGCCAATCAGTTGTTTTACAACTATATTTATTATGATAATAATGATAATACGAATGACAAAACAGTGTAAATTGATGACAATAAATATATAGTTGTTGACAAATATTAAAACAATAAAAATCGCCTTTTAATTTTAACTTAATTCATTTTAATAATTCTCCCCAAAAATGAATTGAGTATAATTAAAGGTGTTTTTTATTTTTTTGTTGACTCGGTGTAAATTTACAATATTGACATTGTGGTGTTTTTTTGATAAAATATAATTGCATTTTAATAATGTGTATCTTATAGGGGGATTTAACTTATGGAAAAGAAATATGTTTTGTCTAAAGAAGCATATAAACTAATTGACATTTGTAGTGATAGAGGCTGTAGTGTATTGTCTTTAGATGACGATACTCATTCTTCAAGTTACTATTCTGGTTTAACTGTTTATAGAGTTATTTATACTAAAGAAATTGTTGATGATAATGGCAAAATTCTTGCAATGCCTGGTGATATGGGTGGCTTTGTTCAATCTGAAAAAAACCTAAGTCAAGAAGGTAATTGTGTTGTTTTGGATAATGCTGTAGTATTTGATAAGGCTGTTGTAAGAGATAATGCAATCGTTTCAGGCAGAGCAATGGTTTTTTGTGATGCAGAAGTTAGCGGTAAAGCAAAGGTTTTAGAAATGGCAATCGTTTATGATGATGCTCAAGTTTTAGATAATGCGACTGTTGCTGGACAATCAACAATTAGAGAAGAGGCATCAATTTTCAATTGGGGTAAAGTTGATTTTTTTGCGGAAATCTCAGGTAAAGCGTTTGTGTGTGGCAAAGCTGAAGTATCGGGGTTTGCCAATGTGACAGGTAAGGCTTGTGTTAGTGGTAATGCTAGAGTACTTGGACTTGCAAAAATTTATGATAATGCACTAATTGATTCTAAGGCTATTGTAACGGGCAGTGCAAAGGTTTATGGTAATGCTCGTGTTACAAACGATGCCAAAGTTTGCTCTAAAGCAATGATTGGTGGTAAAGCTGTTGTTGCTGATAAAAAGGTTATTGAAAACAACGAAATTCTAAGAGGCTTTGATTTTGAAATTAAAACAAAATAGAATAATGTGATTTTAAAATAAAAAGACCACTTTTGAAAGTGGTCTTTTTTTATTGATATCTTTATATTAATATAAATTCTTGCTATTAATACTTAACACGGTTGTTTTTGTCTTTGTCGGCTTGGTAAAATGCTTTGTCTAAGTCTCTAAACTTAACATTTGGGCAATGTTCTTTTTGATATTCAACACATTTTTCAATATAATCCATATATACTTTGTAATATTTTTCGTTTGCATCTTTGCCGTAGAATGTAGGTTCTTCGGTTTTGTATACTTCACGATATGCACGTTGGTCAAATATTAAAAATGCATCAGGGTAAAAAAATCTTAATATGGTGCTTGCCATTGGAAGTTGGATTCCCTTAGAACCTAGTAATTCCATTACGCATTCCTTAATCTGTTTTTTATTTGGTCTGAGGTCGTCTGTTGTTTTAACTGGAAGTTTTCTCACCTTTTTCATTGTTTCGGCACTAACATAAGGAATTCTGTTAATTTTCCACAACACAATCTCATTTAAAATGTCTAAATTTTCACGATCATCTAAACCATCACTATTTTTAATGCGGTCAAAAATATGTTTACCGTCATTATAAGTGTAATTTTCTAATGATTTTTCGTAATCAGTCTTTTCCATAGTGTTTTTCCTTTCTTAAAAGTTAATTATTTTCATCTTTGTTGTTTAGTGCTTCTTGTTTTAATTTTTTATAACAACTAAAACATATTGCTTCATAACTATCGTTTCCGCCAAGCATAATTTCGTCACCGTCAACAACAAGTTTTCCATTGTTAAACCTTGCGTTTACGGTGGCTTTTCTTCCGCACTTGCAAATTGATTTTAATTCCTTAATAGAGTCAGCAATTTCAACAAGTCTTTTACTTCCTTCAAAAAGTTCTGTTTTGAAATTGGTCATAAGCCCATAGCACAAAACGGGTACATAGTCCGACACTTCTTTAAGCTGTTCTATTTGGGCACGTGTTAAAAACTGTACTTCGTCTACTATTACAACACTTGAAGGTGTTAAAAAATCACGTTGTTTTACGAATTCAAATAAGTTGGTATTTTTATCAAAAGTTTCGCATTCGGCACTTAATCCAATTCGGCTTTTTATTATGATTTTGCCATCGGTAGATGTGTCACGATTGTCTATTGCAGATTTTATTAGTAAAACCTTAAATCCTTTTTCTTCGTAGTTAAACTTGCACATTAGTGCTTGTGCGGTTTTGCTACAACCCATTGCGCCATACTTAAAATATAACTTTGCCATAACTTACTCCATTAAAAATATTATATCATAAATAGCTTAAGAAGTTAATAGTTTCCAGTACTTTTTGTTGATTAGGTTAACAAAAAAAGAGCATTTTTTATAAAAAAAGTACCATCATGGTACTTTAATCTTTAAATAATTTTTCCACCACCCACAACAATATCGTCAATATAAAATACTGCTGATTGTCCAGGGGTAATTCTTGCTACTGGGTGGTCAAATGTAACTTCTATTTTGTCGCCAATTACTAAGATTTTAGCAGGGTTGTCTTTGCTTTGATATCTAATTTTTACATTAACTTCAAGTGGTTTTGAATGATCAAAATCAATTAAGAAATTGTAGTTGTTTACAAGCATTTTGTCTTTGTACAACTCGTTTTCTTCACCAACAATAAGTTCGTTTTTTGCTTTATTAAATCCTAGCACATACAATGGAGTAGGGTGTGTCACCCCAATTCCTTTTCGTTGACCTATTGTGTAATTGTATAATCCTTTGTGACGTCCAACAATAGTTCCGTCATGCATGACAATGTTGCCAGGTGTAGGTTTTAAATTGCTGTTGTCTTCTAAGAATTTTGCATAGTTTCCGTCCGGAATAAAGCAAATATCTTCACTGTCAGGTTTTGAAGCAACAGGCAAATTGTTGTCGTGAGCAATCTTCCTAATTTCATCCTTGTTATGAAAATCGCCTAATGGTAACAAAAATTTATCTAGCATTGCTTTTGGCAAATTGTATAGAACATAACTTTGGTCTTTTTTTCCTGCATTTGCTTTTTTTAACACATATTGACCATATTTTTTATCATATTCGGTTTTTGCATAGTGTCCAGTTGCAATATAATCGCAGTCAAGTTCTTTTGCCTTTTGATACATATAACCAAATTTTAAATACTTGTTGCATTCAATACAAGGATTTGGTGTTTTGCAGTCAGCATAAGTTTGAATAAAGTCCTTAATAACACATTCGTGAAACTCGTGGGTAAAGTTAAGAGTGTAGTGTGGAATGCCTAAAAAGTCGCACACACGTCTTGCGTCCATAGTGCTTTCGGTGTTGCAACATGTACCTTCAACTTCACCGTCATAAAGTTTCATTGTTACACCAATTACTTCATAACCTTGCTGTTTTAATAGAATGGCAGCCACGCTACTATCTACGCCACCGCTCATTCCAAGCAAAACTCTTTTTGTCATAATAATCTCCTTGTTTTATTTTATATTTCTAAGACGTAAAACAATCTCTTTTAATACATCAACTAAAAAGTCACATTCTTCAAGAGTGTTGTATTTTCCAAGTGTAATTCTAAGTGAACTCTTTGCTAACTTTTCTGGTACTCCAATTGCGGTTAGAACATGCGAAGGTTCTAGCGAACCAGAAGAACATGCACTTCCACTTGATACACATATTCCCTTAAGGTCTAAATTAAATAAAAGTGCATCGCCACTAATTCCGTCAATAGAAACATTTATGTTGTTTGGAAGCCTGTGTTCCATACTGCCATTAACAGTGACACCGCTAATCTCGTTTGTAATTCTATATAAGGTGTGGTCTCTAAGTTGGCTAATTAATTCGTTGTCTAAGTCGTTTAATAATTCAATAGCCTTGCCAAGCCCAACAATGCCTGCCACATTTTCAGTGCCTGCACGGTGGTCACGTTCTTGATGTCCGCCCAAGATAAGTGGGTCGCACTTAACACCTTTTCTAATGTATAATGCACCAATTCCCTTTGGACCATATATTTTGTGTCCTGAAAGTGAAAGGCTATCTATATTCAATTTGTTTACATCAATATCAATATGCCCAATTGCTTGCACTGCATCTGTGTGAAAAATAATTTTGTGTGCCTTTGCAATTTTGCCGATTTTTTCTATTGGCTGAATAGTTCCTATTTCGTTGTTGGCAAACATTGTTGTAATTAATATTGTTCTGTCAGTAATTGAATTCTTCAATTTGTCGACATCAATTATGCCGTTTTTGTCAAAATCTATATATGTTATGTCAAAACCTTGCCTTTTTAATCTTTCAAGTGTATTAAGCACGGCAGGGTGTTCTATGGTGCTAGTTATTATGTGGTTGCCATTTTTTTTGTATGCATTTGCTATTCCCATAATTGCCAAGTTGTCACTTTCTGTTCCACCTGAAGTAAAATAAATTTCACTTGCATTGCAGTTTAAAAATTTGCTTACTTGACTTCTCGCATTTTCAATTGCACTGCGTGATTGCCTGCCTATGCTATATATGCTTGATGCATTTCCAAAATTATTTGTAATGTATGGCATCATTGTATCAATTACGCGGTTGTCGGTTTTGGTGGTTGCACTATTATCAAAATACAACATTTGTTTGCTCCTTATTATTTTACATAATAATATATCAAAGTTTGGGTAATAAATCAATGTTATTAAAATAATTTGTTTTACATTTGATGTTTTTAGCAGTGTTGTTTTCAACCATCAAAATTCAATTTTATTGTTTGTTTAATTCAATAAAAAACTCCAACTAGATTGTTGTTGGAGTAGTGTATAATTACTTAAAACATTTTTTTATAAATTCTTTTTGTTGAATCATTGCTTCTTTTTCGTAATCGTTGCGTTCTATAGTGGTCATTTCGCTCATATATTTTCCTGTAATTTTATCAAAGGCAAGTGATGATAATGGCAAACCTTTGTTGATAACCTTGCTAGGTGTACTTATAAAATATATATTTGGTTTAAAAATTTCGCAGTGCAAGTTGCCATTGTAATCAATGGTAGCAAGTGCTACGTTATAGTGCCCAGTGCTTTCGCCACCAACTTCATTTAGTTTTTTAATATATACATTTAGTAGATCTTGGTCGCTAAGTTCGTGCCCCTTAAAACGTCTAACCAAAACACCTGGTTGGTCTTCTGGTTTAAATCTATCAACAATAAGACCACTGTCGTTGCTAATAACAGGTAACCTTGTAATTTGGTGATATGCTTTTGCCTTAATTATTGCATTTTCATATTCATTTTTGCCGTTTTCTTCAATTTTTTCATCAACTTTAATTTCAGCAAGACTTGTGCAAGGAATATTATACTCACTGCAAATTTGTTTGTATATTTGTATTTTGCCTGCATTGGTTGATGCTATCAAAACTTTTTGTTCTTTGTTTAAAACTTTACAATCTTTTACTGTCCAAATCTCGGCAATTGGTTCGCTAAATGTGGCTTTGCCTTCGCTTATACGTTTTGCATAAGTGTCAATGGCAAGGCTAGGGTTTTCAAAATAGTGTACTAAATTTTTGTTTTCGGATTGTCGTTTCAAAATTCTTTTCAATACGGTATCTTTGTCGTCTATAAAATTAACAACCACATACTTAGGCTTGTAATTATTTAATAGGGTGTATATATCTTGCCTTTCGCTTAACCTTGCATTTGTTGCATCTACTACTATTTCGTCTGTTTTCTCTATTGCTTTTAAGATTTCGTTGTGAAAATGTTTAAAAACGATTTCGTTGTCCGCTGTAGAATATTTTTTTCCAATTACACAAGTGTCGGCAAGTGATTGTCTTACGGTGTCAAGTTCTATTGTTTTTGCATTTTTTAAAATCGTGCTAGCAAAAGTTGATTTACCAGCCCCTGGTAGTCCTATTAACAGATATATTGTTTTCATTTGTTTGTCCTTATAATTACCATTTGTTTTTTACTTTTTCAGCAAATGCTAAAAAATTTTTTAATTCAATTTTTTTGCCATTATCTAAAATAAAATAGCCATCAAAATATCCAAAAACTTGATGTTGGTTACTGGCAATAATTAAAATATCGCTATTTGCGTGGCGGTCTAAAATAGGGGTAAAGTCCATTTCAAACCTGCCGTCACTTGATGAGAATGTCCAAGGTGACATAAAGTCATCTTTGCCATTTTTTAGTTTTGGAATATTAAATTTCACATCTTCTAATTTGTGTGCAACTCCGTCATAAAAAACCATATTTTCACTGGCTTTACTGGTGTCGCCAAAACCATAGCCAATATTAAATCCAACTTCGTGTCCGTCTACAATGCCACAACCTGCACCCCAAAACCATGTGTTTTTGTAAGTCCATACACCACGTCCCCAGTCTAGAATTGCACGTGTATCATTGTCATTAAAGTTGTATACTTTTTCACCTATTTTTACAGAACCGCTTGCCTTAAACCCAACAATTTTTTGATTGTAATAAAATGCGGTTTTTTTCTTATGGAATGGAGTAATAATAACCATGCTGTCTTTAGGAGTATCGGTTAAAACAAAGTCGCAAGTAATGTCTTTTTTATTAATAAAGTTTTTAAGCCAAACCTTAATAATTCTTGTTTTGCCATCGTTTTTAATTGAAAACAAATAGTTTTTGTGTCTTACTTCAACATCGCCAATCTCGCTTGTTGGTGGTAAATTTGTTTTGCAAAGTGTCATGAATTTCATTGGAGATACGGTCTTTTCGGTTTTGTTTTCAAAGTCTAAAAAACTAATTGAATTTAGCCCCATATATGAGTTGTCATCAACAGTAATTGCAACGCCAAATTTATTGTTGTAAATAAGGTAGTAATCCCATTCTTTTATTCTAAGTTTGCCTGCCTTTATGGCTTTGCGGTCATAGGTTTTAATTAGGCTTTTAGCATAACCACATTCTACTAAATGCCCCTTTTCGTCAAGTAAATTTCCACTTCTTGTTACTTCGTTTTGCATAATTTCCCCCTAAAAATTTAGTTTTACAAAAGTAAGTATAAATTACAAGTTATATTTATATATAAAATAACACAAAATTATAAAAAATAAAAACAATTTATAGGTTTTGAAACCTACTAAAAATAATTCTACAACTTTTTTAAAAGTGTACAAAATTAATTTTTTAATGCAGTAATTTAGTTGATAAAAATTTTAAACACTAGTACAATATTATTGAAAATTAAAAAGGAGTAAAAAATGAAAAAGTTTTTTAAAGAAGTTAAAGTTTTGTCATTGCTTGATTCACTTTTGGCTGTAGTATTTGGTGTTCTTATGATATGTTGCACCGATTTTACTAAGGAAACAATTGTATACCTTTTTGCATCGCTATTGCTAGTAATTGGTGTAGTAAAGGTAATAAATTATTTCTTGTATGGTCTAGAACCTTTTGGCTTTATTTTTGGTATTGCAGATGTGGCTATGAGTATTGTGTTCTTTGCCAATGCTCAAAGTATTGTAAACTCAAATATCATTGGGGTAGTATTTGGTGTCGTGTTGATTGTGAAAAGTTTGTTTGAAATGCAACAATCATTCGACCTTCGCCGTATGGGTTCTAATTACTGGTGGCTTGATACAATTATGGCTGGCTGTGTGCTAGCATTTGCAATTTCTGTTGTTGCTAATCCAGCAAACGAAGTAGTTTTGTTTATCCTTCTTGGTGCCGCATTAATTATTGATGGAATTATGGGCTTTGTTGATACTTTGGTTGTTTCTGCTAAAGTTAAAAAGACCAGAAAAACCCTTGAAGATTTATTTAAAAGAGACGATACAACAATTGAAATGTAACAAAAAAATCAGTAGCAATACTGATTTTTTTTGTAATTTTATTTGAAAAAATATTTGACTTTTAAATTTTTATTTTGTACTATCAATGATAGTTTTTAAGTAAGGAGATGGTATTATGGCAAATAAATCTAAAAAAACTTCTACTACTACAAGTACATCAAGTTCTAGAAGTAGCAATGCTTGGGGTTTAAACAAAATCTCAATGTACATTATTTGTGCTGTTGCTATTATCTACCTTGTATCTATGATTTGCTCACTTGCAGGTGTTAGCCTAAAAGTTGTTAGCGCATTACAAGGTTTGGCTACAGCTATTATGATTTGTATTGTTGCTGTTTTGGCTTGGCGTTATGTTGCTAAAAAACAAACTGTTTGGAAAGTTTTGTACATCGTTTGTTTGTTGGTAGTTATTGCTGGTGTAATTATTCCACTAGTTAAATAATTGAATTTGATAATAAAAAAATCGGCTTTTAATTTTAGCCGATTTTTTTGTTTTTATTTTGCTTTATATAATGCATAATATGTTACTTTAATGCTTGAAGAAGTGTTTCCTTTGGTTGTTTCAATAGCCTTTTTAAATTTGATTTCTAGTGTATAACTTGAAGTAGGAAGTTTGCTACTAGAAGTACTATCTAGGCTTGAAGAGTAGTGGAATGTGTCACCATTGTAGTGCTTAAAGTAAATTTTTTCACTATCGCTATTTGCACCTGTAGAAATAATGTATTCAGCAGGTTTTGTTTCACCTTTTTGTGTAACAGAATATGTTGTGCTATTTACGGCAACTTTTTGATTTTTTTCTGTGTCAAAAACAAACTTTAAAGAAGTAATATTGGTTGTTTTTAATGCATTATTTGCTTTGGTGTTGATAAGCGATAGGGCATTGCTACCATTTTTAACACTACTAGATGTGAGTTCTAGTGTAGAATCCCAGTCAATCTGGTCAAAGTATTTCACAAGCAAATCATCAAAGGCAATTTCGTTGCGTTCTAATGTGTATTTTGTGTTGCTGGCATTGCTAATTCCGCTAAATTCAAATGTTTTACCCCAAGGTTTTACATATGTTGTTCCGCAAGAAGCAAGCAAAACCATAGACAAACACACCAAACATACAGCAAATACCATGCTAGAGAATTTTTTAGTTTTCATTTTTTGTCCCCTTAAAATTGTTTAAAAGTTAGTATTTATATTATACATATATTAATTATTTTAGCAAACTTTTTAACCATGTTTTGACACCAAAAATTAAATTTTAAAAAATACATAAATGTGCGAAAAAATGCTTGACAGTTGAATGGTTGTTCAATTATAATACAGTCGATAGTTGAATAATAATTCAATCGTTATTTGCATATAATAGGAGTAAATATGGGAAAATATGAAGCGATGTGTGATTGTGAAGTAATCCACACCGATAAGGTGAATAAGGCTAAGGCGACAATGCTAGATGAGGACATACTACTTACAATTGCCGACTTTTATAAGGCTTTAAGTGATAGCACACGTATTAAAATTATAAACTTGCTTGAAAAAAACGAGCTATGTGTGTGTGACATTTCTAGTGTGCTTAACATGACTAAATCTGCTGTTTCACACCAACTTAAGAATTTAAGAGAACTTAATCTTATTAAAAGTCGCAAGGTTGGGAAAGAAGTGTGGTACACACTTGCCGATGAACATGTTAGTGAGGTTTTTGATATTAGCCTAGAGCATATTATGGAGAAGGAAAATGATTAGAAAATTTAAAATAGAGGGTCTTGATTGTCCTAATTGTGCTAAGGCATTAGAAGGTGAAATTAACAAACTTAGTTCGGTTAAGTCAGCTAAAATCAACTTTGTTAAGGCATATATTGAAATTGAAGCCGATGACATGGATTTGGCTTTAAACGATGCAATAGATATTGCTAGAAAAGTTGAGCCAGATGCAACAATTGTGGTAGGTGATAAAAAACATAAAAGAGTTAACAAAAGTTTTGTAATTGATACAACATGCTTGCTACTGGGTATAGTAATTGCAGTGCTACTATTTACATTAAAACCAACGACTTGGTTATATTGGACAATGTTTGTTGTAAGTGCGTTGTTGATGGGTTATAAGGTTTACTTAAAAGCATTTAACCTATTAACAAAAGGCATTGTTAACGAAAACTTGCTGGTGACCATATCTGTAATAGGAGCAACCGCAGTGGGCGAGCATTTTGACGGACTAATGGTTGTTGCATTGTATTCAATCGGTAAAATCTTAGAAGGTCTTGCACTTGATAAATCTAAAAAATCAATCGAAGAACTTACAAACATTCGTCCAGAGTTTGCAATTGTTGTAGACGAAAACGACATTGAAAAACGTGTTGAACCAAGCCAAATCCAAATTGGTGATACACTTGTTGTAAGAGCCGGTGAAAAGGTGGCAGTAGATGGTGTTGTTGTAAAAGGTCAAGTTAGCCTTAACACACAAAGCTTAACAGGTGAAAGTTTGCCACAATTTGTTAAGGAAGAAGATGAAATTTTTTCGGGTTCAATTGTGCTAGACGGTGTTGTGTATGTTATGGCTACAAAAACTTATGTAAATAGCACTGTAAGTAAAATATTGGATCTTATTGAAAATGCAAGCGACAAAAAGGCAAAAACTGAAACTGTTATTTCCAAAATGTCTAAATGGTACACTCTTGGAGTTATGGCTTTGGCGGTTGTTGTTTGGGGGATTGTTTGGGCTGTTACTAAAAATATAAATACCGCAATCTATCGTGGTTTAATTTTCCTTGTTGTGTCTTGCCCTTGCGCATTTGCAATTTCTGTTCCACTTGCTTACTTCTCAGGAATTGGCAATGCAAGTAAAGATGGTATTCTTATTAAAGGTTCTAATTACCTAGACGTGCTAGCTAATATTGATATGATTGCTTTTGATAAAACAGGCACACTTACAACTGGCGAATTCGAGATTACAAGTGTTGAGCCAAAAAAAGTAGAGTTCTCGGCTGATGACATTGTTTATTTTGCTAGTCTTGGCGAACAATATTCTAATCACCCACTAGCAAAGGCAATTGTTAAAAACAACACACAAAAACTAAAAAAAGTAAATGACGTTAAAGAAGTTGCCGGTGAAGGTGTTTATTATACTTTTAATGGTGAAAAATACTTTGTTGGTAGAAAGAATAAAGATAATCAAAACACTATGGTTGAAGTATATAAAGGAGATGTTCTTATTGGTGAAATTATGCTTCGTGACGAAGTTAAGGACACATCAATCGCCACAATGGAACACTTGCATGCTATGGGTGTAAAAACCGCAATGTTGTCTGGTGACAATGGTGAGATTGTTGATAGGGTGGCAGGTGAAATTGGCGTTCAGGAAGCACACTCAAAACTTTTGCCAGAAGATAAATTCAAGTGGCTTGAAAATAAAAAAGCAGAAGGCTTTAAAATTGGTTATGTTGGTGACGGTATAAATGATGCACCATCGTTGACACTTGCCGATGTTGGAATTAGCATGGGCTTAAATGGAAGTAGTGCAAGTATTGAAGCAAGTGATATTGTTATTGCCAACGACAATCCTGAAAAGATTGTAGACGGAATTAAAATATCAAAATACACTCGCAAAATTGTGTGGGAAAACATAATTTTGTCAGCAGTAATTAAGGTTACATTCTTAACTCTTGGTGCATTTGGTGTTACTGGAATGCTAAGTGCTGTTATTGCCGATGTTGGTGTAACTGTGGTTGCAATTCTAAACTCGCTAAGAGCACTAAGATATTCGCCAAGAAAGAATGCAAAACGCTTAGAACATTCACACGAATATCAACATTAAAAATATAAATGACATCTTAAAAGTTTTTAAGGTGCCATTTTTTTATTTTAAAGTGGTTAATTTGTAAATTTTTAATGCGAAAACTTTTATAATGTGATATAGTAATAAAAAGTGCATTGGGGGATATGTATGGAAAAAACAACAATAGCGATATGTTATGATTTTGATAAAACACTTGCAACAACCAACATGCAGGCATTTTCGTTTATTCCAAGGCTTAATTACAACGAGCAAGATTTTTGGGCGAAGTGTCGAGAATTTTCTAATAAATATGGTGCGGATTCAACATTAACATACATGCGTGTTATGATTGACGAATGTGAGAAAAATGGTATAAAACTAACTCACGATTATCTAAAACAAATGGGTAAAAATATTGAGTTTTTTAGTGGTGTGACAACATGGTTTGATAGAATTAACAAATATGCTGAAAGTAAAAACGTAAACCTAGAACACTACATTATTTCGAGCGGAAATAAAGAGATTGTTGAAGGCTGTAAAATATATAATAAGTTTAAACGGGTTTTTGCGTCAGAGTATGTTTACAATGATGAAGGAATAGCGTATTGGCCTAAAAATATAATAAATTTTACTTTAAAAACACAATACTTGTTTAGAATTTGTAAAGGTACAACCGAACTAACTGACGAAACAACCGTAAATGATAGAGTAGATAAAAAACATGTTGAATTTAGAAACATGATATATATTGGTGACGGTCTAAACGACATTCCTTGTATGGCTCTAATTAAGGAAAAAGGTGGCACTGCCATTTCAGTTTATCCAAAGGGAAATGAAGCGATTAGTGCAAAACTTCTTAGAGATAATAGGGTAAATTATGCTTGCGAAAGCGACTATTCTAAAGGCTCTAAAATTGAAAGCCTATTAAAACTAATAATAGACTCTTGTGTAATGCGTGAAAAATCTATTAACGAATAGGTGCAAATATAAAAAGTGTTTAAATAAAAATCTATAATAAAAAAACTCTGTCAATCAAGATAGAGTTTTTTGTTTTTCTTTTGGTTTAACATCGTGATTAGAATAGTGGAGTGAAGAGTTTGATAAGAGCACAGAAAATTTTTGCAAACCAACTTTGTTTAAAGTCTTTCATGTCAATAGAAATGTCAAACAAATTTTCAAAATCCGCTTTAATGTCTTTAATGCAGTTTGTTTTGTACATCAACACACCACATTCGTAGTGATGTATCATACTGCGGTAGTCTAGGTTTATTGTTCCTACAATTGCAAGTTCGCCGTCAACTAAAACTTGTTTTGCATGAATAAATCCATCTTTAAATTCGTATATTTTTACTCCACCGTCCTGAAGTGCTTTGTAATTGCTTCGGGTTACTTTAAAAATTGCTTTTTTGTCTGGAATATGTGGGGTTATGATTCGCACATCAACGCCACGTTTGCTTGCAGAAATTAAAGCAGCTTTAAGTTGATTGTCAATAATTAAATATGGTGTAGTTATGTATATTGTCTTTTGTGCCTGACTAATAAGGTTTATGTAAACGTTTTCGCCAATATGTTCACCATAAAAGTATTTGGGTCCATCACCAAATGGGCATACAATTCCATCTGCTTTTTCGCTGTGTGATACAAAATAGTTGGTGTAATTTTCAATTTTTCCGCTTTGAATTCCATACAATTGAAGAAATATACATGTAAGTCCGTTTACCCCTTCGCCGGTAAGTTTTATTGCTGAGTCTTTCCATTTTCCGTAAGAACAATTAATGTTTGCATATTCATCGGCAATATTAATTCCACCCATGAAACCAACACGTCCGTCAATTACGGTGATTTTTCTGTGGTCACGATTGTTGTATATTGATGACGTGAATTGCGAATATTCGTTAAACTTTACACATTTTATTCCTTCAGCGTTTAGTTTTTTATAAAAGTTGGAAGGAAGTCTAGATATTGTGCCTAGGTCATCATACATAAGCCTTACATCTAATCCTTCCTTGGCTTTTTGTTTTAATATTGTGTGAATCTTATTCCACATTTGACCTTTTTCAATAATAAAGTATTCCATAAAGATGAAACTTTTAGCTTTTTCTAACTCTAATATAAGACTATCAAAAAATGTTTTACCGTCATTGTAAAAATCGACATTTGTATTTTTATAACTTCTTAAATTTGTTGTGTTGTAAATATAGTTAAATTGTCCTAAGTATCGACCTAGTTCCTTTTCAATTTCAAGTTGTTTTTCTTTTTCTGTTTCGTTTTTTATTGCTGTTGCATTTTTGGTTTGTTCTAGTGCTTCTTTAAGATATTTTTTTGTTTTTCTAGGTAGTTTAATCTTTACGAAAATTGCACAAAAAACAATTCCTACAGCGGGTGCTAGAATACATAAAATAATAAGTGGAAGTTGCCCCTCAATTTTAATGTCTGAATTAATAATCCATAGTATTGAAAGCAATGCCAACACTGCTATTATTAAATTAAAAGGGACAAGAAAGTTGTTTATTATGATTGGGTGCTTGTAATTTAAGTATGCAGGCAAAACAATCCACAATACTAATTGTAAGACAATTGCAAGTGCAATAAGAGTAAATCTGCTAAATATAAATTTCAATGTTTTTTTCATTATTCTATCCTACTGTTTTTAATGTGTGAAATTTTTAAATTGGTAAATAGTTATTAGTTGTTTTTATAATTGTATAATTTCATATTGTATTATGTTCTGGTTTATAGTGTCATATTTTAAATATACAAGTTTATGTCTTAAATTATTATATGATTGTCGTGTGTTAATATGTTTGTGACAATAACTCTATACTTTTTGACAATACACAAAACATAACAATTTGCTGTGGTTAGATATATGTAATATTTACCATACAATATAATATAACAATTTTATAATTTTTCAAAACGAATAAAAAGAGTTTGGTTTTAATCTTTTGTTTGGATTGGAATTGGTTTTATATCAACTAAATCATTAATATATATTTTTTTGCTTCCAACAACAATTATACCGTCTTGTAATATTAATTTTGTTGTGCCCGTTGCTTTAAAATAGTGTCCATCTTCGTAGTAGTTGGTTTCGGTTATGTCTCCCTTTCTAAGGTGTAGTAGGGTGGAACTTATCTCGTTTGCTTTTTCTTCTTGAATGTCTCCTTTTACAATCATATCGTGTTTGTATTCTTCCAGTCTGAGAGATTGTTGTAAACCCTTTAATGCGTCAAAACTTGCAAATTGTTTTGCCCTGTCTTGTTGTGGAATTCTTATTCTAATAGCCATTGTGTCCTCCTATCATTCTGTTACGTTCTCTTTGGGTTGCGTTTTTTCTAAGGTCTAGTCCTTTAAGTACTGCATTTTTGCCATACTTGTCTTGCAGATTTAACACACTTTTTACAAGCCTTGTTTCTTTTTCTATTTTATTGCGGTCGGTAAATAAATTGTATTGAATGGCAGTTTCGTGTGAAAGGTTGTAAAACTCATATCCAATCTTTCTAATCGGCCTTGTTTTGTCTACTTGGGTGTCGAAAATTTTAATAGCATACTTGCAAATGGTGGAGTACAAATTAGTGCATTCTTCCATTCGACATGAACCCTTATCGAAGTCGCCACGATTATCGCCATAACCAACATATATTTTAAAATTTTGTGCAACATAACCTTGGCGCATAAGGTCGTAGCACCCATTTTGCAACATTTCAAGCATAACGGTTTTTGCGTCTTCAAAATTATAGTTGCATGGCAAAATTTGTGAACTGCTAATTGATTTCGCTTTGGATTTGTAGTTTTTAATGTCGGCAATTGTGCAAGATTCTCTTCCCCAAGCATGGTCTATTAAAAGGTTGGCATTAATTCCAAATTCTTTGTATAATGTATCTTCATTAAAGTTTGCAATTCCACACATGTCTATAATGTTGTGCTTTGCAAGTCTATCTGCTATGCCTGTTGAAATCTGCCAAAAATCTGTTAGGGGAGTATGGTGCCAAAGTGTGCTTCTGTATGATTCTTCGGTGAGAAATCCAATTCGGTCTGGGCTGTGTTTTGCGGTTATGTCAAGTGCAATTTTTGCTAAATACATATTTGTTCCAATCCCAACCGATGCTGGGATATGTAGTGTGTGACTAATTTCTTTTGTTAGTTTTACGGCAAACTCTTTGGCGGTAAGATTATATAGTTTTAGGTAGTCTGTGGCATCAATAAAACACTCGTCAATTGAGTACACGTGAATGTCGTTTTTATCAATGTATTTTAAATAAATTCCATAAATCTTTGTGGCATACTCAATGTATTTGCTCATACATGGTTTTGCTATAATAAAGTCAATATGTTTTGGGATTTCAAACATTCTACATCTGTTTCGAATGCCCAAACTTTTCATTTTTGGTGTAATTGCCAAACATACTGTGCCTTCAGTTCGGCTGGGGTCTGCAACAACTAAATTAACCTTAAATGGGTCAAGTCCACGTTCGGCACATTCAACAGAGGCAAAAAAAGATTTCATATCAATTACAAAATATGTTCGTTTTTTATATAATCCCAAAACCAATTAACCTCCTTTATAAGTATTTTTACCAAGTTTTAACTTTTAATTAGTTTTATTATCTATAAATAATAACCGCCATAAATTAAAACATACGTTCGATTAAATATTATCATAATTAATTAAAATAATCAAATGGTAATTAAAGGAAATTTGTAAAAGTTTAAGAATTCATAAAAAATACAACCAATGAGAGGTGATCTATATTGTAGGCGTGTTTTTGTGGTGCTTGGTGTATAAAAATTATAATTTTGAAATTATAAACTTAAAAAAAGAGGGTGCTTATTTGCACTCTCTTTTATTTTTTTAAACCCTGTTAAATAATACTGCTTCGCGTTTTTCTGTTGGACCTAATGAGAATTCGGTTTTTGTGTTTTTAATAAAGTGTTGTTTTTTTACTTTTCTGTTATAGTCAAATGGTTTGTCAAAAATAATTTCAATGTTTTTTGTGTTTTTATATGAATTTTGTGGTAAGTAATAAGGGTCAAAAATATATACGTTTTCATCGTCTATTGCGGTAATAGTAACATAATGTTCGCCTTGTTGGTATGTTCTGAAATTAACAATACCGCCAGCACGAATACATTTTCCTATGGCTTCTAATGTTACTTCACTTCCTGACAAATATTTTAGTTTTAAACCAAACGAATGATTATTTGCATAATCGCAAATCCATCGTGATAAAAACTTAACAGCCTCTCTACTAGTTCCTCGTTTGCCTAGTTCGCCATTTTGATCATAGCAGTCTAAGGTGTATGTATTGATACTTTTTATTAATTCCACGGGAATTTCGTTACGTTCAAATAATTTTGTTATACAATTTATAAGGCTTATGCTACCGCAATCATATTCGGTAATTTGAAATCTTAAAGGTGTTTTCATAATTTATATTTCTTCTTTTCCTTATTATTTTTTGTTTTCTGATTGCATTCTTAAAATATGAATAATTTATTTATGTAAAATCACTTGGGCTTTAAATAAAGTTATTAAATTTTTTTTATTCTACATCTTGTTTTTCAAACATTTCCATTGGAAGTAGGTCTAGTACTTCTTTAATTTGTTTTGCACAGTATTCCATTTGTTCTTTTGTGTGGGTTGCTGTGTAACTTGTACGTAACAAACTTTGTCCTACTGGAGTGGCAGGGCTTACAACAGGGTTTACATAAACACCACGTTCCATAAGCATCATACAGGCTTTAAATGTGCGTTCGTCATTGTATGTGTAAATTGGAATAATAGGGGTTTCGGCATCAATAATTTTAATGCCATAACCTTTAAGTAGGGTACGCATGTATGCACTAATGTCCTTAAGGTTTTTAACTCTCTCTGGTTCTGCCTTAAGAAGTTCTAGTGATTTTCTTGCACACGCAACACTTGCTGGTGTAATAGATGCACTGAAAATGAATGGGCGACTTGCATGTTGAACGAATTCAACAACCTTTTTTTCACCTGCCATAAATCCGCCAAGACTAGCAAATGATTTAGAGAATGTGCCCATAATAATGTCAACTTCGTCTTCCAAATTAAAGTGTTCGCCAGCACCACGACCGCATTTACCAAGTACACCAATTCCGTGTGCTTCGTCAAGCATAAGTCTTGCACCATATTTGTGTTTTAATTCAACAAGTTTTGGTAAATTGCAGATTTCGCCTGTCATGCTAAATACACTATCGGTTACAATTAAAATACCTTTGTCAGCGGGAACTTCTTTTAGTTTTGCTTCCAAATCTTCCATGTCATTGTGTTCGTATCTAACCATTTTTGCATAACTTAATCTGCATGCATCATATATACTTGCGTGGTTTTCTTTGTCGCACATAATAACATCGTTTCTGCCTGCAATTGCACTAATAATGCCTAGGTTTGTTTGAAACCCTGTGCTCATGGTGATACAAGCTTCTTTGTGTAAGAATTCGGCAAGTTCTTTTTCAAGAGCAATGTGGCTATCTAGTGTGCCATTTAAAAAACGGCTTCCGCTGTTTCCGCTACCATATTTCTTTAAAGCTTCAACACCTGCTTCAATTACTCGTGGGTCGCTTGTAAAACCAAGGTAATTGTTGCTACCAATCATAATTGTTTTGTGTCCTTCCATAATCATCTCGGTGTCTTGACCACTTTGAGATGCATGAAAGTATGGGTATAAGTCAACCGCTTTAAGGTCGTCAACCCTAGTAAAATCATAACATTTTTTAAATAAATCCATTTTTAATTTACCTGTCCCTTTTGCAACGATATGCAAGTATAACATATTTAAAATTTTTCTCCAACAAAATAGCATAACTTATTGCTTTTTTGCGTAATTAATAGTAAAATAGGACAGTAAATAAATATTGGGGTGTCGCCAAGCGGTAAGGCATTTGACTCTGACTCAAACATTCGTGGGTTCGAATCCTACCACCCCAGCCATAAAAAAAACTAAATTATTAAAATGTATTTAGACAAATATAACTAAACAACCTTATTGAAACTTGTGTTTCTATTAAGGTTGTTTTTTATTTCCTTAGTTCTCTAATGTGTTTGCAAATTTGGGCTTGTTGGTTTTATTGCCATACTTTATGACAATAATTCGTGACTTTATGACAAAAAGTATTTGACATACAATTTTGACAAATGATGTGTTATGGTTGTAAAATTGTAGTAGGGGAAGACATAATGGAAAACGAAAAATTAATTGAGTTAGATAAAAAATATTTTGATAATTTAAATAAAGCAACCACATTTTTAAGGTGGTGTATTTCAAGTAAGGTTGATGAAATTGTAGAACGATTTAATATGCTTGGGAGTGTAGTTGAGTTTAAAAAGCGAGTTATAAAACTCCAATTTGTGGTAAAAGGTGGGACTAAAATTGGAGTAGTTGTAAAGCGAAAATATTTTAAATTGGGTGTTCAAATTATAAGCAATATTGCAAAGATAATAAGATGTAAGGTTAAGTGTAAATTTAGTGTAAAATAAAATTTTTAAAATAATTTAAAAACTTGTCCAATAAAAATGTGGTCAAATTTGTTGTTTTTGCCAATAGTTTATATTATTATATATTTATATTAATATTTAACTTTATTATAGCGATATTTTTTTAAAGCGTGGCATTAATGGAAATTACAAAAAGTAAATTTAATTTTAAGGAGTTTGTAAAAAGCAACCACACAATTTTGTTGTGTGCTTTTTCTGTACTTTGTGCATGTATTACTCCTTATTTTTTTTATGCAAAATTTCCTATTTATGCCATTATAATTTTCTTAGGTTTTTATAAGCCACAAGAAGCATATTGTTATTTCGGTTTTATGTGGTTTTTCACAATGTTGTATGGTGGAGTTACCACAGCAAACATTCTAATTTCGGTTATGGCAAGTGCTGTGTTTTTGCGTCACATGTTTTGGGTGTTTAAGGGAAAAGAAAAAACAGCACACTGGGCATTGCTTATGTCGGTTGTGTTTTATTTGTACAGCCTTATTCCTTTTTGGAACTATGCCGAAGTTTGGGGATTTGGGTTGGCTTTAATTTTCTTGTTGTTGCAATATGACACTTTTGTATATCGCAAACAACTTGATGCAACACAAATTGTTTTATACATGTTTGGCGGATTAATGGCAAGCACGCTTGTGGGCGGATTAATGTGGTATGTGTTCAAGTTGCAACCTTTTAACATTTGGTTTGATGTCAATAGGCTTGTGTTGTTTACTTGCAATCCTAATAGGCTACATATGGTTTGTTTGATTATAATGAGTGGTTTGTTTTTTGGTGTTATGAAAAACAAAATTAGTTGGTGGGGTGGAATGCTTGCATTCTGTATCACAATGTATATGGGCACACTTACTAAAAGCAAAACCTTTATGCTGTGCACTGCAATATTGTTGTTTTTTATGCTAATCGTATTCATGATGCGCAACAAAAAGGTTGGACTAATTTTTGGTGGGTGTTTGTTGGGACTTGTTGCAATACTGGCAATCTTCTTTAGAAATTATGTGCAGTTTATGATTGAAAGGTTTTTTATTCACGGCGAACTTACACTGGAATCAATCACAACAGGAAGATGGTTTTTGTGGCAATCGTACTTGGGTGAATTGCGAAAAAGCCCTATTAATTTATTTTTTGGAATGGGTGCATGGTGCAAAACAAGTATTGTGGAAGGGCACAATGGTCCACACAATATGTACATAGACTTTTTGTATCATTATGGATTAATAGGTATTGTATTGTTGGTGTTGTTGATTGTAGCATATAGGGCCGATAGCAATGCAGAAGCGGTAGATAAAAGCAGATATTTTATTGTAAAACTTGAAGATATGTTGCCACTACTAATGTGTTGTATGGTGGGACTGGTAGAAAGTATTTTGTCTACTGGGACAACTCAAATTTTAATTCCACTGGCAATATTATTCTTGTACAACGGAAGTAAGCGAGTGATAAATAATCCGGCTCGTGATGAGCGTGTTCACCGCTTAAAACTGTTAAAACGAAAAAATGCAAAGGAGAAACATAATGGAAATGACTAATAAAAAAATATTGCTTATAACAACAACCGATAATATGATATGGCAATTTTTAATTCCACACATTAATAGGCTTAAAGAAATGGGTAATGATGTTGAATGTGTTTGTTCTCGTACGGGTTTTTGGTTTGATGAATTAATTAATAAGTATGGCTTAACAGTTCACGAAATCAACTTTAAACGAAATCCAATTAATTTTGCAAATTTAAAAGGTTGGAAAAAACTTAAAAAATTACAAAAAGAAAAACACTTTGACTTGGTGTACTGCCAACAACCTGTTGGTGGGCTTATGGGAAGATTATTTGCAAAAAAATATAAACTTCCTTGCATTTATACTGCTCATGGGTTTCATTTTTATAAAGGTTGCCCAATTCAAAATAAATTAATTTACAAAACAGTTGAAAAGTGGCTTAGTAGATATACGGACATTTTAGTTACGATGAATGAAGAAGACTATCAAGCGGCATTAAAAATGAAAGCAAAAAAAGTATTTAAAATTAATGGTATTGGTGTTGATTTATCAAAATATAAGATGAACGATAAATTAAATAGGGCTGAATTTAAAAAGTCTTTAGGTCTAAGCGAGGACGATTTTGTTGTTACTTCAATAGGAGAACTAAATAAAAATAAAAACACATTAAGATTGATTGAAGTTATGAGTAAAATTGAAAATCCAAATGTGAAATATTTGATTTGTGGACAAGGTCCTTTAAAAGAAAGTTATGTTAAGGCTATTCAAAAATACAATTTACAAGATAGGGTAATAATGCTTGGGTTTAGAAAAGATATTCCTGACATTCTTACTATTTCTGACTTGTATATTATGCCATCGTATAGGGAAGGGTTGCCAAAATCAATGATGGAAGCTATGTGTTATGGACTGCCTATTGTTGCATCTAACATTCGTGGCAATTCAGATTTGGTTGGTGATAATGATGGTGGTATTCTTGTGTCTCCAACAGACAACGAGGCATTCAAAAATGCAATAGAAACTATGGTGGCAGATGAAGGTTTGCGTGAAAAATATAGATTAAGAAACATTGAATATATAAAAAATTACGATATAGATGTTGTAATTAAACAACTAGATGAAATTTATAAGGAGATGTAAAGAGTTATGAGTTATGATTATAATACTATAATTAAAAGGGTTTTAAAAAGAATTTATATATGTGTATTGATAAGTGCTATTGTGTGTGGTGCAATTGTATTGTTTTTTTCAAACGCAAACACAGGTGGTGCTTATACTGTTCAAGTTTTTATTGACCAAGATTTCGCAGAGAAGCATCCTGTTGCTGGTGTTACATATTTAGATTCAGTAGAGACAAAAACTAAAACTTTAATGAACAACAGTCTTGTATCTTTAAAATCAGAAACGTATTTGAAAAAGGTTGCTAGTGATTGTGGTGTTTCGATTAAATCTGGTAGTGTGGAAAATTATATAGATATTAAGAAAGCATCTGATAATATAATAACAATTAAAGTGCAATTTGCTGATTTAAAAACTTCTAAAAGTATTGGTGATAAAATAGTTGAAACGGCATCAATCCAATTAAATTCTACAATAATGAATAATGTTGATGAAAACACTGGTAACTTTAAAGAGGGTGTTTTGGATAGTGAAAAAATAGCTGTTTATTTAATCAATAGTTTTGATTCTGCAGAAAAGTCACAAAAAACAAGTGTTAAAGCGATTGTAATATATTTTATGTTAAGTTTTGTGGTTTCAACAGGTGTTTTGTTTGTTGTAGAAATGATTATGAATAAAGTTGGTAGTGCTAACTATTTAAGGAAATGTTTCAATGTTGCAACTGACGAAGTTGATTGTTTTTATGATGGAATAATAAAAATGATGGCGGAAAAACAAGCAGACCAAAGGGTTATGGTTGTTGCCACTGCCGATATTTCAAATGAAAGTCTTGTAGAGTTGGGTCAGGCTATATGCAAGGATAATATTATTTGTTATGTAGGAAAAGCATGTGATGAATTAAAAGATAATAATATAGCTTGTTATAATCCTGAATATGTTTTAACTCACACAACTGAGTTTAAAGAAAAATTAAACAAAGAAAAAAAATATGTAATAGTGGTTATTGATAATTATTTTAAAAATACTGCCCTAGATACAATTCTTAGTGTTTCGGATAAATCAGTTTATTTTGTAAAAAAAGAAGAGGATTCTCTTAAATCATTGAAAACATTAGTTACGCGAGTAAATGACAAACAGTTGATTTTGTCTAATTTGTGCATTTATAAGAAATAATCAAAAGGAAAAAATTTATGCTTATTTACATTCTATTGCTTGTTTCATTTGCCGTGTCAAGCTTGTTTTTAAATATTAACAGTAAAAGACAATTGCAAATGACTGATGGAAATTCAAGTAGTCAATTAAATAGGAATAATAAAAAAGATGTTAAGTTAATAAATGGTATTATTTGTGCGGTTGCAGCAATGGTTTTGATAATTATTGCTGCTTGTCGCGGTATAAACGTTGGATATGATACAATAAATTATGAATCTTATTTTAGCTTTAAACAACAAAATCCAACTAGTATGGTTTATGAGCCTTTATTTGAATTTTTTAATTGGCTTGTAGTTTATTTAAAATTACCTTTTAATTTTTTATTATTGATTTGTTCGGCATTTTTTATAATTGCTTTGGCTGTTGCAATTTATAAGTATTCGCCAAATGTGGCTTTTTCATGGTTTTTGTTTGTGGCTCTTGGTTTTTTTGGTAATACTTTTAATGCTATAAGACAGTATCTTGCAGCTGCGGTTTTTATCTTTTCATTAAGATACATATTAAAAGGGAAATTTATTCCGTATTTGCTTTGTTGTCTGATTGCATTTTATTTTCATAGTTCGGCAATTGTACTTATTCCAATTTATTTTATAAAATATTTTAAGTTGAATAAATGGACTATTGCAATTACACTTGTAGGTACCTTTTTAGTTGGGATTTTTATGGAACAAATTACAAAACTGCTAAGCATGATAACAAACTTTAGTTATTATGAGCGTTATTATGTGACAAAAATATTGTGGGAGCCTATTAAACTATATTATGTGCTTTATTCATTTGGTATGATTTGTGTATTCTTGTTGTTTTATTTACTTAGAAAAAAACTACAAAACCTAAATGACAAACAGTCAAAAACGCTTGATTTATTTATGATTTTATTTTTCTTTAGTGTGTGTATAAGGGTGCTTGGTACTTTTAGTCATATGTTTTCATTGGTAAATCGTTTTAGTGTATATTTTTTCATATCCATTATTTTTATTATACCATATTTCCAGTTTGTGTTTAGAAAAGAGATTAGTGATTTGATGTTGATGCTGATTGCTTTTTTAGGGTTTGGATACAATATTATATCAGCGGTTATAAGAAAAACAAATGGTATATATCCGTATGAATTTGCTTGGTCCAATAGTGCTTTTATCTTTTTAGTTGTGTCTATTATAATTGTGGCGCTTGCGATAATGATCTTGCAGTCTTATCAATACTATAAATTTTTGGAGGAGGGTGATTGTGAAACCGAAAATACTTATTATAAGGTCAACTTCAATAATAAAAGATTCTAGAACAATTAAATATATTAATTTGTTTCTTGAAATTGGGTATGAGGTTGAAGTACTTGGTTGGGACAGATCTAATGAGTTTCAGCCGGAAACAGATTATGTGTATAATGGTATGATTGCAAAGATATTTTATTGTAAAAAGCAAGCAAAATATGGAGCAGGAATAAAAAATATTCATAACTTTATGGTGTTTAAAAGATGGATAAGAAAACAACTTAAAAAAAGAGGTAATGAATATTTAATTTATGCCTGCGACTATGATGTTGCGTCTACCGCAATTTGTTGTAAAAGAAATAGAAAGTTTATATATGATATATATGATTATTTTGCAGATTCTCGCAATTTTCCAAAAGTATTAAAAAACTATTTTAGAAGAAAGGAAAATTCTATTATAAATAAGGCTGATGCTGTGGTTGTGTGTACAGAACAAAGAAAACAGCAGATTGCTGGAACTAAACCTAAAAATTTATTTGTGATACATAATACACCAGATATTACATTCGATAGTTCTAATTTTCAGTTGAAATCAAATAATGAAAAAACGAAAATTGTTTATGTGGGTGTTTTGGGTGCTGAAAGATTGTTGAATGAAATATGTGATAATATAGGAAAACATCCGAATATAGAATTGCACATTGGCGGTATTGGACAATATGAGGAAAAGGTGAAAAAATTAAGCGAGACAACTTCTAATGTTTTTTACTATGGCTCAATGACATATGACAAAGTTTTAAGTCTTGAAAGTAAGTGTGATATTTTATTTGCAACATATAATCCTGCTGTGCCAAATCATAAGTATTCTGCACCTAACAAGTTCTATGAAGCGGGAGCTTTGGCAAAACCTATAATTGTTTGTGAAAATACTGGCATAGATAAGAGTGTTGTTGATAATGATATGGGGATAGTTGTTGATTATAATCCAAACGCATTTTTTGATGCTGTTGAAAAATTGGCCAACGATAAATCTCAAATAAAGCGACTTGGCGAAAACGGAAACAATGCATACAATGAATTTTATTCTTGGGATATAATGAAAAAAAGGATAAAAGAGATGTTGGAAATGGTGGAAATATAAATGAAAAAAATACTTATAGCCACAAGGGATTTGAATGTTGGTGGCGTGCAAAAAAGTTTGGTGGAACTTCTAAAAAATATAGAAGGTGAAATCAATGTAGGAGAATATGTAGTAGATCTTTTACTGTTAAATGATAATGGTGCTTTAAGAGATCAAATTAGCAATAAAATCAATATTATTAAACCTAACAAGTGCTTTAGGAAATTTGGCGTTTCTTCCGCCGAAGCTAAAAAAGAAAAAAAACTCTTTTTAACCAGAACAATATCTGCATTGTGGAGTAAGATTTTTTCAAATAAGTTGCCGTTAAAGATTGCTTTAAAAAAACAGTGTGAAATTGGAGAATATGATTTAGCAATTTCATATGCGGTTACCATCGACAAGCATTCAATGTATGCTGGCTGGGCGGAACTAGTGCTTAATAAGTGTAGTGCTGGAAAAAAAGTTGTTTATGTTCACAATGACTATGTTAATAGTGCACTTAATAATAAAAATACATATGGTTTATTGAAAAGGTTTGATAATGTGTGGTTTGTTTCAAAAAGTTGCGAAAAAAATTTTCTTGACAATTACAGTGAGTTTAATGGAAAAACCAACTTTTTGTACAATTTCGTAAATGGTGGACTTGTTAAAAATTGGGCAGAAGAAAAAAGTGATTATGTAAAAGGTGAAGGATTAAATATTGTAACAGTTTCAAGGCTGAGCCCTGAAAAAGGACATTTGAGAATTCTAAATGTTTTGAAAACACTAAAAGATGACGGATATAAATTTAAGTGGCATATAGTTGGAGATGGCCCAATAAAAAATGATATTGAAAATCGTGTTATAGAATGGGGATTACAAGATTTTGTATATTTATATGGTGAAAAAAAGAATCCTTATCCTTATATAAAAAATGCTGATTTGTTTTTACTTGGGTCATACAATGAATCGTTTGGATTGGTATTAATTGAAAGTATGATTTTGCAAGTTCCAGTTTTTTCTACCAACACAATTGCAGCAATGGAAATTGTGGGTGAAAATGGTTTTGTGTGTGAAAACAATGAAAAGTCAATATATAATGAATTGAAAAATATTTTAAATAATCCACAGTGTTTATTGCGGTATAAACAGAATTTGAAAACATACAAGTATGAAAACGAAAAGATTAAAGAAAAATTTAAGAGGTTGATAAATGAGTAAAAAAGTAATGTTGGTTTTTGGTACACGACCAGAAGCAATTAAAATGTGTCCTTTAGTAAAAGAATTAAAAACAAGAGAAAGTTTAGAAACAGTCGTTTGTGTTACAGGTCAACATAGGGAAATGTTGCACCAAGTTTTAAATGTTTTTAATGTAGTCCCTGATTACGATTTGGACATTATGAAAGAAAAACAAAGCCTATTTGATGTGACCGTAAATATTCTTGAAAGAATAAAAACTGTTTTGGAAAAAGAAAAACCCGATGTTGTGCTTGTTCATGGTGACACTTCCACAACATTTGTAACAGCATTGGCATGTTTTTATTTACACATACCAGTTGGGCATGTGGAAGCTGGTTTGCGAACATACAACTTGGAGTCTCCTTGGCCTGAAGAGTTTAATAGACAGGCGGTAAGTATCGTATCAAAATTTAATTTTTGTCCTACTGAATTGTCAAAACAAAATTTATTAAATGAAGGGAAAAATCCAAAGACAATTTATATTACAGGTAATACAGCAATTGATGCATTAAAGACGACTGTAAAATCTGATTATTATAATGAAAATTTAGAATGGGCAAAAGATTCACGTCTTATCATGCTTACAGCACATAGAAGAGAAAATTTGGGTGCACCAATGGAGAGCATGTTTAGAGCAATTAAGAGAATTGTTGATGAGTATAATGATGTTAAAGTTATTTACCCAATACATATGAACCCAGTTGTTCGTGAAATTGCTAATAGGATTTTGGGAAATGATGATCATATAAGAATAATAGAACCATTAGAAGTTGTGGATTTTCACAATTTTTTGGCTAAGAGTTATTTGATTCTTACTGATAGTGGTGGAATTCAAGAAGAAGCACCATCGCTTGGAAAACCAGTCCTTGTTATGCGTGATACAACTGAGAGACCTGAAGGAATTAAGGCTGGAACTTTAAAACTTGTTGGGACTAATGAAGATATTATATATGATAGTTTTAAATTATTGCTAGAAGACGAAAAAGAATACAATAAAATGAGTAAAGCTGCTAATCCGTATGGTGATGGTACAGCCAGCAAAAGAATAGCAGATATTTTGGAAAAAAAATTATAAATTAACTGAAGGGTTTTTATAAAAAATACGGCAACTGGAATTGTTGTTGTAGAGGAGATGATATGCGTAAAATTTTAATAGGCAGTCCTATAAGGCAAAAAGATAATATTTTAAGAGAGTTTTTGGGTTCCTTGAAAGAATTGAATAAGGATGATTTAGAAGTTTCATATTTTTTTATAGATGATAATACTAATGAAAAATCATCAATACTTTTGAGAGATTTTCAAAAAGAAAATGATAGGGTTAGAGTTGTGGATGCAAATAGCATATGTGCCAACACAAATATGGATTATAAATGTGATAAAAGGCATCATGGATGGAAAAAAGAATTAATTTTAAAAGTTGCATCTCTAAAAAATAGAATAATAGAAATAGCAAAAAATGAAAATTTTGATTATTTGTTTTTTGTTGATTCGGATATTGTTTTAAATAGAAAAACATTAACTCATCTAGTATCTAGAAATAAAGAAATAATATCTAATATTTTTTGGACTGAATGGGTTGTTGGTGGATTGTTATATCCACAAGTATGGATGCAAGACGAGAATGCTTATTTTGTGAAAGATTGGGACATTCCAGATATAACTAAAAAAGAGGTCAATAAGAAAATTGATGATTTTTTGCATTCAATGAAAATTCCTGGAGTGTATGAGGTTGGAGGGCTAGGTGCTTGCACTCTCATATCAAAAAATGTTCTAAAATCAGGAGTGGATTTTTCAATATTGAAAAATGTTTCATTTTGGGGTGAGGATAGACACTTCTGTATCCGTGCGGAGTCATTAGGTTATAAACTATATGTTGATACTGTTTATCCAGCTTACCACATTTATAGGGAAGAATATATAAATAGAGTGCAAGAATATAAAGAAAACGGTTTTCTTTGGGATATGTGTAAAACCTCCAGAACCAGTAATAGTTTTTACTTTAAAATTAAAAATCGCATTAAAAGAGTTTTTAGAAAAATAAATTTAAAGCAAATGCTAAAAAATACAGCTAAGCGTTTTGTTGCAACAATCTATAAGCATAAAAGAGTTGTGAAAAAAGACAATAAGGTTGTTTTGTCGATGGTTGTACATAATGAAGAAGGAAAATATTTAAAACAAATTTTGGAAGATGCAAAATCGTATGTTGATGATATACTAATTATTGATGATGCTTCAACTGATAATACAGTCCTTGAGTGTGAAAAAACCTTGGGTGAATTTCCTCATACTATTGTAAAAAATGAAAAATCATTATTTGCCGAAGAATATAAGTTAAGAGAAAAACAATGGAAAGAAACTATAAAACTAAATCCAACATGGATACTAACGCTAGATGCCGATGAGATTCCGGAGAAATCGTTCAAAGATAAACTTAAATCTATGGTGCAAATGGCTGATGTAGACGTGTTTAATTTTAAATATTTTGACTTTTGGAATGAAAAACAATATAGAAGTGATTATTTGTGGAAAGCACATACTGGTTACAGGCCATATCTAGTAAGGTATCAACCAAAGATAAAAGCAAAATTTAGAAAAACAAATCAACATTGTGGTACATTTCCCAAGAATATTAGTTTATTAAAAAATGTTAATGTTGAAGTTAGGATAAAACATTATGGATGGGCTAGTAAAGAATCCAGAAAAAACAAATATGAGAGATACATGCGACTTGATCCAGATGGTAAATTTGGTAATTTGGATCAATATAAATCAATTCTAGATGAAAATCCCAACTTGATAGATTTTGAGGAGTGATTATGAATAATAAAATAAGCGTAATAATACCTGCATATAATTCTGAACGCTATATTGAGAGATGTTTGGAATCCATTTTCGAGCAAACATATAAGAATATTGAAATAATTGTTGTGAATGACGGTTCAACTGATAATACATATGAAATTTGTAAAAATTTAGCAAATATAGATTCAAGGTTGAAAGTGATTAATAAGGAAAATGGCGGGGTATCTTCGGCGAGAAACAAAGGCCTTGAAGTTGCCACAGGGGATTTTATTGCATTTATTGATGCAGATGATACTATAGAGAAAAATATGTTTGAAGTACTGCTTGAAAATATAAAAGGTTATGATTGCGTTTATTGTAAATATAAAAAAATTGGACAGAATTGTGCAACATTGATTGATGAGTATAATATAGAGAAATTAAAAAACAGTAATGACAGAATTAGATATTTTATAGGGAATAAGTCAAAATCGTCTAAAATGGTTGTGAAAAAGGCATCAATTATGGGCAGTGTTTGGAGAATATTATTTACCGGGAAAATTCTAAAGGGGTTGAGGTTTGTAGAAGATTTAAAATATTCCGAAGACTTTGTTTATGTTATGGAGGTGCTTAAAAGAAATCCTAAAATAAACTATGTAGATGAATATCTGTATAATTATTTTGAAAATCCAACTTCTTATACTAGTTCGATAAGTATAAAAAAATTAGATTATACTTTTCAAATATTGCCATATGTATACAATTTTTTTGATAAAAATAAATACAAAGAAGAATTGGCATATTTTGAAGTTGCTAGTATATTAAATTTTTATTTTATACTTAAATCGAATGGCATGCATTTAAAAGATCTTGATGAAGTAAAGAAACAATTTGTAAAACAAAATTTAACACTTGGTAAAATTAGAAGTTTTGCAAAACATGAGTCAAATTTTAAGCTTGTAATTTTAGCATATTTGCTAAAATTTGGAATTTATAAATAGAAGGATTGTATGTTAAATACGCGTTCAAGGAAGAAAAATTCAATGCGAAACATGGTGTTTGCCATGATAGCATATGCGGTGCAAATGATATGTAGTTTTGTTGTGCGTCGCTATTTTATATATTATTTGGGTGTTGAGCACCTAGGATTAAATTCATTATTTACAAATATAATAACAATTCTATCATTCGCCGAATTGGGTTTTGGTTCGGTAATTGTTTTTGCCATGTATAAACCTATGGCGGAAGGGGACAAAGAAAAAGTAAGACAATTGATGCAGTTTTATAAAAAGTGTTATAATATCATTGGTTGTATAGTTTTAATTGCTGGTTTATTGGTTTTGCCATTTATGGGCTACTTTAAGGCAAAAGCTCCTGATGTGAATGAGAATATCAATATAGTTTATTTGATTTTTTTATTTAACTCAGTTGTTACATATTTCTTTGCTCATCGACGAGCATTACTATATACGAGCCAAAGAAATGATATTGAATCCAAAGTAAATATTATAACAAATATCCTTTTGCCAATTTTGCAATTGATTGCAATAATAGCATTTAGATCTTATTATTTTTATATTGCTTTAATAGGTTTTATTGGAATAGTTAACAATATAATTGTGTTTTTAATAACTCAAAAGGAATATAGTGAATATGTTAAGGATCCTTTAAACAAATTATCAAAAGAAGACAAAAAACTTATTAAAAAAGATATTTTTGCAATGGTTTTTCATAAAATAGGTGCGGTAGTTGTTTACGGAACCGACAGCTTAATTGTATACATAATGCTAGGCTCGGCATCTCTAGGGAAATATTCAAACTATCTTTTAATTACAACGGCAGTAAACGCACTAATAGGTTTCTTTTTGAGCTCTATTCGTGGAAGTGTTGGAAACCATATAGCTACAGAAAGTGTTAAAAAAAATAGGTTGCTTTTTAAAAGATTGAATTTTATTTATATGATGTTGGTGTCTTTTTGTACTATTTGCATTTTTTGTTTGTCAGACCCATTTATAAATGTCGTATTGACTAAGGGAGTGAGCGGAAGTTTGCTTTTTGATAAAACTATTATAATATTAGTTTCGCTTAATTTTTATTTTAATCAATCAAGGTTTATTGTGCAGATTTTTAAGGAATGCGATGGTTTGTTTTATCAGGATAGGCTAAGACCATTAGTAGAGTCGCTTGTAAACCTAATATCTTCTGTTGTTTTAGCAAAGTTTTGGGGATTGGCGGGTGTTATTGTTGGAACAATTCTAAGCAATGTTCTAGTTAATTTATGGGTCGAACCATACGTCTTAAATAAATATTACTTGCATTTTTCAACACCTAAATATTGTCTTGAATTGTTAATGAGAACAGGTTTTATGGTCTTGTTGGGGGCAATTACTTACTTTACTTGTTCGTTGGTGCCTGCTACAAACATACTAACATTAATTGTTAATTTTGCAATATGCGCAGTTTTACCTTCATCTCTTTTAATATTGGTTTACTTTAAAACACCTGAATTTAAGTATTGTATAGGCTTGCTGAAAAATATTTTCAATAAAATATTTAAAAGAAATGTTTGTGAAGCTGATGAGATGGGCGCGAGTGGTTTAAGCGGTGAAGTTGTTGCAGTTGCGGACGAACTTGCTAGCATAAACTCTGGTGGCAAAGAGCAGGTTTTGGAAACGAAAGAAAGTGGTTTGATTGATGGTACGGAAGGTGATGAGCGCAAGAGTGAAACTGATGATGCGGTGAAAGACGATGAAAACCATACGGAAGAAGTGGGCAAAACCGAAAGGGACGATGAGCTAAGTCGTGAAGAAGATGTTGATAATGGCAATGATATTGCTTAACAAATGAGTGAATTTTAGTTACAATAAATCAAAAAGGGGAATGATAAAATGAAAATATTGTGTACAGGTGGGCTAGGATTTATAGGCTCACATACGGTTGTGGAACTATTAAACAAAGGGCACGATGTGGTGGTTGCCGACAATCTATCTAATAGTAGTATTGATGTTGTGGATAGCATTGAAAAAATCACTGGCAAAAAGATTAAGTTTTATCAAATTGACTTGTGTGATTACGATAAACTTGACGATTTGTTTAAACATGAAAACGTAAATGCAACTATTCACTTTGCTGGGTTTAAGGCGGTTGGAGAGAGTGTTGAAAAACCACTTATGTACTACGAAAACAACCTGCTTAGTACCATAAATTTGTTAAAATGTATGGAAAAATATAATTCTAAAAACCTTATTTTTAGTTCGTCAGCAACAGTTTATGGTAAGGCTGAAAAAATGCCAATCACAGAAGATTTTCCTGTGTCGGCAACAAATCCATATGGCAGAACAAAACTATTTATTGAAGAAATTTTGAAAGACGTTTATAATGCCGATAAAGAGTTTAATATTGTAATACTTAGATACTTTAATCCAGTAGGAGCACACAAAAGCGGACTGCTTGGTGAAAACCCTAATGGTATTCCAAACAACCTTATGCCGTATATTACTAAAGTTGCACTTGGTCAACTTCCAGAACTTAGTGTTTTTGGAAACGACTACCACACCAAAGACGGGACAGGTGTTAGAGATTATATTCACATTCTAGACCTTGCAATGGGACACGTGGATGCACTTAAAAAACTTGAAAAAGGCTCAGGACTAAATGTATACAACATTGGCACCGGCAATGGCTATAGCGTGCTTGAAATGGTAGAAGCCTACAACAAAGTATGTGGTGGAAAAGTTAAGTACAAAATTGCTCCACGTCGTGCAGGTGATGTGGACGAGTGCTATGCTTCACCTAAAAAAGCCGAAAAAGAAATTGGTTTTAAGGCCGTGCACAACCTATCTGAAATGTGCGAAGATAGCTATAAATTTGGCAAAATGAAATACAAAAAATAATGTTTAATTCCATAATTTGTAAAATGATTTGCCCAATAAAAAACATTAAAAATTTGTTTTAATTACTAAAAAAGAAAAAAGAGAAACTTGTGATATGTACAGAAAATTTTTTAAAAGGGTTTTAGATATTTTAATATCTGGACTAGCCCTAATTATTTTAAGCCCATTGTTTTTAATTTTGGCGATAATTGTTAGAATCAATCTTGGATCGCCAGTGATTTACAAACAGGTAAGAGTAGGTCAAGGTGGCAAATTATTTATGTTTTACAAATTTAGAAGCATGCGTGATGCTAAGGATAAAAATGGCAACGACTTGCCAGACGAAGTGCGTTGCGGGAAATTTGGTAGAATATTGCGTGCCACATCGCTAGACGAACTTCCACAACTTTGGAACATTTTTAAAGGTGATATGAGTTTAATTGGCCCACGTCCACAAATGATTGTAAATGAAATTTTCTTTGTTAAAGATAGACAAATTTCTTACGATGTTAAGCCTGGCATAACAGGTTATAGTCAAGTGTATGGACGAAACAATGTTAGCTGGACAAGACGTATGAAAAACGATATTTACTACGCTAAAAACCTTAGTTTTTGGCTAGATGTTAAGATTTTTTTCAAAACAATTGCGGTTGTTTTTGAGCACTCCAATATTGAAAAAGAACAATACATGCGTTATTCAGATGAAATGCTAGATAAGGGGCTTATAAGCAAAAGCGAACACGATGCATACTTACTTAAAGCAAGAGAACTTGAAGCACGTTGTGGTATGGGAGAAAAACTGAATATTAAGGATTATGCTCTAAATAATGTGCGAGATGTTGCAATTCCTGCAGAAATTATTCCTTATAAAAAAGATGAAAAATCCGCTTAATTTAAAGCGGTTTTTTTGTTTATAATATTAATGAATAATGATTTTATTATAAAAAATATTTATAAAAAACATTATTTTGTAAGTTTTTAAAAGTTTTACTTTGTGTGTAAAATTATTTTTAAATTATATTAGGCTGTGTTATAATAAATTATAGAATACATTTAGGTGTTTGGGGTGAAAAATGAAATATAGAAATTACGAAGTAGGGTTTACTTTTGAAGTTCCAGACGTTTTTAGTGAAGTAAAACAATCAAGTTACGATGTTTTTGATGTGCCAGAAGACACAATGCATTACTTTATTTGTCTTGACGAAAATGGCGACATTATTAGAAGTTTTTCTATGGTTAAAGACGGCCCTTGTAATTCGGATGAAGACTTTAATAACATTGTGAAAAATGCATTAAATGACCTAGAACAAATTGATGTACATGTTGTGCAAGAAAATCAACTTCGCACAGAATCCGGCAAAATTATAGAACGTAAAGTTTTGTATGATGAAGATATGGAAGAAGATCTAGGAATTTTGATGTACTTTATGCGTGTTAAAGACATTGTGCTTATTAGTAGTTGTTATATTGAAGAATTTTATGATGAAAATGAAGATGAACTTTTCGCAGTGTTTAATAGTGTTAAAGAAGTTTAGGGAAAACAGAAGAAAAAGCCAATAATTTTTGTTATTGGCTTGTTTTATATAATGTTAATTTTAGTTATTGCACCTTACATGATTGCATAAAATATAAGGTGTAATATTTTATAAGGATATTAAATCATGCAACAATTTTTTGCTAAATTATTTGGTGACCATGTAATACTTGCAACAATATTAATTGCCATGCTTCCTATTATAGAACTTAGAGGGGCAATTCCTTTTGGAATGTCGGTTAAGTTTTGGGGTGCAAAAGCCCTAAGCAATGTAAGTTCGTTTTTGTGGAGCTTTTTAGGTAGTAGCCTTGTAGTGCCAATTATAGCACTAATTTTTACACCAATTCTAAACTGGCTAAAAAAGACCAAACTATTTAATAAAATAGCCACTAAAATTGAGGAACGTATTAAATCAAAATCGGCAAAAATAGAAAACGATGCCGAAAATAATAAGAAGAAAAAATCAAAGTTTTGGCTAAAAGCAATAGGATTATTTTTCTTTGTTGCAGTTCCGCTTCCACTTACAGGAGTGTATACTGGCACATGTATTGGGGTTATGCTTGGCTTCAACTTTTGGCAAAACTGTGCAATAGTAATTTCCGGCAACTTGTGTGCAGGGCTTATTATGACATTTGTTTGCTCAATATTCCCTGAATTTACAAACATTATTTTGTATGTTTTCTTAGGTCTTGTTGTTGTGTTTGCAATATTTGGTCTAATTAAAGGGCTTATTGCTAGAAAGAAAAATAAATATGTTGAAAAAATTGAAGTAAATTTAGGTGATAAGACTATTGAAACTAATGATGCAAAAATTGAAACATTGCGCGATGTGAAAACTGCTAGTGTTGAAAGTAATGTTACGAGCAATAACATACAACAAGAAATTGTAAAAAATGGCGATAGTGAACCATTAGATGATAATTTACAAAAGTAAATTGATTATAATGTATATAATAAATTAATTGCAATATGTAAATAAAAAACCTTATTTAAAGTTTTAAAGTCAAGTTGGCTTAAAAAGTGAATAAGGTTTTTATTTTTGTGCAATTTTATAATGTTAAAATAGTTTAACAAAATTGCAAATTTTGATATAATAAGGCTAATAATTAAACTGGGGGAAAATAATTTATGAATATAGCAGTAATTACTGGTGCTTCATCTGGAATGGGGCGTGAATTTTTAAAAAGAGTTGCAAGTGAACAGCCTGTTGATGAAATTTGGGCTATTGCAAAAGAAGATGATAAACTTGAAGAATTAAAAAGCGAAGTAAAAGTTCCATTAAAACTTTTTGCCTGTGATTTAACAGATAAAAAAGCACTTGAAAAAATTAAAAATGAATTGGAAAAAACCAAACCAAATATTACTTGGCTTGTAAATGCAAGCGGATTTGGAAAATTTGGCAGATATGACGAAATTCCAGTGGAAACAAGCGTTAATATGATAGAACTTAACGTTGTTGCGCTTGTAACTCTTACCGAATACTGTTTGCCATATATGGAAAAGGGTGCAAGAATTATCGAGTTTGGCTCGGTTGCAGCATTCCAACCTATTCCATATATCAATGTATATGGTGCTACAAAGGCATTTGTGTTAAACTATAGCCTTGCACTTGGTGCAGAACTAAAAAATCGTGGAATTAGTGTAACTTGTATTTGCCCATTCTGGACAAAAACAGCATTCTTTAAACGTGCTGTTGACCCTAAAAATCAAGTTGTTACTAAGTATGCCGCAATGTACGAACCGCAAGATGTTATGAATAGAGCATATAAAGATGCCTTAAAACGTAAGAGTGTTTCGATGTTTGGGGCATATAGCAAATTCCAAAAATTTGTTGTTGATATTATGCCAAGAAAATGGATTATGAACATTTGGATTAAACAACAAAAACTAGACAAAAAATATAAGGATAAATAATTTTGAAAGTAAATATTGTTGCGGTTGGAAAAATTAAAGAAAAGTTTTTCACCGATGCTATTTCAGAATATGCAAAACGCCTTAGTAAGTTTTGCGACTTCAATATAATTGAGGTTGATGAAAGTTCTAATATAACAAATATTGAACTTAAAAAAGAAAAAGAGGGCGAACTATTGCTAAGCAAGGCAAAAGGCTATATAATAGCCTTAGATAGTGGTGGAAAACTACTTTCTAGCGAGGACTTAGCAGAACTACTTAAAACAAACATGACAAATGGTGAAAGCGAATTTTCTTTTGTGATAGGTGGTTCTAATGGATTAAGCGACTTAGTAAAAACTAAAGCCAATAAAATAGTTTCGTTTGGAAAAATTACTTTTCCACACCAATTTTTTAGAGTTGTTTTGTCCGAGCAAATTTATAGAGCTTTTACTATTAACAATCATATTAATTATCACAAGTAAACTTTATTTAAAAGTAGAAAGTGAAAAGTGGATAGTGAAATTGTGGATTTATATTAATATGTTGATTGTTTAATAATGAGTGTTGTTCTTGAAACAAAAGATACAATGTATTTCTGTTGTGCGAGCGGTTGGCTAATAAAGATTGTCACGCCAGCGACCAAGAACAGATAGGGTTGATTTAATACGAGCAGTGGGGTGACATAGGCCGTCACGCCAGTGACCAAGAACAGATAGGGTTGATTTAATACGAACAGTTGGGTGACATAGGCCGTCACGCCAGTGACCTAGGGAGGAGAATATTGGGAAATTTTGTACATTTGCATGTCCATACAGAGTTTAGCTTGCTAGATGGTGCTGCAAGAATTGATAAACTTGTAAAAGTTGCTAAAGAATATGGAATGCCAGCATGCGCAATTACTGATCATGGAAACATGTTTGGTTGTGTAACATTTTTTGATGCATGTAATAAGGCAGGAATAAAACCAATATTCGGTTGCGAATTTTACGTTTGTGACGACCTTACGGTTAAAAGTGGTAAAACAAAACTAAACCACTTGGTACTGCTAGCAAAAAATAGAGAGGGCTACCTAAACCTATGTAAACTAAACTCGATTGCATACCGTGACGGATTTTATTATAAACCAAGAATAGATCTAAAGACCTTGGAACAATATGCAAGTGGAGTTGTGTGTTTAAGTGCCTGCCTTGCTGGTGATATTCCACAACTAATTTTAAAACGCCAGTATGATGAAGCTGAAAAAATGGTTAGATGGTTTAAAAATTTGTTTGGTGAAGATTTCTACTTGGAACTTCAAAATCATAACCTAGAAGAACAAATTGAAGTAAACCTAAAACTAAAAGAATATGCAAAAAAATATAACATTAAAACGGTTGCAACTAATGATGTTCACTATATTTATAGAGAAGATAGTCAAGTTCAAGACGTGTTGATGTGTGTACAAATGGGTAAAACAATTGACGACCCAGATAGATTAAAATTTCCTTGTGATGAGTTTTATTTTAAAACAGCTGAAGAAATGGAAAAGGCTTTTCCAAACGACCCAGAAGCACTTGCGACAACACTAGAAATTGCAGACAAGTGTAACTATTCGTTTAAAGAAGATCATATTGATGAAAATAAATACATGTTTCCAAACTACATACCGCCAGACGGAAAAAGTTGTGAAGAATATTTAAGAGAATTAGCTTACGCTGGGCTTAAAAAACGATATCCTGAGATAACTCAAAAAATATTAGATAGAGTAGAAAGTGAATTTAATGTTATTATAAAACAAGGATTTGCTAGATACTTTCTTACCGTGCAAGACTATATTAATGCTGCCAAAAGTAGAGGCATTCCAGTAGGTCCAGGACGTGGTAGTGGTGCTGGTTCAGTAGTGGCATATGCAATTGGCATTACCAATATCGACCCATTTAAATACGACCTACTTTTTGAAAGATTTTTGCACACCGAGCGTGTAACGGCACCCGATTTTGACGTAGACTTTGCCGATGACAAGCGACAAGAAGTTATTGACTATGTTCGTCAAAAATACGGTGCAGATAAAGTTGTTAAGATTTTGACCTTTGGTACAATGGCTGCTAAAAACGCAATTAAAGACGTAGGCCGTGTATTAAAAGTTCCTTATTCCCAACTTGATGTAATTACTAAGGCAATCCCTAATATTCCTGCAAAACATCACGATGTAATTAAGAAGTGTTTTGGTTTTTATCACCCTAAGGAAGGGGATAAAGATTTTGGCACAAATTATGCCATTCCAGAACTAGTTGATGCCTATAACACCAACCCTGATGTCAAAAAGGTAATAGATATTGCCATGAAACTAGAAGGTATGCCAAGACAGACATCTACTCACGCATGTGGTGTAGTTATTGCGTGTGACGACCTTACTAAGTTTATGCCACTTGCAAGAAATGGTGACGAACTTACAACACAATATTCTTTTGCTGATATCGAACGATTAGGACACCTAAAAATGGACTTTTTGGGGCTTAGAAACTTAAACGATATTCAAAAGTGTATTCAATATATCAAACAAAATCATAATGTTATTGTTGATTTTGATAAACAAAACTATGACGACCCTAACGTGTACAAACTTATTTCAAGCGGAAACACTAAGGGTATATTCCAAATTGAAAGTGGTGGATTTCAGAAGTTTATGAGAGAACTTCAACCGACTTGTCTTGAAGATATTGTTGCTGCTGTGTCACTATATCGACCAGGGCCAATGGATTCTATTCCACGTTATGTAAACAACAAACACCATCCAGAGCAAACTACATATGCCCACCCAATTTTGGAACCAATTTTAAGCGTAACCTATGGGTGTATTGTATATCAAGAGCAAGTTATGAGAATTGTTCAAGATATGGCTGGTTATACCTTGGGACAAGCCGATATGGTACGTCGTATGATGGGTAAGAAAAAACTTGATGCCATGAGAGCCGAAAGACAAGTGTTTTTGCATGGTAAACCTGCCGAAAATGGTAAGCCTGCAATTGATGGTGCAATTAAACGTGGTGTGCCTGAAGATGTTGCTAATAGTATTTGGAATGAAATGGAAACCTTTGCTTCTTACGCCTTTAACAAATCGCATGCTGCAGCATATTCATATATTACATATCAAACAGCATACTTAAAAACATATTACGAACCAGAGTTTTTAACAAGTTTGCTTAACAACCGTATCACAAACGCAGATGAAATTAAAAACTATGTAACATATGCTAAGGAAGAAAAAATTGAAGTTTTGCCACCTGACATCAACTTAAGTGAAACATACTTTAGTGTTAAGGACAATAAAATCAGGTTTGGTCTTGCTGCGCTTAAAAACGTTGGTATTGGTGTTGTTGATAGCATTATTGCCGAACGTAATGCAAATGGTCCATTCACATCGATTAGTGACTTTTTAAGTAGGCTAGATAGCCAAGCACACAACAAACGATGCTTGGAAAGTATGATTTTAAGTGGTGCATTTGACTGTTTTGGTGTAAAACGTAGCCAACTTATGCAAGTGTTCCCAGGGTTGGTAGATAAAATTGCTTCCGATAGAAAACGTCAAGCAACAGGACAATTTAGTATGTTTGACGAAGTGCTAAAACAAGACGACTTAAAAGTGGAATACCCAAATATTCCAGAATACGACAACCAGCTTAAATTAAAACTTGAAAAAGAAGTTGTGGGAGTGTATGTTACTGGGCACCCACTAAGCAACTATATAGATAAGTTTAGTGACTTTACATTTACTAGTGACATGATTCAAACTGACGATGAAGAAATTGTTAATGCTGAAGAAGGAACAGTTGAAGAAGCCAAAATTGATGATTCTGGTCTTGTAGACGGTGCAGAGGTGACTTGCGGTGGTCTTGTGACAGAATTTAAAAAGGTTATTACAAAACGTACCAATAAAGAAATGGCTATTGTTAAAATAGAAGATTTGTATGGTACAATTGACCTTATGTTGTTCCCAAATGTATATGCTAAGTTTAAACATGCCTGTGCAATTGATTCGCTTGTTAGTGTTAAGGGCAAGCTTAGTGTAAGAGATGGCGAAGCACCTGTTGTGCTAGTTGATGTAATCAATCCACTTATGGGTGAATCAAAACAAACCACAGTAGAAACGACTCAAAAACCAAAAACATTATATTTGAAATACGATGTTACAAACCAAACACTTCATGATAATATATATAATGTGTTATCTAATTTTGCAGGAACAATTCCTGTAATTATAAAATGTGAAGTAACAGGCAAATCATATAAACTTAATGTATTTGTTGATGGTAGTGATTCTTTGCTAGAAGAATTACATGCATTTGTTAAAGACGAATATATTAAGTTGTTGTAAGGAGAATTTAAATGGAAAGATTGGGAATTATATGTAGCGGTGGCGATAGCCAAGGAATGAATGCGTGTGTAAAAACGATTGTTAATATTTGCACAACACACAATATTTTGCCTATTGCTATTCGCCGTGGCTATCAAGGTCTTATTGAAAACGATATGATGTTTTTAAACAATGAAATGGTTGAAAACATCGACAATTTGGGTGGTTGTTATATTAAAGTGTCAAGAAGTAAGGAGTTTATGACACAAAGTGGTGTAAAGACTGCTGTTAATAATTTAATAAAAAACCAAATTGATGCGGTTGTTGTTATTGGTGGTGAAGGTTCTTTTAAAGGGGCTATGAGCCTTGTAAAAAATGGCATTAATGTTATTTGCATTCCTGCAACAGTAGACAATGACTTATTCTACACCGATATGTGCTTAGGCTTTGATACTGCAGTAAATAATGCTGTTAATGCAATAGACAATATTAGACAAACCATGGAAGCAAACAATAGGGCGTTAATTGTTGAAACTATGGGGCGTGAATGTGGTGCAATTTCACTTAGCACAGCGCTTGCAACAACGGCACACTCTGTTGCACTTAGGGAAACCAAAACAGACCTTAAAGATGTGGTTAATGATGTAAAGTATGCGCTAAGCATAGGGGTAGAAAGCCCGCTTATTATTGTTACTGAGAATTTAAAGTTTACAATTGACGATGTTAAAAACGCATTAGAAAAAACTTTAAAAATTGATTGCCGTGCATGCAAATTGGGGTATATTCAACGTGGTGGAGCACCAACAGTTGCTGACCGCAACCTTGCTATTAAGTATGGTATAACAGCGGTTGAACTTGCTTTAGCAAATAAGTTTGGTGTAGCTATTGGAATTAAAAACAACGAAATAATTGCAACCAAACTTGAAGTCGCTAATTCTACACCAAGAAATTTGGATTTAGCACCTTATTTTGCATTGAAAAAACTTTACAACAGAAAGTAATCATGACTAAATATATTAATAATTTTAATATTATTGTGGTTTAAATTAAACATTATAAAAATGTTTAAGTGATTGATATGAGTTTTGTTTTAATATAAAAATATATTATAAAATATATAATAAATTAAAATAAATATCTTTACAAACAACATTAATAGTGCTAAAATTACACAGTAAAATTTTACTAAAAACTAAACTAATGCGGTTTAGTTTTTTTAATGAGGTTATTATGGAAAGAAATGTAAGAAATGTTGCTATTATTGCCCACGTTGACCACGGTAAAACAAGCCTTGTAAACGAAATGTTAAAACAAGGTGGCGTATTTAGAGATAATCAAGACGTTGTAGACCGTGTTATGGATAGTAATGCACTAGAAAAAGAACGTGGTATCACAATTTTAAGTAAAAATACCGCAATTAAGTTTGGCGATGTTAAAATTAATGTTGTTGATACTCCAGGTCACGCAGATTTTGGTGGTGAAGTAGAACGTGTACTAAAAATGGTTGATGGGGTTATCTTGGTTGTCGATGCATACGAAGGTCCTATGCCACAAACACGTTTTGTGCTAGAAAAAGCACTAGAACTTAATCATAAGGTTATCGTTGTTGTTAACAAAATTGATAAAAAAGACGCACGTGTAAAAGAAGTTGTTGATGAAGTGCTAGAACTATTCCTAGAACTTAATGCAAACGAAGAACAACTTAATAGTCCTTTTGTGTTCTGTTCTTGTAGGCTTGGTGTTGCTAGCCTTAACCCAGATGAAATGGGTACTGATTTTAAACCTCTTCTACAAAAAATTGTTGACTATATTCCAGCACCTACAGGTGACTTAAATGCACCATTTAGCATGCTTGTAAGTAGTACAGAGCAAAACGACTTTTTAGGCAAACTTGCAATTGGTAAAGTTGAAACAGGTACAATTCAAATTAATGATAATGCAGAAGTGCTTAACTATCACGATCCAGAAAGAAAGTTGGCATTTAAGATTGTAAATATGTTCCAATTTGAAGGACTAAAACGTATTCCTGTTACTAAGGCAGAAGTTGGTGACATTGTATGTATCGCTGGTAATAGTGAAGTTACAATTGGTGATACAATTTGTGCTAAAGGTTACGGCAAAGCAATTCCTTTTGTTAAGATTAGCGAACCTAGTGTCGAAATGACATTTATGGTTAATAATAGTCCATTTGCTGGTAAAGAAGGTAAGTATTGCACAAGTCGTCACTTAAAAGAACGTCTTGAGAAAGAAGCAGTTAAGGACTTGTCGTTAAGAGTTTTGCCTACAGATAGTGCCGATAGCTTTAGAGTACTTGGTCGTGGTGAAATGCATATTTCTATTTTGATTGAAAATATGCGCCGTGATGGTTATGAATTTCAAGTAAGTATGCCTAAGGTTTTGTTTAAAGAAATTGATGGTAAAAAATACGAACCTATTGATAAATTTGTTGCCGATGTTCCAGAAGATAGTGTTGGTAATGTTATGAGCGAACTTGGAAAACGTAAAGCCGACCTAGTAAGTATGACAAACCATGGAAACAGAATTCGTCTAGAATTCTTAATTCCTTCTCGTGGACTATTTGGCTATAAGAGTCAATTCCTAACAGATACTCGTGGTGAAGGTATTATGAGTAGCATCTTCTACGAATACCAACCATACAAGGGAAATATTGAACGCCGTAATTATGGTGCGCTTATTGCATTTGAAACAGGCGAAGCAGTTCAGTATGGTCTATATAATACTCAAGAACGTGGTAGGCTACTTATCACAACTGGTGAAAAAGTTTACGGCGGAATGATTGTTGGTATGAACCCTAAGGGTGTTGATATCGTTGTAAATGTATGCAAGAAAAAACAACTTACAAATATGCGTAGTAGTGCAGCAGACGAAGCACTAAGACTAGAACCTATAAAAAAACTTACTCTTGAAGAATGCCTAGAATTTTTAAATGATGACGAACTTTTGGAAGTAACTCCAAAGAGTCTAAGGCTAAGAAAAATTATTCTAGACCACACTCTTCGTGGTAGAGAAGATTTCAAACGTAAACATGCTGAAGAAGAATAATTTAAAATGTTTTAAATTTAATACTATATAAAAGGGTGTTTGATTTAAATTTTAAATATTTGGTAGTAGATAATAAATATAAAAAAAGACGAATTAATTTAATTCGTCTTTTTTGTTGTGTTGATATGGTTTTAATAAATATCTGTTGTATGTAGACTGAAATATTCTATATGCTTTATTTGATTTTTTGATATATTACAACATGTGTTTTGTTAATTGTTAGTACGGTTTTGACATTAAATATATGCTTTTTGTCAAAAAATCATTACTTTGATTAATTTAATATACTCTTTTTATTTTTCTTTAACTATTGGTGTTGGCTTAGTTGGTTTCTTTTGAGTTTTCTTTTTGGCATTCTTTTTATTTAGGTAAGACATCATTTGTTTTGCGGTAGGGGTTTTGATTGTGTTTTTAAATTTTTGCCATTTTCTTTCTATTGGAGTTTCGCTAAGTGCATTTGCACCAAGTGATTCAATGGTTGACTTATTCTTAACTATGTGTTTAATTTTAGTCAAATTTTCGCAATCGCAAAAAGCATCTTTTGCAATGCTTACACGAGTAAGTATTTCAACTTTTTTTAATTTTGTACAACCTTGAAATGCGCCACTTTCAATAAACATCTTATTTGGTTCAACTTTTTTTTCTAGAACAGGGTCTAGGGCTTTTATTGAATATTTTTGATCTTTACCGTGACCATTGTTGATAATTAACTTTTCAAATGCGGTGTCAGAGAATGCATCTATACCCACTGATACAATATCTGTTTCAAGCATACACACGTTTTCTGGAAAAACCATCTTGCCAGTCATCTGACCTTTTTCGTTTTTGTAGTATACAGGCTGACCGGTAGAGTATGGTACAAAGGTTTTTAGTTTTGTGCAACCGGCAAAACAACAATCAGGAATTCGTTTTAGATTTTTGTAAACAACAGTTTCAAGATTTGGAAAGTTTTCAAAAGCACCCGTTTCTAATACGTCTACTTCTTTGTGTTTTTTATCCACTGCTTTAATTGGTGGTCTAAATGTTTCGTCATATTCTAAAATTAAAACTTTTAAGCTGTTTTTTATTTCAATAAATGAGTCCTTGTTGATTTGTTTTTTGTCCCAGCCTTTTATGAAAACACCCTCATTGTTTAGTTTTGCAATTTGATAATCGCTAAGATTATTAAGTTCTAATTTGTAAATATCTCTTGACTTATTCATTTTTGTATTTCCTTAATTCATTAGTATTGTAATTATATCATAATAAATTTATATTTCAAGATTAATTATTAAATAACCCTTGCAAATAATAAATTAATTTGTTATAATGTGCATGATAAGAAATTATCTGCTTGCTTTTGTTATTCAAAAGCCGTATAGTCCATAAGGAGGTAAATTGTATGAATAGATACGAACTTTTAACAATCTTTAACGCTGCTTTGACTGATGAAGAAAAAGAAGCTATGGTTAACAAGTATTCTGCTATGATGCAAGCCGATGGTGGCAAACTTCTTAATGTAAACAAATGGGGTGTTAAAAAATTAGCTTACCCTATTAATTACAAGAAAGAAGGTTTTTATGTTTTGTATGAATTCGAAACACTACCTGAAGTTCCTGCTAAAATTAGCGCTTTGATGAACATTGACGAAAATGTTTTAAGAAGTCTATGCTTGAAAAAAGAAATCAAAGAAGTTAAAGAAACTAATGTTGCTAAATAATTAAGCAATAAAGGAGAAATACTATGAATAAATGTATTTTAATTGGTAACCTTACCAAAGACCCAGAAATAAGCACAACATCTAATGGCGTTTCAGTTTGCCGTTTTACACTTGCTGTAACTCGTCGTTATTCTAATAGCGAAGGCGAACGTGATACCGATTTTATTAACATTGTTGCTTGGCGTAGTCTTGCAGACAACTGCCATAAATTTATTAAAAAGGGTAGCAAGGTTGCTGTTGTTGGTAACATTCAAAGCCGTAGTTATGATGCTACAGACGGAACAAAACGTTATGTTACTGAAATTGTTGCTGAAGAAGTAGAATTCTTAACAACTAAAAACGCTGATTCATCAGACGTTAAAGATAAAAAAGAAGACGTTACTAAACTAGAACCTATTGACGATGATAGTCTTCCATTCTAATTAAATATAATATAAGGAGTTTTTCATGGAAAAAGAAGAAATGACCATTGAAAACGTTGCAGCTGTTGAAGAAAAGGCACCTGCTAAACGTTTTAAGAAAACTTCTAGAAGAAAAGTTTGCAGTTTTTGCGTAGATAAAGTTGAATGTATTGATTATAAAGATACAGCTAAACTTCGTAGATATACCACAGAAAAGGGAAAAATTCTTCCTAGAAGACAAACTGGCCTTTGTGCTAAACATCAAAGAGAACTTACTACTGCTATCAAACGTGCTCGTTTTATGGCACTACTTCCATATGTTGGAGATTAGTAAATTTTAAGACACCTGACTTTGGGTGTCTTTTTTTGTCGCATCTTGACTTGATAATTTTATATGTGTATGGTATAATTTGTATAATTTTATGATACATGGCTCTTTACTTAATACAAAACAATAGTATTATCCGTATCTTTATGAAGATTAATATAAAGAAAATAAGGAGTTTTATGAAGAAAAAACAAACGGAAGAATTGCTTACACCTAAAGAGCAAGAGCTCGAACAAGAGGTGCAAGTGCAAATTGCTGATAAGGACGTGACTAAAAACAAGAGCAAGTTAAAAG
>CAKVHW010000008.1 GCA_934754495.1 uncultured Clostridia bacterium
TGTAAAGTGTATCGTTTTGCAACATTAAAAGTACTTTTTTTACTATATTTTTTACTTCCATAATTTATCCTTTTTATATCCAAATATTTTTAAAAATTTTATCTATACTATTGCTTTTTTTATTGTAGTAATCATACATCTTTCTTGTCTTATAATCATTTTCATTTTGAACTTTTTCAAGTTGTTTTTTCTTTATATTTTCGTTATACAATTCAACTTCATCTAAACTAATAGGTTTAGAGTTGAATGTTTTTAAAACATAATTAACCGACCTTACGTCTAGTGAATCATAGGGAAACGTAAGTACATAACTATTACGACCATATTCACATGAATGAAGTTCAAACTTTTTAGATACAGTATTAAATACTACATAAAAATTTTTATTAATTTGTTTTATTCTATTTAAAACATCAAAAACATTATTATTTATTAAAATTTTCATTTAATCTCCAAAAAACTTTAAGGGAGTATATTTAATAACATACTCCCCTAAATTTAATTATTAAGAAAGAGTAATGCCACTTAATCTTGCTTGACCATATGGGGTTGTGCAAATTAAATCAGCATATTTTACAAGTGTTGCTGTGTATGCAGCATAGCCTGCTTTTTGAGTAAGAATATTTCCACTTTCATCACTCATCCATTCCCAATCACAAAGTTGATGCAATGCAAAGTTCTTAGTGTTAAGAAGATACATTGTGTCTTCTTTAATTAGTCGATCAGAAACAAGTGGTTTGCCATAGAAATCTAATGCTTTAAATCCACCTTCAATGTCCATTGTTTGAATTGGACGTTTTGCATCAATAAGAATAGATTGATATTTTCTTCTTACCTTTGGACTACAAGAAATAAAGTCAATAGGTGCACCAGTATTGTTTTCAGTAGTATCAATCTCAGAGATAATTCCAATTTCAGTCATTGTACCAAAGGATGATTTATCACGACCCTTAATAAATGGATAGTTTGCTTTTGCAAGGCCATAAAGAGTTGTGATGCCCGCATTAAACAATGCATCTACACCAGTAATTTCATTTTTAAAAGAGTTTTGCATAACAAAGTAATAGCCACCATCCGCAACATCAGTAATTGTAAATTCTTTGTCGATTTTTACTGTGCCACTTGCTCTATCAACTGCAGTAACCAACAAATTCTTTCCATTTTCAACAAATGCAGACGAGTTGTTGTCGTATAGTTCTACAACCATACCTTCAACAAAAGCATGTGCATTTTTTACTGTGAATGTCTTTTTGTCTGTTCCAATAGATGAAATTTCGGTAATAAGACCTCCACCATCACCATACAACATACGGCTTAAGTTAAAGGTACTCGCTTCAATAAGACGTTCCATTTCATCATTAAGCAAATTTACAAATGCACCTGCACTTGATTGACTTGCTCTGATTGCTTTATCGCTAATTTCAATGCGACCATATAAGTTTTTAAGAGTGCTTGTAAGGTTTACATAACCACCATTAGTTACCCTTGGAAGTTCGTCAGTTTCACCTGTGGCACAAATACCACCATTAACTCCTACTGGCGCTAAAACCTTAATTTCTTTACCATATACACCCTTGCTTGATTGTTTAATTTTTGCAAATAATGGATTTGTTTTAAGGTTTAAAACATCACTTAAAACACCTAAATATACTGTTTTTAATGCATTATTTGCAGTTGTGAAATCTACCATAATTTTCTCCTATTTAAATAATTTTTTTGCCAATTCACCTGCTTCGGCAACGGTTTTGGGCTGATTAACCGTGCTAGCAACACTAACCCCACCAAAACCCTGCATAAGTGTAGGTGCAACATTAAGTTTACTTAAATAATCGGTCACAATTTTTTCTTTAGTTTGTTCTGAAAGATTTTCAACAAATTTATCTTCGTCTTGCTGGTTATTAAGTAAATTAATGTTTTGCTGTTCCAAAACCTTTGCATATGCTTCCATTAGCGGAAAATTACCTTTCTGCAATTCTTTATCGCCAACTACAACTTCTGCAATTTGTTTTGAATACTTTACCGCTTGCGGATTTTTATTAAAAAACTCGTCAAGCCTTGCTTGCCAGTTTTCGGACTCAAAAAACGGTGCTTGCGCATTGTCGTTTTTCTGTTTTGTAAGTTCGCTAAGTTGCTGGCATTTTTTTGTAAATTCCGCTTGCAAAGAGTTATAGGCATCGTTTAGACTCTTCACATCTTTGAATTTACCTATTGGAGAGCCATTTTGTTCTACTACACTTCCAGTTTCAATATCCGCCCCTGCGGTTGAAGTTGTGGACACACTAGGTTGTTCTCCAAAAATTTTGTTATCTTCCATTTTTATATTTCCTTTTCATTATTTTTTTGTTGTTTTAACATTTCTTTGTGTTTTTTAATGTGGTCAAGCATAATTTGTTTTACCTCGTCCTTATTTTCAAGTTTTTCAAATTCCTTACCCAAAACAAAGCAAATATGTTCGTTAATATGTAATTCATGGTCGTCAATTTCGCAAGGCTCTGGCATTTTCTTAGTGGTTGCAAGTTGATAGTTCTCATTATTGGCACTTGTAACTTGCAAACTTTGAACGTCTTGATGTGTTTCCCACATACCAAAACCAAGCTGCTCTAAAAGTTTTTGACGTGTTGAATTTCTTAATACTCCATTTTCATCTGTGAAAATGCCAGATTTATATAGTTCAAACACCATGTTGCGTTTTTGAGCAATTGTTTGGTTTATTTCGTTTTCGGTTTCGAATACAACGTCTTCGCTTGTTATGTCTGAGTTTTTCCAATGCATCATTTCTATTTTTCCGTTTTCGTCTATAAGCCTTGATGTGTGTGGTAGTACCGCAAATTGTTTGTAAAGTCTTAAAATATGCTTTGCAATTTGTTTACAAGCAATTTTTATTTGGTCGGACACAAAAGAAAGTTTCGCTTCATCTTGTTCCACCAAAAGTTCTAGTGCAACACCACTAATTGTTCCGCTTTGAACAGAGTTTGATGTAAGAAGATCGGAAATACCACCAATGTTTAAAAATTCGTCAAGAAGTTTTTCTTCTTCCTTTTCAAAACTAGACGGAATGTTGTCGTTTGAAAGAACTTGCGGAATGGTTGCACCTTGGCGATACACCAAAACCTTTCCTGGTGACAACCCTTCTTCTTCAAGACTTTCAATATCTACCGAGCCATCTTCAACAGCCAAAACACCTAGTGTCAAGCGGTTTAAAAACTCATGTTTTCTGTTTTTTACCGCATTAAAAGCACGTTGAACCGGAATAAGTCTTTCAATAACACTCACACCCCAAAAACTATTTGGGACAGAACGAGATATTTGCTTTACAAATGGATATCCATGCTTGCCATCAAAGGTATTTACATATGGCAATTCACCCATATACACAAGTTTGTCGCCTGCTACAATTGTAAGCCTGCCATTAGGATAATCTGTTGTTGGTCGTTCGTATTTTTCAATAACAAGTGCTTGGTTTTCGCTACTTTGTTTCTGCACGCCAAAACTTGTTGCACCATATCCAAGCCCACCAAGATTTTTAATGTTGCCCATGCTAAATGTTTTTAATTCTTCGCCGTCAACATCAACACCCCAAATATCTTTAATATCTTGCACATTATATGCTCTCACTTGCATGATACTTTTTTGCTCGTCAATGTTTTGAATATTGCCGTTTTCAGGAAAAATTTCGTAAGGTGAAACCACACTAAGTTCCACTTCACCTTCACAAACAGTTCTACCTAGTTCGTCTTTTTTTACAATTCGACCCTTGTTAGAGTTCCAACCAATTTTATAAAATGCTGTACCACAGATTTCACTCCACATTGTTCCTTCATTTAAAACATTTGCCAAGTTTAAATCAAATGCAACACTTTTTAATAGGTTTTTACTCACTTTAGCACAAGCAATATCTTTTGGGTCATCTGAAAATGGTAAAACTGTAAGGGTTGGTCTTATTTTATTTAGTTTTGCAAGTCTTAGGTCAATAATTGGCGCTATGTGGTTAAACACTTCTCTTTCTTGCCAAAAATATTGTTTGTTTTCATCAACCATTTCGTTAATGCCATTTATGAAACAATATTGGTTTCCCATTAAAAAGTTAGTATTAAGTTCCCACGATGTTTCATAACTTTTTTTCTTGACTTGTCGTGATTTAAAGTCTTCTAAAATTTCTTCTACAATTTGCTTTTCAATTTTGTTATTCAATTGTTTTTCCATAATTTCTCCTTAATTTTTGAATTTATTTAAAATATTTTGTGGGCTCTTTGGGGCTACAAATCTACCCATTTCAAAATACAGATTTTTAAAACACTCGTTGCACAAAAACACTTTTACTGTGCTTTTACGTTTTTTTATATCAATTTCGTAGTCTGCCATGTTACCACCACATACTCCAGAATTACACACAATGTTTTTCCTAATTTTCTTTATCATTTTTTTCCGCCTTTTCAATTAATTCCATAAGTCGATTTCGTTCGCTTTCAAGTTCGTTTAGGTTCATGTTGGAATATTCGTCTTGGGATTCATCTCTTTCAATCATCATCTCAATCGCCCTTATTTCAGGCGGATAATATTTTTTGCTGGTTTTACGTTTTAATAGTCTTAATTCATTTTCAACAATTCCAAATTCTTCCGCTACGTCTTCTTGTGAAAATCCAACCGCCCGTTCGTACAAAGCTTTTTCTATAGATTGCTTTTTTTCGGCATCGCTAGGCTCTTCGTTGCAATAATCTTCGGTACAATCGTTCTTTGTCTTTTTGGATAATACTTTTTTCAATGCATTTTACCCCCTCTGGTTTTGTCATAATGTAATATCTAAGTTCGTCTAGTGAATGGTCGTCTTTTTTTATTGGATTTTCGCCACCGCCCCAAAAGTAACTTTTAATTTCCCTTATCATATTTGTGCAAGTTCTAAAAATGAAAAGCCTAGACTTTCCTTCTGCATTTTTAAAATAACTTTTTACCCTATTTATTCCGCTAAACAAGTCTTTATTAACATGCGGATTAACCATTATTCCATAATCCGCAAAAAGTTCTGTTACACTTTTTTCACTAGCCAAAGTTTTTTGATTTGCGGCACTATCAATAAGGGCTTCAATATAATTAAGCCTAGACCTTTTCCAATTTAGTTGGTCACAAATTTTTTTAATGCAATTTGCATGATACTCAATGTTTCTGCCCGCTTCATAGTGTTCGGCAATAACATACACATTTCCATCATAATCGGTAGCATACCAATGTGCCGAAAGTGGATTGTTAAGCCCCGGGTCAATGCTAATTGTATCGTACCACTCATTCGGGATATCAAATGGATCTATAACATTTACATTTTCATCAAACTCGTTGTAGACCATTCCGCCATTTCCAACAAAAAGCCCATATCTTCGTGATTTTAACTCGTCAGCACTAATTGATGCCGAAAAACTTTCTACTTCCTTTTTGTTTAAGAAAGGATTATCAGCCCATTCCATATGAATATGCCAAACTTCGTCATCGTTAAGGTCATTTAAAAATATTGTATTGTACACCCATGTAAGCCCTTTTAGTGGGGTCATTGTTCCAAAAATCTCACCGGATTTATCCAACACACGCATCTTACATTCAAGGTAAACATCAAATGGTGGTTCTTCATCAAACCACACAAAGTCAAGGCTTGTACCTTGGAATTTTTCTCTACCTTGGTCGCAGGTTTTAAAACTAATTCGGCTTGTTCCACCAAACACATTTTTTATAATGATTGTGTCTATTACACCCATGTCAAGATTGCTTCGTTTTCCACTTAACATTACAATATCTACAATCCAATTTTTATTTAGATAATATAAAATTTTACTTTGTGCCACGTCACGTTGAACTTGTGTAGATAGCGACACCACCCAGCACTCTATGTTGGGTTTGTTTTCTCTAAACGGATGTATTCCTCGTGCCAACCATATTGTTTCAACCGCTCCACATTCTGTTTTACCACTTCGGTTTCCACCAAAAACCCACCTGTTTTTCTTAGGACATTTATGGAATGCAAGTTGTTTTTTGTGCACTTTTTCGCCTGTGTTATATTCAAAAATACGGTTGTTGTTTTTGTACTCAACAATCGCATTTTCTACTTTTTTAAGTTGCTCTTTTAGTTTTTCAACTTGCATTATTTCTCCTTTCTACAATAGTTTTGTTTATTTTACAAAATACCTTATTTTAGTTTTAATGTGTTTTGCATTTTCGGTTTTATAATAAAAATATGAAAAATTTTATTATACTAATTGGTTTAATAGTCATGTGTATTTTTGTCCCAGTTACCCACTGTGACGCAAGTTTTGCTCAGATTGTAAATAGCGGAACGAACTTGTATGCCAACCCCGAAAACAGTAGCGATATAAAAAACATAATATGCGTCATGGAAAACACATATTATGTTGAGATACTTCACACATACAATGAAGATTTTTATAAAGTTAATTATAATGGCGTAACAGGTTTCGTAAATCGCCGAAATGTAAAGAAAGTTGATGGAACTCCAACAACTCCTTACCCTGACAATGTAAAGATGAAAACAATAAACAACAATGTTTACTTAAGAAGCACACCCACCAAAGGCAACAACACCCTTTCAATTATTCCAGCCAACTGCACCAACCTAAAATTTATTGGTTATGCTTACGGTGAACAAGTGGACGATTTTAGAGAAAACGTATGGTACTACGTAAATTATTTAGATGTATATGGTTATGTGTATAGTGAGTATATTAGTGAGATTTCAAATATTCCACAAAACATTGAAAAACTAAATTTTATTAGTGACGATTATGTTGACATTACAAACCCACTATCAGATGCAAGTTGTATCATAATTATTTGTGTACTTTTAACACCTACTCTTTTAATTTTGCTACTTTTGTACAAAAAGCCAAAACAAAACAAAAAATTCAAAACTCATGTTGTTGTTATAAACGAATATGACGACAAACTTTAATACACCATATTAAATTCTCTAATCACATTTTTAAAAAACCTATATTTTCTTAAATCTGCATCAAAATCTTTTTGGGCATTATCACTGTTATGGTTGTAAAGATTTTTAAGCCAATTTTCACCGCAAAAAATTTCTTCTAATTTACTTTTGGTGTATCCTAAACCAATAAGTTTTTGAGTGAAAACATTAATCGCATCATTTTTTAGCCTAAAAAAAGTACGATTAGAAATATGCAAAAGTTCTGCACATTCGGTGGTTTTTACCCCATCAATGTAGCACAAACCAAGCACTCGCCTATACTTTAATGGAATGCTTTCTAATGTATCTTCCACCAAAACCTTAAGATTAATAAGGTTTATTTTTCTATTGGTGAGTTGCATTATTTTATTAGCACATTCATATGCCGTATCAAACCGCCCATTACAGTAAAAAGCCGAGTTGATGCTCTTTTTTAACACAAGGTCATCTATCGCCTTACTCAATGCCTCCAAGTATTTATAAACAGATAAAATAGTTTTACTCCAAGCTCTCATTTTTCCTCCCAGTTTTCATTTTCCATATTATAATGTAACAAAATTTGATTTGTCAAAGGGTTGTGCCATATTTTTGTAAAAAATGTTTATTTTTGTACAAAAATGTCAAATCTTGTCAAAACCTTTTAATTTTTTAGAACTTATGTTCGAATTATACGCCATTAAAATGGACATCTGTGTGTCCTATTTAAAAATTTTATATGGTTAAAATACACAAAAACTCAACTTGTTAAAAATATACAAATTCTTAACAACCACCGCTCAATCGTTTGCATTATTAATTATGTTTTTTTATAATATATAAATATAAATTAATTATACATACTATATTTTAAGAGGTACATATGAAAAAAATTAAATTAACCATAGTAGGACTAATTTTGTGTGCTTTATGCTTAATTCCAACGGCTTATGCAAGTGCAACAAGCAAAGAAATATATTATCCACACGGAATTGAAGACTATGTTGACCTAAGCACATTAAAGTGTTTTGATATAAATGAAAATGACATTTATTATGCAACAAGTAGCGGAAAAGTATTTGAGTATAATAAATTGAGTAAAAAGACAACTGAAGTTGCTACCGAAGTTGGCAATGTGTACAACATTAATGTTGCAGGCGAATACATATTTGTTTTAAATGCAAGCAACACCAAAATCTTTAATCTAGACACAAGCGAGTTTAAAGATGTTACTGTATACACTCCTGCCACTTACGGAAATGCCATTGTAAAATATTTCAACAATAAATATTATTACTTGTATGTTCAATCAGATGGAGTAAATTCCACTCTTATGCTTGATATTTGCGATTCTACCCTTACAAAACAAAGCAGTTATTCATATGTGCTAACAGGCGGTTCGTACATTTTAGATATGACCGAAAATTACATATTTGCTAAAAACACAACCGGCAACACTTTGTACATGTTTAAGCAAATTAGCGATACAACTACAGACCTAACCCCTATTAAAGATAGCAGTAACAACAACTACTTCACAATTGTTGGCATTACCGCATCAGAGAAAGTTAAAACCATTGCAGTAATTGATAATCATGTTTTGATTAGTGCAAATTCTGTTATCGATGCAGATTTTAATGAAAACGGAATTAGCAGTTTTAAATACACCGACCTTAAAAACGGAACAAAAACCATTACAAATAGTGCCGATATTATGGTTGTTAAAAATAATAGCGTATATATATTTAACGAAATAAATGCAAACATTAACGAATTTTCTTTTGATTCCAGCACAAACCCTAGCATTTTAAATTTTAAAAAGTCAATTATAGCAAGCAAAGGAAACGAAAACGGCAGATTTAAAAATGTAAGTTCTGTTATGTTTAAAGCAGGCACATTATATGTTAGCGATAGCGGAAACAATCGTATTCAAGTTGTAAACAAAGAAGAAATTTTTTCATATGACACCTACGGCAAAAAATCAAGCGAAGTTGTAACCGACAAAACAAATCAAATGTATTATGTTTTGACCAATGGAACAAACTCGTACCTATATAAAAATGCTGAAACCACACCACTTGCCACTATCAACAATGATACCATTATTAGTATTGACATTAACATTGACAGCACAATATACATGCTATCTAAAACAAAAATTTACACATACAATGGCACTCTATCCAACAAAAACATTATTGATACTGTCGCAAATAATTTGACTGAAAATAGTAAAATTAGAATTAGTGTAGACTACACAAATATTAACAATCCAGTAAGTAGTTTGGCTCAAAATGCAGGTATTCTAGTTAGTGGTGGCGATATAATTTACAAGGTTTCAACTTACCAAAATAGTACATATTATGCACAGATTGATAGTTTTCAACTTAGTGCCAATATTAAGGATTTTAACATCAATTACCACAACCACATTATTGCATTACTTGACAATGGCAACTTTATAAGGTCTGCATATAAAGCCGAAACTGAAACCATTAAAACATTAAGCGGATTTAGCGAACACAATTGTTTTGATGTTGATATTGTAAGTGGCGATATTTATATTTACAATAACACAATTAGTGCTTTTGAAGTTGTTAACGACCAGGAATTTAGTCCTAAAAACACATTTGGTAGTTATTATCCAAATTTAGATTCTACAGTTGATAGCCAAATTTGGAAATACGGAATACTAAAACAAAACACCCTTATTTATGATTACCCTTACTATGTTGGCAACACAAACAAAATTAAAACAACCGAAAAACCTTGTCTAATTATGCAAGCAAATGAAGAATTTGCCTACATCGGCTATGTAGAAAACAACAAGTTAAAGGCTGGCTATATTGAAGTATCAAATCTTGACGGCGGAATAAAAACCATTGGACAAGATGGCAAAGAAACTAAAGTAAGAACTACAAATAAGAATGTTAATGTTTATAAATTCCCTACAATTTGCAATGTTTGTACCGAAACTTTTGACAAGGAAATTAGCCTAAATAAAATTAATCAAGGTACCGTTGTAACCACAATGGGCGTATATCCTATTAAATTTGATGGAAATTATTTTTACCTTGTTAATTACGATGGAAAATATGGTTATATTTACGAAAAAGATGTTGTTCTAAATGATGGAATATCCAAAACAATAAAAACCAATGCTAAAATAAATATTTTTGATAATCGCTCAGAAGTACCTGTGTACATTGAGGGAAAAGACGATGCAAATCTACTAATTTACCTTCCAAACGATTACAAAATTAACGCCATTAACTACAACAAGAAAAGCAAATACACAAGAATTAACTTTATTGACCCCTATGGACAAGAACGTGAAGGTTATGTACTAACTAAGTATATAAAACCTAACGGTCTTACACCTGCAATGGTGACTGCAATTGTGCTAATTGTAGTTGATGCTGTTATTGCAACTGCTGTTATTATATTCTTTAATGTGTATCGAAAAAAGCAAAAAGTCGAAGCCGAAAAAGAAAATGACAACATAAATTCTGATAGTAAAGAAGAATAAAAAACAACAAAAAGCCCCTTTATTCAGGGGCTTTTTTACTTTATTATTTAATCATAGCAGAAGTATTTGAAAATCTGTTAAATTCAAATTCAGGTGATTGAAGTGCAACCTTAGAAAGTGATACTTCATAAGCAACACGTTTTTCAATTTCGCCATTTTCAAGTTTTTTCTCGTACTCACGACTTTGAATACGTCCACTTGCATACACCTTATCACCAACATTCATATTTTTTACAAACCTAGCATTTCTTCCCCATGCAATGCAAGGAAGATAGTCGCTCTTGTTGTAATTTCTATTCACTGCCAAAAGCACATCACAAATCTCACGCTTAAAAGGTGTTGTTCTAAAAATTGGTTCTTTGCACACATAACCTACTATGTCAATTTGATTTGGATTGATATTAGGATTGTAGTCTTCAACCTCTCTTATAAACATTGTAAGCATTAGCCTACTTTTATCGTCTTCCATTTTATTGAAACTTCTAAACTGACCTTTGCCAGACATCATTTTACCTTTTTTAAGGTTGTATTCTTCTAAAAGCCTTTCACTTACAGTTACTGGAATTATATCAAAAGCATCGCTAAGACGCATAACTTTTAGGTTAAATTCATAAAAGCCTTCGTTGTAAATTTCGTGACTATATTTAGGGTCGTCAAGAATTTCTCCTGACAATGTTACTATATTATTATTTAATTGTTCGTAGTTCATTTAAATCTCCTTAAAAATGTGCTTAAAATTAGTTTTTTCTTTGAATACCCAAGTTGTCAATTTTGTATTTATCTTTGTATATAAGGTCGCCAACCGAAACAAACGTGTAGCCCTTTTTAGTAAGGCTTTCAAGAATTAATTTTAGCCCGTCTAAAATGTTATCGGAATTATTGTGACATAAAATAATGCCACCATTTCCTATTTTATCTAGCACCCTATTTAGCATTTGCGATCCGCTTAGTCCTTTCCAATCAAGTGTATCAACACTCCACTGAATTGTTTTTAAATTAAGCGAGTTTGCAGTGTTGATAACAGCATTATTATAACTTCCATATGGTGCTCTAAATAATTCCACTTTTTTGCCTGTTATGGCTTCAATCTTTTCTACCGATGTGGTAAGTTCTAGTTTCATTTGGTCTGCACCCAAAGTTACAAAATCTGGGTGGGTATTGCTATGTGTACCTATTTCAACTCCTTGATTATTGATTGCTTTTACCATATCTGGGTATTTATCAACCCAAAAACCAACCAAGAAAAATGTTGCATTTACATTATACTCTTTAAGTAGTTCTAGTATTTTTAGGGTCTTATCTGCACCCCAAGCACTATCAAAAGTAACAGCAATTTTTTTGTCTGGCACATCAACTTGATATATTGGGACTAACCTAGGAACTTGCCCAAAATACACACTAGCCGATGAGTTTCCAACAATATTTAATGACAACATTATACACACAAGCAAAATGCAAGATAAAAACAATAATGTGCGTTTTTTCAATACAAGAAATTTCATTTTTGTACCCCTTAATTTTAATACAATCTATGGTCTAATCTAAAACAATTCAAGTGACTTAAAATGCCACTAAAAAACATCTTTTGTAAATTCTTGTACTATTTTAGCAACAACCATAAAAACTATAATATTGTACTAGCCTACATGCCTAAAATATGATTAGAAAAACAAAAAAAGACGGAAACTATTTCCGTCTTTTTTTATACTCTATTATTTTTCAGTAACAGGGTCTACAACATATTTATAAGCACTTACAAGGCTTAATACTTTTGCTGTTCTCTTTGCTTTTGTTTCCTTTGCAGGAAGTTGAATGTTTTTATTTGCCACAAATTTTAATGATTTATCTACATCTTCAAACACATAATTAGTATTTGTGTTAAATAAATCAGCAAGTAAAATATTGCCAGATTTAATTATTTTAGTGCCCTTTCTATTTCTTGCACTTTCTGGAATATCGGTGTATTTCATAAGCGTTGCACCGGCGTCATTTGTAACAACCACAAATAGGTCAGACTTACCTACTTGCATTGCACTTACTACAATGTCTGTTTCTTGCAATGCAATACTCTTAACACCTACACTTACTCTACCGCTTACAGCAATATCTGCCTTGTCGCAAACCATAGCATAGCCATCTTTAGTAAATACCGCAAGTTTTAGATTTTCGCTATTTATTCCAACATAAACCACTTCATCATCATCTTTTAGTTTGATGCTTGCAATGGCCTGTTTGCTTGCAAAATATTCTCCAACTTTTGTTAGTTTTACCATACCTTTCTTGGTTACAAATAATAGCAGTTCGTCTTTATTTTGTTCGGACAATTCAATAATGCTAACAAATTTATCATTTACATCCACAGCCGAGCAAAGTGAATGAATATATGTTCCTTTATCTTTAAACTTGGTTTGGTTAATTTTGGCAACATCAAGTTTTATGCACACACCTTTATTGGTAAATCCATATACGGTTTTATTAGAATTGCTAACAAAACTAATCTCTGGAATTTCGTTAATAGTTGCATTAGCAACACTAAGTTCTTTTGTTGCAAGGTTATAACTCTTGGTGCTAACTGTTTTAATTGTGTTGCTTGGTGAGTAAATAACATGCACTTCTTCACTAGCACTATCTTTAACTTCAGTTTCTTCAATTTCATCGTTAGGTTCGGCAAATAGTGATTTTCTGCCTGTTTTGTATTTGCCTGCAATTTCCAAAATTTCTTTTTTAACTATTTTCATTTGCATTCTTGGGCTCTTTAATATTTCGGTATAACGTTTGATAAGATCTTTTAATCTATTAAGTTCGGTCACAAGTTTTGTAACCTCAAGGCTTGTAAGACGTGCCAAACGCATATCAAGAATTGCTTGTGCTTGCACATCGCTTAGTGTGAATGTGTTCATAAGGGTAATCTTAGCATCTGTTACATTTTTGCTTGTTTTAATAATCCTTACAACTTCGTCAATGTTGTTAATGGCAATTAGCAGACCTTCCAAAATATGTTCTTTTTTAAGTGCAACTTCAAGGTCGTATTTGGTACGATTGTAAATTACTTTTTGTTGGTAGTTTACATAATAATCCAAAATTTCTCTTAAACTCATTAATTTGGGCTTACCATCTGCAATAGCAACCATATTAACGTTAAACGATGTTTCCAAATCGGAGTATTTATATAGCATATTTAAAATTGCATTTACTCGTGCGTTTTTCTTTAATTTAATTACAGCACGCATACCTGTACGGTCTGACTCATCAACAATTTCACTAATATATGTCAAGGTATCGGTCTGGTCGGCTTCTTTTAGTTTAACAATACGTTGTAAAAGTTGTGCCTTATTTACTTGATATGGAATTTCTGTAATTACAATACTCTTTTTATCGTTTTCACCATTTTCAATATGAAGTTTTGCACGTAAAATTAATTTACCCTTACCTGTTTCATAGGCTTTTTTGATTTCGCTACCTTCCATAATGTATCCGCCTGTTGGAAAGTCTGGACCTGGCATTATGGTTAACATCTCGTCTACAGTTATGTTTTTGTTATCAATGTATGCCCCAACAAGGTTGCACACTTCGTTAAGGTTGTGTGTTGGAATATTTGTTGCAAGACCTACGGCAATACCATATGCACCATTTACAAGCAAATTAGGAAATCTGCCCGGTAACATGTCCGGCTCTTTGCACGAGTCATCGAAGTTAAAACTCCATGAAACAGTATTTTTCTCAATATCTCTTAAAAGTTCTAGTGCAATAGGTGCAAGGCGGGCTTCAGTATAACGCATTGCGGCTGCTCCGTCACCATCTACGCTACCAAAGTTTCCGTGACCAGAAACAAGCACTTCGCCCATATTAAAGTCTTGTGCCATTCTAACCATTGTGTCGTAAATACTGCGGTCACCGTGTGGGTGATATTTACCCATGCAGTCACCAACAATACGAGCACTTTTTCTAAATGGTCTATCAGGTAATACACCAACTTCTAGCATACTATATAGCACACGGCGTTGAACCGGTTTTAAACCATCTTCAACTCTTGGCAATGCTCTATCCATAATAACAAATTCGCTATATGGAAGCATACTATCGTGCATAACTTCTTCTAATGCCTTGGTTATTACAACATCTGATGAATATTTACTAACATTACTTTTTGTCATTATTTACTACCTGCTCTTCAAATTTTGATGTTTTATTAAAGTTGGCATTTTCACTAATGTATTTTTTACGTGCGTCAACATTGTCGCCCATCCATGTGGTTATCATTAGTTCCGCCTCAGCAACATCGTCCATTGTTACCTGTACCAAAACCCTATCTTCAGGATTCATGGTTGTTTCCCAAAGTTGTTCGGCTGTCATTTCACCAAGACCTTTATAACGTTGAACGCTATATCCTGCACCAACTTGCTTTGTAATTGCATCGTAATCGGCTTCATCATAAACGTATTTAATTTTGTTTCCCCTATAAACCTTATACAAAGGTGCAATTCCCACATACACGTGGCCTTCACTAATAAGTTCTCGCATGTATCTATAGAAGAATGTCAAAAGAATTGCCCTAATGTGCGCACCATCTTGGTCGGCATCAGCTAAGATTATTACCTTGCCATATTTAAGGTTGTTTATATTAAAATCATTTCCAATTCCTGTGCCAAGTGCACTAATAATTGTTCTTATTTCTTCGTTTTCAAGTACTTGGTTAAGACGTTTTTTCTCCACATTAAGTGGTTTACCTCTTAATGGCAAAATTGCTTGGAATGTACGGTCTCTAGCTTGTTTTGCACTTCCGCCAGCACTATCACCTTCTACTATAAACACTTCGTTTAACATTGGGTTACGCCCAGTACAATTGCTTAGTTTTCCTACAAGGCTATACGTGTCAGCATTGTTTTTTTGTCTAGTAATTTCCTTAGCATGTTTTGCCGCTTCTCTTACTTTTGCCGCACCTTTACCTTTGTTTATAATCTCATTAACAACGTCCTTATATGCTTTGCCTTCAAGAAGCTTTGTAAGTTGTTCGTATACAATGTTCTCAACATCATTTTTTGCTTCAGGGTTACCAAGTTTAGTTTTTGTTTGACCTTCAAACTGCACATTCTTCATTTTTATTGCAAGTATAGCAGTCATACCTTCTCTAAAGTCTTCACCAAGCAGATTTTGTTCTTTTTCTTTAATAAATCCTAATTTTCTACCTGTTTCATTAAATACTCTTGTAATTGCACTCTTAAAGCCTGTTTCGTGTGTTCCACCTTCACTAGTAGGAATGTTGTTGACATAACTAAAAATGTTTTCACTATAGCCGTCTGTGTGTTGAATTGCAAGACTTAACGACAAGACATCACCTTTACCCTCAAGGTATATTGGTTCCTTATAAATTACAGTATTGCCGTTATTTACATATTTAATAAAATCAATAAGACCATTTGTATAATTATACACATAAGTCTTAAATCCACCTTCAATTGGTTGGTTTTCATCAATCAAGATAAGTTTTGCACCCTTATTTAAAAATGCAAGTTCCTTTAGCCTTTTTGCGATTGTTTGGACATCAAACTTTGCATCTTTAAAAATTAATGGGTCTGGTTTAAAACTTACTAGAGTACCAGTTTTTGTTGTTTTGCCAACTTCTTTTAGCGGTCCTTGCGGAACACCGCCCGAAACCTTTCCACCCTTAGCAACACTCTTAAACTTCATGTTGTAAGCCTTGCCCTCTTTAAACACATCTACTGTAAGCCACTCAGAAAGTGCATTTGCTACACTTGCGCCTACACCATGCAAACCGCCTGAATATGCATAGTTTGAATTATCGAATTTTCCGCCTGCATGAAGTTGGGTAAATACTACTTCTACACCACTTACTTTAAGTGTCGGGTGTTTGTCAACTGGAATACCACGACCATTATCTTCAACCGAAATTGAGTTGTCATTGTGAAGTGTAACAGTAATTGTGTCACCATGTCCATTGGCAATTTCGTCCATACTATTATCAACAATTTCCCACAACAAGTGATGCATGCCCTTTTCACCAGTTGTGCCTATATACATTCCGGGACGCAACCTAACAGCGTCCAAACCCTGCAAAACTACAATGTTTTTACTATTATAACTTTGTTCCATAAAACCGTCCTTAAAATAATCGTAATTCTAGGTTTATTATACCACAAATCATATTTTTTTGTAAAATTGAAAGAGATAAAAAAGAAATAGAATATTTATACATATTAATGTATTTTTATACCATTTTTAACCATTAATCACCACCTTACATAATCGCTATAAAATATTAACAATTATCACAATAAAGGCAATTAATAGCTGGCATTATTTAAGCAAAAGCAATATAAATATCACTTCCGTTATTATGTTTTTATTACAAAAAATTACACTATTTTTCAAAAACTAGCATTAAACACAATGTTGTTTAATATAAAACCAAAATTCTACATATAAATATATTATAGGAGAAAAATAATGAAAAAAATAGTATTTTGTGGTGGTGGAACTGCCGGACATGTAATGCCCAATATTGCCCTTATAGAAAAACTTAAAGATAAAGCGGAAATCCATTATATAGGTGGAAATGGGATTGAAAAAGACATAATAAAAAAATATCCTTTTATTACATATCACGAAATCAGAACCACTAAGCTTATAAGAAAATTGACTCTTAAAAATCTCTGCATTCCATTTCAGTTAATAAGTGCAATAAACGATGCTAAGAAAGTACTAAAAGACATAAAACCAGATGTTATATTTTCCAAAGGCGGATTTGTAAGCGTTCCGGTTGTGCTTGCCCACGGCAAAATTCCTGTTTTGGGACACGAAAGTGACTATTCTATGGGGCTAGCCAATAAACTTATCTATCCTAGATGTAAAACAATGTTTTTTTCGTTTAAATCAACTGCAACCAAATACAATAAAAAAGGTGTTTACAGCGGAACACCAATAAGACAAGAAATATTTAACGGAAACAAAACCAAATTATTAAATAGTTTAAAAATTAACAATGGTTTTAAAAATGTTCTTGTTGTGGGCGGAAGTACTGGAGCAAAAGCAATAAACGATGTTGTGGTTGAAAACCTTGACGAGCTAACAAAAAAATACAATATTTTTCACATCACTGGCAAAAATAAAGGAAACAAAATAAGCCACAAAAACTATTATCAATTTGACTATGTAAACAACATTGGTGATTTTTTAAGTGCAAGCGATTTAATAATATCTCGAGCAGGTAGTAATGCTATTTTCGAGTTTTTAGCATTAAAGAAAAAAATGATTTTAATTCCCCTTCCGCTCGACCAATCACGTGGCGACCAAATTTTAAATGCAAAACACTTTGAGCAAAACAATTGGGCGAAGGTTATATTGCAAGAAAACTTAAATAAAGATACTCTTCTTAATACCATATACATCGCACTAAAAGAAAAATCAAGTTTTCCAAATCGTCCAAAAGACGATGCAGTAAATATTATTATAAATGAAATAGAAAAATATCTACAATAAAAGCCAAAACAAAACAAGAATAAAAAATTGCACAATTTATCGAACATATGTTTGACAAAATAAAATTCCAATTATATAATATCTACATAATGAAAATTGATATTGCTTTAGGAATAATAATAACACTACTTAATAAAGGCAAAACATCTTGTAAGGAAATTGCCTACAAATATGATGTATCTACAAAAACCATTTATAGATACATTTCTTTGCTTGATACTGCAGGAATACCAATCATTAGCAGAAGCGGACGTTATGGCGGAATAAGTCTTTACAATACTTTTAGGTTAAACAGCATGTATCTCACAACACAGGAGAAGATGACTTTAATAACTGCATGTTCTCACATAAACAATAAGGAAATGCGACAAGCAATACAAAACAAATTACTACTAATTCACTAAAACATATAATACAAAAAAATTAAATAATAAAAACAAAAACACATGTAAAAATTGTTACATGTGTTTTGTATTTTTATAAATATAACTGCATAAATATTATTTTGAAAACTTTCCTGTGGTACCAAGTTTTAAAACATCTGATTTATAATCATTATTTAAAGTTTTTTCCAAAAAGTGTTCTCTGCATGCTGTACCTATTAAGTCGTTTAACACTTCATCTTCACTTATACCTTTTGGTGAAAATAGGTATAAAGCCAAAGAACCAGGAATGGTATTTGCTTCATTTAGATAAAGTTTCTTATTAATTAGGTCATAAATAAAATCAAATCTTATCACTCCATTGGCATTAATTTTTTGATAAGCAAGCTTTGCATTCTTTACAATTTCGTCATACATTTTTTTGTTTATTTTAGGTGGAATTTTTTTAAGTTTTGTTGTATTTTGACCAGAAAAGTTTAGGTATTTTTCTTCAAAAGAAAGAATATTTTTCCCAACAAAAGGCTCTTCAATTTCTGACACCTTTGTTTCAAATTGAGTCTTATAGATAGCAACGTTAAATTCTCTAAATTTTGTTAAATATGGTTCAATTATTAATTTTTTATCGTATTTTAAGCATTTTTTTAATAAATTTTGCAAATTTTCCTTATTTTCACAAATTTCAATTCCTATACTACTCCCCTGACGTGCAGGCTTAATAATGCAGGGATAACCTATTCTTTTTTCAATTTCACTTTCTATTATTTTGATATCACCCATATTAAAATCATTCACTTCAACAAAAGGCAAAACAGGAATTACATCTTCAATAATCTTTTTAAATAATGCTTTATCCATTCCCACACAAGCTGTAAAAAGATTTGGCGTTACTCTACATAAATTATTAAATTTTAAATATGATTCAATTGTGCCATCTTCACCATTTACACCATGTAAAATTGGCAACACAACATCAATTAATTTATAAGGCTTTAGTTTTTGTTTGTTTTTAAAATACAAATATTCATCACAAATGGCAACCCGCTTAAATTTTTTATTCGATAAGAAATCTTTTAAATTTTTACAGTCTTTACATAAAAACAATTCTTGTTTTTTATTTATGTAAACCATATCAACATTGTATAAATATTCGTCAAAAAACTTTCTAACATAAAAAGCAGAAACAATGCTTATATCGTGTTCGCTACTATTTCCACCAAACAACACCACAATATTTTTTTTCAAATCATATTCCCCCTTTACACATAATTTGACGGCAAGTCATTTTCAATCAAAACAACACAATTACTTAACTTAGAAAAATCAATATCCTTAAAATGATTATAATACTCAACATTTGCCATGTTAAAGCCAGCATCAATAAGCCCCTTAGTTAATGCTTTTTTATTTACCATATTTACAATAAAAACATTGTTGGCAATTTTAGCAATAACTTTTCCAAAAAGATAATTTAATTCATATTGTCTTTTACCCATTTCAACAAAGCCAGGTGTTATAACAATTTTTGGAAGAACGTATTCATTTAAAACCGTTAAAGAACATCTCGCCGAATAAGGATTAGAATTATAACCATTGTTAAGAATTGTTACATTACTTGCAATTTGTTTTACCTCAAGCCTACTTTCTATTGGGCTTAAATTTGAAATTGCTTCAACAATGTTTGCCTCTTCCACCCCAAGTCTTTTTGCTAAAGCAAAGGCAAGAGTAATATTTACAGCATTATGCTCTCCAATCAATTTTGTATTAACACTTATTTTGCTTAAATTATTAGCACCACAATCAAAGCCACTACTTAATGAATCACTATCATTTTTTGTTATAATATCAAAACTTGGTACACAGTTATTAAAACTATAATTTTCATACCACACGTCAGATGACACACCAACACAAATTTTATCACCAGAAAATTTTGCTTGTGCTTTTTTAACATACTCATTAAAACAGTTAAAGACCATTAATCCATTTTCTTGAATATTATCTTGTAGTTCACATTTTGTTTTGAAAATATTACCTAAGGTTTTAAATGTATCCAAATGTTGTTCACCTATACTTGTAAGAATTCCATATTGCGGTTTAAAGATTTTACACAACTCTTTTATCTCACCGCATTTTTTAGCACCCATCTCAACAATAAAATAATCAACATTCCTAAAATCGGTTTCATTTACAAACTTACATATACCAGCGGGTGTATTAAAACTTTTAGGGGTCATAACAACATTATATTTTTTTAAAAGCATTTCATACAATATATGTTTAACACTTGTTTTGCCATAGCTACCTGTTATCGCAATTATTTTTACATCATTCGTTTCAATTTTGCTTTTTGATTTTTTAATATAAATTTTCATTAAAAATATATCAAAAATTAAAATATTTACAAATGATATTATTGTCACAAAATATAAATTTAATGTCACACATATTGAGTATAATGTCAAATTTTTATTAATATATGACATTAACACCACACTTATTGACAATAACAACAGTAAAAAGAAAACAACATAAAATCTAAATATTTTTTTAGTAAATATATATCTTTTTATTTCTTTATGTTTACACAACAGGTAAATACAATAAAAAAAATGAAACAAGGTATAGATAAAATACAAGTATATAAATATATTATTAAATAAAAAACTTGAAACAATTAATACAACAATAAAAGAAAAATTAATGAATGTAACTTTATAGTTTTTATATTTAGCCTTTAAAAAGGTAAAGTAATTATAATTTTCAAGTTGTAGCAGTGACAAATTAAATTGCAATTCAATAGATACATACAGCATCGTATTTAGAACAAATAATAAAATAATATAAATCAACTTTTTAAGAACACCTTTAATAGATTTACAAAATTCAAATAGTTTTCAAGGTAACAAAAATGTCCCGAATCAAGATAAACATAAAGCCTACTACCCTGTATATTCTTTTGAATGATTTTAGCCATATACATTGGAGTACTTTTATCTTTACTTCCCCATACAAGCAATGTCTTAGACCTAATATTTTTTAATACAAAAGTAAGGTCTTGATTTACTATTTTTACATATCCTGCCTTTTGAACTTCGTTTAGTTTTTTATATTCATCACTTCCATATTTTGATAATTTTGTTTTACTTTTGCCTTTCTTTAACGCTCTAATTTTTGCAATTTTATATCTTAACACTTTTAATCTGTACACAATTCCATGTTTTGGTCTAATTCCGGCACTATCAATCAAAACTAAATTTTCAATATTAAGATCAAACATGCTCGCCAAAAGCATTGCAATCCTACCACCAAACGAATGAGCCACAATACTTAAAGATGTTATTTTTTTTCTTTTCAACATTAGATATATTTGCAGTGCATATTCG
>CAKVHW010000009.1 GCA_934754495.1 uncultured Clostridia bacterium
GGTTTATGATGTGTAATTATGATTTAAATTTTATGTTTTATTCCAACCGAAACTTCGTGTTGGGTTCCCGTCTAAGGACATTTTTTAGGAAACTTGATATAGAGTTGAGTTATTGTGGCGATGTGGGAGAACTTGTAATAAATTTACAAAATTATCCTAATACCGTACTGTTTTTAAGTAATGAGCAATCTGCTTATGCTAGTTTGTTGTCACGTATTTTAAATTCTGATTTGTATTTAACACGTGATTGTAGATTTGTTTTTATTGACGATGATTTACAACATTACGCACCTTATGTAAACAACATAAATTTTTTCTGTATTCCAGAAACTAATTTGGAAATTGCACTTTACAACACGATTGCTAAGTGTGAACTTCAAACTCCACCTAAAGACGATTTGGATTTTAATAAAATAAACAAAATGATTAGTAATGCACTTTGTAAATTAGGATTTTCTTACAAACTTGTTGGCTTTAATTATTTAAAACAAAGCATCGAACAAGTTGTTAAAAATAATTTTGTCATTGGCTCACTTACTAAAGATGTTTATCCATATATTGCTGTAGCAAATGGGACAAGCGAAAGCAATGTAGAACGCTCTATTAGAACTGCAATTGATGCAGCGTATAATAAGTCAAAATTTGATATTGCTGGGTATGAAGCATTAAAAGAACATAAGTGTAGTAATAGATTTTTTATATCGTGTCTTGTTGATAAGATTGTAAACGAACTTAAAACAAATGCAAGTTAATTTTTTGCATCTAAAATAATATATTATATTATGGAAGATGCGAATTTTTTTAGAAACAAATATAGAGTAAAAAGCCAACTTAATAGTTTTTGGGGAAAGTATAGAGTGCTTATACTTTTTCTTTTTTTAACTCTTATTGTAGGGCTTGTAACCGGCATTTTTACAGCAACAAAATATGCTGGTGACCTAGAACTTACAAATGTGCCAGACAACAACCTTGTTTCGTTTTTACAAGGAGATAAGGGGAGTTTTGGTGTATTTTTCTCTTATTTTATAAATACGGCAATTGCTTGTGTACTTATAATTTGTTTAAATATTAACCGTCTTTTTGCTATTGTTAATTTTGTTTACATATTTATTAGGGGGTACTCATTTGGTTTTACAATATTTGCAATTATAAGTTTATTTTCTTTTGCTGGTGTAATAAATGTGGTTTTAATAATAATTCCTTTTGATTTGGTTGTAAATTTTTTAATTATTGTGTTAAGTAGCATAGCAATATACAAAAACAACATAATTAAAAAATACGGCAAAGAGTGTTATTGTCGTCAAAACGGAACAATGCCTATAGTGTGTATTTGTATTCTTATTGTGCTAATATTATTTTTAAAGTGCATGTGTATGCCGCTAATAAGAATAACAATTATAGTAAATTAATAGATTTATTTTTATGTTTGTGATATATTATTTTTAATAATACTTGTAATAATAAATATATTTATTACAAATAATATGAAAAAATGGGGAACAAATGAAAAATAAATTTTTAAGAATTGGTGCTGTAATTTTAATTTGTTGTAGTTTTTTTCTTGTGGCTTGTGCTTCTACTGGTGACCCTGGCGGAACAGAAATAGACCCATCAATTACAAATATCACTGAAAATGCTCAAGATATTTACAACACCAAGGACAATGTTACTATTTACAAAGATAAAAATGGCAACAATAATAATGGTAAGGGGGCTGATGCTTTTGGTGATGCACTTGTATTTGTTGACCCTGGTAGTAATGCATTGTTTACCGACCACTTTACAAACACCGACAAGCAATTTGGGGTGCTTGTAGATAGACAAATAGATTATTTGGCAGAAATTTTATCGCAAACTCTTGGCGATTTTTACATAAAAGACAAAACAACTCCTGGTTTTGCACATAGTAATAATTACACATTCTTAACAGCACCATCAGTTGAGGGAAATACAAAAATGTACGATTCAACTGCTGTTGTAAATAAAATTGATGTGGCAGATTATAATTATCTAACAGCGGTTGCAAAAATAATAAGTGATGCATCGCTTCCAAAAGTTAGTTATAATGACGGAACAAATGACCAAACTGAACAATATTTAAACTTTACTAAAGCAATTTATGGTGGCTTAAAAAGAGTTCCAGTTAATTCAAATTTGGTGTTTACTGGTGCAACAGATAATGGTGTTCCAACTAGTTATAACTACGATAATAGATGGAAATTTATTGATACCTATTCAATTGATATAAGCGGTGCTACAACAACTCCTACTTACTTAATTGAAACCCTTAAAAATGACCTTAAAATGCAAATAGCAAGTGCATTATCTGGAGTAAAACTTTCAGATGGTTATAATGCTATAACATTAGCGACTGAAACATATAATGAAATGCTTACTCAAATTGACCATTTGGGATTTACAGCTACTGACACACAAAATGTTGTTAATACGATTTTGCAAGGTGTAATTGGTAAAACCGCTTTAGATGCTGATGAAAATTTATATAAACAAATAATAAGTGCTAGTGGTGCTGTAATATCAAGCCCAGATGTTAATGATGCATATCGTGATTATAAGGCATATTCTACAGTTTTAACAAATATTGCAAAGAAAGCGGTAGAAACAACTTATTTGGCTGGCAAAACAACAGACGAAGAAAGTGGAACTGAAGTAGATGTTTATGAGAAGATATTTATTGGTTTCCCAAGAATAAACATATTAAAGGTTGACATTAAATTCTTGCTAGATGCTGAAGACACAACAACAGACAAGGGTGAAGATGGTGGAACTCAAATGGGAGATGCTGACTATACTATTCCAAATGTTGACCCAAGCGAATTTGAAAACCAAAAAACGACATTGGACGAAAAGTTTGATAAAAACATGAAAATCGTTGGCGCATTACTTATGCCAAACGAAGTTACTGGTGACCGCACCATGGCAAGAAAAGAAAACGGTGAATGGGTTTATGAATCTGATGGTACAACAGTGGCTAAAAAAGAATTTGAAGTAAATGGATTTTTAATGACTTCAATGGAAGTATCTCTTCTTTGTGAAACAGGAAGTTATGCTTCAATTCAGGCTAATTTCTTAGTTCATACCCCAACACACACAATGACAGCATCTACCGATGTTATGGAAGTTGGCAGTGTAAAACCACAGGTAGACGAAAATAATTTTTCATATTCAACTAATTTTATGGATGCGCAAACACTTGTCATGAGCGAAGAAGACGTTGTTGTGACATCTACATCGGGCGAAGAAGGGACAGTGGAATCATTTAGAATAGGTGGTTATAATGGTGTTTCGCTTGACAAAACTGGTGCTTTTAAACTTGGAGAACAAGTTGTTTCAAATGGTAAGGGCGAGGTATCGGCTAACGGCAAATACATTACGTATCAACTTAACACAAATCTTTACAAATACATAGGTGTTAGCGATATTAATGGTAGTGAGGGTACAACATTACCGGGCTACTTGTTAGACCTTGCAAACTATGCTGGTGATAACTATGTTCAAGCGGATTTTTCTGTGTTATCTGTAAACGATGATGATTTTAATAGAAATGTTAATTTCAACTTATTATATTTAATGGCTTATACTTACTAAAAGTATAAGCTATTTTTTTTGCATAATATCTTGTTTTTTCCAAAAGATAAATAAAAAAGGAAGATGTTATGAAAAAATTTAGTTTTAAAATTTTGGCATTGGTTCTACTTATTGCAAATCTTTTGCTTATACCTAAATTTAAAGTTGAGGCACTTAGTGCTGACGACTTATTTTCGTCGTTTTCAAGCGATAGTTATATCCTTATGGACTGTGATAGTAATACAGTTTTGTATGGCAAAAATGCCGAACAAAAAATGCCTGTTGCGAGCATCTGTAAATTAATGACTTCGCTTATAACACTTGAAAGATTAGAAAGTGGAGCAATATCTTTAGATGATAAGTTTGTTGCAAGTGATTATGCATGTGATGCAGAAGGGAGTCAAGCATTTCTTGATGCGGGAAGTGAGTACACTGTTAGGGATTTGTTAAAGAGTGTTATTGTGGCTTCTGCCAACGATAGTGCAATTGTTTTAGCTGAAAATATTGCAGGTTCTGAAGATAATTTTGTTAAGTTGATGAACAAACACGCAAAACAACTTGGCATGAAAAATACACTATATAGCAACTCTACAGGTTTGCCTAAAGCAAATCAATATAGTACCGCACTTGATACGGCAATACTTTTAAAACATGTTAGTAAGTATGATACCTACAAGAAAGATTGTTCTATTTGGATGGACAAACTTGTTCACCCAAGTGGGAGAGAAACCGAACTTGTAAATACTAATAGATTAATAAAGTATTATAGCCCTTGTGTGTGTGGCAAAACTGGGTTTACCGATGAAGCAGGTTATTGCCTAAGTGCCGTGGCAAATAAAAACAATTTAAACCTTGTTGCAGTTGCATTAAAGTGTGATAGCAGTCCAAAAAGATTTAAAGAATGTATGGAATTATTTAATTATGGATTCTCCAATTTTGAAAACAAAAAACTATATACTGCTGGTCAACAACTTGACACCAGTGTTTCGGTTAAAGGCGGAAATAAATCAACTTCCAATGTGATTGTTTTAAAAGATTTTAATGTTGTAAACAAAATAGGCGAAGGAAAAGACCTTGAAATTAAGGTTGAAATTCCAGACGAGGTTAAAGCACCTATTAAAGCAAATGAAACAATTGGCAAAATTGTAGTGCTTAAAAAAGGTGTTGTTGTAGGTGAAGTCCCAGTAGGTTTAGCTGAAGATGTTTCGAAACAATCTTATGGCGATGCAATAAGAAAAATCTTTGACAATTGGGAAGTGTAGTATGCTGTTTTTGTTGTTAGAGCTTTTAATGAAAATTTTTAAATAAAAAAATGCTGTCATTTTTGACAGTGTTTTTTTATTTTGTTACAAAATTTGCCATTAGTAAAATGTGTAAATGTGCCTAAATTGATTGAGATTTTTATATATTTAATATATAATATATTATTAATTTATTTAAGGTAAAAAGTTAATGCTATTTGTTTTAAGAGAATACTATCAAGGAAAGGACTATATTGTTGCTTGTGTAATATACATGTTGGCACTTATTTTATCGTTGTCGATGCATGAATTTGCCCATGCTTTTACGGCTTACAAATGTGGTGACGAAACACCTAAAATGATGGGGCGAGTTACACTTAATCCGCTTGCGCACTTAGACCCACTTGGTATAATCTGTGCGGCATTGTTTTATGTCGGTTGGGCAAAACCTGTTCAAGTAAATCCACTTAACTTTAAAAAATATAGAAAAGGTATGGCACTTGTATCAAGTGCTGGTGTTATTACCAACTTTATCTTGGCGTTTTTAAGTTGTGGCATATTTTCTTGTATTTTACATTTCGCAAATAGTTTAAGCACATTTGGTTTTTATTGTGTAATGTTTTTCTTAGTTATGTATTCTTTAAATATCACTTTGTGTGTCTTTAACTTTTTGCCTTTTTATCCACTAGATGGTTTTAATCTATTAGATGCACTAACTAAGGCTGACAACAAGCTTGTTGAGTTTTTGCGTAAATACGGTCAGTGGATTTTAATTATTTTGCTTATATTTTTTGATAGATTTTTACCAGCATTAATTGGTATAGTTGGTTATCCTATTACAGCATTTTGGGGGTTGATATTCTAATGGAATTTAGTCAAAATGAAGAACAGTTGACTTTTAAAATAGAAAATTTTGAAGGTCCGTTAGATTTGCTTTTGCAGTTTGTAAAACAAAGCAAACTTAGTATAGATGAAATTAAACTTTCTGAAATTACCGAACAGTATTTGACTGTTATTAATCAAATATCAACTATCGATATGGAGGCTGCAAGCGAATTTATTGAAATTGCAGCAACCCTTGTAGAAATTAAAAGTAAAAGCCTTCTTCCAAAACTAGAAGAAGAACCAGAGGAAGAAGACCCAGAATATTTACTAAAAATGCGTTTGAAAGAATATCAAATGCTTAAAGAAACAACCGAAAAACTTAAGGTCTTGGAAAACACTGATAGATTTTATAAAAAACCAGAACCTGATGCAAACAAGTTTAGATATGTGTTAAAAGATATGCAACTTGATATGCTTCTTGATGCATTTTCTAAGTTGATGGTTAGGTTGCATGAAAGCGAGAAAAAAGACGAAGTAAAAGAAATTCAAAAAGAAAAATTTACTGTTTCGCAAAAAATATCTACTATTAAAGATAGCCTTATGGTAAGAAAGAAAGTGTATTTTAGTGAGTTGTTTAGTAATAGCATTTCTAGGGAAGAAGTTGTTACAACATTTATGGCACTGCTAGAACTACTAAAATTACAAGAAATTTCTGTAAAACAACAAGAAAATTTTGCCGATATTGAAATCTGCAAACAGGAAAGGGAATAGTATGGAAAATTTAAAAAGTGTAATTGAAAGCATTTTGTTTGTTGCTGGTGACTCAGTGGCTTTTACAGATATGGCTGAAAAATTAGAAGTTGATGTAAAAGAAATTGAAACCGCAATTAAAGAAATGAAGCAAGAAAGAGAAGAAAGTGGCTCTGGTGTTCAGGTTATGATTTTTAATGGTAAGGCACAACTTTGCAGTAACCCACAAAATGCCGAACAAGTGGCAGTTGTGCTTAATCCTATTAAAGAAAAAGCACTTACTAAAGCGGTTTTGGAAGTGTGTGCCATTATTGCATACAAACAACCTATTACAAGGCTTGAAATTGAGAATGTTAGAGGTGTAAATTCAGATTATGCCATTAACACTCTTGTTGAAAACAACATCATTGAAATAGTTGGTAGAAAAGATGCTGTTGGTAAGCCCCTTTTATTTGGAACAACAGATAACTTCCTTAAAAAATTCAACCTAAATAGCCTTGAAGATTTACCTGATTATAACGAACTATTGGAACGCATTGAAGTATTACATAACCCTGAAAACGATAATAGTTTGTTTAACTTTAGAGACACTGAAGATGAAATAACATTGGACGAAAAGAAGAAACAACAATTACTTGAATCGCAAGCAGATGTTGATATTGAAAGCCTTAAAAATGAAATTTTAAATGATAAAGCTGATGTAGATAATTTGCTTGATGAGTCTGTTGAATCGGATTATGTTAAGTACATGGATGAATAAGAATGAACAATCTTAATATTACTAAAAATGCTTGATTTTCAAGCATTTTTTTTGTTTTTTAACAAATAATAAGAATATGAGCACACTATTAATAATTGTTGCGGTTGTAATTGTGATAATTACAGTTACTCTAAACATTGGACTAAATGTTAAATATGATCTGCTTAAAAACATTGGCAATATAAAAATTAGTGTGTTTAGAATCACTGTTTTTAAGGTTGATGTTAGCCTTATTGCAGGGTATTTTAATTTGATTAGGAAAAATAAAAAAATAATCCAAATTAAGATTAATATTGATGAAGATAGTTTTAAATTTGTAAACGATATTTCCAACAATTTTAAGCAAAAAATATATCTTAGTAAAATTGAATTTAAAGCATTGGTTTGCTCTAAATCGGCTAAAAACATAAGTGAATTAGCAGGTTTGTTGTATGTAATTACTGGAGTTGTTGGAAGTAAGATTAAGGCTAACAACAGTGAAACAATGATAGAAAATAAAATTAATATTGGGTATCTAAACGAACAGTTAAAAATTGGAATTAAAGCAAATGTTTTAATATGTTTGTTTGACATCATTTGGGCAATATCAAAAGCAATAACACAAAGGAGAGTTTATGAAAAAGCAAGAAAATTTGGAAGAAAATGTTAATTCAATTATTACAAGTGCAATGGAGAGACTTAAAAATATTATTGAAGTAAACACTGTGGTTGGAAGTCCAATTGTGATAAATGAAACAACAACAATTTTGCCAGTAAGTAGGGTGAGTGTTGGTTTTGTTGCTGGCGGTGGAGAACTTAATACCAAAACAAAAAAGCAGGAGTATCCTTTTGCTGGTGGAAGCGGAAGTGGCTTTACAATAGAGCCAATAGGCTTTTTAGTTATGGGCGAAGAAATAAAGTATGTTACGACCCTAAATGATTCACCATTAAACGAAATTGCAAAATTTTCTAACAAGATAATTAGTAAAGTTTTACACGATAAAAAGGAAATGTTGGATGAAAAAAATAATTAGTTTGTGTTTTGTTTGTGTTTTGTTTTCGTTGCTATTTTTACCTACGAACACGGTTTATGCGGACGATAGCTGTGTGGCAAAAGCAATGGCTGTATATGAAGGTAATAGCGGAACACTTCTATATCAAAAAAATGCATACGACCATCTTGCAATAGCCAGTACCACAAAAATAATCACTTGTATTGTTGCTATAGAAAACTATGACGACTTAGAGCGAGAAGTTGTTGTAAGTGATAAAGCGGTTGGGATAGAAGGAACAAGTATCTATTTAAAGCATGGTGAAAAAATTCGTTTTAAGGACCTTTTGTACGGGTTAATGCTTGCAAGTGGTAATGATTGTGCGGTTGCTATTGCGGAAGAAGTCGCTGGCGTAGATGTGTTTGTGCAAATGATGAACGAGTATGCTGTTAATTGTGGGGCTAATAATACACATTTTGTAAATCCGCATGGACTAGATGCTAAAGATCATTACTCTTGTGCTTATGATATGGCTTTAATTACTGCAAAAGCCCTTGATAACCCTATTTTTAAAGAAATTGTATCAACAAAGTATCACAACATTGAAGCAACCAATGTATATCAAAAACGTTTTTTAAAGCATAAAAACCGCATACTTTTTAACGATGAAAATTGTGTTGGTGTAAAAACTGGTTTTACCGATAATGCTGGTAGGTGTCTTGTAAACGCAACCGAAAAAGACAATATGAGAGTTGTTTCAGTTGTTTTGAATTGTCAACCTATGTTTGAAGAATGTGCAAGACTAGATAGGCTTGCATACGATAATTACACCTATAAGCAATTTGTTAAGCCATACAATTATGTTGGCACAACATATATTGAAAGCGGGGATAAAGAAGAAGTAGGGGTTGCTACTATTGAAGGCTTTGGAATGCTTATTAAATGTGGCGAAGAAGACTTATTTAGAGTTAAATATGATGTTCCAGAAACAGTGACGGCGCCTGTTATGTTAAATCAAAAATTAGGCAGTGTAACAGTCTATAAAGGTGATGATGAGGTTTATGCTTCTAATTTGTACGCCATTGATTCAATTAAAAATATCGACTTTAGATATATGATGGACAATATTATAAGTAAATGGTTTTAAATAGAAAAACTCGTAATGTGATTACGAGTTTTTTTTGCTTACAACAATAATTTATTATTTTTCTTACTAAAAAAATATTTTGTTTGGCATTTATTGTAATTATAAATACCTACTTTTTTTGTGGCATATATTACACAACATATACATATTTTACTATTTTGTTTGCATTATCAGACTAATTGTTATACAATATTTTTGAGGTAAAAAATTTTGAGAATTAATAGATATTTAGCAAGTTGTGAAATTGGTAGCCGTAGAAAAGTTGAAGAATATATTACAAGTGGTCTTGTTAAGGTAAATGGTGCAGTTGTCACCAATTTGGCTACTGAAATTTCAGACAGTGATGTGGTGGAGTATAAAGGCAAAGTTGTAAAACCTAACACCGATAGGGTTTATGTTATGCTAAACAAACCTAAGGGGTATATTTGTTCGTTGTCTGACGAGCAAGACCGTCCAACAGTTGTTAAACTTATTAAAGAAGATGTACGACTTTATCCTGTGGGTAGGCTTGATTACAATACAGAAGGTTTGCTTATTCTTACTAATGACGGAGACTTTGCAAATAAGGTTATGCACCCAAGAAATAAGATTGGAAAAACATATGAAGTTACGCTAAAAACAAAGCCCAAAACTGCCGACTTAGACAAGCTTAGGGCAGGCGTTATGCTTGAAGACGGGCTTACTCAACCAGCGGTTGTGGAACACCCAAAGCCAAAAGACGGATTGTATGTTTTGAATATTACAATTTTTGAAGGAAAAAATCGTGAAGTAAGACGAATGTTTAAGGCTGTTGGGTATAATGTTTTCGCATTAAAACGTATTAGAGTAGGCAAATTGGAACTTGGCGATTTACCAACAAAACAATATAGAAGGCTTAACAAAAGCGAACTAGATAAAATATTTAAATAGGAGAGTAAACTATGTATGCAATAGCAATAGATGGTCCATCAGCATCGGGCAAAAGCAGTGTGGCAAATGCCATTTCTAAAAAATTGAATATTTTACATCTTAATACAGGCAGTTTGTATAGGGCACTTGGATTGTATGTATATCAAAATAAATTAATTCAAAAAATTGACCCAGTGACCGAGCTTCCAATATGTGAAAAAGCGGAAATTGAAAAAATTACAAAGGGTGCAGACGTAACTGTAAAGTTTATTAATGGCAAACAACATACATTCCTAAATGGAGATGATGTGACTGATTTACTATCTACACCTGTTATTTCAGACTATTCGTCAAGAGTTTCGGTTATACCAGAACTAAGACAACATATTCTACAAATTCAAAGAAATATTGCCAACGAACACAACATTGTTATGGAAGGTAGAGATATTACAAGTCACGTTTTGCCTGATGCGAAATACAAATTTTTTGTAACTGCAAGCCCAGAAGTGAGAGCGGAAAGACGTTATAATGAACTTCAAGAAAAGGGGCTGCTTAGTAGTTATGATGAAATTCTAGAAAGTATTAAAATGCGTGATTTTCGTGACTTGCATCGTGAATGCTGTCCACTTGTTGTTGTGCCAGAAGCAATTTATGTAGACACAAGCAACATGACAAAAGACCAGGTTGTAGACTACATTTTGCAGTACATTAAGGAGTAACAATGATATACTATTTAGTTTTAACATTGCTTCTTTTTCCATTGATGATTTTGTTCCCAACACGTGTCAAGGGGCGAAAAAATGTGCTAAAAAAAGGCAAGATGATAATGGTTGCCAATCACCAGACCAACTTTGATGCAATACTTGTAGGTGCTAGGGTATTAAATCGAAGATTTTGGTTTATGGCTAAATCCGAATTGTTTAAAAATAAATTTTTAAGTGCTTTTTATAGGGGGCTTGATATGTACCCTGTAAATCGCAAACAGAATGATATTAAGGCGGTTAAAACAACTTTAAGGCTTTTAAATGAAAATAAAGCTCTTTGCATTTTCCCAGAAGGTACAAGGCTGGAAACCGAAGAAGTAAATGAAGTAAAAAATGGGGTTGCACTCTTTGCTTTAAAAACAAAGTCGCCAATTGTTCCTTCAATTTTTGTAAAAAAACCAAGGCTGTTTAGATTTAATACATATATTATTGGCGAGCCATTTACATTAAGTGAAATGCCAGAATTTAAAGATAAGCCTATTAATAAGGAATCGCTTAATCTTGCTAGTGCAATAATTTCATATAGAATGAACATTTTAAAAGAAGAGTATTTAGCAAACAAACGTGATAAGAAAAACAGAAGAAGAAAAGAATATATAAAAAATACCACTGTTTAAAAGTGGTATTTTTTATTTTTCGTGTCGTTTTTGCTTTATCTCTTTGTTTCTGATTTTAAATTGTTGCTTGATTGTTTTTGATGGCACAATAATTTTAAGACCCTTATTAATAACCTTAAAATCCATATTGCCATAGCTACCTTGTTCACCATCAATGTTTATAATTGCACGCTTGCTATTTTCAAGATGAAATTCGCTTAGTTGAAGTTTTGTAATATAATCGTTGCCTTTTAATATACTTTGGTCAAATAAAAAAATTTTTGCAATTGCAAATAGGGAGCTTAGGTATGTTAAGAAATTTTTATTTTCACGTTTTATTAGCACTACATCGACCTTTCCGTCACTCAAATTTGCTTTTGAATTCATTTTAAAACCTGCAGCAGAGCGGGAATTGATTATAAGCATCATAATGTATTTTCCGCTTGTAATGTAGCCGTTTTTGTCGCTTATGGTTATCTCAAAATCTTGAATATCGTTTACTTCTTTTATACAATTAAAGAAATAAGCAATTTTCCCCCAAACTTTTTTGTATTTTTGCTTTGTTGCATAACTTGTGCTAGTAAAAGCGCCTGCACCGCAAAAATAAATTCCGTAATCATTGTTGCTTTTAAATATATCGTGTTCAAACACATTATTATCACGGATTACCTTAAGTGCTTTTTTTAGGTTGCGTGGAATGTTTAGAGACCTTGATATGTCGTTTACAGTTCCGCTTGGTAAATAGCCAATAATTGGTGCATTTTCTTTTTCGGCAATTCCGTTTATAATTTCATTAAAAGTTCCATCACCACCGCTTACAATAAGTCGATCGTATTTTCCACACGCATCAGCAGCAATTTCTTTAGCATGACCAGCATATTCAGTTGGTTTGTAATCAACTTCATCATAGATTGTTTGAAGTTCTTGAATAATGAAATTTATTCGGTTTACTAGTCCGCTTTTCCCACTGTTGGGATTATATACAAACAAACAATTCATTTTGTTTTCCTTATAAAATAATAGATATTATATAGTTTTAATAACATATCACTTTTTGATAAAAAAGTCAACTAAAATGCCTAATCTAGGCGTAAGTCAATTAAGTTATAAAGTGTAATAATTAATTGTATAACCGACCTACTTTTTGACCTACTTTTTTTTAAAAACTACACAACTTTATAAAATCATTAAAGTAAGAAAAAACCCCTAAATTTAGGGGTTTTATTGTGGTGGGAGAGGGTGGATTCGAACCAGAAGCCATATTGAAAAAATGGCTATATATAGCGGTAGAATTGAATTTTTATTCTACTCAAATTCTACTCACAAATAAAAATTATTCACAAGGCTTATCAATATCAATTAAAGAATTTTAATAAAATTTACAGTATTAGAAACTGCAAAACCAAGTAGTGCCAATGATATTATTAAAAATATTATTGACATTATTTTTATTGGTTTACTTTCACTTTGTATCGAAAAGCCAAAACCAAACGTACTACCAATAATACTGCCAAATTCTAAAATCGATAATATTATAAAAATTGGTATAAATATTATCAAAGACAAACGTGTAGAATCTTGAACTATGGACTGGTTCAGAGTAAAACAACCTATAGCCATTATCGAACCAATAAGTAACCATAAAATCGAAAACCCAAACTTGAAAATTTTCATATTATTTACCAGCCTTTTTTTCTTTTACTAAATAAACAACACGCTTGTTTTTGTTATCAAATAAATCTACAATTTTGTTTTTAGCATTTTTAGGTAATTTACAAGTATCTTCTACAAACTTAACATTTTGACCTTTTTTATTTGTCGCCTTAATAAAAGCACTAGACCCTTTATCTACCTTACCAAAATAATCATAATTACTATTCAATGTAGGCTTTTTAGTTTTATTTTTAACAACCCAAACTTCTTCAGAAGTTAAAACCTTTAAATTCACTAGATCTTTATTTTTTTGTTGAAAACGTCTTGACATAACAACCTCCATATAATATTATAATATAAACTCTCTGGTGGTCTTAATTGACAGGTGCGCAAAGCAGTGGCACCCTGATAGGGAATTCATTGAGAGTATAAAATTGGATAGTCCCTATCACCGCACTAACATTTGTTAGTGCTTTTTTTTTGCAAATTCAAATATTTAAAAAACAAATTGCACATTGTATCGAATTTTTCAACATCTGCTTTTCGCTTTTCTTCTGTAGAATTTTTACAAACCATATCAAGATCATTCATGTTGCACCAACTTATAATAACCAAGTTTATTTGTTCGAATATAATCAATAAGAGCAATAAGCCCAAAATCAAAATCACGATATCTATCTTTTGGATTATTGATATTAAAAATATCATATTTAACACTTTTTTCAATTTTACCATTAAAAGAAGTATATTCACTTTCACAAGCAATAACATATTTTTCGTTTGTTAACTTTATTCTAAAGAATCTAAGTGTCAATTCAGGCACTTGAGCAAACAGTTCCCATTTATCGTAATTCCTTAAGAATTCACTTCTTTCAGTATTGTTTTTAAATAAAACAGTTTCATAAACGATATCATTTGATTTTGCCAAATTTCCAAGTACTATATCTTCGTCAACGTTCTTAACTTTTTTAAGTGCCTTTATTTCTTCCACTGTCATACCAGGATTAACAAGTTCAAGTTGAATATCTGATAATGGCAACATTTCCCTTAATTGAGAATACTTATATTTTTCATATTTTGGTTTTAACGCCATGCCATTAGCAAAACGTTGGTTGACACCGGTTAAATACTTAACTGTTGTCTTGCATAAGTCAAGTTCTGCTTTTGCAAAAGCATATAAATCCTTATAGTTTGTATTAGGTATGTTCATATAAAAATTTTTGGCTTCACGAAGTAGCAAACCGAGATAAATATAATTATCATTATTTTGCTTAAGCAAGTCTTTAATCTTGTTCAAATCATGTAAAGCATTTTTTTGTACTTCAGTATATTTTTCTTTTTCGTCTTCCATATTTATATTTCCTTTATAAAAAACTTTGTTGTATTGTTTGAATGTTTTGTTGTAAGGCTTTCATTTTTTCTTGTTTCGATAAAACAAAAGCGAATTTATAATTATCTTGATTAAAAACATCTTTACAAAATTGTTCATATGTTAATTTTAAAAAACCAGCATAATCATATTGCAAAATATAATCGTTTACAGTAACATAAATATATTTTTTTGTTGTAAGAATGTTTTTGTCAATACTCAAAAAAGTAAATTCTATTTCAAAATAACTATTTGAGTAAATATCAATTGGTTTAAGCAAATCGTAACGAAGCCATGTTTGTACGTGTTCGAATTCTTCTTCAGACAAACATTGTTCGAAACGATCACGTGCTTGCTTAAGCAATTGTTCTTTTCTATTCAGAAGTTCTATATATAAACTTAAACTGACTACAGATTTTTCAAAATTAAAATCCGATTTTAAGAGTTCATCAATATTTTTCTTTTCCTTCATATTGTCGCTCCAATTTGTTTTGTTTAGTATTAAAGTCATAGACCTTTGTTGAATAACCAAGTTTACCTAAATCTTCAATGGTTATATGATCAATAATTTCAAATTCTTTCTTACCGCAATTAACACAAATTTGTTCCTTAACTGAAGATAGTGATAGAGTATCACATTCTTCAGCATCTTTCTCGATATCTCTTAAGACACCCCAAGAATCTACAGCACGAATACCACGTAGTGTGTCTACAAGTTCTGGAAGATCATCTTCCAGTTCTTCTGAATACTTTGTAATATATTTGATGCATTCGTAAATACAATGTATTCTGGAATCAAGACTCATAAGGTTTAGAGTATCGAAGTGAACAAAACCAAGCTTATCATTTAAAACAAGTTTGTTGTCATCTGTAAGTGTAAAACCGTCATTGTAAAGTCTATCTTCATAAATGACTTTATGACTGTTATTCACTATATTAACAAGAGTTTTGTTCCACATTACATTTATAGCATTAAAATCTTCTACAGGCTTTTCCATAACAACAAGAGCATGATAATGTGGATGCCATAATTTAGAATTAGCTCCACGTTTAACTTCTAAAGATTTAATACCGCCTATATACAAATTGTTAAAAACGGTTCTATATTTTTTATTTTCGTGTGAAAACTTTCGAAAAGCGGTTTTTATTAGTCTTACACCGTCTTTTAAGTTTTCTGTATCTTTGATTGTGAAAGTAAGCATTTTGACATAACAGCCATGTCTAAAAAGTTTCATAACGGTTGGATATAGTTTTGAAAACAATATCAGCGACTTCATTTTTTGGCAGACAGGGCAAAATCTGTTTTTGCAACTTTCGAAGCCATCAAAGTGAGTGGTGTGACAATCATGATCAGCACAAACCTTAAAGTTTTTATTTGTTCCACAATATGCAATTGCATTTGCATATTTTTGAAAACTGTTCAGTTCTCTTTCTGGTTGACCATGATGGTTGTATATTAAACTTCCATCATCTTTGACTTTGAGTTTTGACACACCAAATTTTCTAAATGCAGGGACTACATATTTCATTGCATAATCTTTGTTTTTACAAAAAGATTCATAAGTCATATTTTACCCCTTTTTATTTTTTTAAAGTTACCCCAAATGTTTCTAATGTATAAATCTAAAAATTGCATATTTTTTAGAATAAACTGTAGGGTAGTAGATACGGCAACACACCGGCAAAAGAACAAGTCTTTTGTGGCCGGTGTTGTGCTGCCTGCTATACAATTTTATGTAAGCAGGGCTTTGTAGATTTCACACCAGTAACAGCAAGCAAGTACTGAAGGCACTTGCTTGTCTGTCACTCAAGTGTAACATCTCTGATATTTGTCAAGGGCAAAAGTGCTGTCGCACTTGTCGATTTTTCTCTTCAGGTTTTGCAATAAAAACTGTAGAAAAATAGTTTGCTTCAACCTTGACTAATATCATTCGAATTTTGAGAAGAAGAATCAGCATTAAGTAAATTATTTAAGCGCATTTTGTCATGGTTTGTGGCCAAGCATACATCATTAAAAACTGATGTATTTAAGCCATTTTTTTCAATTTCAAAAAATGACTTTTTATATTGTTTAAACAACTTCTTGTTACGACTCTTACATTTTTTCAAAAAAAACTTTAAACGTTTTTTATTAAAAACATCATCTTGTTTTGATTTTTTTCGATCCAACTCAATGCGTTTTTTATATGTTTCTTTTTCATACTTATCGTTAAAAACAACTATTTCCAAGTCGTTTTTATACGCATCTAGCAAAGCATTTCGCATACTCTCTTCGGCCGATAAACCAAGTCTATCGGCAATATCTGTAAGACTTAAAAATAAATCAGCATAATAATTATTAAGTTCTTCAACTGTCTCAAATTTATTAACCATTTTTTTTATTCCTTTTCGTAATAATCTTCAGGTGGAAGAAGAAACTTATCATCAATTTCAGACCAATCCAAATATTCAAAATCATGGTCGACAGCATCTCTATAAAAGGCTAATTTGTTTCCACGATTATTGTAACAGTTGTATATCATGCCTAAATCAAAAGATATATTTATCTCTGTACCGAATTTTTCATCGTGAGAAGTATCAAAGGCTTCAGCATCAACAATATTGTCAAAAAAGCGACAGAACCAAGTAGAGGCAACAATACGACCGTCATAAGTTTGATGCTCAACGTCTTCGACTAAATAAAATTCGTCTACAATCTTGCGAATTTTAGAGTCAATTGAAGTTAACCCTAAACCATCTAAGGTTATTGTAAATCCTGGATGCCTAGAGCCCTCATATGCGGCAGAAACAGCATCCATGAACTTTTTAAACTTACGAGAATTGTATTTCGTTTGTGCTTCTGATATATGAAAAAATGAACCAGGAGCGAATATTGAGTATTCAGATTTTTTCGTTGGAAGTTTAAATTTGAATGGATTAAATGGCCAACTTACATAGCCTTTTGAATACTTATGATTATCTCTTATTTCATAATCTGAATAAACAAAATGAGGTTGAGTAGTAGGCGGACATTTAAACGTTCTATTAAGTTCATGTTCCAATAAATCAATTTCAGCCAAAGATTGTTCATATGCATTATGATCTCTCATTTCATTTAAAGCAAAAACCGTGTTTAAACTTGTCTTTCCAACACCACGTTTATTTGAATATATAAACCTAATTACACTCATAAATTTCCTTCTTTTGCCCCAATGGGGGCTAACTACTCACGTATGAAACGTGGGTAGTTATTTTTTATAATGGTAATGGATCAGTCAATTCAAGTGAAATCTCAAACCTAGCAGAATCTTCAATATTTGTGAAATAGATTGAATCTACTGTTTCTTCAACTGTAAGCACTGTCATATTACAACAATCTGTATTGTCTTTAATCGACTTACTTGTATCAGAAAGTTTATTGTAAGAGTTTTCATTCACATAAGTTGATTGTTTTTCAAAATTAAACAAAATCTGATATTTACCGAAGTAGCCCAAATCTATTGGTTCAAAAGTTTCAATCCATTCACCATCACCAATCCAAGAAGCATCTCTAGAACAAGCATCATTAGAAAATTGCTTAATTTTATAATAAATAACTGGAGTAAAAGTAGCACCATCTCGAAGAGTTATAGAAACCGGTTTAGAGAGTTCATCGGCGATAAAATCAAATTGAAGACTTTCGACAGTAATTTTATCAAATTTAACTTCGCAAACATATTTAACAAAATCACCATCATCTTCCATATAATTCCTAGCCGTACCAAAACGAGTCTCAGAGTTCTCAGGTGTGTAGCCACCAACATAAATATCTTGCGGATTTCCGTCCCCAGTTAATGTGAAGTGAATTCCACCTAAACCATTTAAATTAGCTTTAGATATTCTGTAAAAAACTCTAACAGTTGATGCAGGTAAATAATTGTACTCACCGTTATTATCTTTAAAATTTTCATCAATATTTTGAGTGAAAAACGTTTCGCCATTAGGTTCAGTCGCAGATATTGTGGCATTGCCTAAAATTTTTGATTTATTTTTTTGAGCATAAGAACTTACGTAATTTAAATTCATGTTTGAATAAATTTTAAAGCTTGCAACGTTTTGAACTTTCTCTTGCCATATAGCATATAATGTAGAAAATTCGGTTACAGAACAACCGATAACGTCAACAACTTCACCATTTTCAGTTCTTGCCCAGCCAGCGAATTTGTAACCATCAGGTGTAGACAAGGCTTGATATGGAGTTGATTCAAGGGTTTCAAACTTGTCTGTTTCAACGAATTTAACTGGTATAGTTTCGCTTCCGTTAACAAAGTTAATTGTTACTAGATTAACGATTTCAATGGA
>CAKVHW010000010.1 GCA_934754495.1 uncultured Clostridia bacterium
CGTATTGCTGAAGAAATGCTAGAAGGCAACATCCTAAAAGGTGATACAATTATAATTTCTGCTAAAAACGACAAACATACACTTAGCGTTGAAAGATAAATATAAGACATATTGCAAAACAATTTGCCTTTTTTTATTTAATTTGTTTGGTTATTTAGGTAATATTTGATAAAATAATAATACATAAAAAAGGAGAAACATTTATGACAGTAAAATATTATGTAAAAGATTATAAAATTACTCAAAACTTTAAGGATATTTTAGAGAAAAAACTTTCAAAACTTGATAAGTATTTCGCTAAAGATTATGATGTTAAAGTTGCTTGTAGCACTCAAAACAAACAAGAAAAACTAGAAATTACCATTAATGCAGATGGTTTATATATTCGTAGCGAAGTTGCTAGCGATAATATGTACAACAACATTGACCTAGCTATGCCAAAAATTGAAAAACAAATTGTAAAGAATGGCGAAAGATACAAACAAAAATTTAAAAACGTGGAAAAGGCTACTTTTGAATACATTTCAGAAATGCCAGTTGTTGCTAATGGCAAAGTTGTTAAAGAAAAACATTTTGAACTAGAACCTATTACGCTTTCTGATGCTGAAGCACAAATGGAAGCATTGGGACACAACTTCTTTATCTTCTTGAATGCTGAAACTGGACTAGTAAGTGTGTTATACAAACGTAACGACCAAGACCTAGGTCTTATCGATATAACTTATTAATAAAAAAAACCACAGTTTTATTTGACTGTGGTTTTTGTTTTATAAATGTAATTTTACTTTACAAAACAAAAATTTTTTATTATATTATACTAAGGTGAAAATATGATAGAACTTAAGAATGTGTATTTAAGATACACCAAAGATTTTAATGTTTTGCAAGACGTTTCGTTTAGAATAAAAATGGGCGAAAAAGCTGTTTTGTACGGTACAGAAGCAAGCGGAAAGAGTTCGCTACTTCGTACAATTGTTGGAATTGAAACACCGCTAAAAGGTGAAGTGTATATTAAAGGTATTCCTGCAAATAAGGTTGATTACAAAAATCAAGTTGCACTTGGTTTTTTGCCTAGCCACCCAGCATTTATGGAAAACAAAACTCTATTAAAAAACCTAGAATACCCACTAAAAATACGTAAGGTTAATAAAAACCTTCAAAATGTTAAAATTAACAATGTTTTGGTTAGTTATGGTCTTACAGCATTAAAAGATGTTAAAGTTAAAGATTTATCATACTTTGACCGCATTAAGTTGTGTCTAGCACGTTTTGCACTTAGAAATATCGAGGTTTTTGTTATTGATGATGTGTTTAAAAGCCTTAACGATGGCGAAAGTAAAAAAATTGCCGAGTACATAAACGACTTAATTATGGTTAACAATGCAACTGCTATTGTTGCTGTTAGCAATGAAAATCTTGTTAAAAAAATTGGAGGAAAAAAGCTTACCATTGATAATGGTTGCGTAACTGAATTATGATTGAAAAAACATTGACTGAAAAAATAAAACAAGAATGTATGAATGTTTTGTCTAGTGAAAAAATTTTTAACAATTGTGATGTTGAATTTTTAGAAAAATACAAAAAACTATACCAAATAAAGCCAGTTTTGCTTGTTTTGGATAGTGACGAACTTGTTGAAACTGCTAAGATTTTTTTAAAAAACAATCTTAATATTACTTCTGCAAGTAAGCAGGGTTATATGCACCGCAATACACTAATTTACAGAATTGAAAAAATTAAACGTCTTATTGGACTTGATATTAGATGTTTTGATGAAGCGGTTGTGTTTCAAAACTTAGTTATGTTTTACGAAATGTTAAAAAATGTTAAATAGAGTGATTTATTAGTCATTCTATTTTTTTATAACTTGAAATACTTACTTGATTGGTGACCACATCTTCTGGTTCTTCAATTTCTGGCTGAGAACTAAACGACTTTATTATCTCGCTTAGGTCGCCAGTATTGCCACCCATAAGCATTGGCAAAACAAGTTGGAGCATATCATTTTGCGATATGCTTTTTTTATTGTTCATCATTTTTAAAAGTGGCAACAACTTTGCAATGTCAAAACTAGGTTGTGGTGATTGCGAAGGCGCAGAAAGAGTTGACACGCTTTGCCGTTCGCTTAAAATCTTATTTTCTTTAATAGTTTCTTGACCTTCCTTGGTGTAATTAGTAGGGAATATTCCATACGGATATTCCTGCATATATACTTGTTCGGTGTTTTCCAAAATTACTCTCCATTAAATAAACATTATTATATATGCAATCATATAATGAAATAGTTAATAAGGGGGAAAAGTTATGACTAAATTTAGTGAATACATAAAAAAAGATTTGCCTAAGGAGAACCCATTAGATGATGTAAAATCAGCAGAAATAAACGATGCACTTAATAAATATAGTGGCTACTCTAATGACGAACTTATGGCGGAATTTATAAAACAAACAAATGCACAAAAACAAGCCGGAAATTATGATTCTAAAAAAATTGAAAATGTAAAAAATACACTTATGCCGTATTTGAATGCCGAACAGCAAAAAAGACTAAACGAAATAATGAAAATGGTGGAATAACAATGCTACAAAAAATAGAACCAAACATCTTAAAAAGTGTGTATGTTGAAGGGGTTAATCACGAGATTGACTGTGTGCTTTTGGCGGGCGATTATTATAAGGTTAAAAACAAATTAAATCGTAATTTTAAGCCAATATATTATCCTTTTATAAATGCTTTTGGTGTAAAATTAAACTATAAAAATATGCTTGATTTGGCAAGTTTAAACGAAGTGAAGTATATTACGCAAGTAAGCAAAGTTACCACATGTGTTAATGTTGCAAATAAGATTTTAAATACTAGTGGACACTCTAACACTTTAGGTGCTTTTACAACAGTCGTGATTGATACAGGCATTTTTCCTCACCTTGACTTTATGGTTCCTAGAAAAAAACTTATAAAATTTATTGATCTTGTAAATGGCAAAGATTACCCATATGATGATAATGGGCATGGTACATTTGTGTGTGGGGCGTTGTGTGGTGGTGGTACTGTTAGTCCAAAGCACACAGGTATAGACCCACTAACTAATTTAATTGTAATAAAAGCCTTAGACCAAAATGGTGAAACTGGTGCAAACTCAATTTTGACTGCAATGCAATGGGTTTATGAAAACCGCAAAGCATATAATATACGGTTAATGTGCATGAGTTTTGGTAGTGTTGCACTTGGTAAAAACGACCCCCTTATGATGGGTGCCGAAAAACTATGGGACAGCGGAATCGTTGTTGTGAGTGCTGCAGGCAATAGCGGACCACAAGCAGAAACAATTAAGTCGCCAGGCAGTAGTTATAAAATAATAACGGTTGGTGCACTTGATGATAAGCGTGTTAAAGATACACCGCAATACGATAAGTTTCAAGTGGCAGATTTTTCAAGTCGTGGACCAATCAACAACATGTATAAGCCAGATGTTTTGGCATCAGGGGTGGATGTAACAGGGCTTAGTGGTAAAGGGCTTTACACCATAATGTCTGGCACATCGGTTAGTACACCAATGGTGGCAGGAGTGTGTAGTAGGCTAATAAAACAATACCCAAATTATTCGCCAGATAGAATAAAAAAGTTGTTGATTTCATCGTGCGAGCCAATCACTTTTGACCGCAATAGTGAAGGATTTGGTTGGATAAACGGTGAAAAACTTTTTAATTAGCCTTTAGTACCTTAACAAGCCTTTTTATGTCGTGTGTTGTGTTAAAAGCACCAATGCTTGCTCTAACCATTCCTTGCTTTAAAGTTCTATAATACCTATGAACAAGCGGTGCGCATTGTAGTCCTGTGCGAACACAAATACCATGACTATTTAGTATTTCCCCCATGTCGCTACTTGTTTTTTTGCGGTGATTAAATGCAATTACACCGTTTTCAGGAAATGTTGAATAAACCACATAATTAGGTAATTTTTTAATTTCGCTATACAACATTTTGCCTAGATATGCAATATGAGAGTTAAGTCTATCAAAGCGGTTTTCAACATATTTTACACCAGCTCCAAGCCCCAAGATGCATGGCATACTTAAAGTGCCACTTTCTAACCCTTCTGGGCTTTGAGTAGGTTGAACAATGCTTTCACTAAATGTACCTGTTCCACCTGTTTTGATTGGCTTTATTTCTATATCATTAAAAATAAGCACACCAATTCCTTGTGGGGCATAAAAGCCTTTGTGACCTGCAATTGAAATCATATTAATGCCAAGTTTTTTAATGTCAATTCGTTTGTGCCCAGCACTTTGTGCAATGTCAACCATATACTTTAAGTTGTGGGCTTTGGCTATTCTTCCTACGGCTTCAATGTTGTTTTCGTTGCCGGTGACATTGCTTATGTGAATACAAGTAATTAAGTATGTATTTGGTTTTATTGCTCTTTCAATGTCTTTGGGGTCTATACTGCCATTTTTAGGTTCTACTATGGTGTAGGTAATTAGTCCTTTGATTTTCAAGTCTTCTAATGTTCTAAGTGTGCTATTGTGTTCTAGTGCGGTGGTTATTATGTGACCGCCTTTTTTCACACTTCCTCTAAGGGCAAGGTTTATGGCACTTGTGCAACTTGATGTAAAAACCACATTTTCAGGGTTGGCATTAAAGTGATTAGCAAGTAGTTCTCGAACTTTTAAAACTTGCATACCGCCGTCTACCGCCAAATTGTATCCGCCACGGCTAGAGTTAACACTATACTTTTTTAAGCCCATAAGCGTGGCTTTTTTTACACAGTGTGGTTTAAAGTGAGTTGTGGAAGAATTATCGAGATATATCAATAGTTTACTCCTTTTTTATTAACAAAATATATTCATAATTAATATTATGAAGTGAGCCACAAAAATGTTTTAGAAAGGAGAAATATTATGTATGTAGTTGCGGTTTTTATTAATAGAACACAGGCTTTGCAATTTGCGGAAGTTTTAAGAAGAATGGGTGTGCAGTGTAATATCATTAACACTCCACGAGAAATATCAAATTCGTGCGGTCTTGCTGTAATGTTTCAAAGTGTAAAACTTGGCAGGGCAAGAGTAGTGTTAAATAGCGGAAACTTTACTGGTTTTAAAGGGTTTTATAATAAAAAAAACACTTTAAATGGTGCGGTTTATGAGAGAGTAAACTAAATAAATGTACTTTACTATTAATATATTTTGTGATAATATAATTGTATGGACAAAAAATGCTTAGAAGTATATAATATTCTTGATAGTATCATTGAAAACCCAGCTTGTGAACTAGACTTTAACAACACTTACGAGCTTTTAGTTGCTGTTATACTTAGTGCTCAGTGCACTGACAAACGTGTAAACATTGTTACTAAGGAATTGTTTAAAAAGTATAGCACCATAGAACAACTTGCAAATGCTGACATTAGTGATATTGAGAAGATTATAAAACCGTGCGGTTTTTACAAAAACAAAGCAAAAAATATTAAAGGTGCTTGTGTTGATATTGTAAATAGGTATGGTGGACAAGTCCCTAACACTAAAGACGCTCTTATGTCGCTTAGTGGGGTTGGAGCAAAAACGGCTAATGTTGTACTTGCTGAAGCGTATGGTGAGCCTACTATTGCAGTGGACACACACGTGTTTAGGGTGAGTAATAGGCTAGGTATTGCAAAGTCTAATGATGTTAAAAAGGTTGAAGCCCAACTTCAAAAGAATTTTGATAAATCTATGTGGGTAAAACTGCATCATATGTTAATACTATTTGGTAGATACTATTGCAAAAGCAGAAATCCGCAATGTGAAAGTTGCAAATTGAAGGCATATTGCAATTATTATAAGGAGAAATAAAATGTTTTTAGATAAAGTAACAATATTTTGTAAAGCAGGTAATGGCGGAGATGGCAAGGTTTCGTTTCACCGTGCTAAATTCGTGCCAAATGGTGGCCCAGATGGTGGCGATGGTGGTGACGGCGGAAACATTATTTTTAAAGCCACAAACAAGGTGTCTAATCTAGAAGCGTTTAGATACAAAAGGTCTTATCTTGCTACTGACGGCGAACCAGGTGGCAGTAACAACAAATTTGGTAAGTCTGGTAAAGACTTGATTATTGTTGTTCCACAAGGTACAGTTATTAAAAATGCTAAAAACGATAAGGTTTTGGCAGACATGTACAATAATGATGAAGAAGTTGTTATTTTAAAAGGCGGTATTGGTGGCAGGGGGAACACTCATTTCGCCACACCAACTAGACAAGCCCCTAAGTACAGCGAACTTGGTGTTAAGACCGATAAATTTGAGATAAAACTAGAACTAAAGACAATTGCCGATGTTGGGCTAGTAGGATTTCCAAATGTAGGGAAAAGCACACTTTTAGCATCAGTAAGCAATGCTAGACCAAAAATTGCAAACTACCACTTTACGACATTAGCGCCTAATATTGGTGTTGCAACTGCCAATGGCTCATCGTTTGTTATGGCAGACATTCCAGGGCTAATAAGTGGAGCAAGCGAAGGTGTTGGGTTAGGACTAGATTTCCTAAGACACATCGAACGTACAAGACTACTTGTTCACGTTGTAGATGTTTCAGGTAGCGAAGGTCGTGACCCAATTAACGACTACAATGTTATCAACAACGAACTTAAAAAATATAGCGACAAAGTGGGCAATATTGCACAAATTGTTGCACTAAATAAAATTGATTTGTTGCAAGATAAATCCGTAGTAGAAAAGTTTAAAAAGGCTGTGCCAAAGGGAACAGAAGTTTTTGAAATTAGTGCCGCAGCACACATTGGTTTAAACGAACTTCTTTCGGCTATTGTTAAAAAGTTGGAAACAATTCCTGTTCCTGAAAGAATTGAAGTAGAGCAAGTGGCTATTGATAAGAAAGACCGCTCGTACAAAATTGTTAAGGTTTGTGAAGGATTGTATGAAGTTACTGGCAACCTTATTGACGAAATTACTCGTCGTGTTGTACTTGAAGATTACACATCTAATGCATATTTCCAAAAACAAATTAGGGAAGAGGGCATTATTGACGAATTAAAGAAAAAGGGCTTAAAAGATGGTGATACAGTTCGTCTTAACGGCATCGAACTAGAATACACCGAATAAAAGGAGAGATTATGATTACTAAACAACAACGCACTGCACTTCGCAGTTTGGCTCAAGAATTGCCAGATTTAGTATATATTGGCAAGGGTGATATTACACCTAATGTTGTAAAACAAGTAAACGACAATTTGTTTGCTCATGAACTTATTAAAATTAAAGTTCAAGATAATGCAAGTATGTCGCTAGACGAAATCGCAAAACAACTTGAAGAAGTTTGCGGTTGTGAAACGGTTTGCACAATTGGAAGCAAGATTGTATTGTATAAAGCATCTAAAAAGCCAACGAATAAATCGTTAGAAGCAATTAGAAACATTATGAAATAAAATAAAAAACGACTTAATTTAAGTCGTTTTTTATTTTTTATATATCTTCTAATCCAAAAGAATTAACAGAGTGAAATATGATGAGCATAATACATTAAGCTCGTTTACTCCAATTGTATTAAAAACCACACGAGATGATGGTATGGTAATAACTGCCACAATTTCGCTAACCAATAGAATTGCGGTTAAAATTAATGATAAATTGATAGATGCTGTTAAGCCTATAAAGTAAATTCACTTGGCTTTGGGGCTGGGTGGAATAGGCAGATTCCAGCGAGTATTAAAAGCAGTGTGCTAAAACAAGTGTAGTAAATATTAAACCTTACAAAAAAACTTGAAAACAATATAATGAAACTACTTATTAAATAGCCTTTTGCATTTGCTTTTGCAAAAGTGCTATTTTTTATGTCCGTTAGTTTTAACTTTTTCTTGGCTGTTTTAGTAATGCTAAAATTAGGAAAACTATTATATTTTTTCAAAATGCTATATACATCTGCTTGAGTAAGAATGTTCACTTTTTTTGATGTGAGCTTTGCACATTTTATTGCGCTTTGGTCGGCTGAAACACAAGCAATTACTATTTCTTTGTCACTTTGTTTAAGTGCTTTTAAAACATCGCTCTGTGTGATTGTTTCGGTAGTATAAATGGGAAAGAAGTTGTAATTGTTGAGTGAGATATAATCATTATGCTTTTTTGTGGAGTATTGTGATTTAAAGGTGTTGTGAAAAAAGTCCAACACCTGTTTTTTTGTTCCGTACATTAGTTGTACTGAAGTGTTTTCAATTTTTGCATTTTCTTCTTTACTAATGTTTTGACGTTTGCTTTTAGCTTTTTGAATTAGGTGAATAATGTAGCCAAGCAGAGCCGAAATTGCAATTGACACAGTGAGTGCAATCGTGTTTGGTATTTTTATGTAGTTAAGCCACAGAAAACACACTGAAAACAATAAAAAATATTTTAAAATAATGTTTGAAATTTTACTAAATTGGGTTTGCATATTAAATTATTGCCCAAATTAAAACAAATAAACTTTATTATTAATTTGTTAATTATGGCTGTTGGTGATATAATTATAAAAAATTAAAGGACACTTATATGGAATTAGAAATTGTAAGATTTTTTCAAAGTTGGAGTTGTAAGGCGCTTGATGTAATCATTGGAATTATAAACGAATTTGGTACAGACCTATTTTTCTACCTTGCCTTTTTTGCTTTGTACTTGGTTTATTCTAAGGGTTATGCATTCAAATTTATGTTTGTATACCTAAGTTCGTGCGGGTTTAACAAGGTATTTAAAAGCCTTGTAAAACGTCCACGTCCTGCAGGTGCAGTTGATACGGGGTATTCATTCCCAAGTGGACATGCTACAAGTTATGCATGTGTTTCTACACAACTTGTTTACGAAACAAAAAGGCAAGGATATCCTAAAAAAACCTGGCAGAAAATTGATATGTGGATAGAATATATCCTTATGGGTCTACTTGTTTGTGTGGCTAGAATGTATTTTGGGGCACACTATTTAACTGATGTTTTGGCAGGTTTGCTACTTGGTGCATTCTTTACTGTTGCGGTAACCTATTTGTTAAATTGGTTTATTGAAAAATTTAAGGGCAAAATTAAATATGAAATTATTCTAATTTGCCTTGCTCCTGTGGTACTTGCGGCTTATTTTGTTGTGATGTTTACGCACCTTATAACCGACTTAGACACACTTGCGAAAGTGTATAGATTTATTGGTTTGTTCCTAGCAATTGTTGTAGGCTATTTTGTTGATAAAAAGTTTATAAAATACGATCCAAGTAAAGATTCAACCAAAGAAAAAACTTCAAAGGTTTGTATTGGACTTGGTGTATTGATTGCAAGTTATGTGTTGTTCTTGTCTAACAAGCCTGTTGATTTTAAACTTGGAATTTATTATTTTGTAGTAGGTTTGTTTGCTACAATTGTTTTGCCATGGATTTTTAAAACCATTAACAATCAACCTGCAAAGGCTGGCGAAAAAAATGATGTAAAAACCGAAGAAAAAGGCGAATAATTAATGGAAGAAATCATTAAAGTAAAGAATTTGGCTCAAACAAAAAGGCTTGCTAAAAAACTATCAAAAAGCCTAAAAGGTGGCGAAACGCTACTTTTGTATGGTGATCTTGGTGCTGGCAAAACCACATTCACGCAGTTTTTTGCCAAGGCACTTGGCGTAAAAGATGTAGTCACGAGCCCTACATTTAATATAGTAAAAGAATATGACGGCAAAAAAATGAAATTGTATCATTTTGATATGTATCGTATTGAAGACTTTGGCGAATTACAGGAAATTGGGGCTGAAGATATATTGTACAAAAACGAACACGATGTGGCTGTTGTTGAATGGCCTGACAATGCGAAAATGGATTATAAAAACATTGTAAAAATTACTATTGAAAAAGTATCGGATACTGAAAGAATATTTAAGGTGGAGAGATGAAATTTTTAGGGGTTGACACAACTAATAAATGTGCAAAAATTATACTTGCTTGTGATGGTAATATAAAAACCACAAGTTTGGGGGAAAACGAAAAACAAAGCGAAAATTTAATGAACCGCATTGACGAGTTTTTGCGTGAAAACGATATGAAAATTAAGGACATTAACTGCTTTGGTGTTGTTGTTGGCCCTGGATCTTTCACTGGTATTAGGGTTGGAGTAGCCACAATTAAGGCGTTTGCCTATGCTTTAAACAAGCCTGTTGTTTGTGTAAATATTTTCGATGTGGTTGCTGGGACTATTTCAGACGGAGTGTGTGTGTTAAAATGCACAAGTACAAGTTGTTATTATGGTGTAATTGAACGTGGTAAAGTTAAAGAAATGGGTGTTTGTGAGTTTTCGGAATTGCATAAATTTGCTGGTTTAAAAATGTTTTCGCTACAAGAAGAACATTTGGATGAATCAAATGCATATACATTTAATGTGATAACTAATTACTTAGACTTACTTACTAATAAGTTTAAGGTGCTAGCAACAAAAGGTGTGTATGCAAAAACAATAGAACCATTATATTTGCAATTATCTCAAGCAGAACGTAATTTGGTGAAGAAAGATGATTAGAATGGCTACCGAATTAGATTTGCAAGGACTAATGCAAATAGAAAACGAATGTTTTTCTAGACCATATTCAAGTGAATCTTTTTTACAAGATTTGCGTGGCGACAAAGTAAAAGTATTTGTAAAAATTCAAAACGAAAAAATTGTTGGATTTATATCGCTGTATATCTTTTTAGATGAAGCTAATTTACAGCAAATTGCTGTGCTAGAAGATTTTAGACGAAAAGGTATAGCGAGCGAATTAATAGAATATTCCGTAGAATATTTAAAACAAAACAAGGTAAAAAAGTTTTATTTGGAAGTAAATGAAACAAATTTTGTTGCAATAAAAACATATGAAAAATTTGGTTTTAAACAAGTTGTCACACGAAAAAATTATTATGGCAATCAAAGTGCGGTTGTGTACGAATTGATGCTATAAATTAGGTGGTCAATTTGAAATATTATCCAATTAATAGTTTAATATTTGGTAAAGGTGAGAGTTATGTAC